>NZ_JBITHP010000014.1:104004-253920 GCF_044458105.1 Embleya sp. NPDC050493
GGGGGGGGGGGGGGGCGGGCGGGGGGGGGGGGGGGGGGGGGGGGGCGGGCCCCCCCCCCCCCCCCCCCCCCCCCGGCCGATCGCTCAGCGCACGCTCACCGGCATCAGGGTGATCCGACGAAAGGCCAGCCGGGGCTCCCAGGTGGGCGGTGCCACCACCCGCAGCGCCGGGAGGCGACGCAGGACGGTTTCCAGCAGGACACCGGCCTCCAGGCGGGCCAGGCCGGCCCCGATGCAGTAGTGGATGCCGCCGCCGAAGGAGATGTGCCGGGCGCGGCGCGAGACGTCGAAGGTGCCGGCGTCGGGCGTCAGGGCGGGATCGTGATTGGCCGCGCCCAGCATCGTGTGCACGACCTCGCCGCGGGCGATGGGCACACCGGCCAGAATCAGGTCCCTGCCCGCGTGGCGGGTGGTCACATGGATCGGCGGGTCGTAGCGGAAGACCTCCTCGACGGCATCGGCCAGGGCCGCCGGGTGCGCGCGCAGCCACGCCCGCTGCGCCGGGTGCCGGTCGAAGGTCCAGATCATCGTGGACAGCAGCGTGGAGGTGGTCTCCAGGGACGCGATGACCACGAACATGGCCAGCGAGTAGACGTTCTCGTCCGCGAGTTCGCGATCGGGTTCGAGGGCGTCCCAGGCGCGCAGCCATCCGGAGATCACGTCGTCGCCGGGGTCGGCGCGGCGGCGCGCGATCAGCGTGGTGAAGTACTCGCGCAACCCCCGGATGGCGTCGTCCGCCGCCAGGAGTTGCCGTTTGGTGGGCAACAACTCCTGGGCGTACGCCTGCGCGTGGGTGAGCGCGCGGAGCAGGTCGAAGTCCTCCGGCGGCAGGCCGAGCCAGTGTCCGACGGTGGCCACCGGCAGTTGCTCGCCGACGAGTTCGGCGAAGTCCGCGTCGGCGTCCCCGGCCTGCTCGATCAGGGTGTCGAGCAGGGTGTTCGCCACTCGTTGCACCGTCGGGCGCAGCGCTTCGAGGGTACCGCGGTCGAAGATGTTGTTCACGGACCTGCGAATGCGGGTGTGCTCCGGCGGATTGAGTGCCACCAGGGTCTGTTCGAGTTCGCGGGACGACGGCGTCGACCAGCGCGAGCCCTCCGTCTGCCGCGCCCGCCACGCCCGGTCCAGGGCGAGCCAGTCGGGGCTGCGCAGCACCTCGTCGCACGCACGGTGACCGGTCACCAGGAAGCCGCCCCAGGGCGCGGGCACCACCTCGCCCATCTCGCGTAGACTCGCGTACAGCGGCAGGGGATCCGCCTGGCCGGCCACGGAGCGCAGCCGGGACAACAGGGCGACGACACTTCGGCTGTCGATGACGGTGGTGGGCGCTGAAGACTGCACGACGGCTCCTTCTGACTCGACACGAGGTCGCCTGACGACGACTCGGCACAGCGTTGATCGATCGGCCGCCCCGGGTGTGGGCGACCGACGGTGAAGGGTGTCTGCGGTTGTCGGGCGGGGCGTTCGGCACGCATGTCGAACGCCCCGCCCGCGGGCATCGGCGGCGGGCCCGAAAGACGCGCGTCTCCCGGGCCACGGCCGGTCCCGGCGGTGGGCGCGGCCCGCCTGGGCGGCGGGTCAGGGTGCGGCTATTGGCCTCGCCACCAGTTCAGGAACGAGCTCCACACTCCGCCCTTGCGCGCGCCGGGGTCCGGCCGCTCGGGGGTGGCGGGGCGTGCGGGTGCCGGATCGGCGGGCCGGGCCGCACTGCGCGGCGCGACGGGGGTGAAGCGGGCCGGCAGCGCGGTGAGCGCCCGGTTGAAGGGGCCCGGTCGCCAGTCCAACTCCGATACCGGAACGGCGAGTTCGAGGTCGGGCAGGCGGTTGAGCAGCTTTTCGATCGCGGCGGTGGCGATCAGCCAGGCGGAATCCTTGGCCGGGCAGGCGTGCGGTCCCGCGCTCCAGGCCAGGTGGGAGCGGTTGTTGGGCCTGCGGCCGTTCGCGAACAGCGCGGGGTCGCTGTTGGTGGCGGCGAAGCTGATCACCACCGGGGTGCCCCGGCGGAGCGGGACGCCGGCCAGGTCGACGTCGCGCACCGGGTAGTGCACGGCGTAGTTGGCCATCGGCGGGTCGGTCCACAACACTTCGTCGAGTGCGTCCTCCACCGATGCCCCGCCGCCGAACAGGCTGACCGAGAAGCGCTCGTCGGAGAGGATCAGCCGCAATCCGTTGGCGATCAGGTTGCGTTGCGGTTCGGTACCGGCGCTCATGAGCATGACGAGTTGATGGATCATCTCCTCGTCGGTGAGACGGTTGGGGTGGGCCATCAGCCACGAGGTGACGTCGGCGCCGGGCTGTTCGCGTTTGAGCGCGACGAGTTCGATCAGGGCGCCGGTGAGCATCCGGTTGGCCGCCTCCGCGTCCCCGACGGCGTCGAAGATGCCGGCGATGCCCGCGACCAGGCGGTCGCCCAACTCGGGAGGACTGCCGAAGAGTTCGCTGAACACCAGGAGCGGCAGGGTCTTGGCGTAGGAGTTCAGCAGATCGACGGTGCCGGCGCCGGACCACTGGTCGACCAGGTAGTCCGAGCTGCGTTCGACGAAGCGGCGCAACTGGTACGGGTCGATCCGGTCCAGGCTGTCGGTGACGGCCTGGCGCAGCCGCAGGTGCTCGGCGCCGTCGGAGAACAGGGCGTTGGGGCGGTGCATCATCATGGGCACGACCGGGCTGTCGGCGGGGACCGTACCGTCCGCCAGCGCGAGCCAGCGTCGGGGGTCCTTGGCGAACAACTCGGGGGAGTGCAGGACGCGCAGTGCGGCGGCGTGATCGGTGACCAGCATCGCGTCGACCCCGGGCGCCAGTTCCACCGGCGCGGCCACGCCCTGGCGGCGCAGGTGTGCGTACACGGCGCGCGGGTCGGCCGAGAACGCCTTGTCGTACAGGGGGATCGCTCCGCCTGCGTGGTGGGCGGGGCAGCCCGGGGGTGGTGTGGGGTGATCGCCGGACGAGGATGCCGGACGGTCGAGTGGGCCAGTGTTCACGCGAGTTCCTTGGATGCCCGGAGCTGGAGGTAGCGGACGAGGGCCATCAGGGCCTCGGTCGAGGAGGCGCGGTCGCGGGCGTCGCAGGTGACCAACGGGGTCTCCGGCAACAGGTCGAGCGCGGCGCGCAGCTTCTCCAGGGGATGTTCGAGGGCGCCGTCGAACCGGTTGACGGCGACGGCGTAGGGCACGTCGTACTCCTCCAACAGGCCGATGACGTCGAAGGATTGGTCGAAGCGCTGAGGGTCGATCAGGACGATCGCGCCGAGGGCGCCGAGGGTCATGTCCTTCCATACCTGGGCGAAGCGCTGCTGCCCGGGCGTGCCGAAGAGGTAGAGCACGAGTCGGTCGCTGAGGGTGAGTCGGCCGAAGTCCAGCGCGACCGTGGTGGTGGTCTTGCGACCCGCGCCCGTCAGGTCGTCGACGTGGGCGCCGGCCTGCGTCATCGTCTCCTCGGTGCTGAGGGGACGGATCTCCGACATCGTGCCGACGAAGGTGGTCTTGCCGACGGCGAAGTGCCCGACCACCAGGATCTTCGCCGCGACCTTGACGGAGTCGGCCAGGTAGACGTCGGTGGCGGCGCCGTTAGAGACGGGCGAGCCCATCGAGCACCTCCTGTAGAAGTTGGGCCTTGGGAAGCTCGGCGGCGGGGATGGGTCGGCGGGTGGCCACCAGGCCGGTGTCCATGAGGTCGGACAGCAGCACCTTGACCACGCCGATGGGCAGCTTCAGGTGTCCGGCGACCTCGGCGACCGAGAGGATCCCGCCGCGGCACAGGGCGAGCAGGCGGGTGCTCTCGGGGTCGAGGATGTGTGGGGACTCGTCGCCGGGCAACGCGATCACCAGGCTGACCAGGTCCAGACCCTCGCGGGTCGGGTGGCCGCGGCCGCGGGTGATGACGTAGGGGCGCACTAAGTCGGGGGCGTCGGATTTCGCCGTGCGATCGTTGGTCATACCGAATGATCCGCATTCCGTCGGGGCGGGCTGGTCATTTCCTTTCCGAGTTGGCGAACCAGCTGCTGCATGCGGAACGTGATGATCTCCATG
The DNA here is from genome assembly GCF_044458105.1 of Embleya sp. NPDC050493. Lineage (NCBI taxonomy): Bacteria > Bacillati > Actinomycetota > Actinomycetes > Kitasatosporales > Streptomycetaceae > Embleya > Embleya sp. NPDC050493. Next base: position 108,030 of record NZ_JBITHP010000014.1, read on the forward strand.
TCCACGTTCTGCGTGGCCGATACCGCCAGATAGGCGCCGGGGCCGGCCGCCACGAGGAAGATGAACCCGTCACCGAACTCGACGAGCGTCTGGCGCCAAGGCGTCTCGGAATCGCCGATGAACTCCGCCGTGCTCCGGCTGATCGATTGCAGTCCGGACAGCGCCGCAGCCTGCCGATCGGCCTCGTCCCGAGATATCCCGTCGGAATGCGCGCGCAATATTCCGTCCGCGGACAACAGGATGGCGTGCCGCGCCTCCGGGACCTTGAGGGCGTCGTTGAGAATCCAGGCCAGGTCGTTGTTCATCGGTTTTCTTGCCCTTTGTCGTCTGTCTCGGGAACGCGGCCGGAGCGGGTTCCGCGCAGGAACGCACCCATCAGCCCCGCGGTCTCCGCGTCCGATCGGTCGGGGGCGTCCGTCGGCGCCGGTTGGTGCGTGCGGTCGACCGGCAGCGGGGCCCGGCGGCGGCGCTGCGGCAGTTCTCCGTCCAGGGCGGCGGTTCCTTCGTCGGCGACGGGAGCGGTGGTCGCGGGCGCGGCGGGCCGGGATTCCGCGGGCGCGGCCGCGGCACGGGGGGCGCGGGTGACGCGGCGCTGCGCGGGGACCGGGGCGGGGTCCGCGTCGACGGCGGTGGTGAGCAGTTCCGAGGGGAGCATCACCACCGCGCGCATGCCACCGTAGGGCGATCGGGTGTCCACCGAGACGGTGAAGCCGTACTGGGCGGCGAGCATGCCGATGACGGGGAAGCCGAACTGCGGCGGGTGGCCCAGGCGGGTGATGCCGACCGGCTCGGTGGCGCCCAGGTAGCGGGCCGCGCTTTGCCGGGCCTCCTCGTGCATGCCCACGCCCGCGTCGTCGACCATGATGCACACCCCGTTGGGCACGGTCTGGAAGTTGATCTCGACGGTGGTGTGCGGCGGGGAGTAACTGGCGGCATTGTCGAGGAGTTCGGCCACCGCGAGGGCGACCGGCTCGACCGCCCGGCCGATGACGGCGACGTTGGACTGCATCCGGATCTCCACGCGGAGGTAGTCGCGGATGCGGCCCTTCGCGCCGCGCATGACGTCGTACAGCGGCGCCGCGGCGCGCTGGCGTCCGGTCCAGCCGCCGCAGAGGGCGGCGATGACCTGGGCGCGGCGGCCGAATTGCGAGTTCATGTGGTCGATCGCCAGGAGATCCTGGAGCAGTTGCGCGTCGACATAGTTGTTCTGCATGTCGGAGATCGCCAACTGCTGTTCGCCGGCCAGCGCCTGAAGTGTGCGCATGGCGGCCTTCAGCGCGTTCTTGGCCGAGTGGTCGGCACGATCGCGGGCGTCCTCGACGGCGGTGGTGAACATCTCCACGACCGTCTCGATGTTGTGCGCGTACGGCGTGGTGCGTAGTTCCTCGTGGCGGAGAAGCGATCCCTTGAGTCGTTCCCCGGTCTCGACCAGGGCCGGCAGCAACACCCGGACGACGTTGTCGATTTCGTCGTCGCGCATGCGCACGTCCTCGGCCAGCAGGCGATTCCTCTCCCTCAGGTCCTTGACGGTTATTCGGCTGCGGGCCACATAAACGGCCGCAGCACAGGTGCCGGCCACCCCGTACCAGAGTGCGGGGTCCTGTACAAAGTTCATTCCCACGGTCCTCGTCGCGCAATCAGGCGGGCAACGGCGCGCGCAGCGAGTCGATTTCGGCGTCGTCCGGGTGCGCGAGGCACGTCGCCCGGTCTCCGTCCGGCGCATCGCGGAAAGCGCGACCCGCCCGCTGCACGTATCACTCTCCGCTGCTCTCTCGTCGATGGGGCGTAGCGAGTGTAGTGGCGTCGACTTCCCCGTTCCGGGCGGCGCCGACACTTCTTCTTTCGCGCCGACTACAGCTGGGCGACCATTCCCGGGATCGAGTTATATGTCCGGTATATCGAGCCATGGCGCCCGAATTCGATGCGCCGGGTGTCCGGGGCGAGTATTCGAAAACACGACCGGACGAACGTGGAAAATGGCTTGAATGCATGGGTCATTCGGAGCATTGCGACCATTGCGACCGCCCGCACGCCGGCGCGTCCCGAGGGCCGCGCTCCCGGCCGCCGGACGCCGACGGCCCGGGTCGAGAGGCAGGGCAAGGAGGCGTTGTGAGGATGTTCACGCATTGGCGGTCTGACCGACACAACTTCTCGACGTGGTGCGGAGGTTCGAGGCATTGGATCTTGGGGGGCTTCGAGGGTCCCGCGGTTCGGCGACGACGCCCGGCGAGGGGGTACGTCGTCGACCCGGAAGGGCACGATCCCGGAAGGCGTCGAACTGCCACGCACGACCCTGCCCACACCGGTGCGCTGAACCCGGGCCGGGGCGGGTCCTCGACGCGTTCTCGTCGGCCCTGCAGGCCCTACCCGCGCGCGGGGTCGGAGGCGGCGTGGCCGGCCCGGTCCCCGGCCGGGTCGGGCCGGGGAGATGCGCCGGCGGTCCTCCTCGTTGCGGTCCCGCTTCGGTAGGGGCAGGCGAGTTGGGTCAGGATCGCCGGCGCCACCAGATCCGCGGGCCCCTTCAACGCGTCCGCCAGACGGTGGTCGAGGGGGAACACCAGCTCCGCCGCGACGTTGTCCTGCACGATTCGGGCGAGGTTGTCCAGGGCGACGTGGATGGGGTCGGCGGGCGGCTGGGCGGTCTGCAGGTCGATCAGGTGCGAGTCGGCCGTCGCGGGGTCCATGAAGCGCTTGACGATGATCGAATTCTGGTTCGGGGCGGACGTGGTCCAGATCGACAACACGACGACGTACAGGCCGGGCCAGTCCGCCGTGCCGACCTTGTCCCGCCAGCGCGTCATGAGCGCTTCGACGCCCTCGATCTGGGCCCGCGCCGCATGTGCGAGGTTGGTCGGGATGTCGTCGGTCAACCGGCTCGTGTAGTTCTCGAACGACGCCATGTCGAAGGAGCGTCGCCGTACCGACTCTTCGACGAACCCGAGCGACGCGTCGAGGATCCGGGTGCTCGATGCCTCGAGGTCCGATGGCATGTCGGCGTCGCCGAGTTGCCGGCGGGCGACGGTCAAGGTGGCGGCGAAGGACTGGAGGGGAGCGACCCAGTCGGTCGTCCCGGGCCCTTTGAACGCCACCATGTCCAGGTCGTGCCGGTCCAGGCGCTCGGAGCCGGGGAGTTCCGGGATCCGACCACCGAGATACGGCGCGATGATCGAGTAGATGCCGAGCGGCGCATGGGCGATCGACTTGGCCAGTTCGAAGATCTCGGACACCGGGTGCAGGGACTCCTGCTCGCCGTTGTGGATCAGGGTGTACCGGCCGCCCCGGTCGTCGTTCCGGACGATGACCACCGGGCCCAGATGTCTGATCAGTTCGGCCCGGAGCGCGTCGTAGTGCGTCTGCGTGTCGGTGTCGATCGCGAAGATCGCATTGCGGGCGTGGAGTTGCCGCGCCGGGTCCGTCCCCGGATCGGCCGCACTCGGTTCCGCCGCTGCGGCTCGACCGCCGCCCAGGAACGTCACGGCACCGAAGGTGCCGACGCCGCCGACGAATTGCCGCCGCGTGGTCAACGTCCGTCCCACCCCGTGCGGGCCACCTCGGATTACTCCTGTTCGCCCTGCTCGTCCTCGCTGTGGGCGTAGAGCTTGAGCACCGGGACGCCCACCTTGTGGCGGGCCCGGCTTGCCCAGTCCCGGTGGAAGAACTCCTCGACCAGGTGCGGGGCGGTCAACACGATCACCTCGTCGGCGCCGACCTGGTCCACGACGGAACGCAGGAGATCCAGCGGGTGGCCGTCGACGACCTGGCCGACGGCCTCGGAGCCGGCCTCGCGCAACAGTCGGAGCGTGTGTTCGAGCGCGAGGGCTGCGGGCCGGCGGGCCTCCTCGCCCTCGGGCTCGTCGCCCTCGTGGACCGCCTCTTCCAACTCGCCGAGGGCGACATCGTCGATGGTGCGCAGGAGTCGGTCCTCCGCGCCTCGCGGGTTCATCAGGATGACGAACGAGATCTGCTCGTCGTGGAGGGTCGTGACGAAGTCGACATCTGTCACGGACAACGGTTGCTCGACCATGAGGACGCTCGTGATCACGGCGGACCTTCCCTCGGCGCACCCGAACCGGCGCGGACGGGGAGTAACGATAGCGACACCGATGGCCTGAACCCGGTCTTCGGCGAGGTCGGGACCGGCGCGTCGTTGTTCCCGTGGTGTCGTGCGCAAGGGCCTCGACCTCCGCAAGGGACCCGGGAGAGCGTCGGAAGGGTCGGAGCCGGGTGCGCGGGAGGCGGAATTCGTTGCCCTCCGGGTCGGCCGGGACGTGCCGGCTCTCCGCGCCGGTCCGGCCGACGTCGACGGGTCGGGCGCCGAGGGCGAGCAGCCGCTCCGACTCGGCGTCCTGGTCGCGATGGTTCGGCGTCCTGGTCGCGATCGGTGGCGTCGACGTCGATGTGCAGTCGGAGCTTCCCGGGCCCGTCGGTTCACCTGGACACCCGAGAGTCGACCGTAGGCCGCGCGCCGGGAGGCGAGGTGCCCCGCGACCGCGTCGCCCACCGGGTCACTCCTCGGTTTTTGCCTTGGCTTCGTCCGCATCGAGGAGGCGGGTGAGGAGTTCGGTGAGTTGCCCCAGGTCTTCGGCCGGGAGGGTGTCGATGGCCGGGGGCGGGCGCAGCAGGATGGCGTCGGCGGTGGCGATGGCCTCGTGCCCGGCGGCCGTGAGCGTGACCAGCTTGCGGCGGCGATCGTCGGGGTGCGGCCGGCGTTCGACGAGGCCGTGGGCTTCGAGCTTGTCGACGATGAGGGTGGCGTAGGGGGCGTCGAGGCGGTTGGCGCCCGCGAGTTGGCTGAGGGTCTTCGGTCCGTCGCGGAGTTGGAAGAGGATTTTGCCGCGGCCGCCGCCGAGGCGGAACCCGAGCGCGTCGGCGAGTTCGCGCCGGCGGTTGTGGGCTTCGACGAACCGGTGCATGAGGGCCCAGGCCTCCCGGCCGGGCTCGGCCGATCGTTTCGAAGTGGCTGCCATCGGTGGTCTCTCCCGCGTCCCTCACGCTGCGCGGTCCGAGCCGCCGCGTCATGTGCCGGCGTGCTGTGGTGCCGCGTTCACCACGCTACCGTGCGGCCGAGATGGTCGACGCAGTGCAGGCCGGGTGCGCCCCCCGGGGCGTCGAGGGTCTCGACGACGTTCGGGGCGCTCTCGTCGATGCCGAACCGGGCGTCCGGGCCGCCAATGTCGGCATGTCGTCCGGATGTTCGGTCTCGTTGTCCGGAGCCGAATCGGCTGATCGGGCCGTCAGGGCGTCTCGCGAGGCGGTCGGTCGTCGAGTTTGGCCAGGGTGACGCCGCCGATGATCAGGAGGCCGCCGGTCGTCTGAGAGGGGGTCGGTGTCTCGTTGATCAGCAACCAGGCGCAGATCACACTGGCGACGACTTCCAACAGCGCGACGAACGAGGCCGTGCGTGAGCCGAGTCGGCGGCCGGCCGCGGTTCCCGTCGTGTAGGCCAAGGCGGCGGTGACCAGGCCGAGCAGGAGCACGGGCAGCCACCAGGGCACGTCACCGATCCGGTAGCCGGCCGGTTCGACGCCGGCGTGCATCGGCAACAGTCCGACGGCCGCGAGGGCGGCGAGGGCGAGCGTTCCGACCGCGAGCCCGGCACCGGTCAGGGCGGCGGGCGGCAGGCCGGTGTCGGTGTCCGCCGCGATGAGGAAGTACGCCGTCAGACCCACCATCGCCGCGAGCGCCCAGGCCACGCCCGACCAGGCCAGGTCGGCGCCGGAGATCAGGTCGACGGCCAGAATCAGGCCCACGGCCGCCAGGCCGGCGCCGGCCATGGTGTACGGCCGCGGGCGCTGACCCCGACGCGCCCACAACCACACCACGACGGCGGCCGGAGCGGTGTACTCGATGAGCAGTGCCGGTGCGACGTCCATGGCGGCGACCGCGGAGAAGAAGCAGAACTGCGCCCCGGCCAGGCCCAGTACGCCGTACACCAGCACGGTGCGGGCCTGCGCGCGCAGTTGCCGCCATCGTCCGCGCAGGGACGCGACCGCGAACGGCGCCACGACGAGCGCGCCGATGCCGACCCGGGCCAGGACGATCGCTCCCGGACTCCAACCGGTCGAGAGCAGTCCGCGCGCCAACGACCCGGACATGCCGAAGGCCGTCGCCGAGACGAGGGCGAGGAGGAGGCCGCCGCGTCCGTCGCCGGTGGGGGTGCGGACGAGCGGTGCGTCATTGGCAACATGGGTCATAGACCATGACGGTAGGAGGGTTGGATGTAAGATGTCAAAATGATTTTTGGTCATGACACCGAGTCCGCCCTGCAGGCAGCCGTGGCGCTGGCCAACAGCGCGGTGGGGTCGGACACCCTCACCACCGTCCGGGAGTTGGACGCGTGGTACGCCGAGCACCGCTACACCGGGCGCCGGGACCGCGATGCCGCCGAACTCGCGAGCGTGCGAGCGCTGCGGCCGGTCCTGCGCGACCTGTTGACCGCCGATCGGGAAGGCGCCGCGGGCCTGGTGAACACGATGCTCGCCGAGGCCCACGCCCTCCCGCAGCTCGTCCGTCACGACGACCAGGACTGGCACCTGCACGCGGTGTCCTCGGACGCGCCGCTGGCCACCCGCGTCGTGGTGGAGACCGCGATGGCCATGACCGACGTGGTGCGCGTCGACGAGCTGTCCCGCCTGTCCCTGTGCGCGGACCAGGGCTGCCGGGGCATCGTCCTGGACCTCACCCGCAACCGCTCCCGCCGCTATTGCAGCACCGCCTGCGCCAACCGCAACGCGGTGGCCGCCTATCGCGCCCGCCTCGGCGCCCGTCAGTCCTCGGACGGGCGGTCGAACCGGGGCGCGTGAGGGCAGACGCCGCGCACCCACGGAGGTGTCCGCCGTGCGGCGTGTCGTCCGCGCGGGCCTTGATCCGAAGCTCTGAATGCTGGTTCACTGCTTGTATGGCCTACCGCAAGACGCCCGCCGAGCAGGACCGCCTGGCCGCGGCCCGCGAACACCTGGTCGAACAGGCCACCACCGTGGTCGCCGACGTCGGCTGGGCCAACGCCTCGGTGACCGCGGTGGCCGCCGCGGCGGGCATGTCGGCCGGCTCCGTGTACCAGCACTTCCCGTCCAAGGCCGCCCTGGCGGTCGAGGTCTTCCGCCGGGCCTCCGGGCGCGAAGTCGAGGTCCTGGGCAAGGTCCTGCAGGACGGGGACGGCGACGCCGCCCACCGGCTCGCGCAGGGCGTCGCGGTGTTCGCCCGCCGCGCCCTGGAGCGGCGCGGCCTGGCCCACGCCCTGCTCGCCGCGCCCGCCGAACCCGCCGTGGGCGAGCAGCGGCTGGAGTTCCGCCGCCGCTACCGGGAACTGTTCGCCCAGGTGGTCCGCGAGGGCATGGCCACCGGGCTGATGCCGGCACAGGACCCGGAGATCACCGCCGCCGCGCTCACCGGCGCGATCGGCGAGGTCCTGGTCGACCCCCTGGCGGCACCCGCCCGGGAGGCCGTCGAGGACCTCGTCGCCGAACTGATCGCCATGTCGCTGCGCTGCGCGGGCGCCCGCGTCGACGCGCGTTCCGTCCCTCCAGGAGGCTCCCGATGACCGTGCCGACAACACCCCCGCCGCGCAGCAACCCGACCGCCCGCACCCACGAGGTCACCAACCAGCCCCCGCCGCTGGTGGGGCACGACGTCGCCGACGACCCGGTGCTGCTGGAGGGCATCCGACGCGAGGGCGCCGACTGGTACGAGACCGACCTGCACCGCGTCGGACGGCTCGCCGGCAGCGCGGAGGTCCAGGCATGGGCGGAGCAGGCCAACCGCTGCGAGCCGGTCCTGCACACCCACGACCGCTACGGCAACCGCATCGACGAAGTCGAATTCCATCCCGCCTACCACCGATTGCTGGACGTCGCGGTCCGCGAGGGACTGACCGGAGCCCCCTGGGCCGACCCCCGTCCGGGCGCGCACGTGGCCCGCGCGGCCGGTTTCATGGTGTGGACCACCCCGGAGGCCGGACACGGCTGCCCCGTCTCGATGACCTACGCCGTCGTCCCGGCGCTCCGCGCCGCACCCGAACTCGCCGCGGTGTACGAGCCGTTGCTCACCAGTCGCAGCTACGACCCCGGGCTGCGCGCGCCCGCGTCCAAGCGCGGCCTGCTCGCGGGCATGGGGATGACCGAGAAGCAGGGCGGCACCGACGTACGCACCAACACCACGACCGCCACCGAACACGCCGACGGCACCTGGCGGTTGCGCGGCCACAAGTGGTTCACCAGCGCCCCGATGAACGACCTGTTCCTGGTCCTGGCCCAGACGCCCGGCGGCCTGTCCTGCTTCCTGGTACCCCGCGTGCTGCCCGACGGCAGCCGCAACACCTTCCGCATCCAGCGCCTGAAGGACAAGCTCGGCAACCGCAGCAACGCCAGCAGCGAGCCCGAGTTCGACGACACCGTCGCCTGGCCGGTGGGCGCCGAGGGCCGCGGCGTACGCACCATCATCGACATGGTCACCATGACCCGGCTCGACTGCATCCTCGGCTCCGCGTCCGGCATTCGCGCCGCCCTCGCACAGGCCGCCCATCACGTGCGCCACCGCTCGGTGTTCGGCCGCACATTGATCGACCAGCCGCTGATGCGCAACGTGATCGCCGACCTCGGTGTGGAGTCGGAGGCCGCGAGCACGCTCGCCCTGCGCGTCGCCGGCGCCGTCGACCGGGCACAACGCGGCGACGACCACGAACGCGCCTTCCTGCGGACGGCCACCGCGGTGGCCAAGTACTGGGTGTGCAAGCGTCAACCCGTGGCCGTCGTCGAGGCACTGGAATGCCTGGGCGGCAACGGATACGACGAAGCCTCGGGATTGCCGCGGCTGTACCGCGACGCGCCGCTCAACGGCATCTGGGAGGGCTCCGGCAACGTCCAGTCCCTCGACGTCCTGCGCGCCCTCCGGCGCGAACCCGAGTCCCTGGCCGCCTTCGCCGCCGAAATCGACGCCGCCTTCGGCGCGGACGCCCGCCTGGACACCGCCTGGCGCACACTCCGCGACGACCTGGCGCCGACCCCGGACATCGAACTGCGGGCCCGCAGCCTGGTCGAACGCATGGCCCTCGTCCTCCAGGGCTCCCTGCTGGTGCGGCACGCCCCGGCCGCGGTCGCCGACGCGTTCTGCGCCTCCCGACTGGCGCCCGACCGCGGCCTGGCGTTCGGCACCCTGCCCGGCGGGCTCGACCTGGGACCCATCCTGGACCGACTGCCGGGGCGGATGGACTGATCCGCGACACGCAACCACCGCTGTCGGTCGAGCGGGCCGACCGCGGGATCCGGACGGATCCGCGCGCCGCCCTCGACGGGGAGGATCGGCGTGGATGAATCATGGTGCCGGATCCGGGTAGGCCGTTGGGCGAGCGACCCGAGGGAGTGAACGCGATGACCATCCCCATGCCGGTGGATCCGGACACCCGCCCGCCGCGCCCGTCGCCCCTGCCGGATCCCGACCCGGTACCCGTGCCGGTGCCGGAGCCACCCCCGGGACCGGTGCCGCCCGACCCCGATCCGGAACCGGAGCCCGAGCCGCAGCCCGTGTAGCCGCAGCCCGTGTAGGAGCCCGGACAGGTGTCCGCTTCGAGAGGGTCGGCGCCCGGGCCGGCGTCGGCGTGGTTCGGCGTCAGTCCGGGGCGATCCGGCTTCGCTCGCCGTGGCCGTGCTTCTCGCGGGCCTCGACGAGTTCCTTGAAGCGCAGCAGGTCCGCCCTGACCCGGGTGTCCGTGAAGGGCGGTACGCCGTCCTCGGGTTCGGCGAGCCCTTCGGGTTCGACCTCGGTGACGACGTTCACCGTGGTGTGGGCCGCGTCGACCGCCCAAAACGTCACGATGGCGTGCTGCCGGGGCTCGTCCGAGACCGTGCGCCAGGACAGACGTTCGTCCGGCAGTTCCTCGACGGTCTCGGTGCCGAACTCGCGGGTCGCGCCTCCGGTGTACGTCTTCCAGTAGTGGTGGTGGGCGTCGAGCCGAACCACCTCCTCGACCCCGTCCATGAACTGCGGGAAATCCTCGAACCGGGTCCACTGGAGATATGCCGTATGCAGCGGGACGTCCACTTCGACGGACTCGGTCACGACGGCCATACCGTTCACCTCCCACGGTCGGACGGACCGGATAACTGCCGCGTGCCCGACGGGTGCGCACCCAAACGAAGTCGAGCGCCCCGGCGCCCACGCCTCGCACGCCCCGAACCGGTGAGCCGCTACGCTCCGCGCACGTATCGGGCCGCACACGTCACTATTCACCCGAAGGGGTACCGAGTGTCGCCGTACGACGCCGTTGTGTGTGGCCCGGCTATATGACCGCGGGCATGCCCCCCCGGCCGATGCCCTCGCGGGCGAAGCGGAGCGCGACCTGCCGCTGCGGCTGAATCGCAGCGGCATCCCCCTGGGCGATCGCGGTGCCCACGTTCACCGGCTCCCGGAAGTCCGGCGAGCACGGCATCGCCCGCCTCGTCGCCTCCGGGCCCGGTACGAACAGGCATACGAGCGCCCTCGGCGACACGGGGCGGCCTCCCTCCGTGCCGGGAGGCCGCCCTTCGTGCCTGTGGATCGGGTCGGCTACCAGCAGCCGGCCGCGAAGGACACGGTCGCGCAGAGCGGGCCGGACAGCAGCCACGTGCTGCGGGCGAACTTGCCGGTGTGCACGTCGCCGCCGGAGATCATGGTGAGGTCGATGTCACCGGAAGGGTGGACGACGCCGGGCAGTTCCTCGCGCCGGTCCTCGTCCTTCCAGGCGCGGATCAGGTCGTCGATGTCGTTCGGATTGTTCATGGACGGTCCTTCCTTCTCGGGATGCGAGTACCTCAGGGTGTGAGAACGGCGCTGGTCGCGCCGTCGCCTCCGGAGCGGACCGGGCCTTCCGGTGCTCCGGCGGAACGGGGGCCGAACAGGTCGGCGTAGTGCCCGCCCAGGTCGAGCAGGTCGGCGTGCCGGCCGCGTTCGACGATCCGGCCGGCGTCGAGCACGACGATCTCGTCGGCGTTCTCGATGGCCGACAACCGGTGGGAGATGACCAGCCGGGTGATCTCCAGCCGGTTCAGGGCCGCGTCGACGGCACGTTCGGTGGCCGGGTCGAGGTGGCTGGTCGCCTCGTCCAGGATCAGCAGCCGGGGGCGGTGCACCAGCGCGCGGGCGAGTGCCACCCGCTGCCGCTGCCCGGCGGACAGCGCGATGCCGCCCTCGCCGACGTTGGTCTCGTAGCCCATCGGCATGCGCCGTACGTCCTCGTGCAGGCCCGCGAGCACGGCCGCGTGCTCCACCTCGGTCCGGGTCGACTCGGGGCTGCCGAGCGCGATGTTGTCGGCGATGCTGCCGTCGAACAGCGACAGGTCCTGGAGCACGGCGCCGCAATGCGTTCGCAGCGCAGGCAGGTCCAAGCGCTCCAGCGGGACGCCGGAGAGCAGGATCGTGCCCCGGTCGGGCAGGAGCAGTCCGAGCATGAGCAGGGCGAGCGTGCTCTTGCCCGAACCGGTGCGCCCGGCGACCCCGATCTTGCGGCCGGGGGGCAGCGTGAGTGCGATGTCGCTCAGCACGGGGGCGGCCTCGCGGTCGTAGCCGAAGGTGACCCCGCTCAGCTCGACGCCGATCGGACTGCGGCCCGGGAGCCGCTCCTCCCCGCTGCGTTCCGGTTCCGAGTCCAGCACGTCGTACATGCGTTCCACCTGCGCCCTGACCAGTTGCAGGGACTGACCGGCGGTGGCGACCGAGTTCAACGGCTCCAGCACCGCGATGGCGACCGCGTTGGCGGCGAGCATCACCCCGACCTGCATCGCGCCGTCCAGGACCAGCCCGACCCCGACGGTCAACAGGACCAGCGGCGAGATCACCCGCAGTGTGCCCAACGCCGCGTCGACGGCGGCGGAGGTACGCCCGCGCCGAAGGCTCGCCTGCTGGTGCACCTCGAACAGCGTCCTCCACCGGCGCAGCGCCCGACCCTCGGCTCCGTTGGCCTTCACCGGCAGCACCGCGTCGAGCGTCTCGACCAGATAGCCCTGTTCACGCGACATCGCCGTCAACTCCCGCTGGGAGAGCCTGCCCTGGCGCCCGTAGCTGCCGATGATCACGGCGAGTTGCAGTCCGCCCAGTCCGAGCGTCACCAGGACGTACTCGGGTGCCAGCACGGCCAGCCCGATCAGGTAGCAGCCGAGCATCGAGGCGTCGAGCGCCACCATGAGCAGTTGACCGGTCAGTGCCTCGCGGGCGGTCGTCACACTGGCCAGCCGCAACAGCAGATCGCCGCGCGAGCGGCGCAGGAAGAACGACAGAGGTTGGCGCAGCAGATGCGTCATGAAGCCGGGCGTGAGTACCGCGTTGGCCCGGGTGCGAAGGGTGACCACGACCCAGCCGCGGGTCAGCGCCGTGACGGCCTGGGCGAGCGCGACGACCGCCACCCCCGCGGCCAGCAGGGGCAACAGGTCGGTTCGCCGGTCCGGCAGCAGGGTGTCGATCACGTAGGCGGTGGCCAACGGCAGGGCCAGGCCCAGGCCTTGCAGTACGGCCGAGGCCAGCAGGATGCCCGCCATCGGCCCCCGGGTACCGGGAACCGCCAGGACGTCCCGCAGGTAGCGCACCATCGGCCAGTCGCGCGGTCGCCCGAGCCGGCGGGTGAAGTCGGGGCGCGGGGTGAGGCGCAGGTAGATGCCGCTGTAGTCGGCGACGAACTCCTCGTGCGATATGCGCGTGCGCCCGTCGGCCGGATCGGCGATGTGGGCCCACTTCGCCGAGCGCCGCTCCAGGACCACGAAGTGCCGTCCGCGCCAGAACAACATCAGCGGGCCCGAAGGCAGTTGCGCCGGATCGGCCCGCTCGACGCGGGCGGACAGCCCGAGTTCGCCGGCGACCTCGATCAACCTGCCGATCGAGAGGCCGTCCCGACCGGCCTCCAGCAGCCTTCGGCCGTCCGCGGTGGTGGTGTGCCGACCGAAGAATCCGGCGATCATCGCCAGGCAGGCGATGCCGCATTCGGTGTCGGTCAGTTGCTGGCGCAGCGGCACGCGCCGGGTCCGGCGCCGTAGCCTCGCGATCACCCAGGCGACCACCCTGGTGAACCGACCCGGCCGATGGCGCGGCGGCGTCTTCCCCGTGGTGGGTGGGGACTTCGGCATGCTCACCCCTTCGCCCCGCACCTCTCGTACGGTGGCCGGAGCAGCAGCACCGAGGGCACCCGCTCCGGGGCCGCCAGGCGCAGCAACCCGTAGCCGATCCCGGCCAGGCCCGTCATCAGCGACGGGGTCTCGATGTGCTGCGGGGTGCCGCAGCGCGGGCCCTCCCCGATCGCCGCCGCGGCGAACCCGGTCGGCTCGGGAATGTCGGCGAGGCCGCGTTCACGGGCCACCAGCAGGAGTTCGGCGTTGCCGAGCGTGCCGTGACACAGGCAGTGCGCGGCGGAAGCGGCCGCGCCGTGCACGGTCGCCGACAGTGCGAGTCGCAGATCCGCGCGCAGGGCGGGGGTGTCGTACGTGTCGTGCAGGCCCAGGACGTCGGCCCTGGCCAGTCCGATTCCCGGGGCGCCGTGGCACCAGCCGTACATGTGCGAGACCGGCGCGTCCGGAGCCCGCCTGTCGTGCCGATAGTCGGGCCAGTTGCGCCACCGGGGGCGGTACTCGGCGCGTTCGTAGGCGAAGGCGGCGCATGCGGCCTCCCGCATCGCGCCGTCGCCCGCCACCGCCGCGAGCCCGGCCAGGGCCCAGCCGATGCCCGCCGCACCGTGCGAGAAGCCGACCAGCGCCTGCGGGTGAGCCGCGTGTCGCCAGCCGATGCCCTCGGCCTGGGGTTCGGCGCGCTCCACGAGCCGGGCGCCGAAGTCGAGGGCGATCTCCAGCGCCTGCGCGGAGCCGGTGTGCGCGTGCACGGCCAGCAACGCCGCGACGGTGCCCGCGTCACCGCCGAGCACATCGGGCGAGTACGCCCCGCCCTCCGTCGACCGCTGCGCGATCAGCCGTACGACATCCGCCACCGGCGGCACCCGGTCCTCGCCCACACACGCGCCGATCTGCATCAGCCCGTACGCCACTCCCGGCAGCCCGGCGAAGCCCGCCGCACCACCGAGCGCCCCGGCCGGCCCGTCGAGCAGCCCGGGTATGTTCCACAACGCCCGGACCGCGAGGTCGAGATGACGCCGCTCGCCGGTGACCGCCCCGAGCCTGGCCAGGAACAGCGCGATGCCCACGGCGCCGTCGTAGAGACCACCACCCGCCGGCGCCACCTGCCAGCCGGCGTCCCCGATCTGCGCGAGCCCCAGCCAGGAGACCCGATCGTCGCGTCGGATCGCCGAAGCGGCCAGCCGGTCACCGATGCGCGTGGCGGCCTCCAGGCAGGCGTCCGCGGTCGGGTTCGTGGCGGGGGAGGGATGGCGGTTGTCGTTCGCGGGCCGGGAGGTGGTGGCGGGGGTGTCGTTTGCCGGTGGGAAGGTGGCGGCGACGGGGGTGTCGTTCGCCGGCCGAACGGTCGGCGCGTACGTGTGTGTCGCGGCCTCGGCGGCGGGGCGCTCGGTGGCCGTGACGTTCGGCCGGGTGGCCAGGGAGGCCCGGATCAGCCACTCCTGTCGGGCCCGGTCGACCGGGCCGAAGCCGGCCTGCTTGGCCCGGACGCGTTCCAGCGGACTCTGCGCGAAGTAGCCCGCGATCCGCTCGCCCCGGCCGGTCCACAGGTCGCGCGAGTCGGGTCGACCGTGGAAGATCGGGACGTCGCCCTCCCACAATTCGGCCTGCTCGTACGGGATGAGGCGGGCGAACTGCGAGTCGTGCCGCGACATCGCCCACAGGAAGTCCTGGAACCGATCCCGGTCCAGCGCGTCCCGGAGCAGGTCCGGGTGCGTGCCCTCGTCCAGCAGCGTCGCGTACACCTGGGTGGGCCGCAGTATCGCCCGCACCTCCAGTCCGGCGAAGCCGGCCAACAATCCGTCCTCGCCCGGCAGTTCGCCGCGACATCGATCGACGACGCGGTATCCGGTGGTGAAGCCCTCGACCAACTCCTCGACGAAATGGGTGGGTTCGGCCGGCTTCCCGTCCAGCGTCGGCCGATTGTCCGCGCCCTCGAAGACGGACCGGGTCCGGACCAGCCGCATCGTGTCGGTGCCCAGGTCCTCCCATGCGGGCGCCGCGAACGGCAGCGAGGCCCCGCGGTCCCCGCCGACCCCGCCCATGTCCAACTCGCCGACCTCGCCGGACAGCACGATGGGCAGCAGCCCCACCCGCATCACCGAGGACATCAGCGCCGCGGATGCCGGGTCCGCTTCGTCGACTCCGAGCAACCGGTGCGGATGCAGCAGCCCCTCCAGATCCAGGAGCACCGGTTGCGCACCGTGCGCGATGAGGTTCTCGTAGTGGAAGTCGGCACCCTCGACCGCATGCAGCAGGGCGAGCAAAGCCCCCAACCGCCGGTAGTAGTCCGCCACCTCGTCGGCCGAACCGCACTCGGCCGGCTCGACGAACTCGATCCACCCGTACGCGTCACGCTCCAGCGCTGCGGGAACGCGCAGCCCCATCCCGCCGATCCGCTCGTCGAACCACGCCAGCAACTCGCCGAACCGGACGTGTACCCCCAACGGTCGCGGCTTGTAGACCAACCGCTGCCCACCGGCGAACCGCAACACGGCCACCGCCCGGCCGCCTCCGTGGGTGTCCCCGCCACCGAGCGCGATCGAGACGGGAGTCCCGGGGTCCCTCCCGGCGAACAGCGCCGACCCGATCGCCTCCCGGTCCGCGTTCCAACGGCGGAACACCTCCGTCACGGCCGTCACCGCCTGCTCGGTACGCCGCGCCAACAGCCGTGCCAGCACCGGGTATTCGAAGAAGAGCCCCGCCCGCCCCGTCGCGGTGGCGAGTTGCTCGACGAACGACCCGAAACGCTCCACCGGCGTGTCCCCGCGCAGCCTCCCGCTCACCCGCATCACGTTGAGTTCCAGGACCAGCGTCCGCAACGCGGCCACGACGAGCGACCTGCTCAGCGCCTCGCCGATGTCGCCGCACAACCCGTCCACGCTCTCCCGCGGCAACTCGGCGCGCAGCCGGTCGAGTGCGTCGGCCACGAACGGCCGTACGATCGACACGACTCCGCTGTGCCGGCCGCCCGCGGCGCCCGCCGCCGGGGGTTCCTCCCGACCCAGGATGCGTTCCAGGTCCTGCCACCATTCGGGCACCCGCCCCGCCCTCTCGGCGAGGTGCCCGGTGGGTTCGGCCAACAGCGCGAACAGCCGGGCCTCGTCCCACCCTTCGCCGAGCGCCGCGAGCCGCGCCGGTAACCACCCCGGGTCCGGGCCGCGCCATCGGGCCAGCCGCCTGAGCGCCCTTTCCTCGGCCTCCCCGGCGGCTTCGCCCCCCAGCGCCGCGCGCTCGACCAGGTTCAAGGCCCGTGCCCACGCCGGATCGCCCAACACGGGCAGCCCGTGCGGCGCGTGGGACGAGACGGTGACATCCGGCATGAGGGCCCCCAGGCACCAACGGACACATACGCACCACCGCGATGCGCGGCCCCATATTTTCAATTGGATGGCTGTCCAGTCAACAAAAATCTCTACCGTCCGTGACTGAAGATCACCCGAAGGTAAAGCGGCTCGATCGCCGGCGTCGGCTTGGGCGGAGGCGACGGCGGCCGCGGGCGCGAAGGCGCCGGCGAGCGGCGGCGTTTCGACGCCCGTGCGGGCCAGGGGCGGTACGAAGTCGCTTCCGTGGGGCACCCGCCGCCCTCGGCGCGGTGTACGTGACGCGCCTGGAGGCCCTGCGGCGGCGGTGTGCGGGGTTGCGGCCGACGGGGGCCTTCGTACGCGGGGCAGCGGGTCGCGGACTTCGCTTTGCGGGCAGAGCATCGGAGCGGCGTGGGCCGCACCGGGCCCGGAGCGTCACCGGGACGGGACGGTATCGCCCGGCGTCGTCCCTACGGCTGCGAAGTGCGGAGGCGTTCCGCGGGGCGGGGTGGGGCGGGGTCGGTGGTCGGGAGGTCGTACATGTGGAAGAGGCGGGCGCGGACCGCGGCCAGTGGGTACGTTTCGGGGTAGACGGCCAGTTTGAAGATCACGCCTTCCAGGACACTTCGCAGCGTGGCCTCCTCGGCGCCCGGGTCGAGTGCGCCGCGTTCGGCGAAGATCGCCCGGATTCGATCCTCGGCATCCTCCAGCGCGGCCAGGTTCGCCCGCTCGGCCTTGGCGTAGGTGGCCCGGGTGGCCGGTTGCAACATGAGCGACAACAGGAGCCGTTGCACATCGACGCTCGCCGCGGCGCCCTGGAGCGTCCGGTCGATGAGCCCGGCCAGCCGCTCGTCGGCGGTGCGCTCGCCCTCCGGCGGAGTGATCGCCCCGTACATGACCTGCAGGGCCTCGGACAGCAACGTCTCCAGCAACTCGTCCTTGGTCGAGAAGTAGTAGGTGACCAGGCCCCTGGCGACCTCGGCGCGGGCGGCGATCTGGGAGATGGTCGCCCCGGCGTAGCCCCGCTCGGCGAAGACGACGAGCGCGGCGTCGAGGATGCGTCGGCGCGAACGCTCACGCAGTTCCTCGTTGGCCGAAGGTGACCGTGGCATGCCCATCCCTCCCCGTCGCGTGCGTCTGTCGGGCCATTGTCCCGGACGCCCGGGCGGGGTCCAGTGCCGGCCCATGATGCATCAGGAGAGGGGTGGGGACCTTGGTGCGGGCCCGCCGTCGTCCGGTGCGGTGCGTCGAGCACGATCGGTCACGAACGGCGGCGGCCTCGGCGCAGGGTCAGCCATGTTGCCGCCGTTGCGACTGCGACGCCCGCGGTGGCGATGGTCGCCCAGCGGAGTGTGGAGGACCGGCCCGAGTCCCCGGCGGAGGAGCGTGCGGCGGCCGGGGGATGTGCCGACGAGGGAGGAGTGCCGGGAGTGGACACGCCTGCCGGGGCGGAGAGTTGCGATTCGGGGGAGCCGAGATTGGTCGGATCGCGGTAGTGCGGGGCGCCGTTCGGGACGCCGTCGATGTTGACGGTGAGCGTGAAGGGCACGCGCAGTTGCGGGTCGGTGTTCGCGACGTCCATCTGGAACCAGATGAAGTAGTCGCCGGGCAGGGACGCCGAGGCGATGGCGTACTCGGCGCTGTCGAGGTTGTTGTGGCGTACCGGGGCGGTGGCGCTCACGAGGGTGAGTGCACTGCCGTCGTAGTCGCGCCAGTCGGTGTTGCCGCCGGGCAGTGCGGCCCAGTCGCGGACCGGGTTCACCGGCCCGGTGCGGATCTTGGCCGTACCGCCGACCGCTCGGCGTTCGGAGGCGGGGAGTTCGGACAGGTCGAGGCGATAGGTCAGGCGTTCGCCCCAGGTCAGGTGTACGCGGTAGTAGACCTCTTCGCCGGGTCGCAGGGCGTCGGTGTGCACGCCGTCGGTGATCGGCGGCGCGTCGCCGTACGAGCCGGCCCCGGTCGTCGGCCGTGCGGTGGCGCGGGCGTGGGCGGTCGGTACGTCGGTGGCCGTCCAGGCGGGCGGCAGCGCTTTCGGGTCGGTGATCTCGGGTTCGATCACGATGCTCATCTCGAGCGGTGCCTGTGTGTCGCGGTATCCGGGTTCGCGGTTGTCGACCCGGACGAGGAAGCGGCCGCCGCCTCCGCAGGCGCCCGGGGCGGCGGCGGGGTCTGGTTCGAGTTCGACGGTGGCATGGGCGGTGACGTAGCCGCCGTTGACGGTGTGGTCACGGTCCTTGCCGCGTACCTGCTCGCGTTCGGCGCACACTCGGCCGTCGACGGTGGTCAGTGCGACCCGCACGGCGTTGCCGGCCGGTTTGCCGGGTGGGGCGTTCCACGGCACGGTCGCCGACACGTGGGCGGTCGCGGCGCGCGGGACGTCGATGCCGTAGTACCGCCGCGGGTGCGTGTCGGCGGTGTCCGGAGGCATCACGTCCAGGTACTCGCCCGGTCGCAGCACGGGTGCCGACGAGGCGGTCGGCGTGCCGGTGACCGGCGTGCCGGCCGGGCGGTACGGGCGCAGCGCACGCTCGGCGGCCCGCCGCAGGCGGTTGGCCAACTCCGCGCCGTTGAGCGTGTCGTGGAACTGTCCGCGGCCGGCCCGGGCGACATCGGTCAGCTGCCTGCGGCCCGCGTCGTCGACCCGGAAGCCGATCACGTCGATGCGCACGTGCACGTCCGAGGCGGCGAGCTCGCGGGCCACCGCGACCGGGTCGCCGCCGCACGTCTCTTGGCCGTCCGAGACCAGCAGGATCGTGCGCGGGCCCGGCCCGGGCAGGTCGCCGGCGGCCTGGCGCAGCGCGTACGCGATCGGCGTGTCGCCATCGGCCTTCACCCCGGCCGCGGCCCTGCCGAACGCGGCCTTGTCGACGGAGCCGACCGGAACGAGCAGCGCGGAGGACGTACAGCCGCCCCCGTACGTGCGCAGGCCCATGCGCGCGCCGGGCGGTACCGCGCCCACCACCTCGTCGACGGCCGCACGGGCCGCGGCGATCTTGGTGAGCCCGGCCCGCGATCCCTCCGGCTCGTTCATCGAGCCCGAGACGTCCAGGGCGACCAGCAGCCGCCCGGCGTCCTCCTCGGCCGCACCCGCGACCGCTCCGCCGCCCCAGGCACCAGCGGCCAGGGCCAGGATCACGAACACCTGTGCCACCAACCGCAACCGCAACCACCGCACGAACACTGCGCTTTCCTTCCCCCGTTCCGCGCGCTTGGGCGCGGTCCCGGCAGCGTGCCGGATGCGCGGCGAACGGGACATCCAACGAGCGGTGGAGATTCCGGGTAAACCTGCGCGGTAGGCCGGGTTCGGGGCCGGGTTCGGGGCCGGGTTCGGGCGAGGGTGAGGGCGCGTACCGGGTCGCCCGAGTCGTCCTGGGTCGGTCGCGGCGGCCGATCACATGCGGATGGTCATCGCCCGGTGACGGTGAATGTCAGGGTTCAGCCCGGCGCCCGCAAGCGGTTTCTCCGAGAGCGCGTACAGGCGGGTCCCCTGCTCCGGGCCCGCCTCGATATGCGCCGGGTGAGCCGGCGCAGGAAGGGGGATTCCGCTCGGCCGGTCAGGGGGCGGTTGCCGGTACCGCGGCCTCCCACGCGTAGCCGTCCGGGTCGGTGAAGGTTCCGGCGTCGCCGCCGATGGTGAGGCGGTGGGATCCGGTGCCGTCGGGAGCCACGCCGACGTCCTTGGCCAGGGCACGGCGGCGGTACAGGGCCGGCTTGACCGGGCCCGATCCGGCGGCGAACTCGACGTAGACGCGGCTGAAGCTCTTCGCCACGACCAGGCCCCGCTCGACGTAGAAGCGCTTGCTCGCGACGACGTCCGCGACGCCGAGCAGGAGCACGATGTCGTCGATGGTCCGGGTGGCGGGGCCGGTGTTCTTCTTCGCCGAAGTGGCGACCTTCCAGATCGTCCCGTCCGGTGCCCGGACGACACCGCCGTAGCCCCACAGCGACTTCGTCGCGGGCTTCAGCGACGTGGCGCCGGCCGCCAGGGCCGCGTCGATCAGGGCGTCGACGTCCGCCGGCTGGGACACCGTGAGTGCCAGTGCGAATCCACGGAAGCCGGTCGTGGGCGCATTCGAGGCCCGCAGGCGCAGTTGCGTGTCCAGACCGAACGCCGTCGCGTAGAAGTGGTGGGCGGCCGAGGGGTCGGCCACGTCGAGCGTCACGGAAGCGATGGTTGCCATGCCCATCAAGCTAGGTGCGGCGATACGACCGGCGCTTCTCGAATCCTGATCGATGCGGCCGGCGCTCGCCGGGCTCGCCGGGCTCGCCGCACCGGAACGCGCGCGGGCGCCCTCCCCGGGCCACCGGCGACCCGTCGGCCGCCATGGAGTCGCCGGCCTCGTCCAGGGCCTTGCCGAGGGCGCGGACGGCGGCATCGGGCATGTCGATCGGGCCCGCCATCGGGGTGCGCGCCGGACCCGGCTGCGGCCCCGGCGCATGGTCTTCGGCGCGTGCGGGGAGTGTGGCGGGGAGTATTCGGCGTGTGGGTGACGGGGTTGGTCGTACAAGCGGTGGGATCATGGTCGCATGCATGTTCGGAGTGGGAATCATGTGCTGGTGTCGGGTCGGCAGGACGGTCCCGTCCTGTTGTTGGCGCACGGGTTCGGATGCGACCTGAACATGTGGCGCTTGGTCCTGCCCGTGCTGGAGGAACGATTCAAGGTGGTGCGCTTCGACCACGTGGGCGCCGGACGGTCGGACCCCGCCGCGTGGGATGCCGAGCGATACTCCACCCTCGCGGGCTACGCCGACGACGTGCTGACGATCTGCGCGGAGACGGACCTGCGGGACGTGGTGTTCGTCGGGCACTCGGTGAGCGCCATGATCGGCGTCCTGGCGGCCATTCGTGAGCCCGAGCGCTTCGCCGGTCTGGTGCTGCTCACCCCGTCGCCGTGCTACATCGACGACGGGGACTACCGGGGCGGCTTCACCCGTGCGGACATCGACGAGCTGTTGGTCTCGCTGGACAGCAACTACCTGGGCTGGTCGGCCGCGATGGCTCCGGTGATCATGGGCAACCCGGAACGCCCCGAACTGGGCGAGGAGTTGACGAACAGCTTCTGCCGTACCGATCCCGGGATGGCCCGGGTGTTCGCGCACACCACCTTCCTGTCCGACAACCGTGCCGACCTGGCCGAGGTCACTACGCCCACCCTGGTGGTGCAATGCCGCCAGGATGCGCTCGCGCCGCCCGAGGTGGGTCGATTCGTCCAGGCCCGGATCCCGGGCAGCAGCCTGGTCACGCTGGATGCCACCGGCCACTGCCCGCAGTTGAGCGTGCCCGAGGCGACCGCCGAAGCGCTCGTCGCCTTCGCGAGCGCGCGATGATGTGCGCGTCCGGGTCGGGGCCGGACGGCGGCGGAACGAGCGGCGAGGACGGGCCCCCGGGCGGTGACGCGGCCGCCTTCGCGGCCCTGCTGGAGGACAGCGCCGAGGACCTGTACGAGCACGCCCCGTGCGGCTACCTGTCCACGCTCCTGGACGGCACCATCGTCAAGGTCAACGCCACCTTGACGGGTTGGCTCGGGTCCACCCGGGAGGAACTCGTCGGTCGGCGCCGCTTCGCCGACCTGCTGACCGTAGGTGGCAGGCTCTACCACGAGACGCACTTCGCGCCCCTGCTGACCATGCAGGGCGAGATCGGCGGCGTCGCCCTCGAACTCCAGGCCACCGACGGCAGCCGCCTGCCCGTCCTGGTCACCTCCATGGTCAAGACCGGCAGCCACGGCCAACCCCTGCTGATCCGCACGACGATCATCGACGCCCGCGATCGTCGCGCGTACGAGACCGAACTGCTGCGCGCACGCCGCGAGGCCGACCTCGAACGCGAACGCCTGCAACGCCTGGCCACCACCCTGCAACGCACCCTGCTGCCGCCGACCCTGTTCGAGGTGCCGGGCCTGGAGGTGGCCGCGCACTACCACATCGCCTCGCCCGATCGGGTCGGCGGCGACTTCTACGATCTGTTCCCGCTCGCCGACGGCCGATGGGGGTTCTTCCTCGGCGACGTGTGCGGCAAGGGCGTCGCCGCCGCGGCCGTGACCTCGCTCGTCCGCTACACGCTGCGTGCGGCGGCCGTGTACGACGCGGACCCGGTCGCGGTGCTGCGCAATCTCAACACCGTGCTCAACCACGAATACCGGGGCGAGGACCCGCGTTTCTGCACCGTGATCTTCGGCCTGATCACCCCCGACCTCGGCCCGATCACCCCCGACATGGATCCGATCACGCCCTATGCCCACGGCTGCACCATCGTGCTCGCCGCGGGCGGCCACCCACCCGCGCTGCTCCTGCGCGCCGACGGCGGCGCCGAGTTTCGGCCCACGCCCGGCGGGCAGCTCGTCGGGGTCGTCCCGGACGCGCACTTCACCACCTCGACGGTGCGCCTGGACCCGGGGGAGACGCTGCTCCTGTACACCGACGGCCTCACCGAGGCCCGCCGCCCGGGGCCGGGCCCGAAGGCCGACCGCTACGGCGAGGACGCCCTGTTCGACTTCGCCGCCGCGCTGGCACCGGTGGGCGCCCGCGCCGCGGTGGACGCGGTCACCGACCTCCTGGCCTCCTTCGGCTCGGGTCTGGACGACGACGCCGCGGTGCTGGCACTGGGTGTGCCCCCTCGGCGCGAGGGGGAAGCGGCGCCGTCGCGCGGCTGACGACATGCGCGGGAGCGGGCGGGCCTGCGCCCCGCGATCGAAGTAGACAGTGTCTACGCAAGGGTAGACAGTGTCTACGCATGTGGTAGACAGTGTCCATGGCACAGGAAGACTCCCTTCGGGAACGGCTGATCGACGTCGGTGTGGACGTCGTCATGACGGACGGCATCGCCGCACTGGGGCTGCGTGAGATCGCCCGCCGGGCGGGGGTGTCGCACGGGGCTCCACGCAGATACTTCGCCACCCACCACGAGCTGCTCTCGGCGATCGCCCGGCGCGGATTCGCGGACCTGGGCGCACGGTTCGAGGTCGCCACCGCCGCGGTCGCGGCACCGCGCCGCCGACTGGAGGCGCTCGCCCGGACCTACGTCGGGTACGCGCTGGAACACCGCGGCATGTTCGAGCTGATGTTCCGGCACGACCTGCTCGACAGCGGGCCCCACGCATCGCCCGGACCACGGCTCCGGGAGTCCACACTCCCGCTGTTCGAGACCATCGTCGCGCTCATCGCCGAATGCCGGGCCGAGCGGGAAAGCGCACACCGGGGCGGCGGGCGGGACACCGCGCGTGCCAACGCCGCCGCCCCGCCACCGGCGGTGACCGCCGCCGCGCTCTGGTCGAACCTGCACGGCATCGCCCAGCTGTGGGTCTGGGACAGCCTGCAACTCGCCCTCGACACCCCGTCGGCAGCGGAAGCCCCCGACGGCGGCCGGCTCGAACTGCTCGTCACCGCGGCCCTGGACGCCCATATAGGCCCGGCGACCACGAGCCCGGCCGCTGCATGACCGAGAACCTCAGGCAACGCTTCGCGCTCGCGGTCAGCGTGGCCGGTGCGATGATCGTCGCGCTGGACGGCACCGTGCTGCTCGTGGCCCAGCCCAGCCTGCAGCGCGACCTCGGGGCGAGTGTGGCGCAGGTCCAGTGGACCAGTACCAGCTACCTGCTCGCGGTGGCCGGGCTTCTCGTGATCGCCGGGCGCCTGGGCGACCGATACGGGCACCCGCGGCTGATGTTCATCGGCGTCCTCGGCTTCGGAGCCGCCTCGGCCGGCATCGCGGTCGCGCCGGACGTGCGCTGGGTGATCGCCCTGCGGGCCGTCCAAGGCGTGTTCGGCGCACTGCTGCAACCCGCCACGCTCGCACTGCTGAGGCTGACCCACGCGCCGGACCGGCTCGGAACGCCCGTCGCCATCCGTACCGGCGCGATCGGGATCGCCGCCGCGGCCGGACCGCTGCTCGGCGGCATCCTCGTCACCCAGCTGGGCTGGCGCTCGGTGTTCTGGATCAACGTCCCCGTGGCGCTCGCGATCGCGGTGCTCACCCTCACCCTCCGGGTGCCGACGCCCGCCCATGCCGGATCGCAGCGGCTGGACCTGCTCGGAGCCGCCCTGCTCGCAGGCGCCCTCGCGGTCCTGGTACACACCCTGGCCGACGTGCCCGCGCACGGATGGACCGCCGCGCCGACGTGGCTCGGACTCGCCGCGACGGCGGGCGTCGCGCTGGTGCTCGTCCTGCACGAGCGCCGCGCCACGCACCCGATCGTGCCCCCGGCGGTGGCCCGGTCCGTCCCCGTGACGGCATCGATGCTGATCATGTTGCTCATCACCGGCGGCATGTTCGGGGCGCTGTTCGTGACCTCGTTCTTCGTGCAGAACGTGCTCGGGCTCGGTCCGCTCGCCACCGGTCTGCGGGTACTTCCGCTGACCGCGCCCATGGTCCTGGGCGCGCCCGTCGCGAGCGCCGCAGTGCGCCGGTACGGACCGCGCCACACCGCGATCGCCGGCGTCCTCCTCGTCGTCCTGGGTATCGTCGCCCTGTCCCGGCTCGATCCGCACAGCACCTGGCTCCTCACCTGGACGGCCTTCGTCGGCCTGGGCACGGGCTTCGCCGCCGTGATGGTCACCGCCACCGGAACCGTCGTCGGTGACGCCCCACCCGGATACGCCGGGGTCGTCGGCGGGCTCAAACAAACCGCCAACAACGTCGGTCCGACCCTGGGAATCGCCGTCGCCGCAGGCATGATGCCGGCCGAGTCGTCCGGGGCCGGACCCGCCGCGGTGACGTCCGCCTCGGCGATCGGTCCCGCCCTCCTGGTCCTGGCCGGACTCGCCGCCCTCGCCCTGGTGCCGGCGTCGCTGCTGCCGCGCGGCCGAATACCTATGCACGACTGATTCCCCGTCGTTTCCGCGTCCCTAGATTGGTGGTCACAAGAGAGCGCCACCACCCGATGGACCGGAACAGAGGAGCGAACCATGACCGCCTACGCCATCGCCAACCTGCGGAACGCCACCCCGCACCCCGAGATCGCCGACTACATCGAGCGGCTGCCCGCCACCTTCGAGCCGTACGGCGGCCGCTTCCTGGTACACGTCACGCAGCACGAGGTGAAGGAGGGCAGTTGGCCCGGGAGCGTCGTGATGATCGGCTTCCCCGGGATCGTCGAGGCACGCACCTGGTGGGACTCGCCCGCGTACCAGGAGATCGCGCCGCTGCGCTCGCGGCACATCGAGGGCGACATCATCCTGATCGAGGGTGTCCCCGAGGGCTACGACCCGGCCGCCACCGCGAGGGCGATGCGCGAGGCGATGTCCGCCGAGTAGCCGTCCGGTGCGACGGCGGACACGGGCACCCGCAGGGCTCGGGGCTCGCCCGGGCGGCGCGGGTCAGTCCCGGTCGTGGGTTTCCGCTTCTTCGTGGGCCGGGGCCGGGATCGGGCCGGTGGCGGCGATCATGTCCCGAAGCAGTTCGAGGACTTCGGCGTGCACGTCGTCCGGGTCGCGGTCGGTGAGCCCGGCGGCCGGGAAGACGTACGGGGCGAACACGCTCCAGGCCAGGACGGCGAGCACGGAGGTCGCGGCGACGACACGCGGGTCGTACCCGTCGCGGGTGCGGTCGGGTGACGGTCCCGCTTCCCACTCCCGTCCGACCAGTCGCGTGAGGGTTCGGATGGCCGGTGATTCGTGGGCGAACACCTTCGATGTGTCGCTGTCCAGAACCGCCCAGGCGAGCATGCGGGCGTATGCGCGCGGGTCGCGACCCAGCCGGGCGAGGGCCGTTTCGGTGTCCTCGGCGTCGGCGAGCAGCCGGCCGCCGTGCAGGGCGGAGGTGCGGAACACCTCGGCGAGCACCGCCTCCTTCGTCCCGAAGTAGTGGTGGATCAGCCCGTAGTTGACCCCCGCCCGTCGGGCGATCTCCCGCAGCGAGACCGCAGCGGGGCTGCGTTCGTGGAAGAGCTCGGTCGCGGCGGCCAGGATCTGCTCGGGGGCGGAGGTCTCGTTCGTCATGCCGTCAGTGTGCTGGACGTCCCGGTGGCGGACATCGCCGGCTCACCCGGCGCGGCGGGCATCGGCGGACGATTCCTCAATCCGGCGGTGCGGGCCGGTATTTGGCGGCGATGGCGGCGAGCCGGCCGGGGTAGTCCTCGGGTGCGACGACGGCCTCGACGAGCACGAGTCGGTCGGGGTTGCGGCCGGCGGTCTCCAGGGCGGCGTCGAGTTCGGCCACGGTGCTGACTCGGGCGGTGAGGGCGTGGTCGGCGCCGAACGCGGCGGGCAGGTCGGTGTAGCGCCAGGGGGCGATGTCGTTGTACGGGGCGTCGGTGGGGTGGATGGCCCGTTCGATCGTGTAGCCCCCGTTGTTGACGACGAGGATCACCGGTGTCGCTCCCGCGCGGGCGATGGTGCCGAGTTCCTGTGCGGTCAGCTGGAACGATCCGTCGCCGATGGCGAGCAGGGTGCGCCGTTCCGGCGCGGCGATGCAGGTGCCCAGTGCGGCGGGCAGGGTGTAGCCGATCGACGACCACAGGACTTGGCCGACGACGGTGACTCCGGCGGGCATGCGGGTGTCGACGATGCCGAAGAAGGACGTGCCCTGTTCGGCGACGACCACGTCGCCGGGGCGGATGAGTGCGGCGAAGCGGTCCCACAGCGCGGCCTGGGTGAGCGGCTCGTGCGGCGCGCGGACCCGCGTGGCGCGGGCCGGGAGTCGTGGCAACGTCCCGCGTACGCCGCTCCTGGCGATGTCGGTGAGCACCGCGAGCGCATCCGTCATGGGCAGACCGGGGAACTCGGTGTCCCCGATGCGCGACGCGTACGGTCCGACGTGGATCGTCCGGCCGGCCGGGAAGTGGTGGGTGAAGCCGCCGGAGTTGCCGTCGCTGATGAGCACGCCGACGGCGATGAGACAGTCGGCGTCCTCGACGAGGGGGCGCGTGGCCGGCCCGCTGCCGGCTCCCACGTACATCCCGGCGAAGGTCGGGGCGCTCTCGTCGACGACCCCCTTGCCCATGTTCATGACGGCGGCCGGAAACGGGCCCGCGGCGATGAGGTCGGCCAGCGCCTCGTGAGCGCCGTGCCGTTCGACGAGGTGGTCGGCGAGTACGGCAGGGCGCGATGCGTGGGCGAGCAGCGCCGCGGCCCGCGCGCGGAAAGCGTCGGTCAGTGGGGCCCGTGGCGGGACGGCGTCGGGAAGCAGAGGCTCGTCGGGTTGCGGCGCGGGGTGGTCGACCAGGTCGCAGGGGAGCGCGATGCGCACCGGGCGTTTGTGCGCCCAGCAGGCGCGCAGGACCCGGTCCATCTCGACGGCGGCGTCCGCGGCGGTCAGGGTGACCCGGTCGCAGGTGACCTCGGCGTGCATGCGTTCGAAGCGGCCGAAGTCGCCATCCGCCATGGTGTGGTGCACGGGGAGCCGGGCATGCACGGCTCGGGTGGACGGTGCGCCGACGATCTGCACGACGGGAACGGACTCGGCGTAGGAGCCGCCGATGCCGTTGATCGCGCCGAGTTCGCCGACGCCGAAGGTGGTGACGAGGGCGCCTGCTCCGCGCAGCCGCGCGTAGCCGTCCGCGGCGTAGGCGGCGCCGAGTTCGTTGCAGGTGCCGACGAAGGCGAGTTCCGAGGCGTACACGCGGTCGAGGAAGTCGAGGTTGTAGTCGGCGGGCACGCCGAACAGGTGCTCGATGCCGAGTTCGCGGAGGCGGGTGACCAGCCGGGCGGCGATGGTGGTCATCGGGCACTCTCCGCGGGGGTCGCGCCGAGAGCGGGGTCCGCCATGCCGAGCATCGCGAGCGCGTTGCCGCGCGCGATCCGGTAGAGCTCGTCCGGCTCCACCTGTTCGGCGATCCGCGCGAGCACGTCCCGGGTGCGCGGCCAGGTGCCGTCCTGGTGCGGGTAGTCGGTCTCGAAGGTGATCCGCTCGATGCCCACCGCCCCGCGCGAGGCGACACCGAAGTCGTCCTCGAAGAAGCAGCCGAAGACGCGGCCCCTGGCGTAGCTGCTGGGAGGTTCGGTGAGGGAGGGGTCGAGGCCGGCCCACGCGGCGCTGTGTCGGAAGATGTTGTCGACGCGTTCGAGCACGAACGGCATCCAGCCGATCTGCCCTTCCGAGTAGGCGATCCTCAGGTTGTGGAAGCGGGCGAGGACGCCGGACATGAGCCAGTCGACGAACGAGTACTGGGCGTTGGCGAAGGTCAGTGCCATGCGTACGCCCTCGGGCGCGTCGGGCGAGGTCACCGGCATGCGCGAGCCGGACCCGATGTGCATGCAGACCACCGTGCCGGTTTCGTCGCAGGCGGCGAGGAACGGGTCCCAGTGCCGGTCGCGGTCGTGGATGCTCGGCAGTCCGAGGTTGGTGGGAAGTTCGGTGAACGCCACGGCGCGGCAGCCGCGTTCGGCGTTGCGTCGGACCTCGGCCGCCGCGGCGTGCGGATCCCACAGGGGGACGATGCACAGCGGCAGCAGCCGCCCGCCGGAGCCGCCGCACCACTCCTCGATCATCCAGTCGTTGTAGGCGCGTATGCACAGTGTCGCCAGGTCGCTGTCCTCGGCTTCGAGGAACGTCTGGCCACAGAAGCGCGGGAACGTCGGGAAGCACAGTGACATCTCGGTGTGGTTGAGGTCCATGTCGGCCAACCGGGCAACCGGGTCGTGGCAGCCGGGGCGCATGTCGGCGTAGGCGATCGGCTCCATCGTGAGCTTGGCGCGGTCGATGCCGACGCAGGCCATCACCTGGGGGATCGGTTTCCTGAGGTCCTCGTAGGCCCACCAGTCGGTCCGGGGCCCGTCGCCGCCGAAGTGGTATTTCACGCTGTTGGCGGTGACGTATTCGGTGCGGCAGGTCGCGCGCACCACGCGCGGGCCGCGATCACGGTGGCGGGCGGGCAGTCGGCGGGTCCACAGGTCCGGTGGTTCGACGACGTGGTCGTCGACGGAGACGACAAGCGGGAGTTCACGGGTCACGGGGGCCTCCATGCTGGGCGGGCGGCGCTCGGAGCGCTGGGTTAGCCAATGGCTAACCCGACGAGAAGTCAAGGGCTCCGATCGCCCTTGACTTCGCCCGCGGGGCACGCGACGGTGACCGTTAGCCATTGGCTAACCGCTGGCGGAGCACCTGCGAGGAAAGGTGGGGCACATGTACGACCTGGTCATCCGAGGCGGCACCGTGGTCGACGGCTCGGGCCTGCCCGGCTACCGCGCCGACGTCGGCATCACCGCCGGGCGCATCACCCGGATCGGCCGCGTCCCCGGGCGCGGCGCCGAGGAGATCGACGCCGCGGGACTGGTGGTCACGCCGGGCTTCATCGACGGCCACACCCACATGGACGCCCAGGTCTTCTGGGACGAGCAGGGCAGCTGCTCGGCCTGGCACGGCGTCACCACCGCCGTCATGGGCAACTGCGGCTTCACCCTCGCCCCCGCCCGGGCCGATGCCCGTCACCTGGTCACCCGCAACCTGGAGCGCGCCGAGGAGATCTCGGCGGCGGCCATGGAAGAGGGCATCACCTGGACCTGGGAGACCTTTCCCGAATACCTGGACGCCGTCGACGCACTGCCCAAGGCGATCAACTACGCCGCCCAGGTCGGGCATTCGGCGCTGCGCACCTGGGCGATGGGCGAGCGCGCCTTCGACGGCGCCGCTTCCGAGAGCGAACTCGCGGTGATGGAAGCGGTGTTGCGCGAGGGCCTGCGCGCCGGCGCGGTCGGCTTCACGACCACCCGCAACGACAACCACGAAACCGCCGACGGCCGGCCCGTCGCCTCGCGGCTCGCCGCCTGGGAGGAGGTGCGCCGGCTCGTGGGCGTCCTCGCCGAGGAGGGCGCCGGAGTCTTCGAGATCACCCACGAGCCGGCCGCGGCCGGCACCGAGGAGGCGCGGGAGGAGTACTTCGCCCGCGTCCGCACCCTTGCCGTGGAGACGGGCGTGCCGTTCAACTTCGGGGTCACCGGCCGCAACGGCGTCTTCCACGGCCTGCACCTGCTGGATTCCATCGCGGCAGCCGGGGGAGTCGCCTACGGCCTCGGCCACAGCCGCGGCATCAACACCGTCACCTCCTTCCGCACCCGGACCGCCTTCGACAAACTGCCGCTGTGGCGGGAGATCCGCGCGCTGCCCCTGGACGCGCAGCGCACCGCGTACAGCGACCCCCGCACGCGCGCACGACTGGTCGCCATCGCCACCGACGGACCCTACGGCCGCGCCATCGGCGCCGAGGCGCGGAAGCCCGACTTCGACCGCATGCGCGTCTACGACAGACCCATGCCGCCGCTGCGCACCGTCAACGAGGCAGCCGCCGCACGCGGTGTGGGACCGGTCGAGCTCATCCTCGACCTGGCGCTGGAGAGCGACTTCCACCGGATGTTCATCCAGGCCGTGGTCAGCGACGATCCCGCGGACCTGCTGCCGGTCATGCGCCACCCCCGCACGGTGATGACCTTCACCGACAGCGGGGCGCATGTCGGCTCCATGGCGGACGCGTCCCTGCACACGCTGCTGCTGGGCCACTGGGTGCGGGAACAGCGAGCCTTCACGTTCGAGGAGGCGATCCGCATGATCACCTACGCTCCGGCCGCGGCCTGGGGCTTCCCCGACCGCGGCCTGCTGCGCGAAGGACTCGCCGCCGACCTCAACGTCATCGACCCGGACACGGTCGCCCCGCTGATGCCGGAAGTCGCGTACGACATCCCCGGCGGCGCGTACCGCCTCCGTCAGCGTGCGACCGGCATCGCCGCCACCGTGGTGTCCGGCGAAGTCGCCTTCCGCGAAGGCGTCCACACCGGCGCCCTGCCGGGACGCCTCCTGCGCGGCCCCCTGGCACCGATCACGAACCGCCCCGGTCGTCGGCGGTGAAGACGACGTCCACCCGTTCCCGGTGCCGGTCGGGAAGCCGCCGGCGCCGTACTCGTACACGCCGTTGCCGCCGACGCTGCCGGCCGCCGGGGCGGTCGGTGAACGTGGCGGTGGCCGGTCGACAGCCACTGTCGGTCCGGATCGTTCCGGTGTGCGGGCCGGTGTTGCCGGGGCCTTGTGGAACCGCACCCACCATCGGCTTGGGCAGGTGGGTCGGGCGCCCGCTGGGCCGGCGGGTGTGGGTCAGCGGCCGGTGTGGCGATCGAGGTGGTCGATCAGGGCCGCCTCCTTGCGGAGCAACCGAGTTCGCTCGTCGGCGGGAAGCGACGCGAGCGCGTCGACGAGCGGGAGGGTGCGGGGGACGTACACCATCGCGCCGATGTAGATCCGACACTCGGGACACCAGGCCAGGCCGATGCACCGCTCGAACATCGCGGATTCGGGCGGGTGGTGGCGGAATCGGTAGGTGCGCACGGTCGTTCCGCAGCCTGCGCAGGCCTGTCGGTCCCCGTGCCCGACGGTGTCCAGGGTCGAGACCTTGGTCCACCCCCGCCGTCCGCCCGGTGCTCTTCAAGTCGTCATGCGCTTCACTCTCCCACGACGGGCGCCCACCGATCCCGGTGGGCGGGGCCGTCGTTGGTGGCGGGCGCGTCGGGACGCGTCCGGCGGCTTCGGTGGTTACGGGCGGGGGGCGGGGGACTCGGGGTGTGGGGTGGTGCGTTCGCGCCAGGCGCGTTCCCATTGGCGGGTCAGCGCCGGGTAGACGATCAGGTGGCGAAAGGGTGCGATGGCGGCCATGTAGAGCCTGCCGAGGCGGCCGTTGGGCTTGACCAGGACGGCCATGTGCAACTCGTGGTCACCGTCGTCGGTGGGCACCCAACCCAGGTGCATCACGGCGTGGCAGGTCTTGTTCGCCAGTTCCTGGGCGGCCTCGTCGGCCAACTCGTACATCGGGGTGAACGGGCTGCCGCCGGCCTTCGAGGCGTCCACGGTCTCGGTCAGGTCCTCGGGGAGGCGGTCGCGCAGCGGTCGAACCCGCTCTCCCAGGCTCGCCGTGGCTTCGTCCCAGCCGAGGAGGGCGCCGAGCTTCCAGCGCACCGCGAAGAGGAACCGGGCCGGAGCCGCCTGTTTGCCGAATCCGCCGCGGTTGCGCATCGCGGTGAGCATGGTGGGGAAGTCGGCCGGGCCGGCGCCGGGAGTGCGGTAGGACCACACGTCCTCGACCCGGAAGTCACGGGTGAACTCGTGGATCCGCCACGGGCGTTCGGTGTGGGCCGTGCGGGCAAGCCTCATGGCTGCGGCCTTCCTGGGGTGGGGCGGTGTTTCCCCACCTGTTATACGCTTGCGTATAAGACAAGGCAAGATCGACTATGCGGTTGCGTATATCGGGGTCGAAGAGTGGAAGAGTGAGGTGGCACACCGTGGGCGTTGCTCGCACGCCGCGCGACAGATGGGTCGAGGAAGGTCTGCGAGCCCTGGCCGACGGCGGCCCGGACGCCGTCCGGGTCGAGGCACTGGCGAAACGCCTCGGCGTCACCAAGGGCGGGTTCTACGGCTACTTCGCCGACCGCGACGCGCTCCTGGCGGCGATGCTCGACAC
The DNA here is from genome assembly GCF_044458105.1 of Embleya sp. NPDC050493. Taxonomy (NCBI): domain Bacteria; kingdom Bacillati; phylum Actinomycetota; class Actinomycetes; order Kitasatosporales; family Streptomycetaceae; genus Embleya; species Embleya sp. NPDC050493. Next base: position 140,790 of record NZ_JBITHP010000014.1, read on the forward strand.
CTGGGAACGCGAGTGCACCGACGAGGTGATCGAGCAGGTCGAACGCGAGGGCGGCGACCCCAGAACCAAGGCCCGGCGTGCCGGCATGCTCACCTTCTCCGACGACCGGCTGCTGCCCATCGACCTCGCGGTCCGCGACTGGGCCCGCCGGGACGAGGCGGTCGCCGAGCGCCTGCGACGCGTGGACAACCGACGCATGGACCTGCTCCGCGAAATGTTCGGGACCTTCTGCTCAGACCCCGACGAGGTCGAGGCCCGCGGTCTGATCGCCTTCTGCGTGGCGATCGGACACCACTCCCTCGCCGCCGACCACCAGGGCCGCACCCGCGCCGAGGTCCTCGCCCGCGCCGCCGACCTGATCATGGACAACACCCGCGACCGGTAGCGGGGCGGCGGTCCGGTCGGACGGCGCCGAGCAGGCGCCGCAGCTTCACACCGTCGAGGTTCGGTCGGCACCCGACGCGGCCGTGAGCGATCGGAGCGCTATACGGTGCTCGGATGATCATCCCCCTGCCGCCCGGCGAGTTCCGTGCCTACCTGTTCGACTGCGACGGCACCATCGCCGACTCGATGCCCTTGCACTACCGGGCCTGGAAGCAAGCGCTGGACGAGTGGGGCTGCTCCTTCCCCGAGGACCTCTTCTACGCCTGGGGCGGCCGGACGGTGGCGGGCATCATCGCCTCGCTCAACCGGGACCAGGGGCTGGACATGCCGGTCGAGGCCGTCGCGCAGCGTCGCGAACTCCTGTTTCGTGAACTGCTGCCGCAGGTGACCGTCGTACCGGGGGTGCTTCCGCACATCGACGACGCCTGCGGACGCATACCCACGGCCGTCGTCTCCGGCAGCACCCGCGATTCCGTCACCGCGTCGCTGACCGCACTGGGCCTGCTCGACAGGTTCGACGTACTGGTGTGCGCCGGCGACTACGCCAGGGCCAAGCCCGACCCCGAGGGGTTCCTCAAGGCCGCCGAGCATCTGGGCGTGCCGGCGCGGGAGTGCCTGGTGTTCGAGGACACCGACCTGGGGATTCGGGCCGCCACCGCCGCGGGCATGGCCTCCGTCCGCGTTCCGCAGCCCGGGCGGGGCTGAACGGCACCACGACCCGCCGTCACAGCCGGTCGAAGAGTCCCAGCAGGGCCCGCGACATCGCTGTCTCCGGATCCGCGAGATCCAGGACCACGTCGAAGTGATTGCGCTCCGGCACGACCAACAACTCCGTGCCCCAGTGCGCCGCGAACGCGCGCGACTGCTCGGTGAAACCGCTCGCCTCGTGCCGGGCCATCACCGTGACACCGGGCATCCGGGGCCGCGCCCCCAGGACGAGCGGGCTCAGCGCGGCCGCACGCTCCTCGTCGAACCTCAACCACTCGTTGGCCCGGGTACGCACCAGGGGCCGGACGTCGAACAATCCGCTGATCGGGAACCCGGCCGCGACCACGTTCTCGGGAAGGCCGACCTCGGCCTGCCAGCCGTCGACCATCGTCATCGCGGCCAGGTGACCCCCCGCCGAACTGCCGCCCACGACCAGCCGCGAACGATCCAGCCCGTACCGCGCTCCCTCGTGGTACACCCACGCGATCGTCGCGCGCACCTGCCGGGTGATCTCCTCCAGGGTCGCTCGCGGAGCCAACGTGTAGTCCGGCACGACGGTCGCCACACCACGCTCGGCCAACATGCGCGCCGCGAAGGCCGAGTCCGCGCGCGACAACGCCCGCCAATAGCCGCCGTGCACGAACACGAACACCGGGCGCGGCGCCTCCTCCGAGCCGGGCCCCCAGACATCCAGCCGCTCCCCGCTCGGGGCGTCATAGACCAGGCCCGTCACGCCCGGCAGATCGGTGACCGCCTGCACCGACTCCGCTCGGTAGCGCTCCATCAGCCGGGCGAACCGTTCCGGCCCCACCGTCGCCCGGGCATCGAACGCGACATCCAACTCGGCGTCCACATTCACCGCGTCCCTCTTCGCCGGGTTCACGTCCATGTCCACGCTCGCGTCACTCATGCGCCGGCACCCCGCGCGAACCCCGCCACCGTCCGGGTGACCGCCTCGGGGGACCGACGCCCGCCGTTCGGTGTCGGCAACGCCGGCCCGCCGGAACCTTCGCGTCGCTCGGCGATGTCGTCGCGGTCGATGGCGCGTCTGCCCAGGGTTACGGTCCGCACGGCCCGGCACTTCCTTCCCGATCGGCACTGACTGACAAGCATTCAGGCAGCCTGTCCGGTTGGCGCATGCCGATCAAATGCCATTCCCGGAGAGCTCCATGCCGTGATGGGTATGCGGTGCCAGTCCTCTCCGTCCCTTCCGGCGCCACACGGCACGCCCACGCTCGCCCGAACCGCCGCCGGGTCCGTGTCCCGGCGGCCGTTCGATCGTTGCGCCCATGAGGTCTTGTCCATATGCCGGAAGGAATTCCCCATGCGCCGCATCTGCACGGCCGCCGCCCTGGCCGCGACCGCGTTGACGCTGGGATCGGCCGCCGCCCACGCCGCCGCACCCAAACCACCGGTCTTGGACCGGCTCGCCAACTTCGACCCCTCCGGGCTGGGCCACACCGTGGACGGGCCGGCCCAGAAGGTGGCCGGGATCGTGACGACGCCGAACACCCGGCGGTGATCGACCCGACCGGCCGGCGCTGATCGCCGGGCCGCTACGGCGGGCGTGACGGGCCGTGCGGGAACCGGCGACGGGGCCGCACGGCCACCGCCGAAAGGGACCGCCCGGAGGGCTGCGTCGCCGCCGGGTCGCTCCGCAGGCCGATTCCGGCCGCCGATACAGTACGTGGATGGTGAACCCACGGGAGCAGATTCTTGCCGAACTCGGCGTCAAGGCGACCATCGTGCCCAAGGTCGAGATCCGGCAGCGGGTCGACTTCCTCAAGCACTACCTGAGGTCGACCCCGGCCAAGGGCTACGTGCTGGGGATCAGCGGAGGCCAGGACAGCACGCTGGCCGGCCGGCTGTGCCAACTCGCGGCCGAGGAACTGCGGGCCGAGGGGCACGAGGCCACGTTCGTCGCCGTACGGCTGCCCTACGGGGTGCAGGCCGACGAGCACGACGCGCAGATCGCACTGGAGTTCATCCGGCCCGACCGGTCGATCACGGTCAACGTCAAGCCCGGCGCGGACGCCGTCGCCGCCGAGGTGGCACTCGGCCTGGGGGAGTCGTCCGGTGACGCGCCCGGGCTGCGCGACTTCGTGCGCGGCAACATCAAGGCGCGCGAGCGCATGGTGATCCAGTACTCGATCGCCGGCCAGCTGGGTCTGCTCGTCGTGGGCACCGACCACGCGGCCGAGGCGGTGACCGGCTTCTTCACCAAGTACGGCGACGGGGGTGTCGACATCACCCCGCTGACCGGGCTGACCAAGCGCCAGGGCGCCGTGCTGCTGCAGGAGTTGGGGGCACCGCCGAGCGTCTGGGAGAAGGTGCCCACCGCCGACCTCGAGGACGACCGGCCCGCGCTGCCGGACGAGGTGGCCCTCGGTCTGACCTACAGCCAGATCGACGACTACCTCGAAGGTCTCGACGTCGCCCCGGAGGTGGCGGAGAGGCTGGAGTCCATCCACCGCGCGACCCGCCACAAGCGCGCCGTCCCGGTCACCCCGCTCGACGACTGGTGGCGGGACTGATCCGCCGGTAGCCACCGGACGCGCGCGGCGACCCGAGCCCGGTCGTCGCCCGGGACATTCCCCGGACGCTCCGGTGAAAAAGACTCGTGGAGGCGGAGCATCGGTTGCTATCGTCGACGACATGAAGCGCGCTGCAATGACGACGACGCCGGAGAGTGTCCCGGCGCGCTGACAGAGTTCTTGGTCGAAGCCCCGGGGCGAGTGCCCCGGGGCTTTGTCTTGCGGTCACTCGCCCGATACAGCGAACACCCGCGAGGAGACCGCCATGCACGACCACCGCAGGCTCGGCCGCGAGCTGGATCTGTTCGACACCGACCCGCTGATCGGCGCCGGATTGCCGTACTGGCTGCCCGACGGCGCCACCGTACGGCACGCCCTGGAGGAGTACATCCGCGCCGCCGAGCGCCGGGCGGGCTACCGGCACGTGTATTCGCCGGTGCTCGGCAAGCGGGAGCTGTACGAGATCTCGGGCCACTGGTCGCACTACAGCGACGACATGTTCCCGCCGATGGACCTGGGCGGCGAGCAGGTGGTGCTGCGGCCGAGTCTGTGTCCCCACCACGCGGTGATCTTCCGCTCCCGCGCCCACAGTTACCGCGACCTGCCGCTGCGCATGGCCGAGTTGGGCGCGATGTACCGCTCCGAACTCTCCGGCGTGCTCGGCGGGTTGACCCGGGTGCGGGCCATCCAACTCAACGACGCGCACATCTTCTGCACCCTGGACCAGGTCGCCGAGGAGGCGCGGGCCGCGCTGGGGATGATCGCCGACGCGTACCGGGCGCTGGGTATCACCGCGGCGCGCCATCGCCTTTCGCTGCCGGGGCCGGGCGGCAAGTACGTGGCCGCGCCCGAGATGTGGCGGCGGTCGGTCGCGCTGCTGACCCGGGTGCTCGACGACTCCGGACTCGCCTATGAGGCGGTCGAGGGCGAAGCCGCCTTCTACGGGCCCAAGATCGACGTCCAGGTCGTCGACCCGGCCGGCCGGGAGTCCACCCTGTCCACCGTCCAGGTCGACTTCCACCAACCCGAGCGGTTCGACCTGAACTACATGGGCGCGGACGGCGCCAAACACCGGCCGGTGATGATCCACCGCAGCATCATCGGCAGCGTGGAACGCGCCGTCGCCCACCTCATCGAAGAGCACGGCGGCGCCTTCCCCGCCTGGCTCGCGCCCGTGCAACTGGTGGCCCTCCCGATCTCGGCGAACGAACTGCCCACCGCGCGAGCGCTCGTGGCGCGCTGCGCGGATCTGGGACTGCGGGCCGAAATCGCCGAGCCCGAGCGCGGCACCCTGGGCGCCCGCATCCGCGAGGCCCGCCTGGTCCCCTACCAGGCGGTCATCGGCGCCAAGGAAGCCGTGAACGACCACATCGCGCTACGCCTGCGCGACGGCCGCCGCCTCGACCCGCAACCCGCCGGCGACATCCTCACCCGCATCCGCGCCCTCGTGGCCGCGCACGACACCGCCCTGTGGGACCACGACGGCGGGGCCGCCTAGGGGGGCGGCACCAGGGTCCGTCGGCCCGTCCGGCTTTCTTCGGGGAAGGCCGGACGGGCCGGCCGGTACGTGGTGGGGCGGGCGGGCGAGTGCGGCAGGCGGTGCGTTGCCGCCCGGCCGTGGCCGATGCGAACCCGGTTCACCGGATCGGGCCGGGTGCGGTGGGTCGGCCGGCGGCGGCGTAGCGGTGGGCCAAGTGTGCGAAAGCGTCCCTGAGTTCGGGCGGGCCGACGACTTCGATGTCTGCGTCGAATGCGCCGACGGCGGCGGCCAGGCCGGGCCAGGACCACGAGCCCAGCACGAGGCGGCAGCGGTCCGGGCCGAGTTCCTCGACGATGCCGTCGCGGACGTAGCGGGAGACGGCGGTGGCCGGCAGGTCCAGGATCACCTCGCCGCGGCAGGGCCAGCCGCCGGAGCCGTCGGAGTCGCGAAAGCGGCCGGCGACGAAGGTGGCCACGTCACCGCCGGGCAACTCGCGCCGGATGAAGCGGGGTCCGGTGGGGACGCGCGGGGTGATCCGGTCCGCGCGGAAGGTGCGCCAGTCCTCGCGGTCGAGGTCCCATGCCACCAGGTACCAGCGCCCGCCCCACGTGACCAGGTGGTGGGGCTCCGCCCGGCGCGGCGGGGACTGGGCGCGGTCGCCGTCGGCTGCCGCGGAGACGGGCCCGGAAGCGGATGCGGAGGCCGGGACGTAGTCGAAGCGCAGCACCTCGCGCGCGTGCACGGCAGCGCCCAGCGCCATGAGCACGCCGCTGTCGACCGTCGAGTCCGGTCGCATCGTGGGCCGCCGCACGGCGGTGACCTGCAGGATGTCGATCCGGCGGCGCAGCCGCGGCGGCATCACCTGCCGGACGGTGGTCAGCGCCCGTGCCGCTGCCTCGTCGATCCCGACCCCGGCGGTGTCGGCGATCTGCAACGCGACGGCGAGGGCGACGGCCTGGTCATCGTCGAACAACAGCGGCGGCAACTCCGTGCCGGCGCCGAGCCGATAGCCGCCGTCGGGTCCCTTGAAGGCGACGATGGGATAGCCGAGTTCGCGCAGGCGATCCACGTCACGGCGCACGGTGCGCGGGCTGACCTCCAGCCGCTCGGCCAGCAGCGCCCCGGGCCAGTCCCGGCGGGCCTGGAGCAGCGAGAGCAGGGAGAGCAGACGCGCTGAGGTCTTCGGCATGACTCCATCCTCTCTCCGGTAGAGGACACTACCTGTCCTCTTCTGTTGCGATGGTTGTCTCGTGCCGAAGAACGAGAACGACCGGAAGGACCCGATCACCGTGACCCCCACGACCACGTCCGCCACGCCCGCGACCCCCCTCGATGCCGAGCGGGCCGACCTGCTCGACGCGCTCGCCACCGCGCGGCGGAACCTGACCGGCACGGTCCGCGGGCTCGACGACGAACAGGCGGGTGCACACCCGACGGTCAGCGCGCTGTGCCTGGGCGGGCTGATCAAGCACGTGGCATCCATCGAGGAAGGATGGCTGCGCTTCGTGCTCGAAGGGCCGTCGGCCATGCCCTACGACCTGCCCGACGGTGTCACCTGGGCCGACCTCGCGGCGGGCACCGCACGCGAGGTCCCGCAGTGGGCGATCGACCACGCCAACGGTTTCCTGATGTTGCCCGGCGAGACGCTCGACGGCATCCTCGCGCGCTACGAGCAGGTCGCCGCCCGGACCGAGGAGGTCGTGGCCGCCGTGCCCGACCTGTCCGCCACGCACCCGCTGCCCCGGGCGCCCTGGCACGAGCCGGGCGCGGTACGCAGCGTGCGCCGGGTGCTGATGCACGTCATCGCCGAGACCGCCCAGCACGCCGGGCACGCGGACATCCTGCGCGAGACGCTCGACGGGCAGACGTCGATGTGATCGAGGACCGGCCGCCTTGACCGCGGGCCGTCGTGCGGACCGGTGCCGCCCGGTGCATACCGCGGCGTCACCGGCCCCTCGACACCTGCGGACGAGGAACCGGCCGAACGGGTACCGGACCCGCGCGACCGCGGATCCGCCCTCGGCCACATCACCCCCGCGGGCCGCGCCCGGCCGGACGACTCCCGGACGGCCACCCGGGCGCGCGACCCGGCCCGCCGTCATGCCGGCGCCGCCCCGGCCCCGACCCAGGGGCGAACACCCGGGCGGGCCGCGAACCTCGACGGCACTCGAATCCCGCACGACGACATCGAAGGAAACGGCGCCCCCGTGAACAAGCGCGAGCCGACCCGACCCGGTGGACCGCTGCGCCCCCGGCCCGACGACCACCCCGCCGACCGCCGCCTCACCGGCCACGGCTCCACTGCCCGCGGCTCCGCCGACGACCGTCACCTCCCGATTCACCATCCCGACGACGGGCGCACCCGCGTGGCCGGCGAGGAGCGTGCCGCGCGATGACCGCGACGACCGTCCTCGACACCCGGGCGCTCAACCGCGCCACGCTCGCCCGGCAGTTGCTCCTCGATCGCGCCGAACTCCCCGTCCTCGACGCCGTCGCCCATCTCGCCGGCCTGCAGGCGCAGGAACCGCAGGAGCCCTTCGTCGGACTCTGGTCGCGGCTGCACGCCTTCGACCCGGCGACGCTCTCCGACCTGCTCGTCGAGCGGCGCGTGGTGCGTACCCACCTGATGCGCCGTACCGTCCACCTCGTCACCGCCGATGACGCCCTGGCCTGGCGCGCCCGCCACGACGCCATGCTGCGCCAACGTGTCCTCGGCACCTACCGCAGCGAACTCGACGGAGTCGACCTCGACGAACTCGCCGCCGCGGGCCGGGCGATCATGGCCGACGGCGAACCCCGCACGATGGCCGAACTCGTCCGCGCCCTCGCCGAACGCCGGCCGACCCCACACCCGCGCGCACTGGGGGAGATGCTGATCGCCGCCCTCGTGCCGATGGTGCAACTGCCGCCGCGCGGGCTCTGGCGCACCAGGGCAGGAGTACGCAACGCACAACTCTCGTCCTGGCTGGGCCGCGAGATCGACCCGCCCGCCGCGGACGGCTCCGATCCCGTCGGCCGGGCGCTGGTCCGGCGCTACCTCGCCGCGTTCGGCCCGGCCGCCACCGCCGACCTGCGCGCCTGGAGCGGCCTCGCCGGCCTCCCGGCCGCGGTCACCGCCATGCGCGAGGAGCTGATCAGCTTCCGCGACGAACAGGGCCGGGTACTGCTCGACCTCCCCGACGCGCCGCGCCCCGACCCCGACACCCCCGCCCCGGTACGCTTCCTGCCCGCGTTCGACAACGCGATCCTCGGCTACCACGACCGCACCCGGATCATCGACGACGCCCACCGCGGCCTGTCGGTCGCCGGGGCCCGCGTCGTCCTGGTCGACGGCCGCGTCGCAGCCACCTGGACCGTCGAGACCGACACCGTGGTCGTCACCCCGCTGGGCCGCCTCTCCCGAACCGACCGCACCGCCGTAGCCGAACAGGGCCGGAAACTCGCCTCATTCCTCTCCGACCACGCCAACACCCGCGTACGCATCGCCACTTCCCCCGCCTGAACGGTGCCCGGCCGAACGGTATCCGGCCAAACGGTGCCCGGAGGGGCGACTCCCGAAGGAGCGATCCCGATCGAGCGGATCCCGACGCCCTTCGGCGGCAGCACGGGGCGCATCTCGTTGCCCCCGTGCCGCTGCGCCGTGCCCCCGTGCCGCCGCGGGAATCGACCGAACGCGAACGGGCCGCCTACCCGCCCACACTCGCCGCCCGGCTCCGAACGAACCCTCCGAAGGAGCCCGGCCTCCGACGCACGACCCGCATCCGACCACCGAACGGGAGCACCGATTGACCTTCCCCCGGGGGCAGGCCCCAGCATCGATGGAGCCGGACGACGTGCCCGGCACGAGGAGGAATGGCCATGGCGCTGCTGACCATCGGGGCGTTCGCAAAGCTGTCCCGGCTCTCGCCGAAGGCGCTGCGTCTGTACGACAAGCTCGGACTGCTGTCCCCCGCCCGGGTCGACCCGACCACCGGCTACCGGTTCTACGCCCCCGAGCAACTGGAGCGGGCCCGTCTGGTGGCGTGGCTTCGCCGGCTCGGAATGCCGCTGACGCGCATCCACCGGGTGTGCGAACTGGACGCAGCCGCGGCGGCTCGGGAGATCCGCACCTTCTGGGCACAGGTCGAAGCCGACACGGCCGCACGCCGTGACCTCGCCACCTTCCTTCTCGACCACCTGTCCCGGAAGGACGCAGCCATGGCACCGACCACCCAACCCCTGCACATCCGCTACGCCGCACTGTCCGACACCGGCCTGGTCCGCACCTGCAACCAGGACACCGTGTACGCCGGACCGCGACTTCTCGCCGTGGCCGACGGCTTCGGCCCGGCCGGCGCCCCCGCAGGCGCAGCGGCCGTCGACGTCCTCAAGCGACTGGACACCGAGCACATCCCGGCGGGTGAACTCCTCAACGTCCTGGGCGACGCCGTCGAGCAGGCCCGCCAGGCGGTGCACGCCGTCGCCGCGGACGACCCCGCCACCCCGGCGGCGGGTACGACCCTGACCGCGATGTTGTGGACCGGATCCCAGCCGACCCTGGTCCACATCGGCGACTCGCGCGCCTATCTCCTGCGCGACGGGGAACTTTTCCGGATCACCCACGACCACACACTGGTGCAGGCGATGGTCGACGAGGGCCGCATCAGCGCCGACGAAGCCGCCTCCCACCCGCAGCGTTCACTGCTGATGCGTGCCCTGACCGGAAACTCTCCGGTCGCCGCGGACATACACCGGCACGATGCCCGCGCCGGAGACCGCTACCTGCTGTGCTCGGACGGGCTGTCCTCGGTCGTTCCGCCCCAGGACATGCACCACGTCGTCTCCACCGTCGCCGACCCGGAACACGCCGTACGCGAACTCGTCGCCCTGGCCAACCACTCCGGCAGCCCCGACAACGTCAGCTGCGTGATCGCCGACGTACTGGAACTTCGGCCGTAGCAGCGAGGTGAGCGACCGGCGTCGTGTGGGTGTCTCGGGGAGGTGGATCGCGTGGATGCGTGACGCCCGCCGCAATGGTCGCCGCCGGCACGGTCGCCGGCGCCGTCTTTCCGTCGGGGCTCGAGCGGCTCGGTTATGGTGCGATGCACGAAACGGCAACCCGTTGTGCGGCGTTGTTGCCGAAGCCGCCGCGGTTCCAGGACTGGGTGAGCGACTGCGTGTTACCCGCCGCATCGGTCGCCCGCACACTCAGTACATGGGTGCCGACCGTGGCCCGCCAACTCGCGGTCCACCCCCGCCAGGCCCACCGATGGTCGTCCTCCGGGTCGAGGTCCGCCGCACTCCACGTGTGCCCGTCGTCCGTGCCGACCTCGACCCGGGCCACCGCCCCGAACCCGGACCACGCCCTTCCCCGCAACAGCACCGGGCCGGGCCGTACCACCCGGGTCCTCGACATGAAGTCCGGAAACCCGGGCGGGATCATCAACGCCCTGGGCGCGATCCGCGTCACCGGCTCACCGGGTTCGTCCCGCTCCTGCCGATACCGATAGGCCACCGTCTGTTGGAAGCCCGCGAACGGCTCGGCGACCAGAGTGATCTCCCGCAGCCATTTGACGTGCGCCATCCCGTACCAACCCGGCACCACCAGGCGCAGCGGGCAGCCGTGTTGCGGCGGCAGCGGCAGCCCGTTCATCTCGTACGCCACCAGCACCTCCGGCTCCGGATCGCTCCCGGTGCAGACCGCCGTCGGCAGACTGCGCCGGTAGTCCTGCTCGACGCCGCGCTCCACGCCGTGGTCGGCCCCGGCGAAGACCGCCTCGACGGCATCCGCCTCCACCCCGGCCTCCGCAAGCAACAGGCGCAGCGGCACACCGGTCCACTCGGCGGTGCCGACCGCCTCGACCAGCCACGGTTGACTGACCGGCCGGGGCGTCAGGCGCGCCCGGCCGTTGCCTGCGCACTCCATCGTCACGCGATGGGTGACGGCCGGGAGGGATCGCAGCGTCCGCACATCGAGGGTCAGTGGGGTCCGTACCCGCCCGCCCACCACGAGCCGCCAGTCGTCGACCCGGGTGTCGGGGATGTCGTAGTGGGTGAGCAGGTAGTGCAGTCCGGGTGGGGTCACGTCGTGGCGCAGGGCCTCCAACGGCATGCCGTGGTTGCGCGCCGCGAGGGCCAATTCCTCCGGGCTGATCCCCTCGTCCGGCCCGGCGAGTCGTCCCGGGAGGCTGATGTCGCCCATGCTCTGGTTCATGGCTTCATCGTGCGCTCCGGCCCGGGTCCGGGCATCCGCTGCGGAACCGTGCGGCTCCCGGATCGGTGGGCGGCGGGACCGGTCGGCGGACGCGGCGCGGATGCGCCGATCGGCATCGGGCGGGCCGGGCGACGTGGGCGGGTGAGCGGCACGCAGGGCACGCAGGGCACGCAGGTCAGGCGGCCGGTCGGCCGAGGAACCAGTCCCGGGCCAGGTCGGCCACCGCGTCGAGGGTGCCCGGTTCCTCGAACAGATGGCCGGCCCCGGGGACGACCTCGAGGCGGTTCTCGCAGCGCAGGAAGGTGCGCGCGCGGCTGTTGAGCTCCAGTACGGCGTGATCGTCGCCGCCGACGATGAGCAGGGTCCGGGCTGTGACGGTGGGCAGATGTGCCTGGGCCAGGTCGGGCCGGCCGCCTCGGGAGACGATCGCTCCCACGTCGGTGCCGAGTTCGGCCGCCGCCCACAGCGCGGCAGCGGCGCCGGTGCTCGCCCCGAAGTAGTCCACCGCCCGCCCTCGGGTTTCGGGCCGCTCCCGGAGTTCGCGGGTGACCTCGATCAGCCGCCGGGCCAGTAGTTCGATGTCGAAGACGTTCGAGCGGGCGTGTTCCTCGTGCTCGGTGAGCAGATCGAACAGCAGCGTGCCCAGGCCGGCCCGGTTCAGCGCGGTCGCCACGTAGCGGTTGCGCGGGCTGTGTCGACTGCTGCCGCTGCCGTGCGCGAAGACGACGACGCGTTCGGCTCCTGCGGGCAGGCTCAGGTGTCCCGGAAGCCGCATGGGTCCGACCTGTAGCGGTAGCTCGACGTCATGGTTCGCGGCCCGCTCCGCTTCCGCGTTCGCTTCGGGCGGCGGCTGCGCACGGCGGGCAATGGCCCGGTCGAGGCATTCGACCACCTCCTCGTCGGTGGTCTGGGAGAAGTCCGCGTAGAACTGTCCGACCGCCAGGAAACCGACCGGGTTGTGCAGGCAGACCACCTCGTCGGCGTCCCGCTCGGGTCCCTGCCCCCAGCCGGCCGGTGCGACCGGTACGGCGAGCACCACGTGCGCCGCACCTCGATCCCGGGCGGCGCGGCAGGCCGCGCGGGCGGTGGATCCGGTCGCGATGCCGTCGTCGACGACCACGACGGTTCGGCCGCCGAGTTCCAGCGGCGGCCGTTCGCCCCGGTAGCGCCGGGCACGCCGTTCCAACAGGTCCCGTTCCCGCCGTTCGATCTCCGCCAGTTCGGCCTTGGAGACACCCGAGGCCTGCACGACGTGGTCGTTGAGGACGGTGACCCCCTCTTCGGCGACGGCGCCCATGCCCAGTTCCGGTTGGAAGGGGACGCCCAGTTTCCGCACCAGGCACACGTCCAATGGGGCGCGGAGCACCTCGGCCACCTCGGCGGCCACCGGCACCCCTCCCCGGGCCAGGCCGAGCACGATCAGGTCCTCGTCCTCGTCGTTGTCCATGGAGGCCGCCAGGTGTTCGGCCAGCTTTCGTCCCGCGTCGACACGATCGGTGAAGAGCACAACTTCTTCTCCTTCCGGGCACCGGTCCCGGACGGATGGGCGGTGGGGAACCGTCTGTCGAATCCGCCTGCCGAATCCGTCTCCCCCGCTCCTTCGATTCTCCGATGTCCGCGGCCGAAGCGCCCACCGTCCCCTGCCCGGCACGGCCTCCCCGCCGCGACGACACCGGAGCCCGAGCGGTTCGCCCCGCCATCGAGGTGCTCGCGGAGAGACAGTGGAAGGCGGCTACCGGACGGTGGGCGGTTCGGCGGGGCGACCAAGAGGTCTACATCCGCCGTCGCCCGTCCGCCGTCCCATTTCGCCACGCGGCGCGATCGCGACTGCGATCGTCCCGCAGGAAGGAGACGTCGGATGAACGCCGACACGGCGCGGACCCGCCGGGCGGACCGTTCGTGGGTGGTCGCCCGCCCGGGGCCGATGGAGAGCCGGCCCCTCGACCTCGTCCAACGTGGGCCGAGCCCGCCGGGTCCGGGTGAGGTTCTGGTGCGGGTCGAGGCGTGCGGCGTCTGTCGTACGGATCTACACCTCGCGGAGGGCGACCTGGCGCCACACCGGGCGAACACCGTCCCCGGCCACGAGGTGGTCGGGGAGGTCGAGGCCGTCGGGCCGCGCTCGACGCGATTCGCCCCCGGCGATCGGGTCGGCATCGCGTGGCTTCGCCACACGTGCGGGCGCTGTCGGTACTGCCGATCGGGAGCGGAGAACCTGTGCCCGGCCTCGCGCTACACCGGCTGGGACGCCGACGGAGGTTTCGCCGACCGGGCGGTGGTGCCCGAGGACTACGCGTACGCCTTGCCGGCGAGCGCCGACGCCGAGCGCCTGGCACCCCTGCTGTGCGCGGGCATCATCGGCTACCGCGCACTGCTCCGCGCCGATCTGCCGCCCACCGGTGGCAGGTTGGGCATCTACGGCTTCGGCGCATCGGCTCACCTCACCGCGCAGGTCGCGCTCGCGCGGGGCGCCTCCGTCCACGTGATGACCCGTTCCGAACAGGCCCGCCGACTGGCCCTCGAACTCGGCGCCGCCTCGGCCGGCGACACCCGTGCCGCGCCGCCGGAGCCGCTGGATTCCGCCATCGTGTTCGCGCCGGTCGGCGACATCGTGCCCGTCGCGCTCGCCGCGCTCGACCGTTCCGGAACCCTGGCCGTCGCGGGCATCCACATGACCGACATCCCGCCACTCGACTATCAGCGGCACCTCTTCCACGAACGCACCTTGCGCAGCGTTACCGCCAACACCCGGCACGACGGCGTCGAATTCCTTCGCCTGGCCGCCGAGATCGACCTGCGGGTGACGACGACGCCCTATCCGATGAGCCATGCCGACCGAGCCCTCGCGGACCTGGCGGCCGACCGCGTCCACGGCGCAGCGGTCCTGATCCCGGACTGACCGGTGCGGAGGAGGCCGCGCCGCCGGACGGTGCGGTGTTCGTTCCGGCCCGACCGTAGCCCGGCTCGCACGGGTGATCGGCTGGAGAGGGCGACGCAGTGCGTGTCGAGTGTGCTCCTGATCGTGTTGCTCTGCATTGGCGGACCGATCGTGGTCGGGCCGGCGTTCCTTGCGCTGATCGGTGCGACGTTCGGACGTCGCGCCCGGGCAGGACGTCGAACCGGTCGCTACACCTCTCGTTCCGGCAACTCCTCGTACAACCGGCAACTCCTCGGGCAACTGGTGGCGTCGAACCTCCGCGTCGATGAGCAGCGGCCGCATCGGGAGCCGATCGGCGCGTCCGCGACGCCGACGACCGAGCGCAGCGCCGCCTGCGCCGTTTGTGGGTGCGGCCGTGCGGCCGAATACCCTGCGCCGTGGACGAATCACCTTCCGCGAGCCGGGTAGTCGTGCACGTGTGCCGGCGAACCCCCGTGGCCGGCACACGCGCGGCCCGACGCTCGTTCACCCCCGTCCGGCCGTCGGGCCGCGTTTCATCTCCGGCCGCAGCTGCGCCGCGAGGTCCGTGGGTCGGTCCGTTGATGCCGGTTCCGGGCCGGGAGTTGCGGCGGAGCGTCCGGGCGACGGAGGCCCGGATGCTCCGCCGAGAGTCAGTCGATGATCGCGGTGGCCTCGATCTCGACCAGGTGGTCGGGGATGTCCAGGGCGGCAACTCCCAGCAGGGTGCCCGGCGGTACCGGGGTGACGCCGAGCTTCGCGGCGGCTCGGGCGGCTCCCTCCATGAACAGGGGCAGCTTGTCGGGAGTCCAGTCGACGACGTGGACGGTCAGCTTCGCCACATCGTCGAAGGACGCGCCGACACCGGCCAGGGCGGTGCCGATGTTGAGGTAGCACTGCTCGACCTGCGCCGCGAGATCACCTGCGCCGACGGTGGCCCCGTCGGCGTCCCAGGCGACCTGCCCGGCGATGAAGACCAGCTTCGTTCCCGTCGCGACCGACACCTGCCGGTACGCATCGACGACCGGCAGTCCGACGGGGTTCACCAGGGTCACAGCCATACCGAATCCGCTCTCTCGTAGTTACTCGAGAACTGTAGGAGAGTGAAGGCTGACCTGGAAGAACGCACTTTTCGGTGACTGAGGAACCTCCTGGTGACCAAGCAGCTCACGGGCTCACCCGACGAAGCAGACCCGCGGCGTGCGGACTCCCTCGGGCGTGCGGGCCGTGGCGACGGGAAGGCGCGCGGATCGGCGTCGCGAGCCGCTCGCCCGAGGGATGCGCGGCCGAGGCAGATGACGGATCGACGCCGTGCGGTGACCGGGATCCGGTCGCGGCGGGGCCTCGGGCCGTGCAGCGCGACGAGGTGGCGGGCGAGGGCGACGGCGGCGAGCGCGGCCACCAGGGCGCAGACGCCGCGCCGGCCGGCTCGGTCGTGGCTGCGGACCCCGATCCAGGAGCCCGCGCTGCCGCCCAGGTACGCGCAGGTCAGGTAGGCGGTGTCGAGCCGGCTGCGGGCGTCGGGGCGCAGGGCGAACACCCTGGCCTGGTTGGCGACCATGCCGGACCGCATGGCGATGTCGAGCACCAGGGTGCCGAGTACCAGGGCGGCCGGTCCCGGTCGGCGTGATGCGTGACGGTCTCCCGAGCACCTCGCGCACGCCGGCTGCGGCCCGACGGCCGTCGGCGGGTGCTCGGGAGACCGAGGGCTACGCCTTGGGTCCCTGCTGGATCCGGACCATGTTGCCGGAGGGGTCGCGGAAGGCGCAGTCGCGAGGGCCCCAGGCCTGGTCGATGGGCTCCTGCAGTACTTCGGCGCCGGAGGCCCGCACCCGTTCGAAGGTCGCGTCGACGTCGTCGGTGCTGAAGACGGTCATCGGCAGGACGCCCTTGGTGAGGAGTTCCTGCAGGGTGTCTCCGTCGGCCTGGGACCGGCCCGCGTGAGGTGCCGACAGCACGATTTCCAGGCCCGGTTGGGTGGGACTGCCGAGGGTGACCCAGCGGAATCCGTCGGAGGCGACGTCGTTGCGGACTTCGAGGCCCAGGCCGTCGCGGTAGAACGGGAGCGCCTCGTCGGGGTCGTTGACGGTGATGTGGCAATACTGGAGTGCGATGCTCATGCCGCCCACGTTAGGCGGCGTCGCCGCGGCCTGCTTCTCGAATCCTGCTCGGATTCCTCGTCGGGCGGGTGTGTACCTTCGCCACGCATGCGGGCATCGCCGCTGGGGCGTGGTGCTCGCGGCTGCGGTACGCGCTGGGGGTCTCGCCGGTGATCTCGGTGAACCGTGAGCTGAACGAGCCGAGCGAGGTACAGCCGACCGCCATACAGGCGTCGGTCACGCTCACTCCCCCGCGCAGCAGGGCCATCGCCCGCTCGATGCGGCGCGTCATCAGGTAGCTGTACGGCGTCTCGCCGTAGGCCGCCCGGAAGCGGCGCGAGAAGTGCCCCGGGGACATGAGCGCACGGCGGGCCATCGTCGGCACGTCGAGCGGCCGGGCGTACTCGCGGTCGATCAGATCCCGCGCACGGCGCAGGTGAGCGAGGTCGGCGAGTTCTTCCGGGGTCATGCGTCGACGCTAGCACCGTCCGGCGACATGGCCCCGACCTGCGGGAACGGGTGGCGGGGCGGCGGCCGGCCGGACCCGGCCGGGGGCAACGAGCACCCGGGGTCCGTACTCGTGCGGGGTGCTTCGAGCCGGCTCCCGCCGACCGGCGGGAAATTGGCCGAAGTCGGCGTAGGAAATCGCGGGGGGTTCGGGCTGAATGGGGGAGTGTCGGACTCGGCGTCGACGCAGATGACGACCGGGCCGGTCCCGCGTACCTGCACTCCGCTGCCGCACACGCACTCCCGCCGCTCAAGAAGGAGTCCGACCATGTCCCTTTCCCGCCTGTGCCCTTCCCGCGTTTCCGATTCCGGCGATGCCGATTCCCGCGTATCCGACGTGTCCAAGCTCGCGGTCCGGTTGCTGGCCGCCGCCACCTGTGCCGTCGCGGCCGTGGGCACGATGGCCCCGGTCGCCGGTGCCGCGCCGGGTGCGGTTGCGGGCACCAGGTCGCTGGAGGTGTTATGGGCCGAGGCGCACCCGGCATGGCTTCCGGTGCAGAACGGCACGCTGACGATCGGTGGCACGTACACGTGTACCGGCCCCGCCGGGACCAGCGTGCCGATCTCCTTCACGTCCCTGCAGATCATGCCGACCGCGCTGCCGTCCGGCGCGGGCAACCTGCCCTGCGGCCCCGGTGTCGTCGGCGCGTACTGGGAACTCACCAGTTTTCCCACTGCCGACGTGCACCACGGGTACGTCAGCGTCTTCGTCACCTTCCAGGGCGCGACCGTGCCCCCGAAGCAACTGACCGCGTAGCGGCCGGTCCGCCTGCCCGCCGGCCGGTCTCGCGGCGGCGCGGGCGATCCGCCGGGGCCGCCGCCCGGGTGGGCGGAGGGCGCAGCGGCGCGCCGGGCCGGTCGCGGCTCAGGGCTCCGGTGCGTCCTCCGCCGGTGGGGTCGCGGTGCCGACCGAGAGGAGCTTTTGCGCCAGGGCGCGGGCTCGGGTCGCGAGTTCGGGAGGGTCGAGGATTTCGAAGTCGTGTCCGAGCATGACGACGTGCAGGAGGATGGCGTCGAGGGATCCGGCGCCGCTGAGCACCTCGCAGCGCTCGTTTCCGCGTGGTCGTACGACCGCAGCCGAGGCCGAGATCCGGGTACGGACCGTGTCGGCCGACGCGTGCACGAGCAGGCGTGCCCGGTGCGGGTAGACCCGATTGGCCACGCCCTCCTGGACGTAGGCGGCCGCGTCGGGCGCGCTGCGCGGGTGGTAGCGCCAGGTGCGCGCCGCGACATCGGTCATGCGGTCGACGCGGAAGGTGCGCCAGTCGTCGCGATCGAGGTCGTAGGCGAGGAGGTACCAGCGGCGATCGGAGGCGACCAGGCGGTAGGGCTCGACCCGTCGCCGGCGTACCGCGGTCCCGGACGGATAGTCGAAGCCTGCCTCGACCTCGTCGCGGCAGGCTGCGGCAAGTGTCATGAGTGTCGAGGGGTCGATCGCCGTGGGGCCGGCGCCGAAGGATTCCACCGAGGCGGAGAGCGCGCGCACCTCGTGTCGTAGCCGGGTGGGCAGTACGCGGTCGAGTTTGCTCAGGGCCCGCAGCGCGGCGTCGCCTGCGCCGGGGACCGCTCCGGCGGCTCCGGCGATGAGCGAGACCACGGTGGCGATCGCCTCCTCGTCGTCGAGCAGCAGCGGCGGCAGGTCCGTGCCGGGGCCCAGTCGGTAGCCGCCGCCGATCCCCGGGTCGGCGTGTACCGGGTAGCCGAGTGTGCGCAGTCGTTCGACGTCGCGCCGTACGGTGCGCGCGGTGACGCCGAGGCGGCCGGCGAGTTCGGGGCCGGTCCAGGCCCGGCGCTGTTGCAGCAGGCCCAGGAGGGTGAGTACTCGCTCGGTCGTGCGTAGCTCGTCGCCGTTCGCCGCGTCCATGGCGCCCACCCTGGCAGAGATCGCGGACCGAAACGGTCCGCATGTGGTGTCAGGGTGGTCCGGGGCGACGAGGAGTACTCGTGGTCGACGAAACTCGTCACGCAGCCCACGACCGACCCCGTCACGAACCCCGTCACGAACTCCGTCGCGAACCCCGTCGCGACATCCGCCACGAACGAACGGAGCAAGCCGATGAGCCGCCACATCCAGGTCACCTTCGACGCCCACGACCCGCGGGCGTTGTCGTGCTTCTGGCGCGACGTGCTCGGATACGTCCACCCCGGGCCGCCCGGGGTGGACGTGCCCGAGGGCGTGGATCCGCTGTCCGCGTGGGACGACTTCCTGGCGCGGATCGGCGTACCCGAGGAGCAGCGCAACACGCGCTCGGCCATCGAGGATCCGCAGGGGCACGGTCCGCGGGTGTTCTTCCAGCAGGTACCGGAGGACAAGGTCGCCAAGAACCGCGTGCACCTGGACGTGCGGGCGGCTCCCGGGCTCCGGGGGGAGGAGCGGATGGCGGCGCTGGAGGCCGAGTGCGCGCGGCTGGTGGCGCTGGGGGCGACGCGGGTGCATCGCGAGGAGCCCGCTCCGCCGTTGGGTACGGGCCACATCGTGATGGCCGACCCCGAGGGCAACGAGTTCTGCCTGGACTGACGGGACCGATCGGACTGACCGGACTCTTCGAGCCGAGCGGACTGGTCGGAATCCAACCGGACCCGACCGGGACTGCCGTGGGGACGGCCCCGACTCGGGACGCGGATCCCGGTGGCCCCGGCCCGGCGACGCTTGCCGGGCCGAGGGCTTCCGGGAACGACGGCCCCGGCAAGCTGTGCGGGGATGTCGAACTCGTCCGGTTGCCCGACGTGTTCGTGCCGCGCGGGGTGCCGGGCGACGATGCCCGGCCACCGTTGTCGGGGCCACGCTCGTCGGCCGGAGCTGTGCCTCGCGCCGTCGCGGGGATGGGCGTCTCCTACCGGGGGTTCGCCCCGGGGGCGTCGTCGGTGCGGGTGGGTGAGTTGCGGGCCAGTTCGGTGCGGTTGGCCACGCCGAGCTTGGCGTAGGCGTGTGCGAGGTGGGTCTTGACGGTGCCGCGTCCGATGAAGAGTTCCGCCGCGATCTGCGGGTTGCTGAGTCCGCGGATGGCGAGTTCGGCCACCGAGCGTTCGGCCGGGGTGAGGCCGGCCCAGCCCGTCGCCGGCCGGGTGCCGCGGCGGCGTTCCCGAAGTGCGCGCTCCGCCGCCTGGTCCAGGGTCAGGGCGCGGCCTCGGTCCAGTGCCGTGGCGAATGCGGGTCCGTCCGGCAGGGGCGGTCGGGCAGCGAGGTAGTCGGTCTCGCGGCGGGCTCGCTCCGCTGCGCCCAGGAGCAATCCGGTCTGCTCGGGTGTGCCGGCCAGGGTTGCCAGCGCCTCCAGGCTGTCGATGCAGCCGAGGACCAGGCCGTGCCGGAGGCGGATGCGCAGGGCGTCCCGATGCAAGGCGGTCGCCGCCGTCGGATCCTCGGGGGCGGTCAGCTGTGCCCGCTCCGCCAGTGCGACGGCCCCCAGTTGTGGCATCGCGGCGAGGGTGGGGGAGGACTCGGCCTGCTCCAACCGCCGCCGAGCGCCTGCCGGGTCGCCGGCGAGGCGCAACGCGGCCGCGTGGGTGAGCAGGAGATCGGGTGTGATCGCATGTCGTTCCCGCTCGCACCAGTGCAGCGCCTGCGTCGCGGCTCCCCGCCACAGCGCGACCTGGGCGCGGGTCGCGGACCAGCCGGGAACGTAGGGGGCCGTCGAAGCCTCGTCGATCACCCGCTGCAACTCGTCGAGGATCGCCTCGGCCTCGTCCGGTCGGCCGCGCAGGGCGACGATGCGCGCCAGACCCCAGGCCGCGGTGCCGATCCGGACGAAATCGTGCAGTGGGGCGGCGGCGTCCCTGGCGCGGATGGCGGTTCGCTCGGCTGCGACCAGGTCCCCGGTGTGGGTTCGGCCGACGGCGAGGGCGGCGAGCCCGGTGGTGGCGATGGCCCGGTCGCCGCGCCGGAGCAGTGCGGTTGCGGACCGTTCGAGTCGGTCGAAGGCGGCGGCGTGGTCTTCGCCGAGTTGGTCGATCAGGCCGACGAGTACGCCGGCAGCGTCGCGGCTGAAGTCGTCGCCGCCGGCCTCGGCTTCGTGATGCGTACGCAGGGCGAGTTCGCGTGCGGCGGCGAGGTCGGTGTGGAGCAGGCCGATGGCGACCAGTTGTTGCGCGAGGAGCGTGGTGCCGAGGTCGCCGGCGTCCCGGCCGAGTGCCGCGGCGCGTTCGGCGGCGGCGAACGTTTGCGGGTCGGGTTGTACGACCTCGCCGATCAGGGCGAGGGAGACCAGTACGCGGGCCTGGAGTGCGTCGTCGTTGCCCGGGTCGAGGTCGGCGGCGCGGCGGAGCAGGTGCAGCCCGGTGCGGTCGCCGGTGAGGTGCCACCACCATGCCGCCTCGACGCACAGGCGACGGCCGAGGTCGGGGTCGCCGCCGGCCAGGCACCACCGGGCCGCGGCCGGTAGATCGGACCGGAATTCCCGGACACGTTCGCGCCACCGGTCCTTGTCGGTGGCGGCCAGTGGTCGGAGGGCCCCGAGCAGGTCGAGGTGGGCCTGGGCGTGCCGTCGGCGGGCCCGGGTCTCCTCGCCGGCTTCGCGCAGTCGGGCCAGCGCGTACTCGGCGACGACCCCGAGCATGCGGTGTCGTGCGCGGGGGCCGGAGACGTCGCAGACGACCAGGGATTTGTCGATCAGGCCGCGCAGTGCGCGCAGCAGGGCGTCGACGGTGTGGTCCTCGTCGGACAGTGCCCGGACGGCGTCGATGCCGAAGTGTCGGAACGGGGCGAGTCGGCGCAGCAGGACACGTTCGTCGCCGGTGAGGAGCCGGTGACTCCAGTCCATCGAATCGGTCAGGGTGCGTTGCCGGAAGGGGGCCGAGGGTCGGCCGCCCTCCGGCAGCGGGTGGTCGGCGTCGTGGTCGAGCATGGCCGCGATCTCGTGGAGGGAGAGGGTGCCGGCCCACGAGGCCGTCAGTTCCAGGGCGAGCGGCAGTCGGTCGAGGCGATCGCAGATGCGGCGGGCCGCGGTGCGTGCGGCGGTGTCGGTGGGGTCGGCGTCGGCACGTTCCAGGAGCAGGTCGATCGCCTCGGTCAGGACCATCGGGGTCAGTCGCCGGACGCGTTCCCCGGTGATGCCGAGGGGTTCGCGGCTGGTGGCCAGAACGGTGAGGCGGGGGCATCGTCGCAGGGCGACCTCGACGAACGCGGCGGCGCCGGCGCGTACCTGTTCGCAGTTGTCGATCACGACCAGGGTCGGGCCGTCGGCCAGCGCGGCGGCCACGGCGGCCGGATCCGAACGCGGTTACGGGTACGGCGAGTGCCTCGGCCACGCGCTGGGTGACGTGGTCGTCGTGGGACGCCTCGGACAGGTCCACCCACACGGCGTCGTCACCGGCGGTCTCCCGTGCGGCTCGGATCGCCAGCCGGGTCTTGCCGCAGCCGCCCGGGCCGGCCAGCGTGAGCAGCCGGCTGCCGGTCAATGCCTGGCGGATCGACTCCAGTTCGTCGGCCCGGCCGACGAACGACGACAAGTCCGCGGGGAGGTGGATCACCATGGTCGAGGAGTCTGCCACCCGGCTTGCGCAAGGTCCGCGGGGCGGGGTGGGGAAGGTCCGCCACCGGGAGTGCGGAAGGTGGGTCGGCCGAGGTGCGAAAGGTCTGCCACCTCGGTGCGTAGGTCTGCCACCCGGGTGCCGAAGATCTGCCACCTGGCAGATGTTCCGGTTCGGCTCGGCGTCCACGATGGAACCACACCGAGCGGGAAAACCGGGATCGAGGAGAACGACCATGAGCGAGACGACGACGCGGCACACGGGTGGACGCACCGTGGTGGCGAACTTCACCATTTCGCTGGACGGATATGTGACCGGCCCGGGCGGCGAGGCCGACATGGGCTGGATCGGTCGGCATGCGGTGAGCGACCAGGCGCGGGAGATCCTGACCCGGATCGTCAACGGGGCAACCACGGCGCTGCTGGGCCGGAAGAACTACGAGGGGTTCGGTGGCTTCTGGCCGGCGGTCGGCCGGGACGAGAACGCCGATCCGCGTGACCGCGCGTACGGGCGGTGGCTGGACGAGGTGGAGAAGGTGGTGTTCTCCACGACCCTGACCGAGGTGAACTGGACCGGCGCCCGGATCGTCGACGGCGATCCGGCGGAGGTGGTGCGGCAGTTGCGCGGTCGGGACGGCGGGGACATCGTGGTCCAGAACAGCATGAGCCTGATCCGCGCGCTGCTGGCGGCGGACGAGGTGGACCGGATCTGCATGATGTTGTGCCCGGAACTCTCCGGCGGCGGCGCCGTGTTGTTCGACAAGGGCTTCCCGTCGACGTCGTGGAGCCTGACCAATGCGACCAGCACCGACACCGGGGCCGTGGTATTGACCTACGACCGGCTGCGGGCGGCGGCGCCTGCGGCGAACTCGGCCGGGGAGAACCGAGGGGCCGCGAAAGCAGCCCACATTGCCTGACACCGGCCGTCGGCACGGATGCGGATTGCGCATGCCGCCGGTAGGCCTGTTGCTACGGCCAGGTCAGACGGGTTCCGGTCAGCCACTCCAGATACCAGTCGCGGAAGTCCGGCCCGGGGATCAGGGAATGGCCACAGCCGATGTCGTCCGTCCATACTCGGCCGCGGCCCGGCCCGCTTACCACCAGACGGTGGAAGGAACCACAGCCGATCTCGGCGACGACGAGCGAGCCGGTGAACCAGCACGGTGAGAAGTCCTCCTCGCCGGGAGCGTGCTCGGCGCAGACCGACCGCTCGGGGGAGGGCCGGAACGGGCCCGTGTGCGGGAAGGGGACGCGGAGGAGGTCTGCCCAGTCGGCGCCCAGGTCGCCCTGCGCGTCCGCCCACGCTTTGCTGTCGAACTCGTACAGGCCGTAGGCCGGACCGGCGCCGCCACCGCTCACGGTGGTGAGGAACGAGCGGTAGGAGGCCGGGAATTCGACACCGTGGCGCTGCTCGAACCCGGCCACGACTGCCTCCTGGACCGGCGGAGCCAATGCCCAGCGGTGCCGGCGCGCACTGAGGTCCCGGCAGCCGGCGTCGGCCTCGGCCTTCACGCGAAGCCGCTCACGTACTTCGTCGGCGTCCCACACGTGCCGAATCGTACCCGGGCTGCCGCGAAGTCTGGGCTTTTGATCAGGAGTTCGGGGTTCCAGGCGAGGAAATCCATGCTGCGGCCGACGATGTAGGCCGGGTACGGGCGCATGGTCTCCAGGAGCGGCTTCGGATGCGGGCATACGGAACGGCTCGGTGCGGGCGGCGGGCCGGGGCGTACCGGGCGACGTGGGCGGCCAACTCGCCGGCGGCGGCGTGGGGGCCCTGTCATTACCCCGAGAGCCCCCGACGTGCGCCGGGCCTGCGCCGAGGCGTACGGTCCGCCGTCCGAGCCGACGGCGGTCTCGCTCACGGAGCTGCTGGGTGTGATCGGGGCGCATCAGTCTGGCCTGCGCACGCTGCGCCGTCGGGTCGGCTCACTTCCCGCAATCACGTCTTTCGGGTGTCGAGTCGTCGGTGAACACCCTTGCCAATAGCGAGCGTTCGGCGATTTCGAGGGATCCGGGTCACAGGTCGGCCGCGATCGGGGAGTGATTCGAATTCATCGCTGCCGGGCGGGCCGAGGGCGACCTAGGCTCGGTCCGGCTGAGGGGGATCCATGCGAGAAGCCGAGATCGCTTGTGGATGTGCCGACTTCGGGCGGATTCCCGAGGCGGTCGCCCACTGGTGGACGAACGTCCTGGCGGGGGTCGCGGTCGCGGCCGTGATTCTGCTGGTCCTGCTCGCTGCCGGGATCATGGCGATCCGGGCAGGCGGCGACACCGTGGCGGGGCTGCTCGACCGCCCGGGAGGTGTCGAGGACGAACCCCCGGACGACCGGGCCGCCGACGCCGAAGGCCGTCTGTCCTTCTTCGCCTGGTGCGACGGCCAACCCGACCCCGGAGATGACACGCCCAGAGGTGTGGCGACGCCCGACACCACGAACGACCGGCCGTAGGCGAAGCGTTCGACGCGGTCCAAGCGGTTGAAGAGTCGAAGGGGCGAAGTCATCGGCGGCTGCCGCGTCTACGTCCCCGTGACTCCGTCGATGCCTTCTCGAAGGAGATCGGCATGACCGTTGTGTCGCGCGTATTCCTCGATCATGTGCACCATGATCCAGCGCAGAGAAATCCCGGAGCCGCCCAGCGCTTCGGCGTCCTGTTGTGACAGCCGGCCGGAGTCGTCCAGCGATGCGGTGGTGATGAGTTCACGGCTTCGAGCGATTTCGCCCTGCCAGACGGCGATCACCTCGTCGAGTCGCCGGTCGGGCCGAAGGGTGAAGCCGTCGGCGCCGCTGTCGTCGAAGACCGGGGGCACATCCCGGCCCGCGAACACGCGTTGGAACCAGTTGCGTTCGACTTCCGCCATGTGTTGGACAAGGCCCAGAAGTGTCATCGACGAGGATGCCGTCGAGGCCAGACGTAATTGATCGTCCTCGAGGCCGGAGCATTTGAGAGCCAGGGTGCCTCGGTGAAAGTCGAGCCAGGCATCCAGCATGGCGCGCTCATCGGCGTATGCGGGTGGGATCACCCGTCCATCCGGTGTCGTGGTCATGGTCCAACCCTGGCATGGGCCCGGCGCGGCGGTCGCCAAGACCGTCGAGGGCGTCTCGTCGGTGCACCTCCGGGCGGTACGCGGTCACCGACGTGATCCTGGACTCGACCCCCGGAAGCAGCCGGTCCGACGCCACGCTCGTCCGACTGCGCCGGGAACCGGCCACCCAGGCGGCACGGTGTCCGTCCCGCCCGACCCCGGAGCGGCGTGCCGCGCCGTGCACGGGTTTCAACCGGCCGCCTTCCGCACGAGTTCGGCGATGCGCGCCTCGCCGGCGGCCGTGAGTTCGTTGAGGGCGTACGACGTCGCCCACATCGCGCCGTCGTCGAGGTTCGCCTGGTCGCTGAAGCCGAGGGTCGCGTACCTGGCGTTGAACTTCTCCGCGCTCTGGAAGAAGCAGACAACCTTGCCGTCCCGGGCGTACGCGGGCATGCCGTACCACAACTTCGGCGCCAGATCCGGTGCGTTCTCCTTGACGATGGCGTGCAGCCGCTCGGCCATGACCCGGTCGGAGTCCCGCATCCCCGCGATCTTCGCGACGACGGCGGCCTCCGCCTCCGCCGCCTTGGCCGCCTTCGATCCCGCGCGTGCGGACGCCTTCAGCTCCTGGGCGTGGTCCTTCATCGCGGCGCGTTCCTCGGCCGAGAACCCCTCGAACGACTTCTCGGTCGCGGTGGTGCGCGCGGCGGACTTCTTCGTGCTGCTCATGGCGGGTCCCTATCGGTAGTTCCGGATGCCGTGTGTTTGTGTCTGTATGTCGGTGTATCCGTGTGTTGCCGTATTCGGCTGTTCGTACGTCGCTGCGTCGGCCCATCGGCGGCCGGGCCCGCGTGCCGGAGCCCGGCGTGCCGCCCCCGTGACCCGCGCGCCTTCGCCCGAGCCGACCCTCACGGGCCGTTACCCGAAAAGTGTCGGCGTCGTGCCTGTCATCCCCACGCGCCGGCGACCTGGCGAGTCGTGGCGTTGAGCCGGTTGAACATGTTGGTGACGCCGATCATCAGGACGATCGCGGCCAACTGCTTCTCGTCGAAGTGGGTGGCGGCCACGTCCCAGACCTCGTCGCTCACCGCGTCGGGCCGGTCCGCCAGCCGTGTCGCGGCCTCGGCCAGTGCCAGCGCCGCGCGCTCGCCTGGGCTGAAGTACGGGGCCTCCCGCCACGCGGCGACCGCGGCCAGCCGCTCGCCGCTCACGCCGGCCTTGAGGGCCGTCTTGGCGCCGGCGTCGACACACGCGCTGCAGCCGTTGATCTGGCTGACCCGCAGGTGCACCAACTCCAGCGTCTGCCCGTCCACGCCACCTGCGTGTACGACCGCGAAGATCTCCTGAATAGGCTGCATCGCGTCGGACAGCACCATGGCGGGGTTCCGCATACGAGACCGCATCTCGGTGTGCTCCTCTTCCGGTTGTCCGGATCGGCGCCCGGTCTGCCCGGGTGATGTATCCATGACAGCCGAACCGGCGTGCCACGACGACCTCGATGGGACGCCGTGGGACAGCCGGAACGGCCGTGAACAGCGAAAACTCGACCCGGAAAGCTCTCACCGGGACGGGACAGGAAGGCAGGATCCGATGGATGTGCGCCCGCGGACCGACAAGGCCGAGCCGCAGGACGAACTGGCGGCCCGGCTGCGTCTGCTCCAGGAGCTCTCCGGCCTCGGTGTACGGGCCCTGGCGCGCGACACCGGCCTCAGCTCCTCGTCCCTCTCGCGCTACCTCAGCGGGCAAACCGTGCCGCCCTGGCCCACGGTGATCGCGCTCTGCCGGCTCGTCAAGCGCGACCCCCGCCCGCTGCGCCCCCTGTGGGAACGCTCCTCGAACCCCCTCCCCGCACCGCCCCGGACCAGCCGCCAGGCCCGGCCCACGCCCCGCAACGACCTGCCGCGCGACGTCCCGGACTTCACCGGACGCCACGACGCGCTCGCCGCGGTACTCGCCGCGGTCGACAGCCACCGGGTGGTCGCCGTGGACGGCATGGCAGGCGTCGGCAAGACCACCCTGGCGGTACACGCCGCCCACCGGCTTGCCGCCGACTACCCCGATGCCCAGCTCTACGTGGACCTGCACGGCTTCACCGAGGGCCGGGAGCCGCTCGACTCCGGCTCCGCGCTGCGCATGCTGCTCGCCGCGCTCGACGTCCCCTCCGAGCGGGTCCCCCAGGAGGGCGTCGAACAACTGGCCGCATGCTGGCGGTCGGAACTGGCCCACCGCCGCGCCGTCGTGCTCCTGGACAACGCCGTCGACGCCGACCAGGTCCGTCCGCTGCTGCCCGGCGCCGGCCCCTCCGTCGCCCTGATCACCAGCCGCAACCGACTCCTGGGCCTGGACGAGGTCCCCCCGGTGTCGCTGGACGTGCTCAGCCCGCAGGAAAGCGCCGAACTCCTGGCCCGTGCGAGCGGTGATCCCGGCGGCGCGGACGGTCGACTGGCCCGCGAACCGGAGTCCGCCGCCGAGGTGTTGCGCCTGTGCGGCCATCTGCCGCTGGCCCTGCGGCTGGCCGCGGCCCGGTTGCGCCACCGGCCGGGCTGGACCGTGGGCGTCCTGGTCGACCGGTTGTCCCAGGGGACCGGGGAGTTCGACGCCGCGTTCGCGATGTCGGTACGGCAGTTGCCCGGGTCCCAGGCCCGCCTGTTCCGCATGCTCGGCCTGCTGCCCGGATCGACCTTCGACGAGTACGTGGTCGCGGCCGTGGCGGACGTCCCGGTGAGCAGCGCCCGGGCCGTCCTCGAAGACCTGCTCGACGCGCACCTCGTCCAGCAGCCGACCGCGGACCGCTACCGGCTGCACGACCTGGTGCGCGAGCACGCGCGTCGGGCCGGTGCGCAGCAGGACTCGGCGGTCGCGCGCGAACGCGCGCTGGGTCGGATGCTCGACTACTACGTACACGCCACCGCCGCCGCCGACGAGGCGATGGCATTCCTGGCACCCGGCCGACCGGCCACCGCGGGCCGAGCCCCGGCGGAACTACCCCGATTCACCGACAAGAACGCGGCCTTCGCCTGGCTCGTCGCGGAATACGAGAACCTGATCGCCGTCTTCGAGATCGCCGACGCCATCGGGGCCGACGCGCACGTATGCGAACTGCCGCGTTTCATGCGCGCGTACTTCGCGCGGCGCTGCGGCACGACGCATCTCAACCACCTCTTCGAGCGTTCCTTGGCCGCCGCGCAGCGCCTGGACGATCCGCTGCACCTGGCCGAGGCGTACAGCGACCTGGGATTCGCGCGCTACAACGCGGGACGGATGGCCGAGGCCGACGCCGCGTACGAGGCCGCCGAACCGTCGTTGTCCCGGGCCGGGACCGTCGGGGCCCGGGCCGAACTGGCCATGCGCCGCGGCTATCTGAGGTGGGATCAGGGATACGTCCAGGAGCCGCTCGAACTCTTCCGGACGGCGGGAAAGGCGTACGAGACGGCCGGTTGCCGGGCCGGGGCTGCACATGCGGCCGCATCCGAGGCATGGGCGATGCTGCAACTGGGACACCGCGAGGAGGCGGCGCAACGCGCCCGCGACGTCCTGGACATGCCGCACACCGACCCCGCCTGGCCGCCCACCCTGACCGCCCGGATCACCCTCGGCGTGGCCATCGCCGGCGACGAACCCGACGAGGCGGCGGAACACCTGCGCCGGGCGCTGGAATCGGCCCGCGCCGACGGGCACCTGAACAACGAGGCGTGGTGCCTGAACTGCCTGGGCGTGGCGCTGCGTCGGATGGGCCGGCACGAGGAGGCACTGGCCAGTCACCGGGAGGCGTTCGCGCTGCTGGACGAACTGTTCGAGGAACACTGGAAGATCCGCTTCCTCAACGACTACGCCGAGACCTGCCGGCTCGCGGGCCTGCCCGAGGAGGCGTTGCGGCTGCACCGACAGGCGTTGGAGGTGGCGCCGGCCCTGGGCTACCGGCACGAGGAGGCCCGGGCGCACGAGGGAATCGCCGTCCTGCTCGAAGAGGCGGATCCGGCCACGGCCGCCGAACACCGCGGGGCGGGACAGGCCGTCCTGCGGGAGCCGGACGCCGTGACCCACTGATCGCTTCCGAACCGGGGCTCACGGGTCCCTCCCCGACCGGGCCACTGATTTCTTCCCGGCCGGGGCCCACCGGTCGCTCCCCGATCGGGGCTCACCGATCGCTTCCGGTCCGGGCCCACCGATTGCTTCCGGCCGGGCCCCTGATCGCATCCGAATCGGACGGGCGCAGGTCCCGCATGGACCTGCGCCCGGCTCGGCGGACTCCGCGAGTCGCCGGGCTGCCCGGGAGGGCGGCCGAGGGTGGATCAGGTGGTTGCCACCAGGAGTTCCTCCCCGCTCGACGTGCGAAGGCCGTCCGGGCGGTCGGCGAAGTATCGGTCGTTGAGGTCGGCTGCCGATACGTGCCGGGCGTTCGGGAAGCCGACCTCGCGGGCCAGTGCCAACATCTCCTCCGGGGCGAAGAAGCTGACGAACGGCGTTCCGGACTCCCTGGCACCCTTCACCGCCACCTCGAACCCGGCGCGCTTGTCCGCGTCGAGCAGTTCGGGCGGCAGCTGGAACGTCATGGCCAGCGTGGATCCCGGGGCGAGTGACGCGAGTCGGCGCAGCGTGGCGGCGTTCGCCTCCTTGGTCAGGTACAGCGCGACACCCGTGGAGACCACCACCGCCGGGCGGTCGGCGTCGAAACCGGCGGCCGTCAGCCGATCCCACCACGATCCGCCCGCCTCGAAGTCGACCGGAACCAACCGCAGCCAGTCCGGGACGCCGAAGCCGAGTTCGACCAGCCGCCGGCGCTTCCAGGCCTGTGGTTCGGCCTGGTCGACCTCGAACACCCGCAGGCGGGAGCCGATTTCCGGTCTGCGCTGCGCGAAGGTGTCCAGGCCGGCTCCGAGGATGACGTATTGGTCGACGCCCCGAGCGGCCTCTTCGACCACCAGGTCCTCGATGAAGCGGGCCCGGGCCACGATCGCCGCCCGAAACCACTCGGTCAGGGTCGGATCCATGTCCCCGCGACGGAGCCAGTCGTCGCCGGGGTCGGCCAGTTGCAGGCCGACCTCGTCCTCCAGGACGTACGGCGGCGTGTCGAGCCGGACGTGCAGGGCCCGCCACAGGGCGGTCCGTACCGCC
The DNA here is from genome assembly GCF_044458105.1 of Embleya sp. NPDC050493. Classification (NCBI taxonomy): domain Bacteria; kingdom Bacillati; phylum Actinomycetota; class Actinomycetes; order Kitasatosporales; family Streptomycetaceae; genus Embleya; species Embleya sp. NPDC050493. The sequence continues at coordinate 171,190 of NZ_JBITHP010000014.1, forward strand.
GTACTGTCCGGGCGTGCCGCGGTGCCGTCCGGGCGTGCCGCGGTTCGTTCGTCAACCATCGCGAACTCCCTCTCCGATGTTCGGGATCACTGCTGCGCCGGAGCCTGGAGGTTCCACAGACGACCGTCGGGGTCGCGTACGACCATTTCCCTGGTTCCGTAGTGGGTGTCCTCGAACGGCGTGACCACCGCCGTGCCGTCGGCGGGGCTGAACGCATCCGCATCCGGCACCTTCAGGACGAGCCGCATTCCGGGTTCCTGGTCCTGCGGGACCTCGGCGATGAACACGTACGGGCCGTCGCCGTTGCGGAGTTGACCGGAGTTGTGATCGGTCGAGAACTCCAGCTCGTATCCCAGACCCTGGAAGAACTTGGCCGCCTTGCCCCAGTTGTGCGTCTCCAGGAACACGGCCTCGATGCCTTCGGTGGTCATGTCAACTCTCCTTCTCGGACGATGGCTCTCGTTCGGGTTGGGTGTCGTCGAGGTAGGCACGCAACGCGGCGGCGACCAGCGCCGACAGCGACAGCTCCGACTCGATGGCACGGTGCTTGACCTGCTTGATCAATCCGATCGGCAGGTAGACGTTGAATTGCTTCACATCTTCGTCGCCCACGGGTCGATGCTAGCAAACTAATAACCTAGATGCCGGCGCGTTTTCCGGAGCAGGGTCGGGTCGTGATCGCGCGCGGAAGGCGGGGCCGGTGCGGGGTCGTGTGCCGTGCAGCGCCGCCGGGTGCCGGGTCGGACGAACTGCCGACGGACATCGGGAGCATGCGCCTGTGGCCTCGACGGGCCGGACGCGATCGGCCGGCCGGCCGGCTCCCCGACCTCAGGGCCGGGAACCGGAACGTATCCGTGTCATCGCGGCCGGGGACACGCGCAGTCGGACGAGCCCCACCGAGTCCGGTCCTGCCCGTTGCCGGCCGGCTCCGGAGCCGACGCCTTGCACAGCCGTACGGTTACGAGGGCGGTGGCGGATATGCCACCCGGGATGTGGTCGTGGGTTTTTCCGGCGGGGCCGATGCTCCGGCCGGCGCAGCCGACGTCGGGATCGGCGTCGGCGCCCGCACGTTCAGGGGGACTTGCGATGCCTGCCCGGGCCCGGACCGAGCCGGGCCCGGCGCTCGGACGACTCGGATCGCCGCTCCGACGGATCGCCGTTGCCGAGTGCTCGTTCCTGCGCGCCCGGGTAGAGCAGGCGGGCGGCCTCGACGTAGTTCGCCACGACCGCGAGGGTGACCCACTGGTATCCGTCCCATTCCAGGACGACGCGCGGCGCCTCGCGGTCGACGTGCGGGGCGCGTGGTGGGCCGACGAGATGGACCGCCTTGCGCTCGCCGACCGGGCGGAGCCGCTGCGCGCGGCGCGCGGCCCACCGCTCCAGGGATTCGTCCTCGCTCACGCGCTCTCTCCATGGCTACCCGGGGCACTTTCGACCAGAACCGTATCCGGGCGGGCGGCCTCCCGAGCGCCGATCGCACGAATTGCGACCGAGAGTGGTACGCGGCGACCGGCGGCACCGCCACTGGCCCGGTCGCCCGGTCGCCCGGTCGCCCGGTCGCCCGGTCGGTCGAGAGTGCCCTGCCTAGGCGGCCGGGGGCATCAGTCGGCGGACTCGGCCTTGACGTAGTCCTCGTACTCGGGGGCCGTGAGCAGATCTGCCATCCCGTCGCCCTTGGCGAGGGTGATCTCGATCATCCATCCGTCGCCGTAGGGGTCGGTGTTGACGTCCTCCGGTGAATCGCCGAGGCCGGGGTTTACGGCGCAAATCGTGCCGGTGAGCGGCATGTAGACCTCGGTCACCGCCTTGACGGACTCCACCGAGCCGAACGGTTCACCTGCCTCGAACCGGTCGTTCACCGAAGGCAGTTCGACGAAGACGACATCGCCGAGCTGTTTCTGTGCGAATGCGGTGATGCCGACGGCCACCCGCCCGTTGCCGAGCGATCGCACCCACTCGTGGTCCTTGGTGTACTTCAGGTCTTCCGGGTTCATGAGGGCCTCCGGGAGGTCGCGGCCGAGGTGCCGTCACCGATCGGCACCATCGCCGAGCTTGCTACAAACGCCCCGAGTTCGGTGGGATGTTCACCCGATCGGGTGGGGCACGAGCCTCCGGGGCGCGCGGTGGGGGAGCGGGACGAAGTTCCCAGCGATCGTCTCCGAGCAGCATCGGCCCCCGGACGGGTGCGCCGACCCGGACCCCGAGGCAGCGGTCGGACTTCGTTGCGCCCGTCGTCAGCCGACTCCATCGTGCCCACCCCCGGACCAGGCGGGCCGGCGCGTCGGTGCCCCCGCGTACGGTCTGGAGGCATGATCGATCGGAAGCCGAGTTCCTCGCCCGCCATACACGACTTCGCGACCTGGGAGCCCGTGCTGCGGCTGCTGCGGGCCGGCCGGCCGACGAGGCACGTCGGTACATCCGCCCATGTGGCGGGACGCATCGGCCGACACGGTTGGAGTCCGTCCTTGCGCCGACGGTCGCCGCAGCCCGGTCGAGCCGCCCAAGTCGACGACATGCGGGACGAGATGGAGGCCGTGCAGCGGGTGCAGAGCGCACTCGTGGACGCGGGCATCGACGATATCTCGTTCACGGCGGAGATCTCGTCGACCGGGAGGACGGCCCTCCACCTGCTCGGGCCGAGTCCCGCGGTGGAGCCCGGCATCGGCACCCCGCATCCGGGAGCGCTCATCCTGGTCGAGGGCGCCCTTCCCGAGCCCTGGCGACGGCTCCCCGATCCGGTGCCCGGGGCGGCGCCGGCCGCATCGGTGGATCTGCCCCTGCTGGACCGGACGTTGCGCGAACGGTTGCCCGATGCCATCGGTGCGACGGAGGCGGAGATCGGCGCCGCGGAAGCGCGGCTCGGTGTCACGCTGCCCGATGAGCTCAAGGTCCTTTATCGGGTGGTGCGGGCACGTTGGCAGGACTGGGGCGACGACCACGAGGCGGCGCGACGCGTCTGTGCGGCGGTCGGCTGTGAACTCTTCTCCCTGGACGACCTGTACGTTGCCGACGCACCTTCCCGCCACTGCCGCTGGGAGTTCGCGGCCATGGAGGCGGTCGTCACCGCGCCGGACGCCGCGGTGCAGGGCCTGGTCGGCTCGCCCGGCTGGATCGTCTTCGGCGACAACGGCGGCGGGGACCGGCTCGCGGTCGACCTGACTCCGGGGCCGCGCGGCCACGTCGGACAGATCATCATGCTCAGCCACGAGAAGAGCATCGGCGCCGACCTGCTCGCCGACTCCCTCCTCGACCTGGTGTCGGAGCGGCCCGGTGCGCCTCGCGGCAACCGTCACGACGACGGGCCGCCGGCCGTGGCCCGGGTGAACACCGGCAACCTGAGAAGCATCGAAGCCGCCGCCCACGCCGACCTGGAAGTACTGTCCATCGGCGTGTGGGACGACGCACCGCTCAGCCTCGCGCCCGTCGTCGGGCTTCCGCGCCTGCGCACCCTCAGCGCCTACCCCGGTACGCTCGCCGACCCGCTCGAGATCGCGAGCCTGACCGGACTGGAGTTCCTGGAACTCGGGCCGCAGGAGTGGCGCGTCCTCCTCGACGCCGGAGCCGTCCCACGCAGCCTGTCCGCCGCCGCCATCGAAGTGCACGGCAACCGGGACGTCCTGCCCATCGTGGCCATCGCCAACGACCTCCTGGCCCTCTGGGACCGCCCCCGGATCACCCGAACCACAGTCGAAGGCGTCCTCGACCCCCTCCCGTAGCGTGCGGGCTGGGCGGCGGACGACGCGGACGGCGGTGCGGGCCACGCGCACGCTCGGAGCGACGCCCCTTCGCGGCCGGTCGGCATGCGCAACCAGGGCGCAGCCGAGCGGCACGAGATCGATCACCGCTGCCGCATCCCCGATCCCGCGCTTCGCGCTCCGAACGCGGGGGCTCGGCGGGTGGGCCGGGGAATCGGGTCGCCGGGGTGGGTGGGGCGCTGCTAGCTTGCGGCCGTGGATCTCTTCTCACGTTCGTGGACGGCGTTGCGTCAGGCGGTTGCCGAGCTTCGGGACGAGGAATTCGCGCGGCCGTCCGGCTGTACCGGCTGGCTTGTGCGGGACCTGGTGTGCCACCTGGTCATCGACGCGCAGGATGTCCTGATCACCCTCGTGACCCCGGCCGATACCGAGCCGACCCGGGATGCGGTGACCTACTGGCACGTCGCGCGAACACCGCCGACGGGCGAGGACCCGCTCGACGCGCTGATCGTGCGACTGGCCGCCGCCTACCAGGAGCCGGGGCTGCTCAAGTTCCACTTGGACGACGTCGGTTCCGCCGCCGGCCGGGCCGCCGAGCTGGCCGATCCGGGCCTGCGGGTGAGTACGCAGGACCAGGTTCTCACCGCCGCCGACTATCTCGACGCGTACGTCCTGGAGTGGACGCTGCACCACCTCGACCTGATCGCGCACCTGCCGAAGGCCGCCGGGCCGCCCGCGGAAGGTCTCGCCCGCACGCGCGAGCTGCTGGAGAGGATCGCGGGGGTGGCCTTCCCCGCGTCGTTCTCCGACAAGGACGCGCTGCTGATCGGCACCGGACGGCGCGCCCCGACCGACGTGGAACAGGCCGAACTGGGCGAGACGGCGGCGCAGTTCCCGCTCTATCTGGGCTGATCGCCGGCCCGACGGGCGTCTCGGGCCGGCGGGTGTCAGGGGAGCAGCGTGAACGGCGCCGTGGCGCGGACCTCGCCGTTGACGATCATCTCCAGGTCGCGCGGGCCGGGCGGTTCGGCGCGGGTGGTCACCGGGCGGAACGAATGTGCCCTGGCCAGCGTGAACGTGTCCCCGGCGCCCTGCGCGACCCGCTCGGCCAGGTGGAACACCCGGCGGGAACCGTCGCGGCAGACCGCGTACTTCAGCAGCAGCGGTCCGGGTTCCTCGGCGCGCACGGTGACGGTGAACGGGAGACGGTCGCCGGTCACGACGGTGTCCGCGACCACCAGCGATTCGACCGTGCCGCTGCCGTGCGCCGCACCCACCAGGCCGAGTGCCTCGGGATGGCCGGCCCGCAGCAGACCCCGGGCGGCGTGGCGCACGACGCGGTCGGTGTGCTCGCCGCCCTCGGCGTGCCAGCGGCGCAGCACGGCCAGCGCGGTGTCGGGATGGTCCTTGGCGATGTCGTTGACGTGGTTGGCGACCGAGCGGCGTACGTACTCGCTCGGGTCGTCGCGCAGCCGCTCCAGGATCGGCAGCGTCGGGCCGGGAGACATGAGCCAGCGCACGCGCGCACCCCAAGGCAGCCGCGGACGGGTGCCCTCGGACGCGAGGCGACGCAGGTGTTCGTCGGGGTCGTCGGCCCAGTCCCGGACGATCTTCAGCGCGATGTCCTGGTAGCGGTCGAGGTAGGGGCGTACCGCGAACTCGGCCGTGGCGAACGGGGTGATCACGGCGAGGGTGTTCATGGCCTCGTCGAGGTGCTCGACGCCGTGGGTGGCGACGTAGTCGGTGGCGGGCCAGCCGCTCCACATGTCCAGGCCGGTGTGCGTCGTGGCCTCGCGCAGGACCGGCGCGGCCTGCGGAAAGGGCAGGTCCAGGCTCGCGTGCAGGGCGCGGGCGACGTGGCCGACACGGGCCTTGAGCTCCAGCCCGTCCAGCCCGGCGAGGGCGCGGGCGACGAAGCGGTCGCGGGGGAAGACGCCGCGGGCGGCGGCGACTCCGTCGGCCAGAGCGGCGACGGAGGTCGCGTTGATCATGTCCTTGAGCGGTGAGGCCATGCGGACCACGGTGCCAGACCGGTCCGACATCGGCCCGATTCGTGGCCGCGTTCGCGGCCCGGCGGCCGCCGACGCGGAGGCGGAGGACGCTCCACCGCCACCCGACCGCGCATTCGGTGGGAGCCGGTCCGTTCTGCGGCCCGCGTGCCGCCGGCGGCGGCGAACGTGTCCGGCGGATCTCGGCCGGGAGCGCCGGGCCTCGCCGGCGCCGTCACTGCGTTATCGTGCATGGAGTTCGCCGGGTGCCGGCCGGCACCCGGCATGCCGGTCGCGCGTTGCAGGGAAGGTGGTGCCGGCGGATGCCGAGGTCGCAGGCTCGGGCGGTGCGGAGGCCGGTGTTCGCGCGGTTCTACGCGAATGTGGCGGGACCGGGGCTGGAGAAGGCGGGCATCGGGGAGCACCGCAGCCGACTGCTGCGCGGCCTGGCCGGTGAGGTGTTGGAGATCGGTGCGGGGCACGGCGCGAACCTCGGGCACTATCCCTCGTCGGTGGCGCGCGTGGTGGCGGTCGAACCGGAGCCGCGGCTGCGGGCGTTGGCCGTCGAGGCCGCCCGGGATGCGGCGGTGCCGGTGGACGTCCGGGACGGCCTGGCGGATGGGCTGCCGTTCGAGGACGGGGCGTTCGATGCCGTGGTGTTCTGTCTGACGCTGTGCTCGGTGCCCGACCCGCATGCGGCCCTCGGCGAGGCGTACCGGGTGTTGCGGCCGGGTGGTCGGCTGCGGTTCTTCGAGCACGTGCGGGCGCGCGGTACGCGGATGCGGCGGGTGCAGCGGGTGGTGGACGCGACGGTGTGGCCGCTGCTGTGCGGAGGCTGTCACACCGGACGGGACACCGAGGCCGCGATCCGCCGGGCCGGCTTCGCGATCACCGAGCTGGACCGCTTCGCGTTTCCGGACACCCGGGTCCCGACACCCGCGGCGAGCCACATCCTCGGCACTGCCGTACGCCCCGAGGCTCCGGCCGACGGCGCCCCGGACGCCGGCGTGGCGGGCGAGATGTGACGACCGAGGTGGCACACTTCGGCGGCAAGGACGGTCTGATCACCGCCGCGCTGCAACGCCGCCTGGATCGCTGGGACCGGATCTGGCAGGAGGCCGTGGACGCCGCGGACACCCCCGCCGGCAAGCTGCCGGCACTCTTCGACGCCGTCGCCACCTACCGCAACCGCCACATCCCCGCACGCGGCTGCGCCGTCCTCGCGACGGGCACCGAACTCCCGTCGCCGGAGCATCCCGCCCATGCGGTACTCGCCGCGGAGTCGGCCCTGCTCGGCACCAGGCTGACCCTGCTCACGGACGCGGTCGGCGGCCCGGACCCCGCCGCCCTGGCCGTGGACGTACTGCTCGTGTACGACGGCGCGATGGCCGGCCTGTTGCGCGGGTGGGAACCGGACCCACTCGCCCACGGCCGAGCCGTGGCGGCCCGACTGATCGCGAACGGCCGCTGATCCCCACTGTCACGACCGACGACCCGACGACGTTCCGTGGCCCCGGCCTACGATCATCCGCGTGACCACCGCACTGATCCTGATCGACCTGATGCCCCGCATCCTCGCCCTGCCCCTGGCACCGCACTCCGGTGCGGAAGTACTCGCCCGCTGCCGCCGGTTGGCCGACGCGTTCCGGGCGGACCGGCGCCCGGTGGTGCTCGTTCGCGTCGACAGACCCAACGTGAGCGAGCAGCCGCCGGGAAGCGGCTTCGCCGACGGCCTGGTTCACCCCGGGGACATCGTCGTCGTCAAGCACACGGTCGGCGCATTCCACGGCACCGACCTGCACGAGCGGTTGCGCGAGCGGGACGTGGACACGGTGGTGCTCGCCGGCCTGGTCACCACCATGGGAGTCGAATCCACCGCGCGGGCCGCGAGCGACCACGACTACGAGGTGGAGTTCGTCGCCGACGCCATGTCCGGATTCGCGGCCGACGAACACGACTTCACCGTGGACAGGATCTTTCCCCGCTTCGGCGCGGTGCACGACACGGCGCGTTACACCTGAACCCGACGCGCGCCCGGCGATCATCCCCATCGCCGGTCCCGAGTGGTCGTTCGAGGCCGGCACCCGGAGGGGTACCGGCCTCCGACGGCGGGAGCGGCCTGCGGTTGACGCTCTTTTTCCTGCTGCACATGCTGGAGCGATGACTGATATCGCACGGCTCTATCGCACTTGGCTCTTCGATCTGTGGGAAGGCGACTTCCGCCTCGCCGAGGAGATCCTCGCCCCCGACGCCGTCGGTCACTGGCCCGCCTTCGACGTGCACGGCCCCGAGGGCTTCGTCGAACAGGTGCGCCGATCGCACACCTACTTCGGCTCGATCAAGAACACGCTCGACCTCGGCCCGCTCGTCAGCGGCGACATGGTCTCCGCCCGGTGGACCTTCCACGGTGAATACCGCGGCGGAATCCCCGGTACCACGGTCCCGGCGGGTACGAAGACCTCCTTTGTCGGGCACGACATCTTCCGCGTCGCCGACGGCCGGTTCGCCGAGTACTGGGTGGTCTCGGACGGACTCGGGATGATGGCCGCCCTGGGCGCGCCGGCGAACTGAGCCCCTCGCCCGACCGTCCGCCGCACCGCCTCATTGCCTCTTCGTCGGCAACTGCCTGTCTTCACAGGGATGTTCCGGGCCGGGAGGACATCGCCGGAGAGACGATCCGCCGGCTCGACGACGCCCGCAAGGCGTGTCCGAGACTCGGCATCCCCTTCCCGTCGAACCCGCCGCGCCGGGCTCCGAGACGGTCGACGCCGGCCGCTGAAGCGCGACGCGACCGGCGGTCGGGTCTCCCGCCCGACCCGGATCCCGCCAATCCCCGTCGCCCGCACCGAACATGGGGTTACCGTGTCGATGCGGCTCGTGACCGGTCGGTTCGGATCACGGCGGCCCGGAGGGGGCGGATGGACGTCGACTGGGGTGCGGTTCCCGACTGGCTGTCCGCGGCCGGCTCGCTGTTCGCCTTGGCGTTCGGCGCGGTGGCCCTGGTGGTCACGCGCAGGACCTTTCGCATCGAGTCCGAGCGCGATCGCATCAACGCCGAGATCAGACACGGTCAATTGGCGTCGGTACGGGCTGCCCAGGCCACCCGGCTGTCGGCCTGGTGGGGGCAGGCCCCGGACGGACGGTGGGGCACGTTCGTACGCAACGCCTCCGAGGCGCCCGTCTACCAGGTGTATGTCACCGTGCTCGGCCCGGACGACCATTCGGACCAAGCCAAGGTGCACCACATGGTGATCCCACCGGCCGAACAGCCGCGCTTCTGCCCGGTCGACATCTCCGCCGCGCCACCGGACACCGCCCGGCGGGTCAAACTCACCTTCACGGACGGTGCGGGCGTACGTTGGTTGCGCAACCAGTACGGCGCCCTGGTCGCGGTACGGCCCGAATTGCGGATCAAGGCGGATCCGGCGCGGGTATCCGTGCTCTCCGAGTTCCGGGCCGACTTCCTGGCAGCCTACGGCGTGACGGTCACGTTCGACGCGGACGCCGATCGCCACCCGCAACGGCGCTTCATGGCCGACGTGGAGATGCCTTCCGTCGCCGACGTGATGGTCTGTCCACACGACTGGATCGGCGCCCTGATCGCTCGCGACGTCGTGGAGCCGACCGTCCTGGCCGGCGATCAACTGGACGTACTGCCCCGGTGGGCGTTGCATGCGTTGACGGTGGACGGTCGGCTGTACGGAGTTCCGTCCACCGTGGACACCGTGGCACTGATCCGCAACACCCGTCTCGCGCCGCAACCACCGGCCAGTTTCGAGGAGTTGGTTGCCACGGGCGAAGCGTTACGGCGTGCCGGTCGAGTCGACGACGTCTGCGGGGTGCGGGTCGGTGAGCACGGCGATCCGTTCCAGATCTGGCCCCTGTTCACGAGTGCCGGCGGGTGGTTGTTCGGCCGTACCCCGGACGGACGGTGGGATCCGACCGTACTCGGTCTGGCCACGCCGGAGTCGGTGGCGGCCTTCCGACGCCTGCACGCCCTGGGCGAGGCCGGTACCGGCCTGCTGCGCCGGTCGATGGACCGCGAGGCAGCCTTCCGGTCTTTCGTCTCCGAACGCACCCCGTACCTGCTCAGTACAACGGACGCCCTCCCCTTGGTATTGGCCACGACGATCCCCGTGGAGGTCGACCCGGTACCGCCGTTCGAGACCGGTCGACCTGCCTCCTCCTTCAGCCTGGTACACGGGCTGCTCATGGCCAAGCATGGTGCCAACAAGGTGATCGCACACGATCTGATCGCCGACTACGTGACGCACGAGCACGTCATGTCGACCCTTTCCGACAGATTGGGCGCACCGGTCGCGCTGCGCGGGGCCGTAGGCCGAGCACCCGCGATCCGGCGATACCTGAGCCTGTGCGAAGCGGCCACGCCGATGCCGTCGTTCCCGCAAATGGAACAGACCTGGCGCATCCTGGAATTCGCGATGACCGCGGTCATCGCGGGCGCCGACCCGGAGCCGACGGCGCGCGAGGCGGGTCGGCGACTGGCGGCGCTCTTCGGTTGACGCCGGCGAGGTGTCGGAGGAGGGCGAACCGTTCGAGGGGGAGCGGGGGTGCGCGCGTGAGCGGGTGCGGTGTGCCTGGTCAGGGGATGCCTGTTCTGACATCATGGATAAACGGATCAATGTTCCGGTAATGCCGATACGGAACAATGTTCTGATTGGCAACCGAACGACGGAGGCAACTGCACAATGCCCGACATCGGCAGCGAATCGGGATCGACGGCCCCCAGGAAACGGGCCGACGCCCGGCGCAACGAGGAGACGCTGCTGGAGGCGGCCGGCGCGGCCTTCGTCGCGTCCGGCGTCGATGCGCCCGTGCGCGACATCGCGGCCAGGGCCGGCGTGGGCGTCGCCACGATCTACCGCCACTTCCCGACGCGGGCCGACCTCGTCGTCGCCGTCTATCGACACCAGGTCGAGGCGTGTGCCGAGGCGGGCCCGACCCTGCTGGCGAGCGGCACGTCACCGCACACCGCTTTGACCCGGTGGATCGACCTCTTCGTCGACTTCCTGGTCACCAAGCACGGCCTGGCCGAGGCACTACAGTCCGACGACGCCGGCTTCGCGACCCTGCACGCCTACTTCATCGACCGCCTCGTGCCCGTCTGCGCAGATCTGCTCGACGCCGCAGCGGCGGCGGGCGAGATCCGCCCCGACATCCGGGCCTTCGAGCTGATGTTCGCCGTCGGCAACCTGTGCATCGGCGCGACCAAGGACTCCCGCTACGACGCCCGTCGCATGGTCGAACTCCTCCTCGCCGGCCTGCTCCTTCACTGACGTACGCCCACCGTCGGCCCATGTACGCACCCGGCGACCTCGCCACCGTCACGGCCGGACACTCCGTCCGGGCCGCGGAGATCGCCGACCCCGGCCCGCACGACCGCGTCCGCACCCCATCCGCCGTCGGCCCGCGCCATGTGAGCGCGGGCCGGACGCGGCCCCAACGCCCCCGCCCCAACGCCCCGCCCCAACGGGGCCGCGCCGGCGAGGCGGGGGAGCGCTCAGAGGTCGGCCAGCAGTGTCGCCGGGCGTTCGACGCAGTCGGCCACGTATCGCAGGAAGCCGCCCGCCACACCTCCGTCGCAGACCCGGTGGTCGAAGCTCAGCGACAGTTGGGTGACCTTGCGTACGGCGAGCGCGCCGTCGACGACCCAGGGCTTGTCGACGATGCGGCCGACCCCCAGCAGCGCGGCCTCGGGATGGTTGATGATCGGGGTCGAGCCGTCCACGCCGAACACGCCGTAGTTGTTGAGCGTGAACGTGCCTCCGGTCAGCGCTTCGGGCGGCAGGCTGCCGGTGCGGGCCAGCGCGGTCAACCGGGCCAGCTCGGCGGCGAGTTGCGCGGTCGTCAGGGTGTGGGCGTTGCGCACCACGGGCACGACCAGGCCGCGCTCGGTCTGCGCGGCGAAGCCCACGTTCACGTGCGCGAAGCGCACGATCTCCTCGCGGGCGGTGTCCACGCTGGAGTTCAGTGCCGGGAAGCGCCGCAGGCCCGCGACGCAGATTCGGGTCAGGATCGCCAACAGGCCGATCCGCTGCTCCGGATGCGCGGCCTGGAGCACGTCCTTGGCCGCCAGCAGCGCGGTGGCGTCCACGTCCACCCAGGTCGTCGCGTCCGGGATCTCGGCCCGGCTGCGCGCGAGCTTGTGCGCGACCGCACGACGGATGCCACGCAGCGGGATGCGCTCCACGCCCGAGGCGCCGAGCGGTTCGCTCGGGGCGGGCGAACTCGCCTGCTTGTCAAGGGCGATGGCCTGTTCCACGTCGACGCGGCGGACGATTCCGTCGGCGCCGTCGGGAGTCAGCCGGGTGAGGTCGATGCCGTGATCACGGGCCAGCCTGCGCACCAGCGGGGAGATGACCAGGCATGCCCGGCCCGATTCCGGCGCCGGCGCATGGCCGCCGGCGGGCCGTACATCCCGCCTCGGTGCGGACCGGTCGCCGACTCGCGGGCCCGGCAGGGCGGTGGGGCGGGAGGCCGAGCCTCGACGCCGCCGCCGGGATGCCGGGGCGTGGCCGGTGCCGTAGCCGATCAGGACGTTTCCGGAGCCCGCCTGCTCCTCCTCGCGATAGCGGTCCGCAGCGCCGGGATCCAAGGCGCCGGGATCCAAGGCACCGGGACTCGCAACACCGGGATCGGCGACACGCGGGTCCCCCGCGCGAGAACCCACGGCACCGGAGTCCACACCACCGGAGCCAACGCCCCCGGGATCCACGCCGGTCTCCCCGCCCGCCGGGCCGACCGTGATCAGCGGCCGGCCCACCGCGAGTGCCGTGCCGGCCTCGGCGTGCAGGCACAACACCGTGCCCGCGTACGGCACGGGCACCTCGACGGCGGCCTTGGCGGTCTCGACCTCGACCACGATGTGGTCGACGTCCACCGTGTCGCCGACGGCGACCTTCCACTCGACGATCTCGGCCTCGGTCAAGCCCTCGCCCAGATCGGGTAGCAGGAAGACCTGCGCCCGGAGCGTGTCGGTGTTCACGCCGCCCCCTTGACGAGGTGTCGCACGTCCGGGGTGTCGTCGAACTGGAGCCGGTCCACGGCGTCCAACACACGATCCACTCCCGGCAGATGCGCATGCTCCAGCTTCGGCGGCGGATAGGGGATGTCGAACCCGGCCACGCGCAACACCGGCGCGGCCAGCGAGTGGAAACAACGCTCCTGTACCCGGGCCGCGATCTCGGCTCCCATCCCCGCGAAGCCCTGGGCCTCCTGGATCACCACACAGCGCCCGGTTCGGCGCACCGACGCGGCCACCGTGTCGTCGTCGAAGGGCACGAGCGTGCGCAGGTCCACGACCTCCAGACTGCGACCCTCCAGCGCCGCCGCCTCCGCCGCTTCCAACGCCACCGGCACCGACGGCCCGTACGCCACCAGCGTCGCGTCCGAGCCTTCGCGGCGCACGACCGCGCGACCGAACTCGCGGGCGCCGCGCGCGGCGACGTCGACCTCCTCCTTCGCCCAGTACAACTTCTTCGGCTCCAGGAACACCACCGGATCCGGATCCTCGATCGCATCGCGCAGCAGCCAGTAGGCGTCCTCGGGCGTCGCCGGGGTGACCACCTTCAACCCGGGCGTGTGGGCGTAGTACGCCTCGCTCGAATCGCAGTGGTGTTCCACGCCGCCGATGCCGCCCGCGTACGGGATGCGGATCACCATCGGCAGGGTGAGCCTGCCGCGGGTGCGGTTGCGCAGCTTCGCGACGTGCGAGGCGATCTGTTCGAAGGCGGGGTAGGCGAAGGCGTCGAACTGCATTTCCACCACGGGCCTGAAGCCGCCCATCGCCATGCCCACGGCCAGGCCGACGATGCCGGCCTCGGCGAGCGGGGTGTCGAAGCAGCGCTCTTCGCCGAAGTCGCGGGTGAGGCCGTCGGTGATGCGGAAGACGCCGCCGAGCGGGCCGACGTCCTCACCGAAGATCAGCACCCGCTCGTCCGCCGTCAACGCGTCGCGCAGGGCGGTGTTCAGCGCCCGGGCCATCGTGAGGGTCGCCATCTCAGGCCTCCTGGGCAGCGGATTCGGCGGCGAGCAGGGCACGTTGCTCGCGCAGTTGCGGGGTCGGTTCGGCGAAGACGTGGTCGAACAGTTCGAGCGGGTCGGCCTCGCGGTCGATGTTCATCCGGGTGCGCAGGTCGGCCGCGAAGGCCTCGGCGGCGTCCCGGTCGGCCGCGACGTCCTCGTCCGTGAGCAGGCCCCGTCCGCGCAGGTGCGCCTCCAGGCGGGCCAGCGGGTCGGCCGCGCGCCAGGTCTCCACCTCGGCCGCGTCGCGGTAGCGCGTCGCGTCGTCGGCGTTGGTGTGCGCGTCCATGCGGTAGGTGTGCGCCTCCACCAGGAACGGGCCGTTCCCGGCGCGGGCGTGGGCGACCGCCGCGGTCAGCACCGCCAGCACCGCCACCAGGTCGTTGCCGTCGACCTGTTCGGAGCGCACGCCGTACCCGACGCCCTTGTAGGCCAGCGCGGGTGCCGCGCTCTGCCGGGCGAGCGGCACCGAGATGGCGTACTTGTTGTTCTGTACGAAGAACACCACCGGCGCGCGGAAGACCGCCGCGAAGTTGAGCGCCTCGTGGAAGTCCCCCTCGCTGGTGCCGCCGTCGCCGATGAACGCCATCGCCACCCGGTCCTCGCCCCTGCGTCGCATCGCCTCGGCCATGCCGGTGGCGTGCAGCACCTGGGTGGCCAGCGGCGTGCACTGCGGCGCCACCCGGGTGGCCACCGGGTCGTAGCCGCAGTGCCAGTCCCCGCGCAGCAGCGTCAGCACCTCGACCGGGTCCACGCCGCGCGAGACCAGGGCCACCGAGTCGCGGTAGGTCGGGAACAACCAGTCGTCCTCGCGCAGCGCGAGCACGCCGGCGATCTGGCAGGCCTCCTGGCCGCGGCTGGAGGGGTACACGGCGAGCCGGCCCTGCTTGGTGAGCGCGGTGGCCTGGGTGTCGAACCGGCGCCCGAGCACCATGCGCCGGTAGGCCTCGCGCAGGTGCGTGTCGTCCGGGGCTGGGTATCCGGCGGGCTCCGGCGCGGCCGTGCCGTCCTCGGCGACGAAGCGCACCGGGGCGAGCGAGGGAAGGAAGCTCTGCATCGCCCGGCGCAGGGCCGTCGCGGACATCGGAGACATCGAAGACGCTCCCTTTCGTTGGACGTTTGACAGGTGAATGCTCCATCCGGTCGAAGTTCTGTTCAAGGATTTCCGGAATCGTGCGATAAATTGTCGCGACCAGACACTCATGGGAGCCGAATGTCCGAGAATGAAGCTTCGACGGGTCCCGAGCCGGGACGTTTGGCCGGCGCCCCGGATGCCACCGATCGCGCGATCATCGCCGAACTCGTCGCGGACGGACGGATATCCGTGCGCGCTCTCGCCGAGCGCATCCACATCTCCCGCGCCAACGCCTACGCCCGCATCGGCCGCATGGTCGAGGACGGCACGATCTCCGGCTTCACCACACGCCTGAACCCGCAGCGGGTGGGCCTGGGCACGACCGCGTACGTCACCGTCACCATCCAGCAGAACGCCTGGCGCGCGGTCGGCGAACGGCTGCGCGAGATCCCCTACATCGAGCACCTGGCCCTGGTCGGCGGCGACTACGACGTGCTGGCCCTGGTGCGCACCCCCGACAACACCGTGTTGCGCGACGTGGTCCTGGAGCAGATCCAGAGCATCCCCAACGTGCGCTCCACCCGCACGTGGCTGGTCTTCGAGGAGGCGCCGGGCCGCGGCGCCGTCTGGGAGGCGTGAGCACGCCCGCGGGCTGGGCCGTGTCCGGTGGATCCTGGTGGGGTCGCGCCGCCTGCCACCGCGTCTCGCCGCACCGGAGAAACAGCCGAATGGAACCACTGTGCGGCTGCTTCTCCGGCACGCCGAGCCACGGCACCGGACGACGCGACCTCATCCACCAGGATCCGCCGGACACGGCCCGGACCCCGGATCGATGTCGCGCCGGCCGGGGCGGTGCCGGCGGCGGGTCGTGGCCCGCCGCGGAGCCGGTTAGGGCCGCCTCCCGGGCGCGGCGCGCAGGCCGTCGAACAGGACCGTGGTCAGGGCGCCGGCCAGGGCGGACACCGGCAGGTCGCCGTCCGGGCGGTACCACTCGACCAGGGAGTTGACGGTGCCGAACAGCAGCCGGCTGGTCAGGTGCGGGTCGACGTCGGCGCGCACGCCGCCCTCGGCCGCGGCGCGGCTGACCAGTTCGGCGACGCGACGGTCGAACTCGCGGCGCTTGTCCAGCGCCCGCCGCTCCACGGGGCTGTTGCCGCGCACACGCAACAGCAGGGTGACGTAGGGGAGTTCGGCGGCGAGGACCTCGACGCTGCGGTGCACCACGTGTTCCAGCCGGGCGGTGGCCGAGGTGTCGGGCTCGGGGATCTCGTCCAGAACCGCGAACAGGGCGTCCAGGGCGCGTCCCAGGGCCAGGCCGAGCAGCTCCTCCTTGCCGGAGACGTGGTGGTAGATGCTGGACTTGCTCAGGCCCAGGCGCTTGGCCAACTCCTCCATGCCGGTGCCGTCGTAGCCACGCTCGTTGAACGCGGCCACCGCCACCTCCAGCAGCGAGTCGCGATCGTAGCCGGGGCGGCCCACGCGGCCGGTGTTCCTGTGTACGGGTGTACTGCTCACCGGGTCATTGTGTCAGCAGCCGCAGGTCACGATCGCCGCAGTTCGCGCGCCCGGCGCGGCCTGCCGGCGAGTCTTTCGGGCACATCCACCGCCTTGTTAACCGACCGAACATTCGGTAACGTCCGCCGGACCGAACAGTCCCGCATCACCGCTGCATGTCAAGAGGTGGATCGCATGCCCGACGTGAACTCCGAGCGCCCCGACTTCTTCGCGCGCCATCGCACGCTGCTGGAGCAGGCGGTGCACGCCACCGCGCACCGCGACCACTGGACGCCCTACCCCGAGTCGCCGAGCACCTCCGTCTACGGCGAGCAGGCCCCCGCCCTCGGCGAGGCGGCGTTCCAGGAGCAGATCGGCCGCCCGTTCGCGCTGCCCGACCACCCCGGCGACGGCCGCGTGCTCGCCGGTGAGACCTCCCCGTACGGTCGTGCGCTGGGCATCTCCTATCCGCGCCTCGACCCGGAGCAGGCCGTCGCCACCGCGAAGGCCGCCGCCGGGCCCTGGCGCGCCGCCGACCCCGACACCCGCGCCGGCGTCGCCGCCGAGATCCTGGCCCGGCTGAACGCGGCGACCTTCGAGATCGCGCACGCCGTACAGCACACCACCGGGCAGCCGTTCGTGATGGCCTTCCAGGCCGGCGGCCCGCACGCCCAGGACCGCGGCCTGGAGGCGGTCGCCTACGCCTGGGCCGAACAAAAGCGCCACCCCGTCGCGGCCCGCTGGAGCAAGCCCCAACGCAAGGGCGGACCGCTGGAGTTGGACAAGACGTTCACCCCCGTCGGACGCGGCGTCGCCGTGCTGATCGCCTGCAACACCTTCCCGACCTGGAACGGCTACCCCGGCCTGTTCGCCAGCCTGGTCACCGGCAACCCGGTCGTGGTCAAGCCCCACCCGGGCGCCGTGTTGCCCCTGGCGATCACCGTGCGCATCGCCCGCGAGGTCCTGGCCGAGGCCGGTTTCTCCCCGGACGTGGTGCTGCTCGCCGCCGAGGCGCCCGACGGCCGCAGCGCCGCCACCCTGGCCCTGCACCCCGACGTGCGCATCGTCGACTTCACCGGCTCGACCGCCTTCGGCGACTGGCTCGAGGCCAACGCCCGCCAGGCCGCGGTGTACACCGAGAAGGCCGGGCTCAACACCGTCGTCCTGGACTCCACCGACGACTATCGCGGGCTGCTGGGCAATCTCGCCTTCTCGCTGTCCCTGTACAGCGGTCAGATGTGCACCACCCCGCAGAACCTGCTCATCCCGCGCGAAGGCTTCGCGACCGACCAGGGCCCCCGTACCGCCGACGAGTTCGCCGCCGACCTGGGCGCCGCACTGGACCGCCTGCTCGCCGACCCCGCGCGCGCCGTGCACACCCTCGGCGCGATCGTCAACGACGGCGTGCGGCACACCCTCGAAGCGGCCGCGGCCCTGGGTCACACCGTGCACGCCTCGACCGAGGTCGCGCACCCCGAGCACCCCAAGGCGATCGTGCGCACGCCCCTGGTGGCCCGCCTCGACGCGAACACCGACCGGGACACCTACACCCGGGAATGGTTCGGGCCGGTCTCCTTCGTCATCGGCACCGACTCCACCGAGCACGGCCTGGCGATCCTGCGCGAGTGCGTCGGCGCGCACGGCGCGTTGACCGCCGCCGTGCACTCCACCAACGAGACCGTGCTGGCCGCGGCCCGCGAGGCCGCCCTGGACGCGGGCGTGCACCTGTCGGAGAACCTCACCGGCGGCGTGTTCGTCAACCAGTCCGCCGCCTTCAGCGACTTCCACGGCAGCGCCGCCAACCCCGCCGCCAGCGCCACCCTGTCCGACCCCGCGTTCGTCACCGCCCGCTTCGCCACCCTGCAATCCCGCCGTCCCGTCGCGAAGGAGCCGGTCGGTGTCTGAGGCCGTCTACATCGTCGACGGCGCCCGCACCCCGCAGGGCCGCTACGGCGGCGCCCTGGCCACGGTCCGCCCCGACGACCTGGCCGCCCTCGTGGTCGGCGAGGCCGTACGCCGTGCCGGCATCCCCGCGGACGCCGTCGACGAGGTGATCCTCGGCGCCGCCAACCAGGCCGGCGAGGACAACCGCGACGTCGCCCGCATGGCCGTGCTCCTGGCCGGCCTTCCGCACACCGTGCCCGGCTACACCGTCAACCGGCTGTGCGCCTCGGGGCTGACCGCCCTCGCCTGCGCCGCCCAGAGCATCCGCGCCGGCGAGGCCGACCTCGTCGTCGCCGGCGGCGTCGAGTCGATGACCCGCGCGCCGTGGGTGATGGACAAGCCCGGGACCCCCTGGGCCAAGCCCGGCGCCGTGCACGACACCTCCCTGGGCTGGCGCTTCACCAACCCCCGCTTCACCGCCGCCGATCGCGCCGCGCCGCCCGACGCGGGCCGGATCACCCTGTCGATGGGCGAGACCGCCGAGGAGGTCGCCGCCCTGGACGGGATCACCCGCGCCCGCTCCGACGCGTTCGCCCTGCGCAGTCACCAACGCGCGGTCGCCGCCCGGGAACAGGGCCACTTCGACCGCGAGATCGTGCCCGTGCCCGTCGGAGCGGACGCGGTCACCCGGGACGAGGGCCCCCGCCCGACCACCACGCTCGACAAACTCGCCGGCCTGCGCACCCTCTTCCGCCCGGACGGCATCGTCACCGCGGGCTCCGCCTCACCCCTGTCCGACGGTGCCGCCGCCTTGGTCCTGGCCGGCGAGGCGGCCGTGCGACGGCACGGCCTCACCCCGCGGGCCCGGATCGTCGCCTCCGCCTCCGCGGGCGTAGAACCCCACCTGATGGGCCTGGGCCCGGTGCCCGCCACCGAAAAGGTGCTCGCCCGCGCCGGATGGGGGATCGCCGACCTGGCGGCGGTCGAACTCAACGAGGCGTTCGCCGCCCAGGCCCTGGCCGTCGTCGGGCGCCTGGGCCTGGACGAGGACGTCGTCAACGCCGACGGCGGCGCCATCGCGCTGGGCCACCCGCTCGGCTGCACCGGCGCCCGCATCGTGCTGACCCTGCTCGGACGCCTGGAACGCGAGCACGCCCGGCGCGGCCTGGCCACCCTGTGCGTCGGCGTCGGCCAGGGTGTCGCGATGCTCGTGGAGCGCACATGAGCGGCACCCGGGCCGCGCCCGAACCGGCCCACGAATACCACACGTTGCGGATCGAGGAGCGCGCGGACCGCGTCGTCGTCACCCTGCGCCGCCCCCGCGAGCACAACGCCATCGACGCCCGGATGATCGGCGAACTGCACGCCGTGTGCGACCTGTTGGAGCGCGACCCCAGGCTGCTCCTGCTCACCGGCCACGGCGGCGTCTTCGCCGCCGGCGCCGACATCGCCGAACTGCGCGAACGCGGTCGCGACCAGGCCCTACAGGGCATCAACAGCCGCCTGTTCGAACGGGTACGCCGGCTGCCCATGCCCACCGTCGCCGCCGTCGACGGCTGGGCCCTGGGCGGCGGCGCCGAACTGGCGTACGCCTGCGACCTGCGCATCGCCGGCCCCGACGCGGTCTTCGGCAACCCCGAACCCGGCCTGGGCATCCTCGCCGCCGCCGGCGCCTGCCGGCTCCTGCCCGCACTGGTCGGCGAATCCGTCGCCAAGCAGATCCTGCTCGCCGGCCACCGCCTCGACGCCCGCGCGGCGTTGGCCGCGGGACTGGTGATCGACGTCGTCCCCGCCGACGAACTCCTCGACCGCGCGCACGCCTTGCTGGACCGCATGGCGCGCTCCTCGGCCCTCGCCCTGCGGTTGACCAAACTCGTCGTCGACGCGCCCGGCGCCCATCCGATCGCCGACGACCTGGCCCAGGCCGTGCTCTTCGAGAGCCAGGACAAGAAGGACCGGATGACCCGCTTCCTGGACGCAAGGAGCCGCACATGAGCCCCACCCCACCGGCCCCGCCCGCCGTGGTCGGCGTGATCGGCGGCGGCCGCATGGGCGCCGGCATCGCGCAGACGTTCGCAGCCGCCGGCTCCTCGGTCACCATCGTCGAGAGCAGCCCCGACACCGCCGCCGCGGCCCGCGAACGCATCGCCGTCGGCCTGGAACGCGCCGCCGCACGCGGCACCCGCACCGAACCCCCCGCGCACGTGCTCGCCCGGGTGAGCACGGTCGACGCGGTCGAACACCTGCCCGCGCACGCCGACCTGATCGTGGAGGCCGTCCCCGAGGACGCCGCCCTCAAGGCCCGCCTGCTCGCCGCCGCCGAACGCGTCGTCGATGCGGGCACCGTGCTGGCCACCAACACCAGTTCGCTGTCCGTCACCGACCTCGCCGCGGCCCTGACCCGGCCCGGCCGCTTCCTGGGCATGCACTTCTTCAACCCGGTCCCCGCCTCCGCACTCGTCGAACTCGTCCGCGCCCCCGACACCACCGCCGACGTGCTCGCCCGCGCCCTGGACTGGACCCACGCGCTGGGCAAACAGGACGTCGTCGTCAACGACTCGCCCGGATTCGCCAGCAGCCGGCTGGGCCTGGCCCTGGGCTTGGAGGCGATCCGCATGGTCGAGGACGGCGTCGCCGCCCCCGAGGCCATCGACGACGCCATGCGACTGGGCTACCGGCACCCGATGGGCCCGCTGCGCCTGACCGACCTGGTCGGCCTCGACGTGCGGCTGGCCATCGCCGAACACCTGCACGCCACCCTCGGCGAGCGCTTCGCACCGCCCCGACTGCTGCGCGAGAAGGTCGCCCGCGGCGAGTTGGGCCGCAAGACCGGACAGGGGTTCTACGCATGGCCGTGACCGAGACCGCCCCGGACGACGCCCGTGTCGGATACACCCTCGACGGCGACGTCGCCGTGCTCGAACTGTGCCGCCCCGCCGCCGGGAACGCCCTCGACGCGCCGCTGCGCCGCGAACTGCTCGCCGCCGTGCGTCGGGTGCGCGACGAGGGGGCCAGGGTGCGCGCGGTCCTGCTCGCCGCCCGGGGCCGGCACTTCTGCGTCGGCCAGGACCTCAAGGAACACGCCCGCGCCCTGGAGCACGACCCCGCGTCCGCCTTCGCCATCGTGCGTGCGCAGTACAACCCGCTGGTGAGCGCGCTGCACGCGCTGCCCCAACCGGTGGTCGCCGCCGTCGAGGGCGCCTGCGTCGGCGCCGGACTGGGCCTGGCGCTGTGCGCGGACCTGCGGGTCGCGGCCGAGAGCGCCCGCTTCGCCACCGCCTTCACCGGGATCGGCCTGGCCGCCGACACCGGCGTCAGCGGCGCACTGGCCCGCGCGGTGGGGCCCGCACGGGCGGCGGCCCTGATGCTCCTCGACGAACGGATCGACGCCGAGGCCGCCCGGCGCTGCGGCCTCGTGCACCGCGTCGTGCCCGACGGTGCCGCGACCGACGAGGGGCTGGCCCTGGCCCGACGCTTGGCCGCCGGACCGACCGCCGCCTACGCCGAGGTCAAGGCGCTGCTGCGACTCGCGGACCCGGCGGACCCGGCCGACGTGCTCGAACGGGAGGCGGCGGCCCAGGAGCGACTGGGCCGCACCGAGGACCACCGCGCGGCGGTACGGGCCTTCCTGGCGGGCGACCGGCCCACCTTCCACGGACACTGACCCACCCCGAAGCCCCGCGCGGGCTCCGGTTTCGCCACATCATGGACCGAACGAACGGTCGGTAGGGAATCTTTCGATGGCCACACCACCCACACCCCCGTCACCCGCGCCCGACGTACCCCCGGACCTCGCCCGACACTTCGAGGCCACCCTCGCCAGGGACCAGCGCATCGAACCCCGCGACTGGATGCCCGACGGCTACCGCCGGACCCTGATCCGCCAGATCGCCCAACACGCGCACTCCGAGATCATCGGCATGCAGCCCGAAGGCGAATGGATCACCCGCGCCCCCTCCCTGCGCCGCAAGGCCATCCTGCTCGCCAAGGTCCAGGACGAAGCCGGCCACGGCCTCTACCTGTACTCCGCCGCGGAAACCCTCGGCGCAGACCGCGCCGACCTGACCGCACGCCTGATCGACGGCCGCCAGAAGTACTCCTCGATCTTCAACTACCCCACCCTGAGCTACGCCGACGTCGGCGTCATCGGCTGGTTCGTCGACGGCGCCGCCATCTGCAACCAGGTCCCGCTGTGCCGCAGTTCCTATGGGCCCTACGCACGTGCCATGGTCCGCGTGTGCAAGGAGGAGTCCTTCCACCAACGCCAGGGATACGAGCAGCTCGCCACGATGATGCGCGGCACCGAGGCCCAGCGCGCCATGGTCCAGGACGCGGTCGACCGCTGGTGGTGGCCCTCCCTGATGATGTTCGGCCCGCCCGACGACGACTCGCCCAACTCCGCACAGTCGATGGCCTGGAAGATCAAGCGCCACACCAACGACGAACTGCGCCAACGCTTCGTCGACATGACGGTGCCTCAGGCACGCGCCCTCGGCGTGACCCTGCCCGACCCGCAGCTGATCTGGAACCCCGACCGCGGACACCACGACTTCGGCACCCCCGACTGGGCCGAACTGCAACGCGTGATCCGCGGCGACGGGCCCTGCAACAGCGCGCGCATCCGACGACGCAAGGCCGCCCACGAGGACGGCGCCTGGGTCCGCGAGGCAGCGAGCGCCCACGCGGCCAAGCACACCACCGCGACACCCACCCCGACAGGAGCAGCGGCATGAACGACACCCCCACCCGGGCCGACTGGCCCCTCTACGAGGTGTTCGTGCGCGGCAAGCGCGGCCTCAACCACGTCCACGTCGGCTCCCTGCACGCCGCCGACGACCGCATGGCCCTGACCCACGCCCGGGACCTGTACACCCGCCGCAACGAGGGCGTGAGCATCTGGGTGGTGCGCTCGCGGCACATCACCGCCTCCAGTCGGGACGAGAAGGACCCCTTCTTCGCCCCCAGCGCCGACAAGGTCTACCGCCACCCCACCTTCTACGACATCCCCGACGACGTCCCCCACATCTGAGGAGCAGGTCATGCCCGACGACCACCTCCACCCGTCCCTGGCCGACGGGGACGGCGGCGACGCCCGCTGGGCCTTCGGCACCGGCTTCGAGGATCCCCTGCACGGCGTGGACACCACGCTGCCCGCACACGTGGACGCCGTCGAACTCGCCGCGTGCTGCCTGGCGCTGGCCGACGACGCCCTGATCGGCGCCCAGCGGCTGGCCGAATGGACCACCCGCGCCCCCGAGTTGGAAGAGGAGCTGGCCCTGGCCAACATCGCCCTCGACCTGCTCGGCCAGGCACGCCTGCTCTACGCACGCTGCGGCCGGGCCGACGGCAGCGGTCGCGACGAGGACGCCTACGCCTACCTCCGCGACCCGGCCGACTTCCGCAACGTACGCCTGGCCGAACTCCCCAACGGTGACTTCGCGTTCACCATCGCCCGGCTGCTGCTCCTGTCCACCTGGCGACTCGCGCACCTCACCCGGCTGGTGGCATCCCCCGACCCGGTGCTCGCGGCCATCGCCGCCAAGGGCGTCAAGGAGTTGACCTACCACCGCCAGTACGCCGCCGAGTGGACGGTGCGGCTGGGCGACGGCACCGAGGAGTCGCACCGCCGCATGCACACCGCACTCCACGAAGTCGCCCCCTGGCTGCCCGAGTTGTACGAGGCGCACGACGCACGCGAGGAGGTCGGGACGGTCCTGCGCCAGGTGCTGGACGTCGCCGGCCTGGCCGTCCCGCCCGCCGCCGCGCCGCCGCCCGGCCACGGCAGGAACGGCGAGCACACCGAGCATCTGGCCCCGCTCCTGGCCGAGTTGCAGGGCCTGGCCCGGGCCCACCCGGGAGCGACATGGTGACCGCGGGCGTCGCGTCGGACGTCCGCCGCGCCCGACACATCGCCGAACAGGTCCCCGACCCCGAACTGCCCGCCCTGACCCTGGCCGACCTCGGCGTGCTGCGCGACGTCGACATCACCGCGGACGGAACCGTCGTCGCCGGCCTCACCCCCACCTACTCCGGTTGCCCGGCCATGGCCGAGATGCGCGCCGAGGTCGCCGCCCGCCTGCACGCCGCCGGATTCGCCCGCGTCGAGATCCGCACCGTCCTGGACCCGCCGTGGAGCACCGACCGCATCACGGCCGCCGGGCGCCGCAAACTCGCCCGCTACGGCATCGCCCCGCCCGGCGGCGCACCGCGCCCCGTCGCGGGTCCCGTCCCACTGGACCTGCTGCCGACCCGCCGCCGCGTGCCCTGCCCGCACTGCGGTTCGACGGACACCGAGGAAACCTCCCGGTTCGCCGCCACCGCCTGCCGGGCACTGCGCCGCTGCCTCGCCTGCCGCGAGCCGTTCGAGCACATGAAGGAGATCTGATGCAGGAGCCGACGACCATGATCTCCGGCACCGCGCCGTCGCCCGCCCGCCGGCGCCCGCGTTTCCACCGCCTGCGCGTGGCAACGGTAGAGCGGCTGTGCGAGGACGCCGCCGCGGTCGCCTTCGACGTGCCCGAGGACCTGGCCGACACCTTCGCCTTCGTCCCCGGCCAGTCGCTCACGCTGCGCCGCGAGATCGACGGCGCGGACGAACGCCGCTCCTACTCCATCTGCTCCGCCGCCGGCACCCGACCGCGCATCGGCGTACGCGTCGTACCCGGCGGACTGTTCTCCTCCTGGCTCGTGCACGACGTGCGACCCGGCGACAGCGTCGAGGTGATGGCACCGACCGGCACCTTCACGGCCGACGTGTCCACTCCCGCGCACCACGTGCTGATCGCCGCGGGCTCCGGCATCACCCCGATGGTGTCGATCGCCGAATCGGTGCTCGCCGCCCACGACAGCTCGCGCGTCACCCTCCTGTACGGCAACCGCCGCACCGACACGGTGATGTTCGCCGACGACCTGGCCGACCTGAAGGACCTGCACCCGGCACGCTTCGAACTCGCCCACGTGCTGTCCCGGGAACCCCGCGAGGCGGACCTGTTCTCCGGCCGCCTCGACCACGACCGCCTCCTGGCCCTGATCGACGGCCTGGTCGACGTCGACCGTGCCGACCACTGGTGGTTGTGCGGCCCCCACGGCATGATCCGCGACGCCCGGCGCGCCCTGGCCACCCTCGGGGTGCCCGACGAACGCGTCCACCAGGAACTGTTCTTCGCCGACGACACACCGCCCCCGGCCGTCCACCGCGAGGACGCGAAGGCGGACGGACCGGTGAGCCGGGTGACCATCGTGCTGGACGGCCGCTCCACGGTCGCCGACCTGCCCCGCGACACCAGCATCCTGGACGGTGCCGGCCGGCTGCGCCCGGACATGCCGTTCGCGTGCAAGGGCGGCGTGTGCGGCACCTGCCGGGCCCTCGTCCGCGACGGCACGGCGGACATGCGTCGCAACTACGCCCTCGACCCGGTGGAGACCGAGGCCGGCTACGTCCTGACCTGCCAGACGTACCCCGGTTCCGACACGCTGACCGTCGACTTCGACACCTGAGGGCGGCAGCGCCGGCCGCCCGCGGCGGTCGCCGTGAAGACGTGCCGGCCGTGCGGCCGGCGCCGACCGGATCCTCGGCCGTTCCACGGCAGCCCTCCGGCACGGCCCGACCGCACGCCCCGAAACGCCGGGGACCTCGGACTCCGCGATTCGGCCGCGGAGTCCGAGGTCCCTGTTGCGCGCGGTCACCCGCCGCGCCACCGGCGTCGGCGACGGTCCGGCCGGGCGAGGTCGACCGGACCCGATCGACGCGGTGGGCGCTCCCGGGTGGCGCTGCGCGTCCGGCTACGTCCGGCTAACGGGGCACGGACGTGCCGTCGCCTGCGGTCGGATCAGCCGGTGTCAGCAGGGGATCGCGAGATCGATGGTCACCGGCCGCGCCGGCCACTGGTAGGAATCCACGCTGAAGCTGCCGTGCACCGTCGAACCGCACGGCACGGTGCCGCCCACGCCGGTGACCTTGATCGTCGTGTAGTGGAAGAGCGCGTCCTGATTCACCGCGCCGAGCGAGACGCCGGCCACGTTGCCGGACAGGCGCAGGGTCAGCGGCTGCGGCTGCTGCGGCGGACTGCCGGGGGACGGAGGGCCGGCAAGGCCGACCTGACCGAAGAGGCGGACGGTGTCACCGGTGATCTCGGCGCAGACCTTGGTCGACAGACCGGACTGGAGCCCGGAGGCGCCGCAGGTCACGGTGGTCGGGGCGGGGTCGGCTCCGGCGACCGGCGCGGTGGCGATGACGCTCAGGCCGGCTATGCCTATCGCTGCCGCGGTCGTCATGAACTTCATGGGAGTCCTCCGATGTCGTGGCACCCGAAGTCGGGTGCTCTTGATGAGGTGTGACATTTCACATCTCACATGGCACATCATTGCATGACGATGAGTCGTCTCGTGGCCTCGAAGGGTGAACATCGACGTGATCTGCGTTACATGCAGTCCGTGGTGTATGACTTTCGGTCACACCCGGCGCTCCCGTGGCCGAAAGGACGCCGGTACCCGTGGAAGCCGGGGTCGACGCACAATCCCTGACACACCTCGTCAGGGATTGTCGGCATGATCGTTCGCATGACCAACACACTGACCGGCAAGGTGGCACTGGTTGCGGGCGCGACGCGCGGTGCCGGGCGGGGGATCGCCACTCAGCTGGGCGCGGCGGGAGCCACCGTCTACGTGACCGGCCGCAGCACCCGATCCGAACGCTCGGAGATCGACCGCGACGAGACGATCGAGGAGACCGCCGAACGCGTCACCGCCGCGGGCGGACACGGAATCGCGGTACGGGTGGACCACCTGGAACCGCAGCAGGTCGCCGCACTGGTGGCCCGCATCGACCGCGAACAGGGCCGCCTGGACGTGCTGGTGAACAACATCTGGGGCGGCGAACTGCTCTTCGGCTGGAACGAGAAACTATGGGAGCACTCGCTCGACGACGGCCTGCACATCCTGCGCCTGGCGATCGACACCCACATCATCACCAGCCACCACGCCCTACCCCTGATGATCCGCGAACCGGGAGCCCTCGTCGTCGAGATCACCGACGGCACCGCCCGGTACAACGCCGAGAACTACCGCATCTCGCTTTTCTACGACCTCGCCAAGACGTCGGTGAACCGTCTCGCGTTCGCACAGTCGAAGGAACTCGCCGAATACGGCGCGACCGCACTGTCGCTGACGCCGGGCTGGATGCGCTCGGAGATCATGCTGGACGCCTTCGGCGTCACCGAGGAGACCTGGCGCGACGCACTCGGCAAGCACCCCCACTTCGCCATCTCCGAGACCCCGGCCTACATCGGACGCGCGGTCGCGGCCCTGGCCTCGGACCCCGAACGGGCCCGGTGGAACGGCCGATCCACCTCCAGCGGCGAACTCGCCCACGAATACGGCTTCACCGACCTCGACGGCAGTCGCCCGGACGCATGGCGCTACATGGTCGAAGTCCAGGACGCCGGCAAACCCGCCGACACCACCGGCTACCGCTGACCCGCACATCCCCACGCCCGTGCCCACCGGGAGCGTCGACGCGTCATCTCGGTGGGCCTTCGGGATCGCCGTGCTCAGGCGCGCAGGGCGGCGTCGAGATCGCGGGTGAACTCGCCCACGCGCCCGCCCCCGGAAGGGGCGGCGGGCAGTCGGGCGAGCACCGCGGTGACCGCCGCCGGCGCGTGCTGCCGCGCCCATTCCAGGGTCTCCGCGCTGACGTGCCCGCCCTCTTCGGAAGCCAGCTCCTCCGCGCGCGCCGCATGCGCTGCCGCACCGAGGATGTGCTTCACCTGATGGGCGCTCGCCCGGGGATGCAGGAACGCGGCGGCGGCCGCATGGCTTGCCGCTCGTGCCGCGTCGGCCGCGGCGGGTGAATCGGCTTCCTGCGCCGCCTTGTACGCCGCCCACGCGCTCTGCCGCAGGGCGCCCGTGCGCCGGCCACCCCCGGCGAAGGCGTCTGCGGCATCGATGGCGTCGCGAGGGCGAGGGTCGGCGGGAAGACTTCGTTCGAAGATCGACAGCACCCTGCGCGCACAATCGGCGGCGTAGCCCGCGATCCCACGGAGTTCGTCCGCACTCAGTTCGATCCTGTCCGATTCGGTGGTTGGCACGGCCCAATTCTGCCGCAGCATGCCGACTGCCGACGATCTCGCCGGACACGGCCCGGTTCGGGCCGCCCGATGCGACGGGACCGCACCGGCGCGGGGTGCCGCCCGGCACCCCGCGCCGGGCCCGGGCGGGTCATCCGTCCAGGAAGCGCAGCAACTCCTCGGTGACGAAACGGGGGTTCTCCTCGACGAGCCAGTGCCCCGCGTTCGGCACATCCACCGCGCGCACGATGTTGGTCATGCGTGAGGCCAGGGTGGCCCGGATCGGGTCGAGCTGCCCCTGGGCGGTCATGAGCAGGGTCGGGACACCTGTCGGTGCCACCGCCGTGGTGTCGCCGACATCCTTGTCCAGGGCGCGGTAGAGCTCGAAGCCGCTCGACAGCGCCTCGGGCCGGCGGTAGGTCCGTGCGTACTCGTCGATCTCGGCGTCGGTGAACGGGGATCGCTCCGAGGTGCCGCCGAACGCCGTTCCCCCGAACGAGACCTGGGGGTAGAACAGGGCCAGGTACGCGCGGACGTCGTCGCCGACCACCGCCTCGGGGACCCGGCGTTGGGAGTGGAAGGCGATGTGCCAGCTCAGGGAGCGGTAGGTGCGCGCATCGATCGCGGGCCCGGGCAGCGGCAGGTCGAGGTAGCCCAGCCGGGCCGTGTCGGCGGGGAATTGACCGGCGTACTGGAACGCCACCGCGGCGCCGAAGTCGTGCCCGACGACGCGGGCGTCGCGCAGCCCGAGTCGAACGGCGATCAGGTTGTGCACGTACCGCGCCAGGGTGGCCTTGTCGTAGCCGGTCGGCGTGCCCGTGCTGTCGCCCAGCCCGGGGAGGTCGACCGCGTAGACGGTGTGGTGCTCGGCGAGGGCCGGCATGATCGGCCACCAGCCGAACCAGGTCTGCGGCCAGCCGTGGATCAACACCACGGGCGGGCCGCTTCCGCCGGTCACGTAGTGCATCCGCACGCCGTCGACGTCGGCGAACTCGTGTCGGAAGGTGTTCTTGAACTTCGGATCGTCCCGGGTGGCCGTGGCGTAGGAGGGAACGTCGTCGGGCGACGTGCTGCAGGCGGCGGCGCCGCTCGTCAGCACGAGGGCGAGCGCGATCGTCGCCACCGTCCGCCCGAATCGCAGGCGGCGGCGCGACGACGGCCGTGGTGCGGGAATCATGGGGTCCTGTCCTGGCGAAGGTGGGGGAGTCGGCGCCCGGTCGTGCCGTCGATCGGTGTGCGCGGTGGGCGTCGTGGTCTTCGGGTGGGGGAGCGGCCGGGTCAGCCGGTGCGGCGGATGAGCAGGACGTGGTCGGTGACCTCCGCGGTACGCCCGTCCGGTCCGGTCGCGATCCGACGGGGTGAGTCGGCCCGTTCCACCGTCCACGCCGCCGGATCCAGGTCGATGTCCGCGGCGACCTCCTGCGGGGTCGGGTAGCGCGCGTCCGGATCCCGGTTCCACGACCACGGCGCGGTCGAGCCGTGGTCGACGACCAGCAGCCGCCCGCCCAGGCGCAGCGCGTACGCGGCCACCCGCAGGACCATGGCCCGGTCCAGGCCGAAGGGGGTGTGCAGGTAGTGGGCGCAGATCAGGTCGAACCGGCCCGATGGGAAGGACTCGTGCAGGTCGTGCCGTTCGGCGGCGATCCGGTCGCCGAGGCCGAGTGAGCGGGCGAGGTCGGCGAGCCGGTCGACCGCCACGGCCGAGATGTCGACGGCGGTGACGTGCCATCCCCGGCGGGCGAGCCACAGGGCGTCGCCGCCGTTGCCGCAGCCCAGGTCCAGCACGTCGCCGGGCGGCAGGTCCGCGACCGTCTCGGCGAGCCGGCCGTTCGGCCGCGGGTCGCGGTCGGTAGGTCGGTCCGCGTAGACGCCGTCCCAGAACGCGACCGCATCAGGGGTGTTCATCGGGTCTCCTTCCGTGGGAACACGCTCAGTCTTGCCAGGCGCACCGGATACGGCACGAGAACTTGCGGTTCTGGCAAGATGGATCCGTGGACCTCGAAACGGAAGACGTGCTCGACGCGGTGGGGCCGCGGCTGCGTGCGCTGCGCCGCGAACGCGGCATCACGCTCGCCGACCTCGCGGCGACGACCGGGGTGTCGGAGAGCACGCTGTCCCGGCTGGAGGGCGGACAGCGCCGGGCGACCCTGGAATTGTTGCTGCCGCTGGCCCGGACCTACGACGTGCCGTTGGACGAGCTCGTCGGCGCCCCGCGCACCGGCGATCCGCGGATCCACCTGAAGCCGATCCGGCGGTTCGGGATGGTCTTCGTCCCGCTGTCGCGCCGGCCGGGCGGGACGCAGGCGTTCAAGATGCTCATCCCGGCTCGGCCGAAACCGCTCGAACCGACCCTGCAGACGCACGAGGGTTTCGAGTGGTTGTACGTGCTCAACGGTCGCCTACGACTGGTGCTCGGCGAGCGCGACCTGACGCTCTCGGCGGGTGAGGCAGCGGAGTTCGACACGTCCTTGCCGCATTGGCTGGGCAGCGCCGACGGCGGCGCGGTCGAGCTGCTCATCCTGTTCGGCCTCCAGGGCATCCGGGCGCACGTACGCCCCGGCGGCCCGCATCCGCCGCCCGACGACGGGCCTCCGGGGTGAGCGCGGTGCGAGACTCCGTCGCACCCGCCGGTCACAGTGCGGGGCCGGGCGCCTTGCCGAGGTTGGGGAGTTCGACGACGAGGTCGCGGGCAGGTGCCTTGATGTCGACGGGACGGTCGTATTCCGACCAGGTCACCGTGACGGCCCCGTCGTCCGATCCGGAGTCGGGCGAGATCGCCTGATAGGGCAGTGCCGGGCCGTCGGCCGGGACGTACATCCGGGCGGCTTCGCCCGACTCGGTCACTGCGAGCACGACCATACGACGCCCGTCGACGAAGGTCTCCTCGCGCCGATCGGCCTTCGCCAACTTGTCCACGACGGTGCGGGGATCGACCGCCTTGGCCGTGGCCGCCATCTTCGACCGCACCGGGTCGTCGGCCGCGGCATGCCCGTACTTGCCCTCCAACGCGGCCACGAGGTCTGCCCGGTCGGGTCCGAGGCGCCGCTGCCAATAGGCGCGCGAAGCCTTGACGTAGAGGTCTCCGCCGACGCTGATCATCTCGATGGTGTGGCTCGCCGCCTTGCCGCTGGTGGTGAAGTCGCCGGTCCGCATGTCCAGATGCACGTCGGTGCGGGTGCTCGTGGTCGCCGCCCGAACGTCGGAGATGCGCACGTAGCGAACACCGTTCACCGCCTTGCGCATCCGCTCGTGCAGCGCCTTGTCGCCCAGTCCCGACAGGTTCCCGGAGGTCGCGTCGGCCAGGTCCACGGCTGCCGAACACCCCGTCAACAACGCCATTCCCACCGCTGCCGCCGTCACCCGCACAACCGAACCCACATGTGCCATCGACGTCCCCGATCCGCTCCCGCCCCGACCCCACCGACCGCGACTCGCATACATGATCCCGAGTTGCCTCCGACGCGTGCGCGCGGGGCTGCCCCCGGGGTCGGCCGGCGTCCGACGCCGCGGGGTTCCCGAGTGGCGACCGGCTCCCGGGCGATGCGGCACGATCGGTCCGAGAAGGAAACCCACCCGCCGCCGAGCGCTGCATTCGCGAGGGCCGGGCAGAAGCCGTCCATGGGCACAGCGATGAAGGTTCCGCAGACGCGGGACATGATGGGCGAGGAACTCTCCGGGGACGAGGCGTGGGCGACGCTGCGCCGCTACGGCGGGTGGAAGCTGGTCAGGAACGCGTTCATCCGCTTCCGGTACGCGGACGGGTTCACCCACTCGCGTGCGCTCGCCCTGCAGACGGTGCTGTCCGTGGTCCCGCTGGCGATCGCCGTCGTCGGACTCTCCCGGGTCCTGCACACCGACAAATTCGGCCGGTTCGTCTCCGCCGCGCTCGCTCGGCTGTCCACGGGCCCGAGTTCGGCCGTCGTGCAGGACACCCTGCGCGACGCGGGCGAAGGAAGCGCGGTCGCACTCTCCCTCGGACTGCTGTTCTCGCTGGTCAACGTCGCGACCGCGATGAGCCAGATCGAGCGGGGCGCGAACCGCATATACGGCGTCGAGCGTGATCGCCCGTTCGCGCGCAAGTACGGCCGCGCCGCGGTGATGACGCTGGTGGTGGGTGTGCCGATCGGGCTCGGCGTGGTGTTGACCGTGGCCGGCCGCGACATGGTCGGGGCGGCCGCCGACGTATACGGCTGGAGCGATACGCAGCGCACGGTGTCGGGCGTCCTGTGCTGGCCGGTGGGTGTCGCGCTCGCGCTGATCTCGGCGTCCGCGGTGTTTCGGTGGTCCCCGCGCCGCAGCCAACCCGGCTTCACCTGGCTGGCGTTCGGGGCGGCCGTCTACCTGGTGCTGTGGGTGCTGCTGACGTGGCTGCTCGGCCTCTACGTCCGGCTCAGCGGCTCCTTCGACTCGGTCTACGGACCCCTCAGCGCGTTCGTGTCGTTGATCCTGTGGGCCTACCTGACCTCGATCGCGCTGTTCCTGGGCCTGGCCTTCGCCGCCCAACTGGAGGCCGTCCGCGCCCACTTGACCGAACCCGTGCAACCGGACCCCGGGGCTTGAGGATCGATCCGGTGCCGGACACCGAAGGCCGACGGTCTCGGTGCGCGGATCCGGCAACCGCGTTGCCGCCCGGATCCGGGCGCCGAACGATCCTGCCGAGGTGGTGGGACGGGCTCAGGCCCGCGCCACCGACTGGGGAAACGTGAACACCTCGTCCGGGTCGTACCGTTGCGAGACCGCCTTCAGGCGGGTCAGGTTCTCGCCGTAGTAGGCGGTACCCCAGTCCGGCAGGTTCGCGTCGATGTAGTTGACGTAGGCGCCCGTCGCGCCCAGCGCTTCGAGCCCGTCCCGGACGGCATCCACCGCGGCCGTGGCCTCGGCCTGGCCGGCGGGTGTGGTGCTCGCGTAGATCTGCGCCGTGGCCAGCGCCGAGCGATGCGGAAAGGCCGTCGCGTCGGGGGCGAGCCGCGCGACCGCGCCGCCCATCGAGTCCAGCAGCAGGTCCATCCCGGTACGCCCGGCCATCAGCTGCACCATCCGCTGCGCGTCCAGCGGGGCGGGCAGCACCCGGGAGACGGCGACGAAGGACGAGCGCGGCAACCGCCCGCCCTCGAACGTCGGATGGCACTGCGCGATGGTGTCGTTCGCGCAGCCGGCCATGTACTTCATCGCGTCCAGATAGCTCTTGGCCTGCACGCTGCGCGAGGTCGGCTGCGTGGAGGCGGCGGCGATCAGCCGGTCCAGGAGCGGGTTCAGCCCGTCGGCGGTGCCGACATGGCACCCGCCCACCCGACAGGTCGGCGGCGTGCCGCCGGAGACCACGCAGTTCGACCACAGTTCCGGCGGCGCGTCCGCGATCCACTGCTGCCAGGCCCCGATCACCGAGGCGGTCGCAGCGGCCGGGAAGCGCAGTGAGAAGACGGTGAGCGCGGGCGCCGGCTCGGTGCTGAAGGTGAACCGGGTGACCACGCCGAAGTTGCCGCCGCCCCCGCCGCGCAGTGCCCAGTACAGGTCCGGCTCGGAGTACTCGGAGGCGGTGAGCACCCGCGCGTCGGCGGTGACCACCTCCGCCGAGACCAGCCGATCGCAGGTCAGTCCGTACTTGCGGGCCAACACCCCGATCCCGCCGCCCAGGGCCAGCCCGCTGACCCCCACCGACGGGCAGGAGCCGGCCGGCATCAGGCGCCCGGCCTGCGCCAGCGCGGCGTAGACCTCGATCAGCCGGGCCCCCGCGCCGACCCGCACCGTCCCGTCGGGCCGCACCCGGACCTGCGCCATCGGCCGCAGATCCATCACCAGCCCGCCGTCGGGCACGCTGTACCCGAGGTAGCTGTGCCCGCCGCTGCGCGCGGCGATCGGCACGCCGTGTCCACGGGCCGCGTCCAGGCAACTCTGCACATCCGCCGCGGAGGTGCACCGGGCCACCGCGGCCGGCAGTTGGTCGTCGTACAGCTCGTTGTATCCGAGCCGGGCCACGCCGTACCCCTGGTCCTGCGGCAGCAGCAGCCGCCCGTCGAGCCGCGCCTTCAACGCCGACCAGTCCGGCGGCTCGACCACCGCCACGGACACCCGCGGCCCGGCGCCGCCCGGCACCGGCCGCCCGCCGAACACCGGCGCCGCGCCCCGCGTCGTCCCCGCGGCTGCCGCACCCGTCACCGCCATGGCACCGCCGACACCCAAAGCGGTCAGAAACGCGCGTCGATCGATCGTCATGTGCTCACATCTCCCGGCGACCCGTGCGCACCGCGTGCCGGCAGCGCAGCTCTGCATCGTTGCCATCCTTACCCGGGAGCCTGCCGATGGCGCGCGCGGTTGCGCCCATCGGTGGACGACACGGGAAGCGATGACGCGCCGTCTCCGGCGCGGCGCCGGCCGAGCGGGAGAGGAGGGCGAGGCGCGGGTGACATGCGATCGCCTCTAGCAATTCACTGTGGCTATCTCCTAGGCTAGGTGTGTTGCTAACTGGCGAGGGGATGGGGAACTCAGGTGCGCACATATCGGATCGCGGCGATTCCCGGCGACGGCATCGGTCGGGAGACCGTGCCGGCCGCTCGGCGGGTCCTGGACGTACTGTCCGCGACCCACGGGTTCGAACTGTCGTGGACGGAGCACCCCTGGGGGTGCGCGTTCCACGCCGAGACCGGCGCGATGATGCCGGAGGACGGCATCGAACGACTGCGTGAAGCCGACGCGATCCTGCTCGGCGCGGTCGGCACGCCGGAGGTTCCCGATCACGTGTCCCTGTGGGGGCTGCTGATCCCCATCAGGCGCGAGTTCGACCAGTTCGTCTCGCTGCGCCCGGTGCGTACGCTGCCCGGGGTCCGCGGGCCGCTGCGCGACGAGCGACCGTTCGACCTGGTGGTGGTGCGGGAGAACACCGAGGGCGAGTACGGCGAGATCGGCGGCCGGTTGTACCGCGGCCGGCCGCACGAACTGGCGGTGCAGGAGGCCGTGTTCACGCGACTGGGCGTCGAGCGCATCGCCCGCTACGCCTTCGGGCTGGCCCGCACCCGCTCGGGCCGGGTGGCCTCGGCCACCAAGTCCAACGGCATCGTGCACACCATGCCGTTCTGGGACGAGGTGGTGGCCGAGGTCGCCGCCGACTTCCCCGACGTCGAACTCACGCACTACCACGTCGACGCCCTGGCCGCGCTGCTCGTCCTGGACCCCACGCGGTTCGACGTGATCGTGGCCTCCAACCTTTTCGGCGACATCCTCAGCGACCTGACCGCCGCCCTGGCCGGAAGCATCGGCGTCGCCCCGTGCGGCAACATCGACCCCACCGGGCGCGGGCCGTCGATGTTCGAGCCGATCCACGGCTCCGCGCCGGACATCGTCGGTACCGGATCGGCCGACCCGATCGGCCAGATCTGGTCCGCCGCCCTGATGTTGGAACACCTCGGCGAGCGGGAGGCGGCCGGAGAACTCGTCCGGGCGATGGACCGGGTGGTCGCCGCCGGCTCGGTCACCCCCGACCTGGGCGGCACGCTGTCGACGGACCAGGTGTGCGACGCCTTCATCGCGGAGCTGCGCCGAACCGGAACGGTCGGATGAACCCGCACGATCGAAACCCCCACCTGCCCGGCCTGCGCCTCCTGCGCCACCTACACGGCCTGCCCGGTCTGCGGCGCGTCGCGTCGTCCCGCGACGGCGTGCGGATCAACGCGCTCGTCGCGGGCGAGGGTCCTCCGGTCCTGCTGCTCCACGGCTACCCGCAGACCTCGGCCATGTGGCACCGGGTCGCCCCGGAACTGGTCGCGGCGGGCCACACCGTCGTCCTGGCGGACCTGCGCGGCTACGGCGACAGCGACAAGCCCGCCGACACCGCCTCCCACGAGCCCTACAGCAAGCGGGTCATGGCGGCCGACCAGGTCGCGCTGATGGAGTCGCTGGGCTTTTCCCGCTTCGCGGTCGTCGGACACGACCGGGGTGCGCGCGTCGCGCACCGGATGGCGCTGGACGCTCCCGAGCGGGTGCGGTCCGTGGCGGTCCTGGACATCGTGCCGACGCTGCACATGTTCGAGAACGTGGACCGGGCGATGGCCTCCACCTACTTCCACTGGTTCTTCCTCGCGCTGGAGTCCGACCTGCCCGAGCGGCTGATCCTGGCGGACACCCCGTCCTGGCTGCGCAGCCGCTTCGCCGGTCGCCACGCCGGCGGGATGCCCGTCGACGAGGCGGCGACGGCCGAGTACGAGCGCTGCTTCGACCCGGCCACGGTGCGCGCCTCGTGCGCCGACTACCGGGCCGCGGCCGGCATCGACCTGGTGCACGACCGACACGACCGCGAGCGGGGCCGGATGGTCGAGCCGCCGCTGCTCGCGCTGTGGGGCACGCACAGCTACGTGGGGCGCGGCTTCGACGTGCCGCGCATCTGGAAGTCCTATGCGCGCCAGGTCGAAGCGGCACCCGTCGGCGCCGACCACTACCTGTGCGAGGAGGCACCGCACGACGTGGCGCACGCCCTGATCTCGTTCTGTCGGAACACCGAACCGGGAGCATCCCGTTGAACACTTCCCCCCACGTCGACACCGCCCGCTCGCTGCGCCGGCTGCGGCAACTGGTCGAGTTGGAGACGCCGTCCGGCCACGTGCCGGGGTTGGACCCGCTGTACGAGTTGTTGGCCGCGTGGTCGAACGGCCTGCTGGGCAGGGCCGAACGTGTGGTCAGGGACGGGGTGCCGCACCTGTACGTGCACGAGCGGGTGAGCGACCCGGCCAGGGCTCCGGTGCTGTTGCTCGGCCATGCCGACACCGTCTGGCCGCTGGGCACGCTCGCCGAGCGGCCGTTCACCGCGGTGGACGGACGGGCGACCGGGCCGGGGGTGTTCGACATGAAGGCGGGCCTGGTGACGGCTCTGGACGCGCTGGAACTGGCGGGCGGCCCGGACGACGTGCGGATGCTGGTCACCGGCGACGAGGAGCAGGGCTCGCCCACCTCGCGCGCGTTGGTCGAGGAGGCGGCGGCCGGCTGCCGGGCGGTGCTGGTGCTGGAGCCCGGTCGGGACGGGGCCCTCAAGACCGCCCGCAAGGGCGTGGCGCTGTATCGGCTGGGTGTGCGCGGACGCGCGGCCCATGCCGGGCTGGAGCCGGAACTCGGCGTCAACGCCCTGGTGGAGCTGGCGCACCAGGTGCTGGCGATCGACGGGCTCGGCGACAGCGGCCGCGGCACCACGGTCACCCCCACCGTGGGTCGGGCCGGGACCACGACCAACACCGTGCCCGAGTGCGCCTATGTCGAGGTGGACGTACGGGCCTGGGAACGGCGGGAGTTGGAGCGGGTCGAGGAGGCGCTGGGCATCCTGTGCGCCAAGCTGCCGGGAGCCGGCGTCGAACTGGCCGGGGGCATCAACCGGCCCCCGCTGGAACGCGCCATGTCGGCGCAACTCCTGCTGGCCGCACAAAGGTTGGCCCGCGAGCTCGGGCTGGCCGCGATCGAGGAGGCCCGGGTCGGCGGTGCCTCCGACGGCAACTTCACCGCCGGGCTGGGCATTCCCACCCTGGACGGACTCGGCCCGGCGGGCGCCGGCGCGCACGCCCGGCACGAGTGGGTGGACCTGGGCTCGCTCCCGGAGCGCGCGATGCTGGTGGCCGGGCTGATCCGGGCACCGGCCGTCGCCGCGACCGTACGCTGACCGCAGTCGTACCGATCCTGCGCCTGCCGCATCCGCCTCGGCCGCACGCCGGCCGCCGGCGTACCAAGCGCATGCGGGCCGGGTCGGCTCACCCTCCCTCGGGCGCGGACTTCCCCTTCCGAGCCTGCTCGGCACGGGCCTCGATCGCATCGAGGAACAGGTCCACGGCGGTGTCGAAGACCTGCGGGTCGCCGATGTCCTTGAGCTGCCCGCTCATCGCGGCGATGCGCGGGTACTGTTCGGCCGGCAGCCTGCGGTACTCCAACTGCCAGGCCAGGGTGTCGCCGTCGCGGGTCTCCGGGTCCAGGACGAGCATGCCCGCCTCCATACTGGCCAGCGAGCGAACCACGTTCCCGAACACCCGCAGGTACATGGCCGCGTCCTCCTCGTCGAGGCCGGCGCGCAGCAGCGCGTCCAAGGCGAACTCGACGTTGGCGAACTCGGTGGGCCTGCGCGTGGTGCGCGCGGCCATCTGTACGGCGAACTGCGGGTAGCGCAGCAGGTGTTCGTGGATGTAGCGGGCCAGGGTTCGCAGGTCCTCGCGCCAGGAATCGGTCGCCTCCAGCCGGCCGCCGTAGGAGCGGGCCCGCAGGTCGTCGATCAACTCCAGGACCAGTTGGTCCTTGTCGCGGAAGTGCCGGTAGAGCGAGGTGGGGTGGGCGTTCACCTCCTTGGCGAGGGACTGGAACGTGAAGGCGTCCAGTCCGTCGCGGGCGGCGACCCGCTCGGCCGCGTCCAGGATGACCCGGCGGCTGAGGGTGTCCCGGGGGAGCCGGCGGCGTGTCGAACCCTCCGGTCGGGGGCCGGGCGTGTCCTCGGTCTTCGGGGCGCTCATGCGGGTCCTTCCCTGGGGTTCGGCGCCGATGGGCGCAGCTGGGTCGAGCCTGCCGAAAGCCTCGCCACATTTCAAGTCAATCTCATCGGCTAACTCCTAGCCTACTTGTATTGCTAAGCGGTTCACGTCTCCTTACTCTGATCATCGACTCCCGGGGACATCCCGTACAGGGAAGGTCGAAAACCATGATTCAGTCACGAAACGACCACAGGCCGTCCCGAGCCGGACGGCGCCGCACCCCGATCGGAAGTGCCCTCGCGGCACTGGCGGTTCTCGTGGCCACCGGATGCACGTCGGGCGCGCCGGCACTGGCGCCGGGCAACTCCACTCGCAACGTCCCGATCAAGCAGGGCGGGAGCCTGGTCATCGGCGCCGAGCAGGAGCCGGACTGCGCCGACTGGCTCTCCACCTGCGCCGGCTCCATCTGGGGCACCTACCTCATGCAGACCCAGACGATCCCGCAGGTCTTCACCGTCGTGCGGCAGGACGACGACTGGGTTCCCGTCGCGTCCGACCTGATGGCCTCCACACCCACCACCGAGGTCGTGGACGGACGGCAGACGATCACCTACCGGCTCAACCCCGCCGCGGTCTGGTCCGACGGACAACCGATCACCTCGGCGGACCTGAAATACACCGCGTTGCAGATCCGCGACGGCAAGGACATCTTCACCCGGACCGGCTACGACCTGATCGACTCGATCACCACCCCGGACGCGCGGACCGCGATCGTCACCCTCGAGTCCCCCTACGCCAACTGGCGACAACTGTTCGGCGCCGAGTACGGAGTGCTGCCGGCGCACCTGCTCGAAGGCAAGGACCGCAACGCGCTGATGAAGAACGGCTACACCTTCAGCGGCGGCCCCTGGAAGATCGCCTCCTGGATCCGGGGCACCTCCGTCACCCTGGTACCCAACGACCGCTACTGGGGCGCCAAACCGCACCTGGACAAGGTGACGTTCCAGTTCACCACCGACACCGCCGCCGAGTTCCAGGCGTTCGCCGGCGGTCAGCTCGACGCGCTCTACCCGACGCCGCAGCTCGACGTGCTCGCCCAGATCAACTCGCTCGGCGGCAGCGCGAACATGCAGGTGGAGACCCGGACCGGGAACCTCCAGGCGTTGTGGATGAACAACGCGGCCTTCCCGTTCGACTCCCAGGCGGTCCGCGAGGCGGTCGCCTACTCGATCGACCGCGGCGCCATCGTACGCAAGCTCTTCGGCTCGCTGGGCGTGACCGCGCCCGCGCAGAGCTTCCTGTCACCCCTGGTGTCCGCGTTCGCGACCGAGGATTTCGCGACCTACCGGCGCGACCCGGCCAAGGTCGAGCAGATCATGACCGCCGCCGGGTGGGCCAGGAACGGCGACGGGATCTGGGCCAAGGACGGCCGTGCCGCGCAGTTCACCATCGTCTCCCTCGCCGGCAACCAGAGCCGCGAACTCACCGAGCAGATCCTGCAGTCGCAACTACGCCAGGCCGGATTCAAGATGACGATCAAGAACACCAGCGCCGCGAACCTGTTCGGCAAGGTCGCTCCGGCCGGGGACTTCCAACTCGGCCTGTGGACGCTGACCGACTCCTTCCCCGACCCCACCCTGGACGCCAGCTTCGGCTCGGCGGCGATCCCCGGCGACGCCAACGGCAATTCGGGCATCAACTTCATCCGCGCGAACGTGCCCGGCCTGGACTCGCTGCTCGCCAGGGTCAGCACCGACGTCGACCAGACGTCCCGGCTGGAGGCCTCGCATCGGACCGAGAAGCTGCTCGCCGAGACCGTGCCCTCGCTGCCCCTGGGCGCGGTCCCCAACATCCTGCTGACCGGCAAGAGAGTCGGCGGCCCGATCGGCATCAACCCCGTCCGGGGCCCGTTCTGGAACCTCGCCGAATGGGGGCTGGCGAAATGACCGGCGCCCGACTCCTTGCCGAGGACACCCCATGTTGAGATACACCGTGCGCCGCCTGGCCTACTCGCTGCCCGTGCTGGTGATCGCCTCCTTCATCCTGTTCTGGGCGGTCCGGGCCACCTTCGACCCGCTCGCCAAGCTGCGCCAGTCGACCGACCCCGGCGCCGTGCGCCGGCAGACGGAGCTGCTCGGCCTGGATCGATCCGTGCCCGAGCAGTACCTGCTGTGGATGAAGGCATTCGTCACCGGGGACTGGGGCACCAGCACCAGGACCAGCGGGTCCGTGCTGCCGATGATCGGGTCCGCACTCGAAGTCACCCTGCAACTGATGTTCTGGGGAGTGCTGTTCGCCGCCGTGATCGCCCTGGGCATCGGGATCTACTCCGCGGCCCGCCAGTACTCGGTCGGGGACTACGTGCTCACCGGGCTCTCCTACATGGGTATCGCGATGCCCGCGT
The DNA here is from genome assembly GCF_044458105.1 of Embleya sp. NPDC050493. Taxonomy (NCBI): domain Bacteria; kingdom Bacillati; phylum Actinomycetota; class Actinomycetes; order Kitasatosporales; family Streptomycetaceae; genus Embleya; species Embleya sp. NPDC050493. Next base: position 212,264 of record NZ_JBITHP010000014.1, read on the forward strand.
TCTGGCTCGGCCTGGTGCTGATCCAGGTCCTGGCGGTGTGGCCCAGGCAGCAGTTCGGCCTGAGCGAACCCCCGCTGTACTTCATCGGCCTGCACTCGGTGGGCCGAAGCGGGATCAACCTCGACTACTTCCGCCACCTGGCGCTTCCCGTCGTCACCCTGACCATCGGCCTGGTCGCCGGCTGGTCCCGGTTCAGCCGGACCTCGATGCTCGAAGCCCTCGGCAGCGATTACGTGCGCACCGCCCGGGCCAAGGGCGTGCCCCGCCGCCGCATCCTGTTCCGGCACGCCCTGCGCAACGCGCTCGCCCCGTTCGTCACCGTGGTGGCCCTCGATGCCGCCGCGCTGGTCGGCGGGCTGGTCGTGACCGAACAGATCTACGCGATCCCCGGCATGGGCCGGCTCTTCCTCAGCTCGATCCTGGCCGGCGACGTGTTCGTGCTGATCCCGTGGATGCTCGTGGTGGCCGTCGCCGTGATCGCCTTCAACCTGCTGGCCGACGTGGCGTACGCGCTTCTGGACCCGAGGGTGGCCCTGCGATGACCGACTCCGCCGCACTGCGGATCGCCGAATCCGCGCCGCCGACCACCCCGACGCCCGCAGCGACCAAACCCTCGGCGACCAAGGACAAGCCCCGACACCGGATCGTGCTGGAACGCCTCCTGCGTCACCGCCCGGCCGTGGTGGGCCTGCTGATCCTGACCGCCCTGGCGATCTCCTGCTTCGGTGCCGACTGGATCGCGCCCTACCCGCACAACCGGCAGGATCTCCTGCTGGGTGCCCAACAGCCCTCCTCGGCCCACTGGTTGGGCACCGACTCGCTCGGCCGCGACTACCTCAGCGAAGTCCTGTTCGCCGGGCAGGTCTCGCTGGCGATCGGCATCTGCGTCGCGCTGCTGTCCACCATCGTCGGCACCGCCGTCGGCGCCATAGCCGGATTCGCCGGAGGCTGGGCCGACGAACTGATCATGCGGGTGACCGACCTCTTCCTGATCGTGCCCGCCATCGCCGTCTTGGCCCTGGCCCTACAGGCGGTGGGCCCCTCACCGGTGACCATCGTCCTGGTGCTCTCCGCGCTCGGCTGGACCATGATCGCCCGGGTCGTGCGCTCGCAGGTACTCACCCTGCGCAACAAGGAGTTCATCCAGGCCGCCCGGGTCATCGGCGCCTCGAATCCGCGGATCGTCGTGCGCCACCTGCTGCCCAACCTGACCGGCGTGATCGCCGTCAACGTCTCCCTGGCGGTCGCCACCGCCATCATCCTCGAATCCACCACCAGCTTCCTCGGGTTCGGCATCCAACCGCCCCAGTCCAGTTGGGGCAACATGCTCAGCCAGGCCGCCGGACTGATCGGCACCTCGCAGGCCTACCTGCTGTACGTACCGGGCCTGGCGATCCTGATCACCGTGCTCGCGGTGAACTTCGTCGGCGACGGCCTGCGCGACGCCTTCGACCCCCAGGGAAGGCAGTGATGACCCCCGACACGTCCCCGGTGTTGTCCGTGCGCGACCTCACCGTCACCTACCGGACCGACTCCGGCCCGGTGACCGCGGTCGAACGCCTGTCCTTCGACGTCGCCCCCGGCGAGACCCTGGGCATCGTCGGCGAGTCCGGCTCGGGCAAGAGCGCCGCCACCATGGCGATCATGGGCCTGCTCCCGCGCAACGCGACCGCCCGGGGATCGGTGCTCTTTCGCGGACGGGAACTGCTCGACCTCTCCGACCGCGAACTGCGCCCGATCCGCGGCAACCGGATCGCGGTGGTCTTCCAGGACGCACTCGCCGCGCTCAACCCGATGATGACCATCGGCACGCAGGTGGCCGAGGCCGTCGCCGTGCACGACGCGAGCCGAAGCCGCCAGGCCCTGCGCGAGCGCACCGTCGACCTCCTGGACCTGGTCGGCATCGCCTCCCCACGCGACCGCGCCGACCAATACCCGCACGAACTCTCCGGCGGCATGCGCCAGCGCGTCATGATCGCCATGGCCATCGCCAACGACCCCGACCTGCTCATCGCCGACGAACCGACCACCGCCCTGGACGTGACCGTGCAGGCACAGGTCCTCGACGTGATCGAGCGCGTCCAGGACCGCACCCACACCTCGGTGCTGCTGATCACCCACGACCTGGGGGTGGTCGCCGGCATCGCCGACCGCGTCATGGTCATGTACTGCGGACGCAAGCTGGAGGAAAGCCCGGTCGACGCGCTGTTCCACCACCCCGCCCACCCGTACACGACCGGCCTGCTCGGATCGCTGCCGCGCATCGACCGCCGCGCCGTACGACTGGTACAAATCCCCGGCCGGCCCCCGCTGCCGAGCGAACGCCCCACCGGATGCCCGTTCCAGCCCCGCTGCCCGCACGCGGTCCCGGCGGTCTGCGGCGACGTCGACGCGCCACAGCAGGCCGTCGATCCGACCCACACGACGGCGTGCGTGCGCCACCACGAGATCGGGAGCGTGACACGATGACCACGACCGCGGTGGACGTCAGCGGGTTGGTCGCCGAATACCGGACCGGCCGCGGACGCGGCCGGAACGCCGGCGTCGTGCAGGCCGTCTCCGGGGTGGACTTCAGCATCGCCCGCGGCCGCACCCTGGGCCTGGTCGGCGAGACCGGCTGCGGCAAGAGCACCCTCGGCCGCTGCCTCGTGCGCCTGGTCACCCCCGCCGGCGGCCGGGTCCTGCTCGACGGGACCGACATCGCCACCGCGAACCGACGGGCCCTGTCGGACATCCGCCGCCGGGTACAACTCGTCTTCCAGGACCCCTACTCCTCGCTCAACCCGCAGATGAGCGTGCGGGCCATCCTCGCCGAGCCGCTGCGCATCCACGGCCTGCACCCGGGGCGCGAACGGGAGCGGGTCCACGAACTGCTGGACCTGGTCGGCCTCGACCCCGCGCACGCCCACCGCTTCCCGCACCAGTTCTCCGGCGGGCAGCGCCAGCGCATCGGGATCGCCCGGGCGCTGGCCGTGGAACCCGACGTGCTGGTCCTGGACGAACCGGTGAGCGCCCTGGACGTCAGCGTCCAGGCCGGGGTGATCAACCTGCTGGACGACCTCCAGGAACAGCTCGGACTGACCTACCTGTTCATCGCCCACGACCTGTCCGTGGTCCGCCAGATCAGCGACGAGGTCGCCGTGATGTACCTCGGCCGGATCGTCGAACACGCGCCGGTGGACTCGCTGTTCGATTCCGCGCGACACCCCTACACGCAGGCCCTGTTGTCGGCCGTGCCGATCCCCGACCCGCGTATCCAGCGCACCCGCAAGCGAATCGTGCTGGAGGGCGACATCCCCAGCCCGCTGGCCCCGCCCTCCGGCTGCCGCTTCCGCACGCGCTGCTGGAAGGCACAGAACGTGTGCGCGGCAGTGACACCGCCACTCGTCGAGACGAGCGAGGGACACCTGACCGCCTGCCACTTCCCCGAGGTCCGGCCGCAACCGGCCGCCGAGCCCGCCGCCGCACCGAAGCCGGCCGCCGACACCCCCGCAGGACCGCAACCCGACGCCGACACCACCCCCGAAAGGCCCGCACCATGACCGTGTCCTGGCACCGCTTCTTCAGCACCGACCGGATCCTGTCCGTGCGCCGCGCACGCGGAGAGCGCGACCTGTGCCTGGTGGTCGAGGACACCGAGCAGGGCCAGGCCCTCGTCCGCCGAGACGTACCGCGAGGAACCGACCTGCCGCTCCCGAGCGACGTCGGCGACCCCGGGGAGGCGATCCTGAGCGCGGACGGCGCATGGGTGCTGAGCCTGCACGACGACAACGGCTCGGAAGTCGGACACGTGTGGGCCACCTCCGTGGACGGGACCGAACGCCGCGACCTGACCCCCGACCTCGCGCCGTACACGCTCCGGGGCATCGACACCGCCCGACACGGCGACGGCATCGTGATCACCGCGGCCGCCCCCGACGGCTTCAGCCTCTGGCACGTGCACCGCTCGGGAAGCTCGGCGCCCAGGCGGCTGTTCACCTCGCCCCACGAGGCATGGAACGGGCTGATCTCCGCCGACGGGCACATCGCGAGCATCGACACCACCGACCACAACCCCGGGGTGCGCCGCTTCGCCGTCACCGTCGTGGCGACCGACACGGGAGCGGTCCTCGGCCGGCTCACCGACGGCCCGGAGGCACCCGTGCGGGCGGTGCGCTTCTCCCCGGTCCTCGGCGACGGCCGGCTGCTCGTGTCCACCGAGCGCACCGGCCACGCCCGCCCGTGCGTGTGGGACCCCGCCGACGGCAGCCGCATCGACGTGGACGCCCCGCATCTGCGCGGCGACCTGGTCGCGTTGGACTGGTCCGACGACGGCTCGCGGATCCTGCTCGTCCACGTCGACGAGGGCCTGCACCGGGTGCTGGAGTTCGACCTGCGCAGCCGGACCCTGACGGCGGTCGCCCATCCGACCGGGGCGTACTTCGAGCCCGACGTCGCCGCCGCCCACCTGAACCAGTGGGCCTCCCACTACGCCGCCGACGGCCGCATCCGGCTGCTCCACCAGCGCTTCGACCAGCCCCTGACCGTCCTGCACGTCGACCGCGCGACGGGCGAGGCGCCCGCGGCCGATCCGCCGGCCGACCTGGCGCCGGGCGTGCGCGCCACCTCGTACACGGTGCACTCCACCGACGGCACCCCGCTGCAACTGTGGGTGTGCCGGCCCCCGGACGCCGACGGTCCGCTGCCCCTGGTGCTGAACCTGCACGGCGGCCCGAACCTGGTGTCGGTGGACTCCTACAATCCGCAGGCACAGGCCTGGGTCGCCGCGGGTGTGGCGTACGCGTCGCTGAACTACCGAGGCTCGGTCACCTTCGGCCGCCGGTTCCGCGAGGGATTCATCGGCTCCATCGGCGACCGGGAACTGGAGGACATCGAGTCGGCGGTACGCCGACTGGTGGCCGACGGCATCGCCGACGCCGGCCGGGTCTTCGTCACCGGTGCCTCCTACGGCGGCTTCCTGTCCCTGCTGTCCGCGGGCCGGCTGCCGAAGCTGTTCGCGGGGGCGATGGCATTCGTTCCGATGGCCGACTGGGTGACCGCCTACGACGACATGAACCCGGCCCTGCGCGCGGCCTGGAAGGCGTTCTTCGGCGCCGCCCCCGACCTCGACCCGGACCGCTACCGGCGTTCCTCGCCGATCACCTACGTCGAAGCGGTCCGCGCACCGGTGTGGATCGTGCAGGCGACCCACGACACCCGTACTCCCCCCAAACAGGCGTACGCCTACGCGAAGGCCCTGCAACGCGCGGGCGGGGACGTCCGGATCGACTGGTTCAGCGGCGGCCACGAAACCAGCAGCCGCCGGCAGGAGATCGACGACCAGCAGCAGATGATGGACCTCGTGCAGGCCGCCCTGCGCGGTGAGCCCTGGTCGCGGGGGCCGGTCGAACCGCCGTCCGGACAAGGCTCCGCATGACCGTGGCCCACTCCGTCCCGCCGACACCCGACCCGGACCGCGGCGCCGCCGCCGAACCGGGGGCAGGGACGCCCGGGACGCGCCCGCCGCATGTCCTGCTCGCGCCGGACAAGTTCAAGGGCTCGCTCGGCGCGACGGAGGTGGCCCGGCACCTCGCGGCCGGGCTGCGCCGTGCCCGCCCCGGTCTGTCGGTGACCACTCTGCCCATCGCCGACGGCGGTGAGGGCACCGTGGACGCACTCGTCCAGTGCGGCTTCCGACGCCGCATCGTCACCGTCGGCGGGCCCACCGGCCGGGCCGTCCGCGCCTCCTACGCCCAACGCGGTGACACGGCCGTGGTCGAACTCGCCCAAAGCTCGGGCCTGGACCTCCTGCCCGACCACATCCGGGCGCCGCTCACCGCGAGCAGCAGGGGCGCCGGCGAGGTCGTGCGGGCGGCGCTGGACACCGGTGCGCGCACCATCGTGCTGGGCCTGGGCGGCAGCGCCTGCACGGATGGGGGAGCGGGACTGCTCGGCGCACTGGGGGCCCGGTTCACCGACGCCGGCGGGGGAGCGATACCCGACGGCGGCGCGGCCCTGCGCGGCCTCGCCCACGCCGACCTCTCCGGCCTCGATCCACGGCTGGCATCCACCGAGTTCGTGCTCGCCACCGATGTCGACGCACCCCTGCTGGGGCCCGGCGGGGCCGCGGTCCTGTACGGGCCGCAGAAGGGCGCCGGCCCCAGCGACGTCGCCGTACTGGAGGCCGGTCTCGGCCGATTGCTCGACGTCCTGACGTCGACCGTGGGCCCGCACGCGGGGCGGATCGCGGCGCTGCCGGGCGCGGGAGCCGCCGGGGGCAGCGGCTTCGGCGCGCTGGTGTGCCTGGGCGCGCGGCGCCGCCCGGGCGTCGACGTCGTCCTGGACGCGGTCGGGATCGAACAGGCGCTGCGCGACGCCACTCTGGTCGTCACCGGCGAGGGCTCCATGGACGCGCAGACCCTCCAGGGCAAGGCCCCGCTGGGCGTCGCCCGCCGCGCCCGGCTCCACGGGGTCCCGGTCATCGCCGTGTGCGGGCGCCTGAGCCTGACCCGCGAGCAGGTCGCCGCCGCCGGATTCCGGGCCGGCTACACCCTGGGCAGCCTCGAACCCGACCCGGAACGCTCCATCGCCGCGGCCGCCCAGCTGCTGGAGGCCATGGGGCGGTCGATCGCCCGCGAACACCTGCCCGAGGTGGGCGTGGTGGGCGGGAGGTAGGGCCGGGTGGTGTCCGGGCGCCGGGCGGGAACGGGGCGCCGTCGTGGGTCGGCGGCGGGTGATCATGTGGGCCGGGACCCGTTCGGCGCCGTCCGGGCCGAAGGTGTCGTCGACGTCTTCGGCCGGCCGCTCCCGGCCCAGAGCACCTACGCCCACCGCATGTGGATGCGCCATCAGGACGCCCTCGGTCGGCCGGGCGATCGCCGAAGCCGTCGGAGCCGACCCCGGGAACCGCGAAGCGCGGCGCCGGCGGCGTTCGCCCTGGAGACCTCGGCACTGGCGCACCGCACCGAGGCCCCCGAGCGGGCGGTCGACGCGGCCTTCGACCTGCTGGAGCGCGGCTGGTCCGCGGGCTGACCGCCCTGCGCCGTGAGCCCTGCGCCGTGCGAGGGACACGAGTGGATCCACGTCTCGGCCGGACGCCTCCGCCCGCTCCTCGGTGACCGACCTGGTTTCCCCCGGCCGGCTAGGCTTCCCTCGCCGCCGTCTGCGCCGCCTCGCCGGCGCGGGCGGTGACCGCGGCCTCCGCGTCTGCGCCGATCAGGTCCATGTTGATCGCCGCTGCGGTCTGCACCCCCGACGCCGCGGCGACCGGGACGGAGGCCATCAGGTCCGTGACGTTGCCCGCCGCCCACACTCCCTCGACGCCGGTGAACCCGCCCGGCTCGACGACCAGTTGTACGCCCACGCCCATCGGATGTTCGTGCACCGCGAGGCCCAGCTCGGCGAGGAAGCCGGCGCGTGCCACGAACCGCGGCGCCACCACGAGGGCGTCCGCCGCGACCGACTCGCCCGAGGCCAGACGTACGCGCGCCAGCCGGCCCCGGTCGTCGACCTCCAGGGCGCGGACCTCGCCGTCGACCACGTCGATGTCGAGTGCGGCCAGTTGTTCCCACTGCTCGTCGGTCGGATCGCCGCCGGTGTGCAGGAACAACGTCACGTCGGACGTCAACTGCCGGAACATCAGCGCCTGATGGATCGCCGCCGGACCGGTGGCCAGTACGCCGACCGCCGCATCACGCACCTCCCACCCGTGGCAGTACGGGCAGTGCAACACGTCGCGTCCCCACAACTCCGCGAGCCCGGGGACGTCGGGCAGCTCGTCCACCAGCCCCGTGGTGACCAACAGGCGCCGCGCCCCGGGCCCGGACGCCGTCCTCGGTCGTCACCACCAGGTGCGCGCCCTCGCGGCGCACCCCCGAGACGCGGCCGGACTCGACGCGCCCACCGTAGGAGGTGACCTCCTCCCGCCCCAGCCGCAGCAGTTCCAGCGGCGCGATCCCGTCCCGCGACAGGAAGCCGTGCGCCGCAGCGGCCGGAGCGTTGCGCGGCTCGCCCGCGTCGATCACCAGCACCGACCGGCGCACCCGCGCCAGGGTCAGCGCGGCCGACAGTCCCGCCGCACCACCCCCGACCACCACGACGTCCCACACTCGATCATTCGTCCGCACCAACGTGTTCTCGCTCATGCGGACCACCTTGCGACGCCACCGAGCCCACGGCAAACCTTCATGCCGTTTCGGCAACGAGGAGACGATCGGCGATCGCGGTCGTCGTCGGGTGCCACCGAGCGCGACGACTCGGGCAGGCGGATCGAGGCGTGGGCTACCGCTCGATCCCCACGCTCTGCCGGTCATGTTCGGGGAGGGTGTGGTCGACCGCCTCCGTGCCTTTGCCGCGGATGGGCACGGCTCGGCTCGGGACGTCGGCCGCGGACGATCCTGCGGCCGACTCCCGTGTCGACGGGCCGGTCGTGGCCGGGCGATGGGCCGTACTCCGGTACGCGCCGGGTGTCCGGCCCATGGTCTGGGCGAACGTGTCGATGAACGCGCTGGTCGTGGCCCAGCCGCAGCGGCGGGCCGTTGCGGTGACGGTGGCGCCCTCGGCGAGTTGGATCATGGCGTGGAAGACCCGGGTGTTGGTACGCCACCGGGGATAGGTCGTGCCGAACTCGGTGCGGAAGAGCCGGGTGAGGGTCCGCTCCCCGACGCCGACGTGGCGGGCCAGCCAGGCAATGGTTCGGGGCCGGCTCAGATCGTCCTCGACCACCCGGCAGGCGTGGGCAAGGCGCGGGTCCCGCGCCGTCGGCAGGGTCAGCGGGCGGACGTGGGCCCGGCGCAGCCGATCGTTCAGCACCGCCCGCAGCCGCTGCAACTCCGTTGCCGGCAGGTCCGGTTCGGTACAGGCGATGAAGAGCTCACGAAGCAGCCCGTCCACGGCCAGAACCGTGGGCGAGTCGACGGCCAGAGGGGCGTCGCCCGAGGCAAAGCCGAGGGTGTGCACGGAGCTGTGCCCGTAGACGCGGTGCTCGTGCCACATCTTCGCCGGCATCCAGACGGCACGATCCGGGCACGCCACCCAGGCGCCCTGCTCGGTCCGGATGGCGAAAACCCCTGAGCTGACGTAGATGAGTTGGTGGTAGTCGTGCCGATGGCGGTCGATGAAGTCGCCGGCGGCGTGGGCGTGGGCCGTCGAGGGCGCGTTCGACAGGTGATGGCGGTTCTGCGACACAAGTAGGCAGATTAATGGAAGCAAGCCATCAGGGCCTCATGACAGCGTGACGTCATGAGCACAGCACCGGGGGTTTCGCGTAGCCGACGGCATCGTTCCTGCCCATGGCCGGGACCACTCGCCCGCCACGGGACGACGTTCGGAACGGCAGCCCGGTGACGGTGTCGACCGAGCCGAAGCCGCCCGCGGGCCTGCTCGCCCGGTTGCGCCGCGCGGCCGTGGACACGCGACCGCTTGCCGTCCCGGCCTATCGGCGCGTCCTGTTCGGTCAGGGCGCCTCGCTGGTGGGAACGATGGTCACCGAGGTCACCGTCCCGGTCCAGATCTATTCGATGACGCACTCGTCGTTGTACGTGGGCCTGGCCGGACTCGCCGGATTCGTGCCCATCGTGGTGTTCGGCCTGTACGGCGGTGCCATCGCCGACGTGGTCGACCGTCGGCTGCTGTGCCTGTGGTCGTCGCTCGTGACCTGGGCGGTGACGATCGCGCTGCTCGCCCAGACGCTCCTGAACGCCCGGTCCGAGATCCTTCTGCTGGTCCTGGTCGCCGTCCAGGGAGCCGGCTTCGCCACGGCCTCCTCGGCGCGCGGCGCCATCATCCCGCGGATCGTGCCGTACGAGATGATTCCCGCGGCCAACACGCTGAGCTTCACGGTGAACAACATCGGCCAGATCCTGGGGCCGCTCGTCGCGGGTGTTCTCCTCACCTTCCCGCACGGGTTCGCCTATGCCTACGGCGCCGACGCGGTGTTGTTCACCGTCTCCCTCTACTCGACGTTCCGGCTGCCCGCGATCAAACCGGCGGGGGCCGCGGCCGGAAGGGGAGTGTCCGCCGTGCTGGAGGGCCTTCGCTTCATCGGCGGCAGCCCGGTGCTCCTGATGTCGTTCGGCGTGGACATCGCCGCCATGGTGCTGGCGATGCCGAACGCCCTCTTCCCCGAGGCCGCCGCCACCCGCTTCCACGGCGGAATCGGCCTGCTGTACTCGGCGGTCGCCATCGGATCCCTGCTGGCCGGGTTGTGCAGCGGATGGATCGCGGGCGTGCGACGCCAGGGCGTCGCGCTCACCCTCGCGGTGGTCGGCTGGGCAGCCGCCATCACGCTGGCCGGCTTCACCCACGCACTCTGGCTCGCCGTCGTCCTCCTCATGCTCGCCGGCGCCGCCGACCTGGTCAGCGCGGTCTACCGGCAGACGATCCTGCAGACCTGGGCTCCGGACGAGATGCGCGGCCGCATGCAGGGCGTCTTCACCGTCGTGGTGGCCGGCGGCCCCCGCCTGGGCGACCTGCGCGCGGGAGCCATGGCGGCGGCCACGACCCTCGGCATCGCCTGGTCGGGCAGCGCCATGCTCTGCATCGTCCTGGTCATCCTCGGCAGCCTCGCCGTCCGCCCGTTCTGGCGCTATGACGCCTACGAGAACCACGATCCGGGCGAGCGGCACCCGAAGAGCGATCCGGATACACCCGGCCCGGCGGTCCCGGAGCAGGAGACGCCCGCCAGGCCGTGTCCGGCGGATCCTGGTGGGGCCGCGCCGCCCGGCATCCGCCCTTCGGGCTCCTCGCTGCGCTCGTCTCGCCGCACCGGAGAAACAGCCGAATAGAACCACCATGCGGCTGCTTCTCCGGCACGCCGAGCCACGGCACCGGACGACGCGACCTCATCCACCAGGATCCACCGGACACGGCCTGGGCCCGTCCGATGAACCGCCGGGTCGCGATCGGCGGGGGCGGTGCCCGCGTTCAGGTGACCTGGAGACCGATGATGCACGTGTCGTCGTCGGTGTCGGCTCGGCTGTGGGTGAGGATTCGATCGAGGCGGTCCTCGACCGTGGCGGCGTCGGTGCGGGCGGTGATCAGGAGTTGTTCCAGGGACTCCTGTAGGGAGCGGTCCCTGCGTTCGATGAGGCCGTCCGTGTACATCAGCAGGGTGTCGTCGGCGGCCAGGCGGACCTCGTCCTCGTCGTAGATCACGTCGGCGAAGGCGCCCAACAGCGGGCCCTCCAACAGCGGCAGGGTCTGCGCCTGGTGGGCGCGGATCAGCACCGGGGGCAGGTGGCCGGCGCGGGCCCAGCGCATGATGCGTGTGGTCGGATCGTAAAGGCCGCACACGGCCGTGGCGGTGACGCGGTCCGTCAAGTGGTGGGCGACCATGTTCAACCAGGCGAGGAGTTGGGCGGGTCCGGCTCCGGTGATCGCCAGGCCGCGCAGTGCGTTGCGCAGCACGATCATGCTGGTGGCGGCGTCGATGCCGTGGCCGGCGACGTCGCCCACGCACAGCAGGATGTGATCGGAGGGCAGGATCACCACGTCGTACCAGTCGCCGCCGACGGCGGCGTCGGATGCGGCGGGTCGGTAGCGGACGGCGACGTTCAGGCCCGTGACGGCCGGTGGCGTGTGCGTCGGCGGCATGATGGCGTGCTGCAACTGCCTTGCCAGGCGGTCGTGTTCGGTGGCCTGCTGCTCGGAGTGGGCGAGTCGGTCGCGGGTGACGGCGAGGGCGACCTCCGTCCAATGTTGGGCCGAGACGTCCTGGTAGGCCCCGCGTACCGCGGTCAGCCGCCCGTGGCTGTCCAGGACGGGTTCGGCGATGATGCGGATGCGTCGGGTCACGCCGTCGACGCGTTCGAGGCGGAAGGCGACCGTGGCGTTGCGGTGATGGTGCAGCAGGGTGCGCAGGAAACGGTCGAGTGCGACGCCGTCGTCGGGGTGCGCGCGCAGGGGCAGGTCCCGGAGGGCGATGGGGGCGGCCGTGTACGGAAGCCCGTGCAGGGCGAACAGGGATTCGCTCCAGGCGATCCGCCCGGTGCGGACGTCCTCTTCGAAACCCCCTATGCGGCCCAGCCGTTGGGCGTGCTGGAGGAGGTTCGCCAGGCGGGCGCTGGCGTGTTCGATGCGCCAGATGACCAGGACGGCGTCGCCCTGACGAGTGGCGGCCACATCGGCGGTCGCGTCGAGGGGCACCTGGTCGACGAGTGCGGTCAGGGTCACGCGTTCGGCGCGGTAGGGCTCTCCCGTGGCGTAGACGCGTTCGATGATGTCGTACAGGCCACCGGGATTCGCGGCCAGCGGGTAGGCCTCCAACAGGAGCGAACCCGAGACGAGGCCCGCGGGTCGGCCGGCGGGATCCACGAAGCGTCGGTTGGTGTGATGGACACGGAAGTCGGCGAGGCGTCCCTCCCCGTCGAGATGGGGCACCAGGACCATGGCGGAGTCGTGCAGGCAGTCGGCGATGTCGACGAGTTCGACCGGTCCGGGGGCGGCCGGGCGGGACGCGGCCGCGGTCCGATTCGGCGAACGCACCTCCAGCGTGTGGGCGCTCAGTTCGGCCAGTGCCTCGATCTGGCGTCGGATCCGGGCGGGCTGTGCGGGCAGGGTGTGCGGCCAGCAGATTTCCAGGATGCCGTGGACGCGCCCCCCGGTGCCGGCGGGCACGGCGGCGCGGGCGCCGGTGAGGTGGTGTTGCCCGATGGAGGGAACACCGGCCTCGGCCAATGTGGGAATCCAGACCCAGTCCAGATCGGTCAGCGCACGGCGGGCCACGGTGGCGACGCCGGGCGGGACGTGGCGCCATCGGGTGGCCTCGTGCTCGGTGAATCCGGCGCTGCCGGCCAGGGTCAGCGACCCGTCGGAGGTGACGGCCCAGACGGCGACGGCGGTGGCGCCCAGCGGTGCCAGGGCGTGTTCGAGCAGCGAGCGGGCGACGGCCTCGGTGTCGGTGGCGGCCCACGCGCCGCTCTCCGCCGTGCGCAGTCGCATGCCCACCGGGTCGGGGTCGGGTGGAGTGGGCCGGCCGGTTTCGGTGACGAAGTCGCGGGCGGCCTCGGTCAGGCGGTCGGCGGCGGTGCGGTTGACGATGTCGGCCGCGAGTTCCATCTCGGATACGCCGGCCCGCTCGGCGAGCGCGGTGAGTTGACGGGCGGCCTGGGTGGGGCTGCAGCGCAGGCGCTCGACCAGGATGCCCTTGGCGAGTTCGATCAGCGCCCGGCCGTCGGCGGCTGCCTGGGCGGCCTTGACCTCGCGGTGCAGGCGCTCGACGGTCGCGGCCAGTCGTCCCACCGCGGAGAGGGACTGCCATTGCCGCCGGCCCTTCGTCCCGGCGGTGGGCGGGTGATCGTGAGCGTCCTGCGACCGTCGGCCCGCCGGGACGTCCGGATGGGGCTGCGGCGCATCGGGGCCCGGGTCGGACGCCCGGTCTCGCGGCGGGTCGGTGCTCATCGTGTGCTCGGCTTCTCGTGGGCGGGCGTGGGAGTGCCGGCGTGGCTCAGCGCGACACGAGGTGATGGTTCAGCACGGTGAGCAGGTCGTCGGTGTCCACGGGTTTGGTGACGTAGCCGCTGGCCCCCGAGGCCAGGCTCTTCTCCCGGTCGCCGGGCATGGCCTTGGCGGTGACGATCACGATGGGCAGGTCGGCGTACCGGGGCATGCCGCGGATCTCCGCGGTGGCCGCGTAGCCGTCCATTTCGGGCATCATCACGTCCATCAGGACCAGGTCCACCTCGGGGTGCGCCAGCAGGGCGGCGATGCCCTGGCGACCGTTCTCGGCGTGCAGGACTCGGATGGAGTGCAATTCGAGGATGCCGCTGAGGGCGTAGAGGTTGCGGGGGTCGTCGTCGACCACCAGCACGGTGCGTCCCGCGAGGGTTTCGTCGATCGGGGAGGGCGCGAGGTGGGTCGGTTCCGCGACGCGGACCAGCGGGAGCACGTCGCCGGGCTGTTCCGCGGACAGGTGCAGTGCGATGCGTTCGCGGAGTTCGTCCAGCCCGGAGAGCAGCTCCAGGGGTTGCACCTCGGCGCGTGACTGCAGCGCGCGCTCCTGGTCCTGGGGCAGGCGCCTGCTGTTGTGGCCCAGGACCGGCACGTTCGCGGAGGCGGAGTCGGCGTCCAGCGCCTCCAGCAGGCTCAGGGCCTGGCCCCCCGGCATACCCAGGTCCAAGACGATGCAGTGACACGCTTCGGCGGCCAGGGCCGCGGCCGCCTCCTGTGCGTCGATGACGGTCAACACGTCGGCGCCGGGCCGCGTCCCGCCGTCGTGGGCGCCGGCGGCGAGGTCGGCCACCGCGCTCTGGGCGACCAGGCTCAGCAAGCCGTGCGGTTGTTCCTCGACCACGAGTACGCGCCGGTGCGCCGGCTGCTCGACCGGCGGCACCGGCCGGCGGGGGGTGTCGCGGTCGGCCGGGTGCGGTGTCTCCTCCGGGGCCGATCGGGTCTCGGAGGCGGCGTGCACCACGGGCAGGTGCAGGGTGAAGACGCTGCCCTGCCCGGGGAGGCTCTCCGCGGTGATCGCGCCACCGAGCAGATGGGCGATCTCCCGGCTGATGGACAACCCCAGACCGGTGCCGCCGTATCTGCGGCTGGTGGTGCCGTCGGCCTGCTGGAATGCGCCGAAAATGGTCTCCAGTTGATGCTCGGCGATGCCCGCCCCGGTGTCCTTGACGCGGAACGCCACCACGGCGCCGCCCCGGTGGACGATCGCCGGGACCTCGTGGTCGGCGGCCGGTTCGATACGCAGTTCGATACCGCCGCGGTCGGTGAACTTGACGGCATTGGAGAGCAGGTTGCGCAACACCTGACGCAACCGCGAGTCGTCGGTCAGCAGATCGGTCGGCACCCCGGGCGCGGTGGTGATCTCGAACGCGAGGCTCTTTTGCGTGGTCATCGGACGGAACGTGGCCTCGACGTAGTCGAGCAGTCGCCGCACCGACACCCGCTCGGTGTGCACGTCCATCTTCCCCGCCTCGACCTTCGACAGGTCCAGGATGTCGTTGATCAACTGGAGCAGGTCCGACCCGGCGGAGTGGATGATGCCCGCGTACTCGACCTGCTTGGGGCTGAGGTTGCGGCTCGGGTTCTGTGCCAGCAGCTGGGCCAGGATGAGCAGACTGTTCAGCGGGGTCCGCAACTCGTGGCTCATGTTGGCCAGGAACTCGGATTTGTACTTGGAGGCGAGCGTCAACTGCCTCGCCCGATCCTCCAGTTCCTGCCGAGCCTGCTCGATCTGCAGGTTCTTGGCCTCGATGTCACGGTTCTGGGAGGCCAGCAGCGTGGCCTTCTCCTCCAATTCCTCGTTCGAGCGCTGCAGTTCCTCCTGCCGGTTCTGCAACTCCTCCGAACGCACCCGCAGCTCGCCCGTCAACCGCTGGGACTCGTCCAAGAGTTCGTCGGTTCGGGCATTGGCGACGATCGTGTTGACGTTGACGCCCACGGTCTCCATCAGCTGTTCGAGGAAGTCCCGATGGACGGTCGTGAACGGGGTGACCGACGCCAACTCGATCACCCCCAACACCTGCTCCTCGACCACGATGGGCAGCACGATCAACGCGTTCGGCACGGTCTGCCCCAACCCCGAGGAGACCACGTAGTCGGCCGGGAGATCGTCCACGGCGATGATGCGACGGCTGCGGGCGGCCTGGCCCACCAGGGAACGCCCCAGCGGGATGCGCTCGGCGGCGTCACGCGGGAGCGGCAGACCGTACGAGCCGATCAGGCCCAGCGCCGTGCCCG
Source organism: Embleya sp. NPDC050493 (assembly GCF_044458105.1). Taxonomy (NCBI): domain Bacteria; kingdom Bacillati; phylum Actinomycetota; class Actinomycetes; order Kitasatosporales; family Streptomycetaceae; genus Embleya; species Embleya sp. NPDC050493. Next base: position 227,927 of record NZ_JBITHP010000014.1, read on the forward strand.
CCTCGCCCTCCTCGGCGAGGTAGAACGCCCCGTACTGTGCGCAGACCAGCGGAGTGAGTTCGTCCATCACCAACTCGGCCACCACCGCCAGGTCGCGGTGACCCTGCATCAGACCCGAGACCCGGGCCAGGTTCGACTTGAGCCAGTCCTGATCCTCGTTGGCCCGGGTGGTCTCCCGCAGGGACCCGACCATGGCGTTGATGTTGTCCTTGAGCTCGGCCACCTCCCCGGAGGCGTCGACGGTGATCGAACGCGTCAGGTCGCCCTCGGCCACCGCGCTGGCCACCTCGGCGATCGCGCGCACCTGCCGGGTCAGGTTCCCGGCGAGCTCGTTGACGTTCTCGGTGAGCCGCTTCCACGTGCCCGAGACGCCCTCCACCTCGGCCTGACCGCCCAACCGGCCCTCGCTGCCCACCTCGCGGGCCACTCGGGTGACCTCCGCCGCGAACGACGACAACTGGTCGACCATCGTGTTGATGGTGGTCTTGAGTTCCAGGATCTCGCCACGCGCGTCGACGTCGATCTTCTTGGACAGATCACCGTTGGCCACCGCGGTGGTCACCAGCGCGATGTTGCGCACCTGACCGGTGAGGTTGTTCGCCATCGAGTTGACGTTGTCGGTGAGGTCCTTCCACGTGCCCGCCACATTCGGTACCCGCGCCTGGCCTCCCAGGATTCCCTCGGTGCCCACCTCCCGAGCAACCCGGGTGACCTCGTCGGCGAACGCGGACAACGTGTCGACCATGGTGTTGATCACCTCGGCGAGCGCGGCGACCTCGCCCTTGGCCTCGACGGTGATCTTCCGCGACAGGTCGCCGCGCGCCACGGCCGTGGCCACCTGCGCGATCGATCGCACCTGACCGGTCAGATTGGACGCCATCACGTTGACGTTGTCGGTCAGGTCCTTCCACGTGCCCGACGCGCCGCGCACCGTAGCCTGCCCACCGAGATTTCCCTCGGTGCCCACTTCGCGGGCGACGCGGGTGACCTCGTCGGCGAAGGCGGAGAGTTGGTCGACCATCGTGTTGATGGTCTCCTTCAGTTCCAGGATCTCGCCACGCGCGTCCACCCGGATCTTCTGCGACAGATCGCCCTGCGCCACGGCGGTGGTCACCTGGGCGATCGACCGCACCTGGGCGGTCAGGTTGTCCGCCATCACGTTGACGGACTCGGTCAGGTCCTTCCAGGTGCCCGAGACGCCCTTGACGTCGGCCTGTCCGCCCAGCCGCCCGTCGGTGCCCACTTCGCGGGCGACGCGGGTGACCTCGTCGGCGAAGGCGGAGAGTTGGTCGACCATCGTGTTGATGGTCTCCTTCAGTTCCAGGATCTCGCCACGCGCGTCCACCCGGATCTTCTGCGACAGATCGCCGCGCGCCACCGCGGTGGCCACCTGCGCGATCGACCGCACCTGGGCGGTCAGGTTCCCGGCCATGAAGTTGACCGAGTCGGTCAGGTCCCGCCAGGTGCCCGAGACGCCCTTGACGTCCGCCTGTCCGCCCAACCGCCCGTCGGTGCCCACCTCGCGGGCCATCCGGGTGACCTCGTCGGCGAACGACGAGAGCTGGTCGACCATCGTGTTGATGGTGTTCTTCAGTTCCAGGATCTCGCCGCGCGCGTCCACCGTGATCTTCTGCGACAGGTCACCGCGAGCCACCGCCGTCGTCACCTGGGCGACGTTGCGCACCTGATCGGTGAGGTTGCCGGCCATGAAGTTGACCGAGTCGGTCAGATCCCGCCAGACCCCGCCCACGCCCGGCACCTGGGCCTGTCCGCCCAACCGGCCCTCGCTGCCGACCTCGCGGGCGACCCGGGTGACCTCGTCGGCGAAGGCGGAGAGCTGGTCGACCATCGTGTTGACGGTCTCCTTCAGCTCCAGGATCTCCCCACGCGCGTCCACGTCGATCTTCTGCGACAGATCTCCCCGGGCCACCGCCGTGGCGACCTGCGCGATGTCGCGCACCTGCGTGGTGAGGTTTCCCGCCATCGCGTTGACCGAATCCGTCAGGTCGGCCCACGTGCCCGAGACCCCCGGAACCTGCGCCTGCCCGCCCAACGTGCCCTCGGCCCCGACCTCGCGCGCGACCCGGGTCACCTCGGAGGTGAACAGCGCCAACTGGTCGACCATGCCGTTGAACACCACGGCGATCTCGCCCAGCACACCCGTCCCGGCGTCGGGCAACCGGGTTCGGAAATCACCGTCGCGCACCGCCGTCAACCCGGCCAGGAGCTGTCGCAGTTCCGCGTCGTCGGCCGTTGCGGCGGCGCGAGCGGCGCGCCCCCGCGGAGCGGGCGATGTACCGACGTCCGGCGTACCAGTCATGCACCACAACCTTTTCTCGACCGCCGGTCGCCCGACGATCAACACCATCCACCCCGGTGCCGGGAGGAGTTCGCGGAAAGAGAGGGACGCGAGACCCTGCCTGTCGACAAAAGCGTTTCAGCCTATCCAGCCTGTGCCCGCGGTGTGGGCCCCAGGGCGGGATTCACACCTCGATCACCCGCGGGCGAACTCCGTCGGTGGTGGCCGACGGCCGTGACCCGGGCTCGGTCGGCGTCCGCCCACGTGTGTTCCCAGGTGGTGGGGTGCCGCCCGGCGACGCGGGTGTGCTTCGGGCGCGGCCGGGGCGTCGCACATGCGCGCGTGGAGACGGCGGAGCCACGGCCGGCCGGAAATCGCCCGTCGCGGGCCGGGATCGACGGTCCCCGTCGGGATCGACGCGGCCGGATCGACGGTTTCGGGCCGGCCGACGAAATCGAGCGGCGGCGCCGTTCGCCGCGTCGAGCAACTCCCTTGCCCGGTAAACCTTTTCCTCGAAAGTTAATGGTCTAGTCCACTTTGGTCCAGACCATTGACTTCTGCGCGTGCCGGGCTGTCTCATACCCCATGCCGCCGTGCCACGCGAATCGGCGGTCCGTCCCCTGCTTACAGACTGGACGCACATGCGACTCTTGCGTACATTCCGCGCGGCCGTAGCCGCGACCGTCACCGCCGCAGCGGCGGTGAGCCTGACCGTGATGGGCGGTGGCCCCGCCCAGGCCGCGACCCCACTCCCGAGCCACGTCTTCGCCCCCTACTTCGAGGCGTGGACCGGCGACAGCCCCGCCGCGCTGGCCGCCCAATCCGGCGCCAAGCACCTGACCATGGCCTTCCTCCAGACGGCGACCAAGGGTTCCTGCACGGCGTACTGGAACGGCGACAGCAGCATGCCGATCGCCTCCTCGACGTTCGGTGCCGACATCAAGACCATCCAGGCCAACGGCGGGGACGTGATCCCCTCGTTCGGCGGCTACACGGCCGACACCACCGGCACCGAGATCGCCGACAGTTGTACCGATGTCAACCAGATCGCCGCCGTGTACGAGAAGGTGATCACGACCTACGACATCACGCGGCTCGACATGGACATCGAGATCGACGCGCTCGACAACACGGCGGGCATCGACCGGCGGAACAAGGCCATCAAGCAGGTCCAGGACTGGGCCGCGGCCAACGGGCGCAAGATCGAGATCTCCTACACGCTGCCCACCACCACCAGCGGTCTGGCACCCAACGGCGTGGCCCTGCTGCGCAACGCTGTCGCCAACGGCACCAAGGTCGACGTCGTCAACATCATGACGTTCGACTACTACGACAACGCCACGCACAACATGGCCAACGACACGGAGACCGCGGCGCAGGGCCTGTACAACACGCTCGCGCAGCTGTACCCGAGCAAGACCCCCGCGCAGCTGTGGGGCATGATCGGTGTCACCGAGATGATCGGCGTCGACGACTTCGGGCCGGCCGAGACGTTCACCCTCGCCAACGCCCGCCAGGTCTACAACTGGGCCGTCGCCAAGGGCATCAACACCCTTTCGTTCTGGGCCCTCCAGCGCGACAACGGCAACTGCCCGAACCAGCCGGCCGCGGACAACTGCTCCGGCATCGCCCAGAACACCTGGGACTTCAGCCACATCTTCGAGCCCTTCACGGGCGGCACCACGACGCCGACCAACGACTTCTCGGTCAAGGCGACCCCCGCCTCCGGGTCCGTCGTCGCCGGCGCCTCGACCACCTCGACGATCTCGACCGCGGTGACGACCGGAGCCGCGCAGACGGTGAACCTGACCGTCAGCGGCGCCCCGACGGGTGTCACCGCCTCGCTCAGCCCCACCTCGGTGACGGCGGGCGGCTCCTCGACACTCACCGTCAACACCACCGCGGCGGCCGTCTCGGGCACGTACAACATCACCGTGACCGGAACCGCCGCCTCCGGGAGTCACAGCGCGACCTACGCCTTGACCATCACCGGTGGAAACGGCCACCAGTGCACGGCCCCCGCGTGGGCGTCGGGCACGGTCTACACCGGCGGACAGCAGGTCTCGCACCAGGGTCACACCTGGAAGGCCAAGTGGTGGACGCTGGGCGAGACGCCCGGCACCACCGGCCAGTGGGGTGTGTGGCAGGACCTCGGAGCCTGCTGAATCCGTCGTCCCTGACGTGACGCACGCCCACGTCGCATCGCGTGATGCCCGGCAGGCCACCTGCCGGGCATCACCCGGATCAGGACCCGGGTCTGCGGGGTGCGACCCGCCGGGCCCTTCGGGCCGCGGCGGGTCGCACCGAGGGCGTCACAGGCCGCGGGCCAGGTGGTCGGTGAGCAACCGGGTGAAGCGGGCCGGGTCGGGCAGGTCGCCGCCTTCGGCGAGCAGTGCGCCGCCGTACACCAGCTCGACGATCTCCGCCAGTGCGGGGTCGTCGGCGTTCGCCGCGTGCGCCGAGCGCAGCGCGGTGATCAGCGGGTGCGTCGGGTTGAGCTCCAGGATGCGCTTGACCGAGGGCATCTCCTGCCCCATCGCCCGGTACATTTTTTCCAGGGTCGGGGTCATGTCGTGGGCGTCGCCGACGATGCACGCCGCCGACGTGGTCAGCCGTGACGACAGCCGGACCTGCTTCACCTGTTCGGACAGCGTCGTCGTCAGCCATGGCAGCAGGGCGGCGAAGTCCTGCTCGCGCTTGGCCTTTTCGGCTCCGGCCTCCTCGTCGCCGTCCTCGGCCGGCTCGTCGAGGTCGACCTGACCCTTGGCGATGGACTGGAGGCGGTGGCCGTCGAAGGCCGGGACCTGGTCGACCCAGACCTCGTCGACCGGGTCGGTGAGGATCAGCACCTCGTACCCCTTGGCGGCGAAGGCCTCCATGTGCGGCGAGTTCTCCACCATCGCGCGGGTCTCGCCGGTCAGGTAGTAGATCGTGTCCTGGCCGTCCTTCATGCGCTCGACGTACTCGCGCAGGGTGGTGGGCTTGTCCGCGTCGTGCGTGGAGGCCACCGACACCAACTCCAGCAGGGCCTCGGTGTTGTCGGTGTCCTCCAGCAGGCCCTCCTTCAGCGCCCGGCCGAACTGGGCCCACAACTTCGCGTAGCGCTCGCCGTCCTTGGCCTGCATGTCCTTGATCGCGCCGAGGACCTTCTTGACCAGGCGCCGACGTACGCCGCGGATCTGACGGTCCTGCTGCAGGATCTCGCGGGAGATGTTCAGCGACAGGTCGTGGGCGTCCACGACGCCCTTGACGAAGCGCAGGTAGTTGGGCATCAGCGCTTCGCAGTCGTCCATGATGAACACGCGCTTGACGTACAGCTGCACGCCGCTCTTGGACTCGCGGGAGAACAGGTCGAACGGGGCCTGCGAGGGGATGAAGAGCAGGGCCTCGTACTCGAAGTTGCCCTCCGCCCGCATGTGGATGGTCTCGGCCGGGTCGAGCCCGTCGTGGCTGATCTGCTTGTAGAACTCGTGGTACTCGGCCTCGGTCACCTCGCTGCGCGGCCGGGCCCACAGCGCCTTCATCGAGTTGAGCGTGTCGACTCCGTGCGTGGTGACGCCGTCGGTGTCGGTGCGCACGGTGGCCATCCGGATCGGCCAGCGGATGAAGTCCGAGTACTGCTTCACGATCGCGCGGATCTTCCACTCCGCGAGATAGTCGGCCAGCCCGTCCTCGCTGTCGGCGGCCTTGAGATGCAGGGTGACCGAAGTGCCCACCGGCAGGCCGTCGACGGCCTGGATCTCGTAGGTGCCCTCGCCGTCCGACTCCCACTGCGTGCCGGAGTCCGTGCCGGCCCTGCGGGTGCGCAGGGTGACCTTGTCGGCGACCATGAACGCCGAGTAGAAGCCGACGCCGAACTGCCCGATCAGGTTCTGCGCCGTGGCCGCGTCGGTGGCCTCCTTGGCCTCCTTGGCCTCCTTGAGCTTCTCCAACAGGCCGGCGGTGCCGGACTTGGCGATCGTGCCGATCAGCTCCACGAGGTCGTCCCGGGTCATGCCGATCCCGGTGTCGCGAACCGTCAGCGTGCGGGCGTCCTTGTCGACTTCCAAGGCGATGTGCAGGTCGGAGGTGTCGACATCGAGGTCGGAGTCGATCAGGGACTCCAGCCGCAGCTTGTCCAGAGCGTCCGAGGCGTTCGAGATCAGCTCGCGCAGGAAGATGTCCTTGTTCGAGTAGATCGAATGGATCACCAACTGGAGCAACTGACGGGTCTCGGCCTGGAATTCCAGCGTTTCGACGCTGCTACCCACCCTGGGGTCCCCTTTCGGAATGAAACATGATGGAACGGATACTTCCGGAGGAATTTCCGCGAACCGGTACCTGCGTCGTGCGCGTCCCCCGGCGGCGGACTCCGGCAACCTCACTCGGCGGCACGTTCACGGCTGCCTTCCCGGCGGAGCCGGTCGCAGGCCCGGCGCACCTCGGCGGTGCGGCGACCCACGGCGCCGACCCGCTCGGCCAGCGCCGGATGACCGGGCTGCAAATGGCCGCCGGCCTCGGCCAGCGGCACCAGGAGGTCCGCGGCATCGTCCCGATCCAGGGCCCGGTGCAGCGCGGCCAGTTCGGGTTCGGCGCCGGCCGGCAGGTCCGTCAGGGCGCCGATCTGCCCGGCCAGTTCCCGCAGGCTCGCCGCGTTGGTCCGGGCCCAGCCGGCCACCGCACGGTCACCGGCCCGCCTGTCCCGCTCGGCGGCCACCCGCTGGTCCCCGGTGGCCGGCGAGCCGTCCGGGGCGGGCCGAAGTCGCAGGTAACGGCGTTCGGCCGCCTGGCGGCTGGCCACCCCCAACGCCGGTGCCAGATCGGCCCAGCTGGTGCCCAACTCCCGGGCGGCCTCGATCAGATCGGGTTCCCAACCGGCTATCTCCGAGCGCAGCTCACGCAGCAGGGTGAGCGCGACCAGCACCTGGTTCGCGCTCAACGCGCTGCCGGGCGCATCGGGTGCGCACTTCGGCGCGTGCACCGCGCGCATCGCGTCCCGGATCCAGCCCAGGACCACGCCGGTATCCAGGACGGCCGGGGCACCATCGCGCGCCGCGCCGGGCGTCGGCCCCGGGCCGCGCTCCTTGTGCCCCATCGGAAGTCATCCCCTCGGCGACGCCGTGCCGTGTCGTCGTTACGACGACACAATATGGCGGAGGCCCCAAGCACGTCCAGGCGGCCTCCGTCGATGCGTCGAGGAGGCCGCCGCGGTTCGCGTGACCGCGCCCCGGGGGAGTGGGCGGGGGTCGCAGCCGTCGTCCCGCCCGGTCGCGCCGCGGGGCGCACGGGTTCAGCGTCGGATGTGGGCGCGGACGTGTTTGCCGGTGGCGTACTGTTCGACGGTCCAGCCCGTGCTGAGCATGTCGAGCAGGCGCAATCCGTAGCCGCCGTCCGCGTTCGCGGGACGTTGCAGAACGAGGAGATCGCGGGCGCGATCGGTCACCCCGATCTCGATTCCGTCGGGGGCGGGGGCCAGCGTCAACTCCGCCTCGCCGCAGGTGTGCCGGAGAGCGTTGCCCACCAGTTCCGAAACGACTTGCACGACGTCGTCCGTGCGCTCCGGGGGCCAGCCCCAGGCATCGAGCGTGTCGCGGACGGCGGCGCGGACCTGCCCCAGGATGCCGGGGGCATTCGACAGGGTCCACATGCGGGGTGCGGACGGGTTGTGGGGCGAGGTGGGCATGTCCGGACTCCAGCCGATCCTGATGGATGACGGTGAGGGCTGCGGCGCCGATCATCGGGGGACCCTCGGGAACGCGGGGCGGTCGGATCCGGACCGCGGCTGCTGCCCCGACCGTGTCCGGGGCCCGTCGCCGTCGTGCGGCGACGGACCCCGGGGCGTGGGTCACGCGGCAAGGATCCGGAGGGCGCAGGCCCGGAACACGACCGCTCCATCGAGCGCGATCATGCGCGCGGAGCATAAGGCGATGCCGCCTTGTCGGTTCGTGGCTCGGGCATCGGCGCCACAACCGCCGGTCGGTTACAGGGTGCCGGCAGGGCCCGCGCCCGGGGCGCCCGGCGCCGTGTTGCCGTAGTAGTCGCCGATACGAGTGCGATGCTCGTGGTCGTCGACGTGCTTGTCCTTGTCGAACTCGGGCGCGTTCTTGATCTCTTCCTTGGTGCGCGAGACGTGCACGACCTTGTTCTCGGTGTCGATGCGCGAGATCGTGCCCGCGGGCAGCAGGACGTGCTTGCCGAAGATCCACACGCCCGTGTCCACCACGAGATAGGACGCGTCGACGTCGTCGTTGTGCTTGTCGACCTTGCCGATGTGGCCGTCGGTGGCGTCGACCTTGTAGCCGACCAGGCTCGTGCCGGCGGTGTGGCCGGACTCGGGTCGGTGACCCCAAACGTTGGCGCCGGTGCTCACAGGAAGTCTCCTCGGTTGTCGACGAAGCCCGCAGCGGGCAACGGATCGCCCGTCATCCGGGGTTCGTCGGTTCCAATGGTTCGACCCACGCCTGCCCCGCCGACTCTGCCGCACACCCGGCATTGTGAATCGGCGCGATGGGAAGGGCGATCGGCCCGCACCCGGTCGTACGAGTCCGGCGCGCGGCGCGGGTGGTCCGGTGGGCGTGCGTCATCGGCGCGCGGAGCTCGTGTCGAGGGCGCGCCGACGACACGACATTCGCCCCGCACAACGCGGTACGGCCCGGCACGACTCGGGGGAAGACCCCGAAGTCGCGCCGGGCTGCACCACGAACTTCTCGATTGCATGGTGACTTCGCATGGGTATGCGAAGCCCCCGGGTCGCTGCCGTCGCGACGGTGTCACCGGGCGAGTCGGCACCCCCATCGCACGATCACGGCGCGATCACCGCGATCAGAGCCCGGTCACCGCGCCACGGCCGCTGCCGTTGCCCGAACCGCCCGGCCGGCCGCCGGCACGTACGAATCCGGCAGGCTCTCGCGGGTCTTGGCCCAGTGCAGGAGGTCGGCGTCGGCCAGCGTGCTCACCCACAGGTCGGCGAGAGCCAGTTCCTCGTCGCGCGGGTCGGGGCCCACACCCAGGACGCGCAGGCCCGCGCGCGTCGCGGAGAGCATGCCGCAGTACGAGTCCTCCACCGCCAGGGTCACGGCGGGGGTGGCGCCACAGGCTCGGGTGGCCGCGAGGTAGACGTCCGGGTCGGGCTTGGGGCGCAGGTCCACGTCCGGGACCACGACGTCGACGAAGTGGTGGAGCAGTCCGGCGTGCGCCAGTCCCGACTCCACCACGTCGCGGGGACAGTTGCTCGCCACGGCAAGGGGTGCGAAGTGCGAGGCCAGGCCCACGAAGTCGACCGCGCCGGGGATCGTCACGGGATCGGCTGCGACCAACCGGCGGAACTCGTCGAGGAGTTGCCCGGTCACCCGGTCGGCATGTCGGGCCGCAAGGCCGGCCACTTCGGTCATGACCCGTCCGCATTCGGTGAAATGCAAACCTTTGGTGCGTTCGCCGAAGTCGCTCGGGGCCGTGATGCCATATCCACGGAGAACCCGTTCACGCGCCTCCACCCAGTGGCATTCGCTGTCCATCAAGGTCCCGTCGCAATCGAAGACGATGGCCGCCGGGGTCCAGGAGAGAAGGGAGTTGCCTGTCATCGATGAGCCGTCCGATCGAGAGGAGCGGGCCCTGAGGGTGCCCGCGCGAAGTCCCGAGGCGGCGGTGCGGGCACGTCCCCCGAAGGGGGCGTCCGCGAACGACGCCGGCCCGAAACATAACGATCATTACGTTAGGTTGAATACGTTATGTAATCAACCAGCCACGCTGTGTCAGCGTGTCGCAATGCAAACGGCTGTCGAGGCACCCGGACGTCGCCCGCGGGTGGACCGCATCCGGCGGGCCTTCACCCGGCGGGCCTTCACTCGATGGGCCGGCACCCGGCGGACCTTCACGGGAGGGACTTCACTCGGCGGACCGTCACCCGGTCGACCAATGCACGCGGTCACCGCCCGATGGCTCGTCCGGCGCCGAACCCGACCGCGCGGGCTCGCCGAGGTCGAGTCGGCGCCATGGGCGCACCTCGGCGTGCATGTTGCGGCGCATCATCCGCAGGGCCGCTCGGGCGAGTTCGGCGTCGATGTGGGCGACGGCGTCCTGCGCCACCGCCACCCGAAGATGTCGGATGTGCGCGTCCAGTGCCGAATACAGCACACACTGCTCGGTCACCTGTCCGCACAGCACCACCCGATCCACGCCGCGCTGGGCCAGCAGATACTCCAGTGGGGTCTGATAGAAGATCGAGTGGCGGGCCTTGACCACGAACATCGACGTGTCGTCGGGCCGGATCGGCTCGACCAGGTCGGCATGCGGACCGCGCAGCGCGATGTCGAGGATCTCGTCGTGGTGGGAGCGCCACCGGCCGAAGTTGTCGTTGACGTAGACGAGATCGATCTCGGCCGCACGGGCTCGCGCGATCAACGCGCGGATCGCGGGCAGCGTCTCGCGGACCGATGGGATCAGGGCCTCGGCATCCTCGTGCTCGTAGGCGTTGATCATGTCGATCACGATCAGGGCGGTCTTCGTCATCGCTGCACCTCTTTCGGCCTGCGACGAGTGTTCGGCCTACGCCGAGTGTGCGATCCGCGACGACCCGGCCTGCGGCGATCCTGCACGGCGGCACCCGTCCCGTCCCGTCCCGCTCCGTCCCGGCCCGGTTTCGGCCGGCCCGGCCGCACGACGAGCGGTCGGGCTCAGGTCGAGGACGCGTCGAGCGGCATGCGCAGGGCGCTGCGTCCGGCTCGCCACGCGGTCAGGAGGTGGTCGCCGAGGCGGCCCTCCAGGAACTCGGTGGCGGCGATGCCGAAGACGACATCGGCTTCCAGGTCTGGTTCGTCGGCGAGCAGGCCGCCGATCACCTCGCGGCGCACGACCTGCTCGTGGACGGCGTCGGCTTCGACGTGCTCGGCGTAGAAGCGCTCGGCCGCGGGTCCGGCACCGGTCCGGCGCATTGCCTGGGCCAATCGGCGGGAGCCGGGGGAGGAGGTCACCTCCACGCACGCGAAGTGCCCGACCAGCGCGCCGCGCAGCGCACGGTGCAAGCCGAGCAGGGACATCAGGTTCACGGTCGGCAACACCTTGGCGGGCGCCGCGTCCAGGTACCGCCCGTACGACGGATCCAGGTCGAGGTCGACCAGCAGCTCCGCGAACAGTTGGGCGTGGACGTCCTCGGCGCGGCCCGCCCCGAATTCGTCGAACTCGATGGCCACCATCGCCGCCTTGGCCCGACCGCGCAGGCGGGGGATGACCCAGGCGTGCGGATCGGCCTCCTTGAGGTGATACAGCGAGCGCAGCGCGGCGTATTCGCGCAGCTGCCACAGTTCTCCCCGGGTGCTGAGGAACCGGCTGACGCTGGTGCCGTCGTCCCCCGTCGGTTCGACCAGGAGCGCGGCCAGCACGTCGTCCACACGCCGGTCGTCGTGGACGTGCGTACGCAGTGCGGTGTGGAAGCGTTCTTCGAGGGCGGCACGCAGTCTCAGCAGCTCCGGGTCCCATTCGCGATCGTCGGCCACCCCGGCGAAGCCTCGATAGTGCAACTCGTACAGCGTGTACAGGGCCAGATGCAGGTCCTCGCCGAAGGGATGGGCGTGGGCGACCTCGTCGGGCCCCGGGAGGGGGCCTCGGCCGGTGTGCAAAGCGGCGATCACGCCCGCGGACAGTGCGCCGCGCGGTCGCGGCAGCGCCGGGGCGGCGTGGGAGGCATGCGTCGACACGGTCACGGGCGGCTCCCTTCGTCGTCGGTCGTTTCCGTCCTCGGTTCGCCCGACGACGGACCCGCGCACGCCGATCCGGTGCGCGGGCGGTGGCTGGTGTCGCACCACGGGTAGGTGCGGCTGCGCCGGCAGGTGCAGATGGCGACGACGAAGCGTCGCGACGTGACGACCTCTCCGTTCGGAAGGGCCACCTCCACGGGGCCTTCGATCAGGAGGGGGCCGTCGCGGTCGGCGGTGATCCGGCGCGGGCGGTCAGCGTTTTTCGGCACGGACGACCACCAATTCCTCGTGACTGTCGTGCGGGCCCACCAGGCCGGTGCGGCGCAGCCAGTCCAGCCGCTCGCGCAGGACCGGGCCGAACGGGATGCTCGTGCGGTCGGCGATCGTGGCGCGCAGGCCGGACCGTTCCAATGCGTCCAGAGTGGCCTCGGCGTCGCACAGGCCGGAGTGCACCATCAGCAGGACGCCGTTCGGCCGCAGTACGTCGGGGACCGTCGCGCAGAGCCGGTCCACCACCGCCCGGCCGCGAAGTCCGGCGTCCCACGCCCGGGCGGCGCCGAACTGCGGAACGCCCGGCCGGGGCGCGGGCACGTACGGCGGATTGCACACGACCAGGTCGAAGGAGTGACCGGTGACGGCCGACAGCAGGTCGCCGCGTCGCACGGTGATCCGCCGGCGGGCGAGCAGCGCGTTGGCGCGGGTGGTCAGGACGGCGCGTCTGGCGCTGTCGACGGCGGTCACCCGGGCCCCCAGCCGGGCCGCGTACACGGCCAGGGCCCCACTGCCGGTGCACATGTCCAGGACTCGGGTGCCCGGGCCTATGCCCTCCCGGCGGATCGCCTCGGCAAGGAGGAAGCTGTCCGACTGGGGGACGTACACGCCCGGGGCGGTGAGGATCCGGCCGAGGGGGGAAACCGTGACACCGATTGTTGACATGGGGGCCTCCGGCAATGCGATGGCATCGGCGATCACCGATTCCATCGTGACGAGCATTGGGTCGCGGCGCCGTGACTACGGCCTGCCGCCGGGTGGGCGCTCCCTCGGACGGGGAGCATCAGGCACGGTCGTCGGTCGCCGTCCGCTCGGTTCGGCGGAGTCGGCGTTCGGCGCGGGCAAAGATCGCTTGCCCGGCCCTGCCGTGTTCATGCACACCACCCGGACGGAGGTGGCCTCGGGGACGTCCGGGCACGGCTGTGGCCGGTGTCGCCCCGATGGGTTCCCGGGACTCGTCCCCCGGGTGGGCTGGGGAGACCCCGGGCACGCCGACGAGGACCCGGCGGTTGGCTCCGGGTCCTCGTCGGTGCTGTGTGCCGGCGGCGTGCTCAGGCCGCCGGAGCGAGTTCGGCGCGGCCGAACAGCAGGGCCCAGCCGGCGGGCAGCCGGGTCAGGATGCGGGTGACGAGGTCGGGTCCGGCGAGCGCGGCGACGACGGTCAGCACGGAGCCGGTGTCCCAGCGGGCGATGCCGGGGGTGGTGCCGGTGCGGGCGGCGATGTCCTTGACGAAGCCCAGTCCGGTCGAGGGCTCCGGGTCCAGGGTGTGCGAGGTGAGCCGGAGCGCGGCTTCCAGGGGCAGCCGGGCGGCGAGGTCCAGACGCTCCCGGCCGGTGAGTTGCCGACCCAGCCCGGAGAGCACGACGCGGATCGCGTCCTCGGCCTCCTCCCGGGTGCGGTAGGCCCCTTCGAGACGGACCTTGTCCACCAGGTCGGCATAGGTGCTCAACGCCACGGAGGAGGTTTCGCTGCGGGGGTGCATGGCTGCGGATCGCCTTTCCGGTCTCGGGTTCGCCGGCTGGATGGGTGACGGGTGGTGTCGGGGTGTCGATCGGGAGGGGGAGGACACGGCTCCGACGGCGTCGGTCCCGGAGGGTGGGGGGATCGTGCCGCCAGGGCGAGCCGTGCCCGCTCCGGACCGCCCCGTGCCGCCCGTACCGGGTGTGCGGGCGGCGGGAGTTTCGGCGGTGCGCGGGCGGGGCGGGAGGCGCGGCTTTTCGGCGCGTCCGCCCCGCCCGGTGCAGGGGGCGGTGGTCGCCCCGCTTCAGGCGGTGATCACCTTGCGGTCGGAGCTGGTGCCGATGGAGATCTTGCGGGGCTTGGCCCGCTCCGCGATGGGGATCCGCAGCGTGAGCACACCGGCTTCGTAGTCGGCGTCGATGCGCTCGGTGTCGAGGGTGTCGGCCAGCACGATCTGGCGGGAGAAGACGCCCACGGGACGCTCGGACAGCTCCATCTGGACCTCGTCCGCCTTGGCGACCGGCTCGCGGCGAGCCTTGACGGTGAGCATGTTGCGCTCGACGTCGATGTCGATCGCCTCGGGGGTGACACCGGGCAGGTCGAACGCGACCACATACACCTCGCCGTCGCGGTAGGCGTCCATCGGCATCGCGGTCGGCCGCGAGGGGTTGCCGGGCACGAGGAGCTGCTGCGCGAGCCGGTCGAGCTCGCGGAAGGGGTCGGTACGCATCAACATCGCGAAAACACCTCCGAAAGATTCGGTCGGTAGCGCCCGGTCGGGCTGCCTGAAACCGTTGTAGCATGTCATCGGATGGATGACAAACACGGAGGTCGTCGAAAGGATGACGAGCCGAGAGGAGTTCCGATGACCGCGAACGATCGATCCGGCAGACCGGCCGGCCACCCCACCGGGCCCGCCTCCTTCCTCGCCGCCGCCGCGGCCCTGGAAGCCATCGACCAGGCCGTCCGCACGGCCCAGAACGGCGACGGCGAGCCCGCGAGAGCGGACCAGGGCCCCGAACAGGCCCTGGCCTCGCTGCTGCTGCTGCGCGAGATCCGCGAACGCCTGGCCGGCTGGGAGAGCGGGCTGATCGAGACCGCCCGCGATGCCGGGGCCAGTTGGGCGGATCTGGCCCAACCCCTGGGCGTGGCCAGCCGCCAGGCCGCGGAGCGCCGCTATCTCCGGCTGCGCCCGGGCCCGGCCGGATCCACCGGCGAGGAACGCGTCACGGCCACCCGTGAACGCCGCGCGGCCGACCGCGCCGCCACCGCCCGGGCCCGTGACAACGCCGCCGACCTGCGGCGCCTGGCGGGTCAGATCACCGCGCTCACCGATTTGCCGGTGGGCTCCCGCGCGCCCGTGGGCAGATTGGACCAGGCGCTGGGCGGCGACGACCCGGCCGCGCTGATCGACCCGCTCACCGCGACCCGCCCGCACCTGACCGCCCGACATCCGGATCTGGTCGCGCGCATCGACGCCCTGGTGGACCCACCCGCGGTCGGCCCCGCCGATACGCCCTGACGGCCCATCCACGCGTACGACGGACCGCTCACCCGTGGCACCCGCGGCGGGCAGCCGGGCATCGTGCGCACGGTCCCGGCCGGCCGGGGCGACCGCCGGTCGGCCCCGCGAGCACCGGACCGAAACCGGGCGGCATGGCCGCCAGGTTCCCGGGTACCCGACGACGGTCCCCGGTCCACGCCCGGGCCCGGGCGGCCGAGACGCGCTCGGCGCCCGGGCGTGGATGGACGGGAAGGGACGCCCGGACGAGAGAAAGGCCGCCGATGAACTCGCCCTCGGAGCAACACCCCGCTCCGCCGCAGCAGCAGGAACACCCCGGCACCACCGGCGATCTGGACCCCGCCCCCCGCGACGAGATGCGCGACTACACCGGCAGCGGACTGTTGACCGGGCGCCGCGCGCTGATCACCGGCGGCGACTCGGGGATCGGTCGGGCCGTGGCGGTCGCCTTCGCCAAGGAGGGCGCCGACGTGGCGATCGGGTACCTGTCCGACCAGGAGGACGAGGACGCCGCCCACACGGCCCGACTCGTCGAGGAGGCCGGCCGCACCTGCACCACCTATCGCAGCGACCTCTCGGTCGAGGCGAACTGCCGCGACCTGGTGGAGCGCACCGCGACCGATCTCGGTGGCCTGGACATCCTGGTCAACAACTGCGGCACCCAAAAGCCCGTGGACGACCTGGCCGAACTGGACAGCGAACAGTGGGAGTACACCTTCAGGGTCAACATCCACAGCTTCTTCTGGACCACCAAGGCGGCGCTGGCCCACCTGCCCTCGGACGGCGTGGTGATCAACACGTCCTCGATCAACGGACTGCGCGGCAACAAGACGCTGATCGACTACTCGGCGACCAAGGGCGCGATCCTGGCACTGACCTACTCCCTGGCCCAGTCCTTCCGGGAACGCGGCATCAGGGTCAACTGCGTCGCGCCCGGGCCGGTGTGGACCCCGCTGATTCCCGCGACCTTCCCGGAGGACAAGGTCGCCTCCTTCGGGCAGCAGACCCCGATGGGCCGTGCCGCGCACCCGGACGAGATCGCGCCCTCCTACGTGTTCTTCGCGTCGAACCGGCTCTCCGGCTACTACACGGGAGAGGTCCTGGCACCCATCGGCGGGGAGACCCTCCCGGGCTGACCGCGGCGGAGCGGCCCCGCCCGGGGCGCCGGCCCCACCGCTTGTGAACCCGGGCTATTCGGCGTCCACCCGCACCCTCGGGGCGGCTTGGTCGGCGCAGCCCGTGGCGCCCGCCACGGCCCGGGCCAGGGTGTCCTCGGCGCGGCGCGGATCGGCCAGCAGCGCCGGCAGGAGCAGATGCCACAGGTCGGTCAGGTCGTCCTCGATGTCGGCGCGGCCGGAGAGCGCGTCGGAGACGGTGTGCATGCCGAAGAAGGCGTGGATGATCGAGCGGGCAGCCGCCGCCGGATCGACCCGGTCCGCGAGGTCGCCCTCCTCCCGGGCGCGTTCCAACAGTGCGCGGGCGGTGGCGATCCAGCCCACGAAGGGAGTCGGCAGCCTCGCGTCGATGGCGTAGCGCTCTCCCCACAACCGTGCTCCGCCGCGGACCACGGGGTCGTCGCGATAGGCCCGGGCCACCGCGAAGCTCAGCCGTACCAGGGCCTGCAACGCGGGCCCCTCCGCCGGGCTTTGCCGTTCGATCAGCTCCGGCCAGGTGGCGAAGTGGGCCTCGACGACCGCGCGGGCCAGGGCATCCTTGTTGGAGAAATGGAAATAGATGGCACCGCTGGTGAGCCCCGACGCGTTGCCGATGTCGCTGATGCTCGTCCCGGCGAAACCTTGCTCGTGGAACAGGCGTGCCGCCGTCTCCAGAAGGGATTGGCGAGTCGTCCCTGCCCGTGCCTGCACGTGCCACCTCCAGCTCGGATGTCTGCGTGGAAACCGGTGTTGCCCAGGCGCTTCGCGGCGGGTGTCGGCGCATGGCCGACGCGCCACGACGGCACGCCGATCGCCGGACCTCGCCGGGCCTTCTCCGTGCCGCGCAAGGCACGGCGAGAAGACGACGTGCACCTTCCCGGCGACTGGGTTCTGCTTGTATTCATGACAACCTTTGGCGGCGGCGCGGCGTCCTCGGGTCTCTCGGCAAGACCGCTGAGCTGGTCGCGCACCGTGGCGCGAGAGTCGGTGCACCGGACCTCGGTGGCCGAGGTGCTGCTGACCGATGTGGTGCGCCTCGCGGAGGCGACCTTCCTGACCGCGGCCCAATGGCCCCGCTCGCACCCCACGTTCCCGCCGGCCGGCGACGGTGGACACAGTCGGCTGATGATCGTGGAAACCCTTCGCCAACTGGGGATCTTCATCCCGTCGCAGTTCTTTTCGGTGCCCTTGGAGGCGCACTTTCTGATCAAGGACCTTTTCTACGGTGTCGACATCGCCCTGGAGCCGCGTTTGCAGAGCGGCGCCACCGATATCACCTGTTTGGCGTACGTCGACGACCTGCGCCCCACCCGCGACGGCCGGGGACTGAGGGGATTGCGGCTGCGCATTCGCCTCTCGGTCGGCGTCACGACCTTCGCGCGCGCGGGAGGCAACGCGCGGTTCCTGGACGCACCCACATACGCCGCCCTGCGCGGTGGAATGCTCGGGCCGTCGGGGCCTCGACCGCGCCGCAGACCGACGCCGCAGGCGGTGGACGCGACGCTGCCCCGCGACGTACTGCTCGCACACGGCGCCGGCGGAGCCCTGGAACTGGATCCCGCCGATCATCTGCATCCGTTCTTCTTCGACCACGCCGGCGACCACGTACCCGGCATGGTGCTCGTCGAGGCCGCCCGACAGGCGGTCGCGGTCGCCAGCGACGGCGAGTTGTTGCGGCCGACGGCCTTTCGACTGCGGACCCCGCACTTCACCGAGTTCGACCCGCCGGCCCGGATCGAGTGTTTCCTGCGCAACGATCGGCAGGCGTCGGTCCGGTTCCGGCAGGGAGCGAGCGATACGGCCGCGGGAGCGCTGCGCTATCGGTGACATCGGGTCCGGACCCGGGATCCGGCGGACCCTTGAATGATTAACGCACCTGCGTTAACGTCCCCGACATGGAGAATTCGGTGGCCACCCGGCTCTGCCTGATGACGACGGCGGAACGCCTGTTCGCCGAGCGGGGGATCAACGCCGTCTCGGCCCGGGAGATCGCCGTGGCGGCCGGGCAGCGCAATACCAATGCGGTGAAGTATCACTTCGGGTCGCCGCAGGGACTGGTCGACGCGATCTTCGAGTACCGCATGGGGCCGATCAACGCGCGCCGCACCGAACTGATCGCCCTGTTCGACCGGCAGGGGCGGGCGCAGGACCCGTACGCCCTCGCCGAGGCGTTCGTGCTGCCCCTCGCCGAACTGCTGGACCGACTGCACGACAGCCCCTCGGGGGGCAGTTGGTACCTGCGGTTCTGTGTACAGGCCGCCTACACCGTGCACCCCGACGTCGTCACGTTCGCACCGGACGACCTCGGGCAGAGCCCATGGACCACGGGGTTGAAGGAACTCAACGCCCGCGCCCTGAAACTGCCGGGCGGGAACCTCCCGGACCGGCTCGCCCTCCGCCGCTGGCAACACTTCGCCGGCTTCGTCACGCGCGCACTCGCCGAACGCGAGCTGCGCCAGGGCATCGACCCCCACTTCGTCGCGGGCGGCACCGCGCTGTACGTGGCGGACCTGGTGGACGCCGGCGTCGGCATCCTCACCGCGCCGTGCCGCCCGGAAACCCTGGCCCTCGCCGCATCGGAAACCCCGCCGGAACCGATCCGGAAACCCGGCGCCCCATAGGGGCCGTCTGCAAACCGCAGGCCCGCTCTTCGAACCGCAGGCCCCGTCCGGGTGATTCCCTTCCGGGACCGGCAGGACATCACCTCCCGTTCCCACCCTCGGTTCCCCTACCGCGATTCCCCCACCTGCCGGAGCAGAACCGCCCACCGGCCATGCCCGCGCGCCCGCCGCCTCCACCCGGCCGACGCGCCGCCCCACCCTGCCCGGAGCCACGCCACGCCGTTTGCACGCCACGCCGTTTGAAGGAGGCCCTCGTGGCCGTCAGCGCATCGCCGACCCCCATCCCGGAACCGGAAGCGCGCGACATCGCCCGCTCCGACGCCCGCACCGGCCGGATCGTCTACGCCGAGGCCGCCTTCGAGCACGCCTTCGCGATCGCCGCGGTCGTCGGCCTCGTCGGCGTCCTGGTGGCCGTGCTCATGCGCCACGGCCGCGCCCCCGCCGCCGGCGGCGCCGCATCCACGACGTGACCGTGCGGACCGCTCCGGCACTCCCGTTTCCCCTCACCCATGGAGGTTTTCCGTCGTGACCACAACTCCCGAGACCACCCGGCCGGTGTTCGACAACGGCCTGTCCGCCGTGCCGGTGCGCGAACTCTGCCCCACCGGCGACTACCGGCCCACCGCGCCGTACGAACTGTTCGCACTGGCGCCGTGCAGCCCTACGATCGGTGCGGAGATCACCGGTGTCGACCTCGCCGGGCCGCTCGGCCCGGAACTGCACGCCGAGCTGCACCGGGCCCTGCTCGAATGGAAGGTCCTGTTCTTCCGCGACCAGGAGCTCACCGCGCCCCGGCACCGCGATCTCGCGCGGCTGTGGGGCACGCCGGAGGTGCACCCCTTCCTGCCCAAGGCGGACGACGTCGTGGAGGTCGTCCGCCTTTCCCGAGGCGCCGACTCGCCCGCCGTCGAGAACGTGTGGCACTCGGACGCGTCGTTCGAGACCACACCCCCGATGGGCTCGATCCTGCGCGCCGTGCACGTGCCCGCGGTCGGCGGGGACACGCTGTGGGCGGACATGGCAGCGGCCTACGACGGCTTGCCGGAGGCGACCAGGACGCGGATCGACGGGCTCAGCGCCGTCCACGACTTCACCCAGACCTTCGGCAACGCCCTCGGACCCGAGGAACTGGCCCGGCAGCAGGAGAAATACCCCGCCGTCGCGCACCCCGTCGTGCGCACGCATCCGGAGACCGGCCGCCGACTCCTGTACGTCAACCGCATCTTCACCCACCACATCGAGGGTCTGCCGGACGACGAGAGCCGCGAACTGCTGGCGTTCCTGTACGACCAGGCCCGGCACCCGGAGTACCAGTGCCGGCTGCGCTGGCGTCCCGGCACGGTCGCGTTCTGGGACAACCGGGCCACGCAGCACTACGCGAGCGCGGACTACTACCCGCACAAGCGGATCATGGAACGCGTGACCATCCTCGGCGACCGGCCGTTCTGACCCCGGCCGGGCGGCCTCCGGCGGCGCGACCCCGGGGGCGAAACCTCCAGGCGTCCGAGCGGCGGCTCGGGCCGCGGCGCAGGTACGTGTTCGCCGCCGTCGCGGCGTCGCCCCGACCCGGGCTCGGGCCGGGGCGACGCCGACGCCCCCCGGGCACCGTCCGCGTCACCCTCCGCCGTCGTCGCCTCCGAAGGCGGCTGTCAACCGGGTCTCCAGCTCGGTGAGCCCGTCGTGGTCGGGCGCCATCGCCACGTAGCGCCAGCCGACACCGTCGACGGGGCGATCCGTATAGATGATCACGCCTTGGCCGGCCTCCGGCCGAAAGTGCAAACGCGCGGCGATCAGCCGCTCCGCCACCGCGTCGAAGGGACGCGGCGGATCGGTGCGGAACGTGCCCGTGGACCAGGCGGAAGCGGGATTGCCGGTGAGGCGGGTGACCAGGACGTGCGGGGTGGTGGTCGCGGTGCGCCGGACGTTGCACTCCAGGGCGTGCAGGGTCCCGTTCGGGGCACAGACGGCATCGAGGCTGAAGGGGCCTCGGTAGCCCTCGGCCGCCAGGTGCCGTCCCAGGGCGAGGGTCCAGGTGGCCAGTTCGGCGCGGGCGACGTCCGGGACGTCGTGCAGCGGGGAACGATAGCCGGCGAAGGAGCCGCCGCTCATCCGCATTTCCCCGTCGAAGGGCACCGACACGCCGTCCGGTGCGCAGTACCCCTGTGCGCTGACGGCGCGGTTGTGGTCCACGTACTGTTCGACGACCCAGCGCTCGCCCGCGGCCGGGGGTGTCGCGGCGGCGCGATCGTCGCGGGTGACGAAGCGGAGCCCGTGGCCGCCGGCGGAGCGGTCGGGTTTGACGACGACCCGCTTCCACGCGGCGAGGAGTTCGTCGGTGGCGCGGGCGAGGTTCGCAGACGTGCACACGACGCCGTCGGGCAGGCGGATGCCGAGTCGGGTCGCGATGGCGCGAAAGCCGGACTTGGTGTTCAGGTCCGCCACGGTGCGCACGACTCGAAGCGAGGGGCCGCCCGCCGGATAGGGTTCGATCCCGATGCCGAGGTCGGCGGCGAGGGCAAGGCAGGCTTCGTCCAGTGCGGTCGGCAGCAGGCGGGCGTCCGGGGACTCGCGCAGGAGCGCGCGCAGCGGTTCCAGCAGGCCGTGTGCGGCGACGGCCTCCGCCATCGGTACGCGGGGGATGTCCGGCACGGTGACGACGGTGACGCTGTCCTCGGACATCCCCAGTCGCCCGAAGGCGTAGCGGCGGAAGGACTCGGACAGCGGGAGCGGGACGACGAGGACGTCACCGGGCCGGGTGAGCCAGATCTTGCGCGGGGCCTGTTCGGACCACCGGCGCGGGACGGACGCCGCACGCAGGTCGACCGTCAGCGGCGACACGAAGTTGGCGAGGATGACGAGCGGCCGGCTGTCCTCGCGTGCGGCGACCATGGTCCACCGTTTCCTCTCCCGTTCTGCGCATGCCGTGCGGCCTGCGGGGGTGGTCCGTCAGGACCGGGCCAGAGTGGCGTCGATCCGGCCGAGGAAGTCCTTCAGGTCGTCGGGGGTGCGCGAGGTGATCAGTACCCAGTCGCCGGTGTCGTCCTGCACCACCGGTTCGTCGAGCCAACGGCCGCCGGCGTTGCGGATGTCCGTCTCCAGGGAGGCGTAGGACGTCAGGGTGCGGTCGCGGACGACGTCGGCCTCGACCAGCGCCCACGGGCCGTGGCAGATCGCGGCCACGGGCCCTCCCGAGGAGGTGAACGAGCGGACGATGCCGATCGCGGTGTCGTTCAGGCGCAGCGAGTCCGCGTTGAGGGTGCCGCCCGGTACGAGCAGGAGGTCGTAGCGGGCCGGATCGGCCTCGGCGAGGGTGAGGGTGGGCTGGACGTTCTCGCCGGGGTCCTTGTCGCCGACGAGTGTTCGGATCGGATCCGCCGATGCCGCCGCGATGTCCACCTCGGCGCCGCGATCACGCAAGTGGCGGGCCGGGACGAGCAGTTCGTCCTGCTCCACGCCGTAGTTCGTGACGATCGCCAGGATGCGGCGCCCGGTCAGGTCGATGTCGGTCATGGTGACGGGTCCATTCTCGGTGGGTCCTCGTGTGGGGGTCCGGCCGCGCCGGTCGTGGTTTTCGGGCGGCCGACGTTCGGCCGGCTTCGCCGCTACGCGGGGGCCGAGTGGGTTCCGGGCCGGCCGGTCTCTTCGCCCCGCTGCCCTGACGTACTCGCGACAAACCTCGGCGAGCGCACCGACCGTGCTCGCCGAGCGCCCGTTCGGGTCCGGACGGCCGATGGTCGTGCTCAGTCGAGTTCCCGGTGGACCACGCGGATGCTGCCGAGGTCGGGATCCACCGCGTCCGGCACGACCATGCCCGCTCGGACGCCGGAGGTGAGGTAGTCGACGACGGGGGCGGTGAGTCGTTCGCCGGGCAGGGCGGCGGGGATGCCCGGCGGGTAGGGGGTCAGCATCTCGGCGCTGATCCGGCCGATCGCCTCGCGGGCGGGCACCTGCTCGGTGCGGGCGAAGAAGGCGTCCCGGGGCAGAACATGTGGAGAAGAAGGTGTGCCGGGCGTGTACGGCCTCGGCCATCAGTTCCTGGGCTCGGGCCGGCACGCCTTCGGAGGACTTCCGGTCGTCCAGTCCTGAGTGGCGAGGAGGTCGGAGCGGAACCCGTCCTCCCCCAATATCGCCATGGTGCGGGCGTCGATGCCCCGGCCCTGCTTGTGACCCGGTGGGGTGAACGGTGCGTAGGCCAGAACGGGTGTCTCCGACTGATCCATGTCCCTCGGCTGCCCACGTCCTCGAATCCCGACACCCCGATGGCGCATGCGCGCCTTCGGGAAAGTGTCGGGGAACGAAGGCCGGGAATCCGGGTCGGCGGCGCGGCCCGCCCCACCCGTGCGATCGATCGGTCGGGGAACCGGGCCGGGCGAGGTCGCCGGCCCGGCCCCGGCGGCTACCGGCGTTTCGGTTTGATCCGGCCGGTACGGGTAGCCGTGACTGTCGCGACCGGTTCGGACCCGCCCGAGTCGACGGCGCCCGTCCGCGAGCAGTGCCACCGGTCCGAGCCCACCCACCGCCCGAGAACCTGGTACACGGAGGAAGCATGGCCAAGCCCGAGCCCGCGAGTCGCAGGACCGACCCGGCGGGTGTGATCCCCGGCCGCCCCGGCACCGAGAACGTCCCGCTCGACGAGCCCACCGAACCGCGCGAGCCGCTTCCCCCGAAGCCGGACCAGAGCGGTCCCGACCCGGTGAGCCCGACCGGGCAGCCCACCGGCACGGACCAGGCGGCCGTGGCGCAGGGCGGTGCGTACCTGACCACCGCCCAGGGCGTACGACTGCCGGACACCGACCACTCGCTCAAGGCCGGACCGCGTGGACCGGTCCTGCTCCAGGACCACCATCTGCGCGAGAAGATCACCCATTTCGACCACGAGCGCATCCCCGAGCGGGTCGTGCACGCCCGAGGCGCGGCGGCACACGGCGTCTTCGTCGGCTACGGCAACGCGGGCAGCGTGAGCAAGGCCGCGTTCCTGGGCAAGGACGTGGAGACGCCGGTGTTCGTGCGCTTCTCGACCGTGCTGGGCTCACGGGGCTCGGCCGACACGGTGCGGGACACGCGCGGGTTCGCCACCAAGTTCTACACCTCCGAGGGCGTCTTCGACCTGGTCGGCAACAACATTCCGGTGTTCTTCATCCAGGACGCGATCAAGTTCCCGGACATCATCCACGCCGGCAAGCCGCATCCCGATCGGGAGATCCCGCAGGCCCAGAGCGCGCACGACACCTTCTGGGACTTCGTCTCGCTGCACACCGAGGCCACCCACCACACCATCTGGAACATGTCGGACCGCGCCATTCCGCGCTCGTTCCGCACGATGGAGGGCTTCGGGATCCACACCTTCCGGCTCGTGGCCGCCGACGGCGGCACCACGCTGGTGAAGTTCCACTGGAAGCCGAAGGCGGGCGTGCACTCGCTGGTGTGGGAGGAGGCCCAGATCATCAGCGGCATGGATCCCGACTTCCACCGTCGCGACCTCGCCGACGCGATCGAGGCCGGGGCGTTCCCGGAATGGGAACTGGGCATCCAGACCTTCCCGGACACCGCCGACCAGACGTTCGAGGGCATCGACCTCCTCGACCCCACCAAGATCGTTCCCGAGGAACTCGCGCCCGTCCAGCCGATCGGCCTGCTCACGCTCAACGCCAACCCGAGCAACTTCTTCGCCGAGACCGAACAGGTCGCCTTTCACCCCGGTCACCTCGTCCCCGGCATCGACATCACCGACGATCCGTTGCTGGCGGGCCGGTTGTTCTCCTACCTCGACACCCAGATCAGCCGACTCGGCGGCCCCAACTTCGCGCAGATCCCGATCAACCGCCCGCACGCCCCGATCAACGACATGCTCCGGGACGGCCTGCACCAGGACGCCGTACACCGCGGAGTGGCGCCGTATCGGCCGAACTCGCTCGACGGCGGTTGCCCGTTCACCGCCGGAGCCGACCTCGGCGGCTACGTGGAGGTGCCGGTCCCGCTGCCGCCCGCGGCCAAGGTCCGCGAGGCTCCGGCATCGTTCGCCGACCACACGAGCCAGCCCCGACTGTTCTGGCTCAGCCTGACCCCGGTCGAGCGCGAACACGTGATCGCCGCGTACACGTTCGAGCTCGGTAAGTGCCACGAACAGGGGATCAAGGAACGCAACCTGCGGGTGCTGGCCGAGATCGACCCGCTGCTGTGCGCGCGCGTCGCCGAGGGCCTGGGGCTGCCGGCTCCCGCGCCCTCGGAGCCGTTGGCCTCGGTGGAACCGAGCCCGGCGCTGTCGCAGATCGGCGGCACGTGGCCGGTCGCCGGCCGGGTGATCGGCATCGTCGCCGACCCGGCCGCCGACCTGGAGGGCGTGCGTGCGGTGCGGCGGGCGGTGTTCGACGCGGGCATGGTGCCGCTGGTCGTCGGCCCCACCGGCGGCACCCTCGGGGCGGACGACGACGCACCCATCCCGGTGCAGCGCAGCTTCGCCACCGCGCGCTCGATCGAGTTCGACGCGATCCTGCTGGCCGGTTCCCCGGCCCCGGGCAAGGACGCGTACGGAGCGCGGGACGCCAAGGCGGGCAACGGGGGCCCGCAGTCCGGCACCGACCCGCGGGTCCTGCTCATGCTCGCCGAGGCGTACCGCCACGCCAAGGCCATCGGCGGTTGGGGAGACAGCGAGGAAAGCCTGGTGGCAGCCGGCATCCCGACCGATGCCCCCGGAGTGGTCGTCGCCGCGGACGCGTCCGCCGTACTGACCCGGATCACCGAACTCCTGGGCACCCACCGGGTATGGGACCGCTTCCCGACAGCGGGGGCGGACACCATCTGATCCATCGCGTCCGACCCACCGCGGCCCGCGGGCCGCGCGGCGGCGCCGGTGCACGAAGACGAGCACGACGCCCGAGCGGGTCGCTACCCGAGCGCCGTCCCCGAGCCGTGACGCCCCGGCGCGGGGCCCGCGGCGGGGCGGGCCGCGCCTCCGCGCGGAAACCGCGGGGGAGGGTGCCGCGGCCGGCGGGGCA
>NZ_JBITHP010000015.1:0-243368 GCF_044458105.1 Embleya sp. NPDC050493
GGGGCGGCCGGCCCGGGGGGGATGGGGCACACCCCGGCCCGCCCCCGCCGGGGCGCCCCCGCCGGGGTGCGCGGCCCCCCCCCCCCCCCCCCCGGGCCCCCCGGCCGGGGGGGGGGCCCCCCCCCCCCCCCCGCCGCTCGCGTCGTCGTGCGCCAAAAGCCTCGCTCCCGGCCCGCAACGCCCCGGGGCCCAGGCCGTGTCCGGCGGATCGGACACGGCCTAGAAGAAAACCGACCGACGCTGCATCAACAGCCGGTAGATGGTGTGCTGGATGGTCTCGCGCACCTCGTCGGTGAGGTTGAAGACCACCATCGGGTCGTCCGCCGCCTCCTGCGCGTACGTGTCGGTGCGGATCGGCGCGCCGAACTCGATCCGCCACCGGGTCGGCAGCGGAACCAGGCCGAGCGGGCCCAGCAGCGGGAAGGTCGGGGTGATCGGGAAGTAGGGCAGGTTCAGCAACCGGGCGAGCGTTCGCACGTTGCCCACCATCGGGAAGATCTCCTCGGCGCCCACGATCGAGCACGGCACGATCGGCACCCCGGTGCGCAGCGCCGCCGAGACGAAACCGCCCCGCCCGAAGCGCTGCAACTTGTACCGCTCGCTGAACGGCTTGCCCAGGCCCTTGTAGCCCTCGGGCCACACGCCGACCAATTCGCCCTTCGCGAGCAGGCGTTCGGCGTCGGCGTGGCAGGCCAGGGTGTGCCCGCTCTTGCGCGCCACCGACCCCACCAGGGGCAGTTGGAAGACCAGGTCGGCGGCGAGCAGCCGCAGGTTGCGCCGGCCGGGGTGGTGGTCGTGCACCGCGACCTGGGTCATCAGCGCGTCCACGGGCAGCGTGCCGGAGTGGTTCGCGACGATCAGCGCGCCGCCCTCGGCCGGGATGTTCTCCAGGCCGCTGACCTCGATCCGGAAGTACTGCTCGTAGACCACCCGCAGCGCGGCCATCAGCGTGTCGTTGAGCTCGGGGTCGAAGCCGAACTCGTCCACCTCGTAGTCGCCGGCGATCCGCCGGCGAAGGAAGGCGAGCCCGTCCGCGGCCTTGTCCTCCCAGCCCGGTCCGGCCACGCCGTCCAGCAGCCCGGCGGCGGCACCGCCCACGACCCCGCCGACCGCACCCGCGAGCGACCCGAGCAACGAGCGACCGCTCCCCGGTGCCCGCCTGGGCCCCGGGCCCGCGCCTTCCGCACGCTCGCGAACCGGCCGCTCGCCGGTCGGGTGCTCGTCGGCCGAACGCTCCCCGGTCGGGCGCCCCTCGATCGACCGCACCGGCACCTCGCCCTCGACCGGCTCGGGCACCCGAACCGCCCGCGCGGGTCGGGTGGGCCGTCGCCCCGACCGGGGCGCGGGGGTCCGCGCACCGGAAGCGGCACCGTCGAAGGGAATGATCCGGGCGTCACCCATCGGGGCTCCTCCTGGTGAGCAGCAACGTGGCGAGTCGATCGGGCACCTGGGCCAGGCGCCTCGGGTCGAACAAGCCGGCCGATTGTCGACCCCAGGCGTAGTCGGCGAACGTCTCGGCCGTGTTCCTGGCCGCGACGAAGCCCAGTTTCTCCCGGGCACGCGTGGGGTCGACCACACGCCCGTGGGTGAGCAGCCGCACCTGCTCGGCGGACAGGTGCACCGAACCCGCGCGGCGCAAACCCTGATTGACCAGACCGATCGCGGCGGCCGGGAAGGGCATCACCGGTCGGCCCAGCCGACGGGCGGCCTGAGACAGGAACAGCACGCCCTCGGCGGCGATGTTGTAGGTGCCCGGCCGATCGGCCAGCACGGCGATCCGCAGCGCCTCCAGCAGGTCGTCCTCGTGCACGAACTGCAGGCGCGGGTCGTAGCCGAGCACGGTCGGCAACACCGGGAGCCCGAAGTAGGAGCCCATCGGCGAATCGGTGCGCGGCCCGAGCTGCGGCGCGAACCGCAGCACCGTGACCGCGACATCCGGCCGGCGCCGGGCGAAGCCGCGCACGTAGCCCTCGATCTCGACCGCGTCCTTGGCCCAGCCCGCGGAGGGCTGCACGCGCGGTTCGGTGTCCTCCGCGAACAGTGCGGGGTCGCGCGGCGAACCGCCGTAGACGGCGGTGGTCGAGCGCACCACGAGGCGGCGGATCGACGGCGCCTTCTGGCAGGCGGCGAGCAGCTGCATGGTGCCGATGACGTTGGTCTCCTTGACCGAGACCGCGCCGCCCTGGGTCGCCGGCACCTCGCTGGGGCTCAGGTGCACCACGGTGTCCACCGCCGCCGATGCGACCACCTTGGCGATCATCGGGTTGCGGATGTCGGCGAGCACGAAGTCCACGCCGTCGGGTCTGGTCGCGGGCTCGACCATGTCGACCCCGATCACCCGATCGACGCCGGGCTCGTCGCGGATCATCCGCACGAAATCGGCCCCCGGGTCGCCGGCTACACCGGTGACCATGACGACACGTCCCATGCTGTGCCTGCCCCCGCCCATGTTTGCTCGCCAGGTGATCGCCATGCAGCCGAATGGTTACGGAACGCATACGCGAGACGACAAGTTCCAACGTATCCGTCCCGACTACCCACCGGGCGCGCGTTTACGAGGCGTTCACACCGACTCCGTCCATCCGGGTGCCGGGACATCCGCTCGCCACGCCCCGAAACGCACGACGACCGCCCGACGCGTCCCCCGAAGGGAACACGACGGGCGGTCGCCCAAGGCTTCAGCGGCATACGCCGGTGGGATGCCTACTTCTTGTTGCGACGCTGCACACGCGTCTTCTTGAGAAGCTTGCGGTGCTTCTTCTTCGCCATGCGCTTGCGACGCTTCTTGATGACAGAGCCCACCGACAACCCTCGCTCACGTGACGTTCCTACCGCGCGGAGCCGGATCAGCCCGCACAACTGGGGGCCAGCCTACTCGCCGCCCCGGCCCACCTCTAAACGAGGCGGTCCGTAATGCCCCCCTACGCTGTTTCCACGTAGGAGTCTCGCAGGTAGTCGTGGACGGCCTGCTCCGGAACTCGGAAGGACCGACCAACCCTGATGGCCGGCATCTCGCCACTGTGGACCAGGCGATACACCGTCATCTTGGACACCCGCATCACCGCGGCCACCTCGGCCACAGTCAAGAAGTTGACCTCGTTGAGAGGCCTCTCTCCAGAAGCCATGACGCACCGAACCATTCAGCACGCGTCGGGCGCCGGCTTCCCCTCCGGCGACTGCCACACGCACGTGCGTCCCTCCAGAGTAGTGGCGTGTGGTACCAGTGGGGAAGAGGAGTAGTTATCCCACCTGAATCGCCCATCAGGCTGTTTTATGGATTGATTCCGGACAGTCCGGACCGGTCGAGCAGATAGGCCATGAGCGGTTCGTACAGGTGCGGCGCGACGTTGTCGTCGAGCGGGACGACCACCTCGACCCGGCCCTCCTCCGCCGCCACGAACAGCGCGGGGTCGTTGCAATCCGCGAAGCCGATCGTGGAAACACCCGCCTGACCTGCACCTCCGGCCCAGCCGTGGTCACCGATCAGCAGATCCGGGAGTGGCTCGCGCGCAGCCGCCAACTCGGCCAGCATCGCCCGGACGCCGCGCGCGGAGTGGGTGTGCCGGAAGTCTCCCTCGTCGTCGACGACCATCGCCACATCGCCCCGGTAGCGGATCGTGCGACCCTCCCCGCCCTCGGCGGTGGGCGTGCGATAGGCCCATCCGGCGGCGGGGCGCAGGAGCGTGCACCCGGCGCCGCGCAGCACACGCGCCAGTGTGCCGTACCACTCCTGTAGCCCTTTCGGGTGACCCGTGGCCACGATCACCCGCTCGCGGCGCTCGGCGGCCAGCGCCACCCGGTCCGCGTACGCGTCCAGGGCGGCGATGGTCAGATCCGGGTCGATGGTGTCCTGGCCGTTGCGGTGCGCCGGGTCGGCGACCACACCGCAACGACGCACCATCAGTGCCAGCACGTCGTCCGCGTTCCACCGGCCGTCCGGCTCCAGGCCGAACAGGTGCCCGGGGTGCCGCTCGCTCATCAGTCGGTAGTGCCGGAGGTTGTTCTCCCTCGTGGTCGCCACGTCGCCGGCGATCCGGCCGCGCACGAGGTGGGAGCGAAGCTCCGCGGGGGTGGGAACCGCAACGGTCACGCACAGCTCCTTGGGTCACGGGTCGAGGTCACGGCAGGCGTCGGGGGCGCCGGATCACAGGTCGAACATCGGGTCGAGACCGTGCGCCGGGAAGACCGCCCGCCGAGTGGCCAGAATTGATTGGTCGGTCCGATCCGCCGGGTCGTAGCCCGTAGAGAACGGCCGAAAATCGCCGGTCCCGCCGTCGGTCATCCGCTGTGGTCCCGTCTCGCGGGTCAACATCCGGACCTCCTCGCGCCAGTCCAGCGGCACGTCCCGGGCGGGATCGATGGGGTGCCCGGCCGCCTCGGCCACCAGGTGGGTCCAGGTGCGCGGGACCACGTCCACCGCCGCGTAGCCCCCGCCGCCGGTGGCGATCCAGCGCCCGCCGGCGTGTGCGTGCGCGAGTGCGTGCAGCGCGGCGTGCGCCGCGCGCTGCGCGTCCACGCTCAGCGCGAGGTGGGCGAGCGGGTCCTCCACGTGGGTGTCCGCGCCGTGCTGGCTGACCAACACGTCCGGGCGAAAGGCGGCGAGCAGCGGCGGCACCACGGCGTCGAACGTGCGCAGCCAGGCCGCGTCGGCGATCCCGGGCGGGAGCGCGACGTTGACCGCGAAGCCCTCGGCGTCCGGGCCGCCGATCTCGTCCGGGAAGCCGGTGCCCGGGAACAGGAAGCGCGGGCTCTCGTGCAGGCTGACGGTGAGCACGCGCGGGTCGTCCCAGAAGGCCCGCTGCACCCCGTCGCCGTGGTGCACGTCGATGTCCACGTAGGCGACCCGTTCGGCGCCGAGTTCGAGCAGGCGTGCGATCGCCAGCGCGGGGTCGTTGTAGACACAGAATCCGGCCGCGGCGGCGGGCATCGCGTGGTGCAGACCGCCCGCGAAGTTGATCGCGTGGTCGGCGCCGTCCGGGTGTTCGGGTCCCAGCCACACCGCGTCCGCCGCGGCGATCGAGGCGCCGGCGATCAGCGCGGACACGTCGTGCATGTCCGCGAACGCGGGGGTGTCCTCGGTGCCGATCCCGAACGCCGGATCGGCGTTTCGGGGGTCGAGCGAGGCGGCGCGCACGGCGGCGACGTAGGCGTCGGTGTGCACCATCGCCAGTTGCTCGTCGGTGGCGACGTGCGGTGCGCGCACCCGCAGTTCCGGCAGGTTGTGCAGGCCGAACGCGCGGATCAGGTCGATGGTCAGGCGCAGGCGTACCGGCTTCATCGGATGCCACGAGCCGAAGTCGTAACCGGTCATCCGGTCGTCCCACATCACCTGCACGGCTCGACTCATGCGGTCACGCTACCGCCCGGGCCGGCCCGCGATCATCGGTCGTGAGCGGGTTCACCGTGCGGGGCGAAGGCGCGGGCCAGCGGCACCACGGCGAGCACCAGGAACAGCGGCACCAGCATCGCGACGCGGAACGAGGCGAGGTCGGCGATCCCGCCCACGAGCGGGGTGCCGACCAGGAAGCCGACGTAGTTGAAGATGTTGAGTCGGGCCACCGCCTCGTCCGCGTCCTGCGGCGACTGGCGCCCGCCCGCGGCGAACGTCTGCGGGACCAGGACGCACAGGCCCACGCCCAGGATCACGAAGCCGAGCAGACCCACCGCGGCGTGTGGGGCGGCCAGGACCACCGCGAAGCCGGCGGCGGCGACCACGGCTCCGCCGCGGACCACGTTGACCATGCCCCAGCGGCGGACGCCCAGGTCGCCCACGCTGCGGCCGATCAGTGTGGTGATCATGTACGCGATGTAGGGGACCACCGCGAACGCCTCGGAGCTGTCCAGCACCTTCTCCAGGTAGACCGCGCTCCAGTTGGCCACTGTCGAGTCGCCGATGTAGGCGAACGTCATCACCAGGCACAGCGGGATCAGCGGGCGCCAGGGCAGCCTGCGGGCGGAGCGATCCGGGTCGGCGACCGGCGTCGCGGTGTCGGTGCCCAGGTAGCCGGGGCCGACCACGAGCAGGGCCGGCACGGTGACCACGACGGCTCCCGCGTACATCCACGCCAGCGGGACGTCACCCCA
The DNA here is from genome assembly GCF_044458105.1 of Embleya sp. NPDC050493. Lineage (NCBI taxonomy): Bacteria > Bacillati > Actinomycetota > Actinomycetes > Kitasatosporales > Streptomycetaceae > Embleya > Embleya sp. NPDC050493. Next base: position 6,085 of record NZ_JBITHP010000015.1, read on the forward strand.
CGCGCACAGCCCGGCGGCGCCGGCGCCGGCCAGGCCGCCGAGGCTGTACGAGGCGTGGAAGCCGAGCATGATGCTGCGTCCGGCCCGGGCCTGGATCGCCACGCCCTGCATGTTCATCGTGGCGTCCACCGCACCGAGGGAGAGCCCGAACACGAAGAGCACGATGGCCAGTTGCCACAGCCGATCGCCCGCACCGACGCCGATCAGGATCGCGCAGGCGATCGGCTGGGACACCCGGAGCACAAGCCGACTGCCGAAGCGCTTGGCCAGCGCGCCGGCGATCACGCTGCCCACGCCCGCGACGATCGGCACCACCGACAGGACCGCGGTCAGCGTGCCGTCGCCCATGTCGTAGCGGCGCTGGATCGCCGGGATCCGGGTCACCAGGAGGGCGAAGGACGCGCCCTGGATCAGGAAGCACGCGAGCAGGCTGAACCGCGCGCGGCGCAACATCTCGTCCTTGGACGGCCCGGCCGCCGGTTCGGTCACCTGCATGGGCGTGCACGCTACCGACGGGTCACTTCGACGGACAGAGGCCGGGAAGATCTTTTGATGAATCGTCAGATTCCGTGGCCCGGCAAACCGGGTGCAACCGGCCCGATTCCCAGCAGCTCCGGCAGGTCGGCCATGTCCTTGAACAACGAATCGGCGTCCGCCAGCCGCTCCGGCGGGGTCATCGCGGCATAGCCGTGGACGGTCATCCCCGCCGCCCGCGCGGCCTCGACCCCCAGCGGGCTGTCCTCGATCACCACGCAGCGCGCCGGGTCGACGCCCATCGTGGCCGCCGCATGCAGGAACAGGTCGGGCGCCGGCTTGCCCTGCGCGACGTCCTGGCTGCTGAACCGCACCGCGTCGGGGAAGTGCCCGATCAGGTCGGTCCGGGTCAGCGCGAGCCGGATCCGCTCGTGCGTGCCGGACGAGGCCAGGCAGTACGGGACACCCGCGAGGTCGAGTGCGGCGAGCACGTCGGCGACCCCGGCCACCGCCCGCAGTTCGGCCCGGAATCCGGCGAACACCCGCTCGTGGTAGACGTGATCGAAGTCGTCGGGCAGCGTGACGCCGGCCCGCTCGCGCACGGTCGTGTGCACGCGGGCCATGGTGCCGCCGAGGTAGTCGCGCAGCGAGTCCTCGTAGCTGGTGGGCACGCCCAGCTCGGTGAGCAGGCCGGCGAGCGCGCGGTTGGCGATCGGCTCGCTGTCCACCAGCACCCCGTCGTTGTCGAAGAGCACCAGCTCGGGCTTCACTTGAGGCCCTCGGCGATCTCCTGCGACCGGTTGCTCGCGGCCTCCAGCGCGGCCAGCAGCGCGGCCCGCACGCCGTGGTTCTCCAACTCGCGGATCGCGGCGATCGTGGTGCCGGCCGGGGAGGTCACCGCCTCGCGCAGCAGCGTGGGGTGCTCGCCCGAGTCGCGCAGCATCACCGACGCGCCGATCGCGGCCTGCACGATCAGGTCGTGTGCGGCGGCACGCGGCAGCCCGAGCAGGATGCCGGCGTCGGTCATCGCCTCGACCAGGAAGTAGAAGTAGGCCGGGCCGGAGCCGGACAGCGCGGTGACCGCGTCCTGCTGCTTCTCCGGGACACGGATGGTCTTGCCGACCGAACCGAAGATCTCCTCGACCCGCGCCAGGTGCTCCTCGGTGGCGTGCGCACCGCCGGAGATCGCGCTCATCCCCTCGTCCACCAGTACGGGCGTGTTCGACATGACCCGCACCACCGGGGTACCGGCGGCCAGGCGCGCCTCCAGGAAGGAGGTGGTGATGCCCGCCGCGCCGCTGACGACCAGCCGGTCGGCGGGCACGTGCGGGGCCAGTTCGTCCATCAGCGCGGCCATGTCCTGCGGCTTGACCGTCAGGATCAGGATGTCGGCCGCCTTGGCGGCCTCGGCGTTGCCGACCGCCTCCACGCCGTAGCGGCGGCGCAGATCCTCGGCACGCTCGGCCCGGCGCGTGGTGACCAGGAGGTCACCCGGGCTCTTGCCCGCCCGGATCATCCCGGACAACAGCGCTTCACCGATTTTCCCGGTGCCGACGACGGCGACCCGCTGAGCCATGGCCCCACACTTTCTCGCGTCCGTTGCTCCACCGGAGGCACGCCGGGTGCCTCCAGTGGCCACCGTACGGTACGTACACGTGTCCTACGGGGTGCGCCGGCGCAGGGTCAGCGCACCGAGGCCGAGAGCCGCGAGCGCGCAGCCGGCGACCACCGCGACATCGCGAAGCAGCAGGCCGGAGACCTCGCTGTCGGTGGTCAGTCGGAGCATCGCGTCCACCGCGTAGGACAGCGGAAGCACGTCGGAGACGGCTTCGAGCGCCGGCTGCATCTGCTCCCGCGGCACGAACAGCCCGCACAGCAGGAACTGCGGCAGGATCACCGCGGGCAGGAACTGCACGGCCTGGAACTCGGTGTGGGCGAAGGCGCTCACCAGCAGCCCGAGGGCGAGTCCGAGCAGCGCGTCCAGCACCGCGACGCACAGGATCAGCCAGGTCGGCCCGGCCACGTCCAAGCCCAGCAGTCCGATCGCGAGACCGGTGGCCGCGGCCGCCTGGACCACCGCGACCAGACCGAAGGCGAGCGCGTAGCCGCCGATCAGTTGCAGCTTGCCGATCGGCATGGTGAGCAGCCGCTCCAACGTGCCGGTGGACCGCTCGCGCAGCGTGGCCACCGAGGTGACCAGGAACATCACCACGAACGGGAAGATCCCCAGCAGCGGTCCACCGATGTGGTCGAACTTGCGCGGGTCGGCGTCGTAGAGCCAGTACAGCAGCGTGAGCAGCAGGCAGGGCACGAGCAGCATGAGGGCGATGGTGCGCGGGTCGTGCCGCAACTGGGCGAGCACGCGGCGCGCGGTGGCGGTGGTGGCGGTGCCGGTCATGACGCGCTCCCGGAGGCCGAGGCCGTGGACTCTGCCGAGGACTCGGGCGAGCCCGAAGGCGAGGGGGTGGTGGAGGTCGAGCCCGGCCCGGCCGCCGCGTCGACCAGCGCGAGGAAGGCCGACTCCGCGTCCCGCGTCCCGGTGCGATTCAGCAGCGCGGCCGGGGTGTCGTCGGCGAGCAGCACACCGTCGCGCAGCAGCAACAGCCGCTCGCAGCGCTCGGCCTCGTCCATCACGTGGCTGGACACCAGCAGCGTGACGCCGGTGTCGGCGAGCCGGTGGAACAGGCCCCACAGGTCCCGCCGCAACACCGGGTCGAGGCCGACCGTGGGCTCGTCCAGGACCAGGAGCTCCGGTGCCCCCAACAGCGCGGCGGCCAGCGAGACCCGGGCCCGCTGCCCGCCGGACAGTCGGGCCACCGCCGCGTCCTGGCGGTCGACCAGGTCCACCTCGCCGAGCACCCGGTCCACCTCGCTCGCCGCGGCGCCCAGGATCGAGCCGAAGTAGCGCAGGTTCTCCCGCACGGTCAGGTCCGCGTAGACCGACGGCGCCTGGGTCACATAGCCGATCGCGCTGCGCAGCCCGCGGTGTCCGGCGGGCCGGCCCAACACGTCCAGCCGCCCGCTCACCTTCGACTGCACGCCGACGATCGCGCGCATCAGCGTGCTCTTGCCGCAACCGCTCGGCCCGAGCAGCCCGGTGACGCTCCCGCGCGGCACCACGAACGAGACGTCGTCGAGCACCACGCGCCCACCACGTACGACCCGCAGCCCCTCGGCCCGGATCGCGTCGCCTCCGGCATAATTCATCATGTGTTGAATATGAGCCTGTCGCCCCACGCCGTCAAGCGGTCGGGACATTCCTGTTCACCGCGTCGGCCCGATGAGTCCGAACGCCGAAAGGGGCGCCCCGGCCGCAGCCGGGACGCCCCTTTCGAAAAGCGCCGTGGGTCAGTCGAACATCGACACGTCGCGCACGGCGCCCCGGTCCGCGCTGGTGGCCATCGCCGCGTACGCCTTCAACGCGGTGCTGACCACCCGGTCGCGGTCGACCGGGCGGTACTTGCCCAGGTCGTGCAGCAGCCGCTCGCGACGCTCGGCCAGCTCCTCGAAGGAGACCTCCAGCTCGATCCGCCGGTTCGGGATGTCGATGGTGATGATGTCGCCGTCCCTGACCAGCGCGATCGTGCCGCCGGCCGCCGCCTCCGGTGAGACGTGCCCGATGGACAGACCCGAGGTGCCGCCGGAGAAGCGCCCGTCGGTGATCAGCGCACACTTCGCGCCGAGCCCGCGGCCCTTGAGGAAGGACGTCGGGTAGAGCATCTCCTGCATGCCCGGACCGCCCTTGGGGCCCTCGTAGCGCACGACCACGACGTCGCCCTCCTTGACCCGCTTGGTCAGGATCGCGTCGACGGCCGCCTCCTGCGACTCGACCACCACGGCCGGCCCGGAGAAGGTCCAGATCGACTCGTCCACGCCCGCGGTCTTGACCACGCAGCCCGCCTCGGCGAGGTTGCCGTACAGGATGCCCAGGCCGCCGTCCTTGCTGTACGCGTGCTCGACGTCGCGGATGCAGCCCGCGGCCACGTCCAGGTCGAGCGAGTCCCAGCGCTCGGACTGGCTGAACGCGGTGGCCGAACGCACGCAGCCGGGCGCCGCGTGGAACAGCTCGACCGCCTCGGCGGAGGGCGAGCCGCCGCGCACGTCCCAGGTCTTGAGCCACTCGGCGAGCGAATCGGTGTGCACCGAGCGCACGTCCTCGTGCAGCAACCCGGCGCGGTACAGCTCGCCGAGCAGCGCCGGCACGCCGCCCGCGCGGTGCACGTCCTCCACGTGGTAGGGCGCGTTGTTCGGCGCCACCTTGGCCAGACACGGCACGCGCCGCGAGAGCGCGTCGATGTCGGCCATGGTGAAGTCCATCTCGGCCTCCTGCGCGGCCGCGAGCAGGTGCAGGATGGTGTTGGTCGAGCCGCCCATGGCGATGTCCATCGCCATCGCGTTCTCGAACGCCTGCCGGGTCGCCACGTTGCGCGGCAGCACGCTCTCGTCGTCCTGCTCGTAGTAGCGCTTGGTGATCTCCACCACCGTGCTGCCCGCGTTCTCGTACAGCGCCCTGCGCGCGGTGTGCGTCGCGAGCACCGAGCCGTTGCCCGGCAGCGCCAGGCCCATCGCCTCGACCAGGAAGTTCATCGAGTTGGCGGTGAACATGCCCGCACACGAACCGCACGTGGGACATGCGGCGTCCTCGATCCGCTCCAGGTCCTCGTCGGAGACCCGGTCGGACGCGGAGTCGGAGATCGCGGTGATCAGGTCCAGGTGCGGACGCACCCGGCCGTCCACCATGACCGCCGTACCGGCCTCCATCGGACCGCCGGAGACGAACACGGCCGGGATGTTCAGCCGCAGCGCGGCCATCAGCATGCCGGGGGTGATCTTGTCGCAGTTCGACACGCACACCATGGCGTCCGCCTGGTGCGCGTTGACCATGTACTCCACGGCGTCGGCGATCAGCTCGCGCGAGGGCAGCGAGTAGAGCATGCCCGAGTGGCCCATCGCGATGCCGTCGTCGACGGCGATCGTGTTGAACTCGCGCGGGATGCCGCCCGCGGCGGAGATCGCCTCGGACACGATCCGGCCGACCGGCTGGAGGTGGGTGTGCCCCGGTACGAACTCGGTGAAGCTGTTGGCGACCGCGATGATCGGCTTGCCGAAGTCTTCACGCTTGACGCCTGCGGCCATGAGGAGCGCACGGGCGCCCGCCATTTCGCGACCGTGGGTGACCGTCCGAGACCTGAGTTGCGGCACTGCACACACCCTCTCAGCAATTGGTCCGGTGGATCCGGGGTGCTTTCGAGCTTACGTCCGCGAACGGGAACGACGGGGCGGACGTCCACCATGCGACCCGCCGCGGGCCGGTCCCGGGTGGGCGTGCGCCCCGCCCGGTCGGCGCTCAGCCGGTCAGATGGCGCTGCAGGATCGGCGCGAGCCGGTCGGCGACGTGGGCCGCCGACGTCGAGGCGATCGGCTCCAGCCGCAGCACGTAGCGGGTGAGCGCGACCCCCAGGAGCTGGCTCACGCACAGGTTCGCCCGCAGCGCCCCGTCCTCGCCGCCGATCCCCTCGGCCAGGCGCGCGATCAGTTCGGCACCGACGAACTCGCGAAACGCCGGGCTGCCGCCGTCGGACACCGCGGTGCGCAGGATGGCCAGCAACCGGGTTCCGGTGTCCGGGTGCTCCCACAACGTCACGAACGCCTCGGCCAAGCGCTCGCCCGCATGCTCGACGCCCGCCGCGAACACCCGGCCGATCAGCTCCTCGGGCTCCAGCGGCAGGTCCATCGCGGCGATGAACACCCGGTCCTTGGGGCCGAAGTAGTGGTGCACGAGCGCCGGATCCACCCCCGCACCGCGGGCGATCGCGCGCACCGACGCACCGGCGTAGCCGCGCGCGGCGAACTCGGCGCGGGCCGCCTCCAGGATGCCCTCGCGGGTCGCCGAGGCGTCGCCGCGCCGGCCGGGCGGTCGGCCCGGACCGCGCCGCGCGCCGGCCGCGGTTCGCGCCTCAGCCATAGCGCCGCTCCGCCTCCGCCTCGGCCTCGGCCGCCAGGTGCAGCCGGGTGTACGCGAGCGCCTCGGCCAGATCCGCCTCGCGTTCGGCGCGCGAGGCGGCTCGGCGGGTGTTGACCTCCAGCACGATCGCCCCGGCGAACGAGGTGCGGGCGAGGTGTTCGAGCAGTTCCGCGCACGGTTGGGTGCCGCGCCCGGGCACCAGGTGCTCGTCCTTGAGCGAGCCGCTCCCGTCGGCCAGGTGCACATGCCCCAGCCGGTCGCCCATCCGGGCCAGCATGTCCAGCGCGTCCGAACGCGAGGTCGCGGTGTGCGACAGGTCGAGCGTGAAGTGCCGGTAGTCCTCGTCGGAGGGGTCCCAGTCCGGCGCGTACGCGGCGACCTCCTTGTCCCGGTAGCGCAGCGGGAACATGTTCTCCACCGCGAACAGCACGTCGGTCTCGCCCGCCATGCGGTCGATGCCGCGCACGAAGTCGCGGGCATAGCTGCGCTGCCAGCGAAACGGCGGATGCACCACGACGGTCTTCGCGCCGAGTCGCTCCGCCGCGTCCCGCGCGCGCACCAGCTTGGTCCACGGGTCCGTCCCCCACACCCGCTGGGTGATCAGCAGGCAGGGCGCGTGTACGGACACGATCGGCACGCCGTGATGGTCGGACAACCGGCGCAGCGCCTCGACGTCCTGGCTGACCGGGTCGGTCGAGACCATGACCTCGACCCCGTCGTAGCCCAGCCGGGCCGCGATCTCGAAACCGTCGGCGGTGGATTCGGGATAGACGGAGGCGGTGGACAGGGCGATCTTCGCGTCGGGGACGCGCAGAACCGCGTCCGGCACCCGCGCCTCGGACGTCTCGGCCCCCGTACCGTGGAGTATGTCGTGGTCGGCCACGTCGCCCAGAGTAGAACCATCCGCCGCCGACCCGGCCATTTCCCACCCATCGGTACGGGCGATCCGCGCGTCGGCCACGGCATCCGGGTGACCGGCCGGCCTCAGTCCATCCAGTCCAGCCGCCGCAGGATGATCCCCTCGCGCAGCGCCCACGGACACACCTCCACGGCGTTCACGTCGAACAGGTCCAACGCCGCGTCGGCCACTATCGCGCCCGCGACCAGTTGCGGGGCCCGACCCACGGACACCCCCGGCAGGCCGGCCCGCTCGCTCGCGGCCATCGCCGCGAGCCGGGGCAACCATTCGGCCAGGCCGGCCCGGCTGAGCGAGCGCTTGACGTAGGGGCCCTCACCCGAGGACGCCGCGCCGGCTATCCGGGCCAGCTGCTTGAACGTCTTGGACGTGGCCACCACGTGGTCGGGCCGACCGAGCCGGCTGAACTCGGCGACCGTGCGGGCGATCTCCGCGCGCACGTGCTTGCGCAGTACCCGCATCTCGTCCGGCGACGGCGGGTCGGTGTGCAGCCAGGACCGGGTGAGCCGGCCCGCGCCCAGCGGCAGCGAGGCCGCCGCGTCCGGCTCCTCGTCCACGCCCGCCGCGATCTCCAGCGACCCGCCGCCGATGTCGAGCACGAGCAGCCGCCCGGAGGACCAGCCGAACCAACGACGCACCGCCAGGAACGTCAGCCGGGCCTCGTCGGCGCCGGTGAGCACCTGGAGGTCCACGCCGGTCTCGCGGCGCACCCGATCGAGCACCGCCTCGGAGTTGGCCGCCTCGCGCACCGCCGACGTGGCGAACGGCAGCAGGTCCTCGACGCCCTTGTCCTCGGCGATCTCCAGGGCGGCGGCCATCGTCCGGACCAGCAGATCGACCCCGTGCGGGGCGATGCTCCCGTCCGGCTCCAGGAGCTCCGCCAGGCGCAGCTCGCGCTTGTGCGAGTACGCGGGAAGGGGTCGAGCACCCTGATGGGCGTCGACCACGAGCAGGTGGACCGTATTGGAGCCCACGTCGAGAACACCGAGTCGCATGGTCATGAAGGTAATCCGTCGCCCCCGGCGCGCGAGCGGGGGCGTTCCCTCGGTTGCCACACCTTTGCCCGACGGACCCCCCGGCCGCGAGCCCGAGGCCGGGTCCGGCGGATCCCGGTGGGGCCGCGCCGCCCGGCATCCGGCCTTCGGGCTCCTCGCTGCGCTCGTCTCGCCGCACCGGAGAAACAGCCGAAGGGAACGACTGTGCGGCCCCTTCTCCGGCCCGCCGAGCCACGGCACCCCACGACGCGACCTGATCCACCAGGATCCGCCGGACACGGCCTAGGCTTGTCCCGTGCCTGAGGTAGACCTGGATTTTCCGCGCGCTTGGTTCGAATTCCCCGACCCCGAGGACGCCGATCAGCTCTTTCGCTGCGACCTGACCTGGCTGACCTCGCGTTGGCAGTGCATCTTCGGCTCCGGCTGCCACGGGGTGGTGGCCGGGCGCGCGCCCGACGGGTGCTGCTCGCTGGGCGCGCACTGGTCGGACGAGGACGACGAGACACGGGTGCTGACCTGGGCCGAACGGCTCACCCCGCAGACCTGGCAGTTCCACGACCTGGCCATGGAGCAGGGCGTCAGCGAGTTCGAGGACGGCGACAAGCGCACGCGCCTGGTCGACGGGGCGTGCGTGTTCCTGAACCGGCCCGGCTTCGCCGGCGGCACGGGCTGTTCGCTGCACGCCCTCGCGCTGCGGGAGGGCGTGCACCCGCTGGAGACCAAGCCGGATGTCTGCTGGCAGCTGCCGGTGCGCCGGACCTACGACTGGATCGACCGGCCGGACGAGACCCGCGTGCTGATGGTGACCATCGGCGAGTACGACCGCCGGGGCTGGGGACCGGGCGGCCACGACCTGCACTGGTGGTGCACCGGAAGCACCGAGGCGCACGGCGCGGGCGAGCCGGTGTACGAGTCGTACGGCCCGGAGCTGCGCGAATTGATGGGCGAGGCGGCATACGCGGTGCTGGTCGCGGCATGTGAGGCCAGGCTGGCCGGCGGCCGGCCGTTCGCCCCGCACCCGGCGGATCCGATCGACTGAGCCCGGCCGGGGCCGGCTCGGCTCAGCCGGTCGGCTCGGGGCTGCGCGGCGGCGGCGTGCTCGCGGGGGGTGTGCTCGGCGGCGGGATGGAGGGGGTCGGCTCACCGGTACTGCCCTCGATGGTGATCACGGTGCCGCCCGGATCCACCACCATCCCGGCCGTCCACGCCCCCCGCGGGGCCCGCTTGGGATCGACCGAGACGGTGACGGTGTCCTGCTGCCCCGGGGCGAGCGTGCCGTGTGCGGGGCTCGGGCGCAGCCAGGTCGCCGCCGTGCGGGCCTGCCAGTCGACCGGGACCGAGCCGATGTTGCGCAGCGTGACGACCGTGCGATCACCGGTGTGGGTGGCGCTGACCAGAGGCGGCACGGGAGCGGGCGGCCCGGGCGGCGGGAGGACGGCGACACCGGGCGCGACCACCTCGGCGGCGAGCGGGGCGGGCGCCGGCGCGGAGGAGGTCGGGGTGAAGCCGGGTCCGCGCGACGCGCCCGAGGCGGCGGGGCTCCCCGTCGTCGCCGGCGACCTCGCCGGCCCGATCGGCGGCGCGGCCGTGCCGGGGCCGGCCGGGCTCTCCACCCGTGCGGAGGCGATGGTGACCGCCTTGGCGCCGGACTCGCCGGCGGACCCGCCGGACGCCTGCCACAGGGCCAGCGCGGGCGCGGCGACCACCGCGGCCACCACGACCGCCGCGATCACCGTGGCCCGGCGACGGTTGCCGCGCTCGACCACGCCGGCCCGAAAGACCGGGAAACCGGCTCGGTCGAACTCGGCGACCCGCCGGGCGATCTCCGGCGGCCGCTGGGCCGAGCGCCCCTTGCCGACCTCGCCCAGCACCTCGATCCGCAGCGCCGCCGGCGGCGCGACCAGCGCAAGGGTGACCGGCGCCGCCGCCGCACCCGTGGTCGGCGCCAGGTAGGTCGCGGCGCGACGCACGTGCGGTCCGCATCGCCGACACGTCTCCACGTGCGCGATCAGCCGCTCGCGCAGCGCGGAGGTGAGCCGCCCGGTGGCCAGTTCCCGGCCCTCTGGGCACCCGGACGAGGCCTCGACGCCGGCGATCGCCGCCCGGGTGCGGTCCACCTCCCGACCGGCCGCCAGCAGCAGGCTGCGGGCGTGCTGTTCGTCGCAGCCGAGCACGGCGGCCAGGCCGCGCGGGTCGAGCCCGTGTCGCACGGACAGTTCGAGCGCCTCGCGCTGCTCCGGTACCAGGCCCACCGCGTCCGGCCAGGCCAGTTCGTCCAGGTCGCCGCGCCGGGCGGGAGGGCGGCCCGCCTCGGTGCCGGGGAACAGATCGGCGGGCTCGTCGGCGCCCGCGGCCAGCGGCGGCAGGCTGCGCTCGTGTGCCCACACCACCCGCACGTCCTCGGGCCGCCCCGGCCCGGTGCCCACCCGCACGTGGGCATCCAGGCGGACCAGGCACTCGTACCGGGCGAGCGCGTACAGCCACGGTTTGAGCAGGTCCAGGTCGGGGAGCCGGCCGATGTGACGATCGGCCAGCACGAACGTGCTGCGCAGCGACTCCGCCGCCGCGTGGTGATCTCGGAGCACCGAGAGGCAGTAGGTGTAGAGCCCTTCGGCGTAGGCGTCGTAGGCGGCGCGTCCCCATGACAGCACCGCGGCGGGGGGAGCGGAGCAAGGAGCTCCGCCAGGAGCGGCTCCCGGGCCGGTTACCGAATCCGTCACGCTCGTGAACGTAGGTGTCCGAGAGCCGTCGACTCAGGCGATTTGCACTTTCATACGCCTTTCGAGGTCGACAATCATACTTTCGAGTGAATGTCCGTCACCTTTGGCCGGATTCTTTCATCGAACGTCCACACGACGACCCTCGCCGTTGACCACGAGCGAAGCACCCGTCGGATTCGCCGAAAGGATCACCTGCCACGTGGCGGCCGGGGTCCTGTCCGAATTCGCGGAGATCGTGATCGATATCGACTGACCATTGGCCAGCGTCCCGGAATTCGGACTCACCGTGAGCCAATCATTTTCCGCCATGGCCACGGACCACGTGACCGGCCCGCCGGTCGCGGTGAGCCGGACGGTCTGCGCGGCGCCGTCCGCGCCGAGCCCCACCGACGTGCGCGACCACGCGAGCGTGCCCCGCGGCGCCGGGTTGCCCGTCGTCTCCAGCGCCCGCGGCCGATTCACCGGCACCCCGCCCACCGACGCGGGGCCGGCCGTCGAAGGCTTGGCGCTCCTGCTGGTGCGGGCGGTCGGCTTCGCGCTGCCGGCCCGCGTACTCGGCACCGAGGTCGGCGCACTCGACCCGGGCGACCTCGACGGGGCGACACTGGGCGCGGGCGGGGGCGCAAACACCGTGGGCGGCCCGCCGACCGCCGGCTGATCCGGCGCCTCGGTCGAACCCAGCGCGACCGGCGATCCCGCGTCCCCGTCGCCCGGCCGCACCAGCACGGCCAGGCCGAGCACCAGCGCCACGGCCACCGCCCCCGTCACCACGACCGGAACCCGCGAGCGGGGCCTGCCCATCCCCTTCGGGAAGCCGCTCCGGTCGACCGGCCCGCCGCCGTCCCACCCGCCCGCGGCCGTCGCCCCGGCCCCGAGCAACCCGGTCCGGATCGAATAAGGCGCCGCGGGCGGTACGGCGGCGACCAGCACCGCCCGCACGTCCACCTTCCCCGGCCGCAACACCACACAGTCGGGGCACGAGTCGACGTGCAGGTAGAGCGGTTGGCGCAGCGACGCCTCCACCGCCGCACCCGCGTCCGGCAGCAGCAGCGCGAGTTCGGGGCAGTCCCGCCGCGCGTGCGTGGCCACCGCGTACACCGCGAGCGCGTGCTCGAACTGCTCCCGAGCGCGGATCAACGCCCGCTCCACCCGCCGCTCGGAGAGCGCCAGCACATCGGCCAGTTCGCGCTCGTGCAGGCCGTGCCGTACGGACAGGTCCAGCGCGATCCGCTCGACCTCGTCCACCGCCCACAACGCGTACGGGACCAGCGGCACCAGGCGCCGGCGATCGGGCACGCTCCAGGCCGCCCCGCCCGCGGCCAACACCTGCTCGACCACCCCGGGCCCGCGTCGGTCGACCGCGGTCAGGGCACACTCGGCCCGGGCCAGCCCGTACAGCAGCGCCCGGGCCCGGCCCGGCTCGCGCAGCGCGCGGATCCGCTCGGGCGCCACCGCCAGCGTCGCGCGCACCGCCTGTGCCGCGACCCCCGGCTCGTATCCCAGCGCCACGCAGAACCCGAACAGGGCGTCGCCATGGGCGTCGTACAGCGCGACGGCATCGGGCACCGCACCGCTCACGTCCGTCGTACCCGATCCCTGCCCCGCAACGTCCCCACCCGCCATGCCGCCTCACGGTAGGGAGAACGTCCCATGGTCACCATCGCTTTGCCGGCTCGGTGACAGGATCAAGACATTCCGACCATGATCGATCGGCGGCCGGCGATCGATGTCGGCGCGGGCCGTTAACGTTCCTGGCATGGCCAGGACCACCACGAAGGATCGCCCGTCGTACCGCTGCACCGAATGCGGCTGGACCGGGCCGAAATGGCTGGGCCGCTGCAACGAGTGCCACGCCTGGGGCACGGTCGAGGAGTTCGGCGCGCCCAAGGCCCGTTCGATCGTCGCCGGACCCGTCACCACCGCCGCGCTGCCGATCGGCCGGATCGACGTCCAGGCGGCCAAGTTCCGCTCGACCGGCGTGGAGGAACTGGACCGCGTGCTGGGCGGTGGCCTGGTCCCGGGCGCGGTCGTGCTGCTCGCGGGCGAGCCCGGCGTCGGCAAGTCCACCCTGCTGCTGGACGTGGCCAGCAAGTCCGCCTCGCCGGCCGCGCGCACGCTCTATATCACCGGCGAGGAGTCCGCCGCCCAGGTCCGGCTGCGCGCGGGCCGGATCGGCGCGTTGAACGAGGAGCTCTACCTCGCCGCCGAGACCGACCTCGCCGCGCTGATCAGCCACGTCGACGCGGTCAAGCCCGCACTGCTCGTGGTCGACTCGGTGCAGACCATCGCCTCGCCCGCGATCGACGGCGCGCCCGGCGGCGTGTCCCAGATCCGCGAGGTCACCGGCGCGCTGATCCGCATCGCCAAGGAACGCAACATCGCCACCGTCCTGGTCGGCCACGTCACCAAGGACGGCTCGATCGCCGGCCCCCGCGTGCTGGAGCACCTGGTCGACGTCGTGTTGCACTTCGAGGGCGACCGGCATGCCCGGCTGCGCCTGGTCCGCGCGATCAAGAACCGCTACGGCACGGCGGACGAGGTCGGCTGCTTCGAGCTGCACGACGAGGGCATCACCGGCCTGACCGACCCCAGCGGCCTGTTCCTGACCCAGCGCCAGGAGCCGGTCTCCGGCACGTGCGTCACGGTCACCCTGGAGGGCAAGCGCCCGCTCGTGGTCGAGGTGCAGGCGTTGGTGGCGCCGTCCCAGATCCCCACCCCGCGCCGGGCCACCTCGGGGCTCGACTCGGCCCGGATGGGCATGGTGCTCGCGGTCCTGGAGCGACGCGGCGGGGTGCGGCTGGAGAAGACCGAGATCTACACCGCCACCGTCGGCGGCGTGAAGCTCACCGAACCGGCCGCCGACCTGGCCGCGGCCCTCGCGCTCGCGGGCGCCGCCGCCGACCACCCGCTGCCGTCCAAGCTGGTCGCGGTCGGCGAGGTCGGCCTCGCCGGCGAGATCCGTCGGGCCACCGGCGTGCAGCGCCGGCTCGCCGAGGCATTCCGGCTCGGCTTCACCCACGCGCTGGTGCCGCCCGACCCGGGCAAGATCCCCAAGGGCATGAAGGTGATCGAGGTGGCCGACATCCGCGAGGCGCTGCGCGCGTTCAACCTGGTCTCGCACCGCGAGCGCAAGGCCGACCGCGAGTGAGCGGGCCGCCGCGGGCCCGCCCGGACACGACGCAGGCGGCACCGCGCCGTGCCGGCCGGCAACTTTCCGGTGCCCCGAGGAGTGACCACGTGTCGCCTCGGAGATACTCGACAAGCGGAACGGCATGCGCGACCTGTGCCGAAACACGGCTTCGGGCCGGATAAGGCGACCGGTCGGCGGCCGGGAGGCACTAGACTTTTCCACCGATCTTCCGACGTAGCGGCCGACCTGTGTCGACCGCAGGTCCTGAGGCGCTCCCGGCCGTGCATACCGGAGCAAATGCCCGGGTGACGGCCGATGGCCGGCCGAGGATGGCAACGACCACGGGGAGTTCTGTGGCTACGAATGACCGGACCGACAAGGGCACGAGCGCCGATGCGGCCCTCGTGAGGGCCGCGCTGCAGTCCGTGGCCCCGGGCACCGCACTGCGCGACGGCCTGGAGCGCATTCTCCGGGGCAACACGGGCGGCCTGATCGTGCTCGGTTTCGACAAGACGGTGGAGGCGCTGTCCACGGGCGGCTTCGTGCTCGACGTCGAGTTCTCCGCGACCCGGCTGCGCGAGCTGTGCAAGCTCGACGGCGGGGTCGTGGTCGACCGCGAGTGCACGAAGATCGTCCGGGCGGGCGTCCAGCTCGTCCCGGACCCGTCGATTCCGACGGAGGAGACCGGCACCCGACACCGCACCGCCGAGCGGGTCAACAAGCAGACCGGCTATCCGGTGGTCTCGGTGAGCCAGTCCATGCGGCTGATCGCGCTCTACGTCAACGGCAAGCGGCACGTGCTGGAGGACTCGGCGGCGATCCTGTCCCGGGCCAACCAGGCGCTGGCCACCCTGGAGCGCTACAAGCTCCGGCTCGACGAGGTGTCCGGCACGCTGTCCGCGCTGGAGATCGAGGACCTGGTCACCGTGCGGGACGTGTGCGCGGTGTCCCAGCGCCTGGAGATGGTGCGCCTGATCGCCCGCGAGATCGACGGCTACGTCACCGAGTTGGGCGTCGACGGGCGGCTGCTCTCGCTGCAACTCGAAGAGCTGATCGCGGGGGTCGAGGACGACCGCAAGCTGGTCGCCCGCGACTACGTGCCCGAGCGGGCGATCAAGCGCGGCCGGACCGAGGCCGACGTGCTCGCCGAGCTCGACGGTCTCGCCCATGCGGATCTGCTCGATCTGCAGACGGTGGCCCGGGCGCTCGGCTTCACGTCGGGCCACGAGGTGCTCGACTCCGCGGTCAGCCCGCGCGGCTACCGACTCCTCGCCAAGGTCCCCCGGCTCCCACCCGTGGTGATCGAGCGGCTCGTGGAGCACTTCGGCGGCCTGCAGAAGCTGCTCGCGGCCAGCGTCGACGACCTCCAGGCCGTGGACGGCGTCGGCGAGGCCAGGGCGCGCAGCGTGCGCGAGGGCCTGTCCCGACTCGCCGAGTCCTCGATCCTGGAGCGCTACGTGTAGCCGCGGTCGTACGCAGGACACGAGAAGGGCCCCGGCGCGTGCGCCGGGGCCCTTCTCGTGCTCGGATGCGGAACTCCCGCTACTTGCCCACCGTCGCGGTGAACACGAACTCGCCGGACGGCTCCAGGCCCGCCAGCGTGCCCTTGGCGCGGTAGGCGGCCTTGTCCGCGGGAGCCGCCTTGGTCTGGCCGCCGTTGGTGGCGCACTGCCCGGCGTTGGAGCGGGTCCAGGCCCAGTCCCGGGTGATCGACACGGCCTGGGCGGCGCCCTGCTGCAACTGCCGCACGTCGGTGGGGGCACCGGCGGCACAGTCGGCCGAGCTCCACAGCCGCTCGCTGCCCGAGAGCACCTCGATGTAGGCGCGGCTCGGCGCGAGGTCGACGTAGCAGGTCGGGCCGGACTCGTTGGTGACGATCAGCTTGAGCGCCACGTTCTGCGAGGCGTTGTACGCGCTCTTGCCCGACTCCACCGGCTGGATCTGCACCCGGATCATGCTCGGCGTGCACCAGTTGCCGCCGGCCGGGGGCGCCGCCTTGCCACCGCCGGGCGCGCCGCCACCGGGTGTGGTGCCGCCGCTGCCGGCGCTGCCCGCGGACTGCCCGGCGCTCTGGCCCGTTTGCCCCGCGGACTGGCCGGCCGTGCCCGCCGACGCGCCGGCGCTGCCCGCACCGGGCGTGCCGGTACCACCGCCCGGGATCGGCGGATTGGCACCGTTGGTCGGGTTGGGCCCCGGCGTGATGGCGCTCGGACCGGGCGAGCCCGATCCGGTCGCGATCGGCTTCTTGTCCGAGGCGTTCTTCTTGTCGTCGGAGTCCCCACCGGCAGTACATGCCCAGGCCACCAGCGCAATCAACAGCGCGAGGGCGAGCAGCACGACGACCCGCCGTCGCCAATACACGGTTGACGGCAGGTGACCCACGGGACGGCGCATCGAGTCCACGCGCAAACTCTAGGGGTAATCGTTACGCCGTCCGGTGTAGCCACACCGTCGAAAGCGTTGGAATTTCGCGCCGTGTCGCGGCCGAAGAAGCCCTGGTCGCAGGCTCATTCCGGCATTTGCGGGCAGAAGCCCCGGTCACTCGCCCGAGTGACCCCGCGTAACGTGCGAGGATCGGGGAGAGATGTCACACGCACTGCACGAGCCGATCCTCGACTGGTATTCGGCCCATCGACGCGATTTGCCCTGGCGCGCCCCCGACGCATCCGCGTGGGCGGTCGTGGTCAGCGAGTTCATGCTGCAACAGACTCCCGTGGCGCGGGTGTTGCCGGTCTACGACGCCTGGTTGACCCGCTGGCCCACGCCGGCCGCGCTGGCCGCCGACGAGCCGGGCGAGGCGGTCCGGATGTGGGGCCGACTCGGCTACCCGCGCCGCGCGCTGCGGCTGCACGGCGCGGCCGTCGCGATGGTCGAGCGCCACGACGGCGAAGTCCCCTCCGCACACGCGGATCTGCTGGCGCTGCCGGGCGTCGGCGAATACACCGCCGCGGCGATCGCCTCGTTCGCGTTCCGGCAGCGGCACATCGTGCTGGACACCAACGTGCGCCGGGTGATCGGCCGGGCGATCGACGGCGTGGAGTACCCGCCGCAGGCCACCACGCCGGCCGAGCGGCGCACCGCGACCACACTGTTGCCCGCCGCCGCGGAACGTGCCGCGACCTGGGCGGTGGCGATCATGGAACTGGGCGCGTTGGTGTGCACCGCGAAGTCGCCCAAGTGCGTGGGCTGCCCGATCGCCGCCCTGTGCGCATGGCGGCTGGCGGGCAAGCCCGCGTACGACGGCCCGCCCCGGCGCGGCCAGACCTACGCGGGCACCGACCGCCAGGTCCGCGGTCGGCTGCTCGCGGTGCTGCGGGAGAGCGCCGGACCGGTCTCCCAGGCCGCGCTGGACGCGGTATGGGACGAGCCCGTCCAACGCGCACGGGCGCTGGACGGGCTGGTCGCGGACGGACTGGTCGAGCCGCTGGCGGCGGGCGTGTACCGACTGCCCGCCGGTCCGCTCAGTGGCAGTACCGCTTCTCCGCATCGATCGGATTCGTCGGAATCCGCATCGAGTTCCGTTTCGGCGACCCGATGAGGTTCTTCCAGAATCGCGATACCGACATGGGTTCGCGGGTCGCTTCCCGGAGTTCGCGAATACCGCCGCAGTTCAATGCCCGCCGAGCCGCCTCGACCTTGGCCGGATCGACATTGCGCAGGTCCAGTGCGGTACCCGGCTCGGTGAAGTCGGCCAGAATCCATTCGATGTAGGTCAGCTTGTCGTGCCCGGACCGGGTGCGATAGTCGAGGTCCAGGTGCGCACCGAGCGGATTGGCCAGGCCGAAGATGTCGATCGCCAGTCCCGAGGTGGGCACCAGCACCGCAGGCTGCCCGAGCGCGCCGTAGACCACCGAGTCGGTGACCGGGACGTGGTACTTGAGCGGCGCCGAGCGGAAGTCGAAGTTCAACATCCAGAACTTGTCGGGCTCGTGGTAGTAGGTCAGGTAGACGAACTGCGCACCGGGCGTCGCGGTGTCCTTGCGCCACTCGGTGCCGACGCCTTCGAGCCGCTTCACGAAGGCGTCCCGGTAGGCCTTCGAGGTGACCGGGTTCCGCTCACCGGTCCAGGTCACGTACCACGAGCGGGTGTCCTCGATGTTCTTCGGACCGAAGCCCTGGTACGGCACTCGCATCGAGGCCGCGCAGATCACCGACCACACGGCCAGCCCCGCCGCGGTGCTCGCGTACAGCCGCTGCAACGGCAGCACCAGGACCGGCAGCAGGAACGCGAACGTGCCGGGCAGCAGCAGTCGGGCGTGCATGAAGTCGCCGCCCACCACGATCACGTAGCCGAGCAGCACCGTGCCCACGACCAACGCGGTCGCGGTCAGGACCCGGATCCGGTAGCGCTCGAAGTCGCCGATCGAGCGGCCCACACCGACCAGCAGACCGACCGCCACCACGGTCAGCAGCAGCGGCGCCCAGATGTTGTACGGGCTCGCGTAGTCCTCGAAGTAGGTCCAGCCGCGACCGACGTCGGTCTTGGTGCCCTCCTTGGCTATCGCCGTGTTGGGCAGCAGGACGCCGTAGTAGCCCATCCGGAAGATCTGGTAGAGCACCGGGAGCAGGCCGCCGCACAGCGCGAGCAGGGCCAACCGCTTGCGGGAGGGCCGCAGCAGCAACCACGCGGCCACCGCGAAGACGATCGTGCCCAGCGCGAGGTCGGGCCGCACCAGCACACCCATCCCGAGCGCGAACGAGGTCCACGCCTGGCGGGCGAGGGAACTGTCCCGGTCCAGCCGGCCCAGCAGCGACCAACTCGTGCCCAGCCAGACGAAGATCAGCCCCATCTCCAGGCCGGAGGTGGCGAAGTCCCAGAACGGCGGCAGCGCGGCGATCACCAGCGCCCCGGCGGGCAGCGGCCATCCACCACCCGGGAGGTCGCGGTACAGCCGCCGCGTGCCCATCGTGGCGATCGCCAGACCGGCGACCGCGCACACCAGTGAGCCGTACACCGCGACGGCGACCAGGTCGATCCCGGTCACCCCGCCGACCAGCGCGAGCAACCACGGCCACAGCGTGGACGTGGCCGCCTCGGCGCGCTCGCCCACGTTGAAGTTGGGCCCGTTCCCGTCCAGGATCTGCTGCGAGACGCGGACGAAGATCAGCCCGTCGTCGCCGATCCAGCGTCGCCGGAAGGCGGCCAGTCCGAGCAACAGGGCCGGGACCAGCACGACGGCCAGGGCCCATCCGGTCCGCGCGTCCGGCCGATACCACGGCCTTTTTCGCGACATTTCCGGATCGGCATTCTCCGTGCCCTCGGTCGCATTCTTTTCGACCAAGGCGTTTTCTACGCCCATCGCCTTGCTCCCGAGCTCTTGTCGTCCCGCACACCGATCGGCGGCATAATATCATCGTGGAAATAGCCGCCTGAAATTGACCCTCATCGATGTTCGGCAATTCGATCGAAAACTGTATCGACGATCCGAGCGGCGCGTGTCATTTCGGCGACCATTGTTTTCCAACGCGGCGGAACAACCGGGCAAAGGGATTGCAATGCGCATGCCGGCCGACCGGCCCCGGGTGCCGCAGCCCCCGCGCCGCGGCCGAGCCCCTCGGCTCGCCGCACTCCGGCCGCAACCGACCCGGAAACCTTTCTGTCCCGAATCCCGGCACCCGGCGCACGGCCCGCGAATACTGGGTGTACACACGCCCATCACGGAACGCGATACGGCTCGATCGTGGGCGCACACCGATCGAAGGGGAACGCGGTGACGGAGGAAGCCGGACGCGACGAGTCCACGGCGGGCGAGGCGATCCGCTGCATGGGGTGCCAGGGCACCGGCCTGGACACCTCCGGCCGGGTGTATCGCAGCCGGCATCGCGAGGTGTCGACGATCTGGGCCGGTACCCGCTGTCCGCACTGTCGAGGCACCGGCTGGCTGCACAACGGCCCCACCGACCCCCCGGAGGGCTCCCTCGGCGGCCCTTGGCGCACCGGCAGGTGACGCCGGGCGGACGCGGCTGTGGCGAGCGACCGCGGCAGCGGTTCGAGGGCGTGATCCGGCGGTTCAAGACGGGCGGGCAGGAGTTGTGTCACCGGTCGACCAGCCGTGGACGCGGGGCCTCACCCGTGGATCCCGCGTCGGTGTCGTCGGTGCCGACCGGGCTGTGGGGAAGCATCCGGTCCAGCCACTTCGGCAGCCACCAGTTGGTCCGGCCGAGGAGTGTCATGGTCGCCGGTACCAGCACCATGCGTACGACCGTGGCGTCGATGAAGATCGCGGTGGCCAGGCCGAGCCCGAACATTTTGATCGAGGGGTCCTCGGAGACGGCGAAGGACAGGAAGACCGCCACCATGATGAGGGCGGCCGAGGTGATGATCCGGGCGGTGCCCGAGATGCCCTCGACGATCGCCGTGCCGTTGTCGCCGGTGCGCACGTACTCCTCGCGTACTCGGGAGAGGAGGAACACCTCGTAGTCCATCGACAGGCCGAACAGGATGGCGAAGAGGAACATCGGGATGAACGACACGATCGGAACCGTCGCTTCCAGCCCGATGAGTGCGCCTCCCCAGCCCCACTGGAAGACCGCGACCATGATGCCGTAGGCCGCGCCGATGCTCAGCAGATTCAGCAATACCGCCTTGAGCGGTACGAGTATCGAGCGGAAGACCAGCATCAGCAGCAGGAACGACATCGCCAGCACGGCGGCGATGAACGCCGGCAGGCGTTGGCTGGTGCGTCGGCCCACATCGGACAGGCTCGCGGCGGCGCCGCCGACGTGGGCCCTGGCCGGGCCGTGCCCGATCGCCGTGGGCAGCACGTCGGTGCGCAGCCGGGCGATGGTGTCGGCCGTGGCCTTGTCCTGAGGGCTGGTGGTCGGGAACACCACGAGGGTCGCGATCCCGGTGGCCCGATCGATGTGCGTCGGCGCGACGGATGCGATGCCCGGATCGGCGGCGACGCCGGCGACGAGTCGGTCCAGCACTCCCGGATCGCCGGTGGGGTCCGCGGCGATGACGAGGGGACCGTTGGTGCCCGGGCCGAACCCCTCGGCGACGAGGTCGTAGGCCCGGCGCTCGGTACGGCCGTGGGGCAGTGAGCCGTCGTCGGGCAGGCCGACGCGCAGGCCGAGCACGGGCAGCGCCGCGGTCAGCAGCAGCCCCGCCGCGCCGACCGCGTACGGCACCGGGTGTCGGCTGACGTGCCCGATCCAGCGACGCCACCCGGCGGCGTGGGCGGCGCCTGCCGCCGAGTCCCGCCGCCGCGCGAGTCGGCCCGGCCTCCCGGTCTGCAGAGCCCGGCCGATCCGGCCGACCCGGGCCAGGCGCGGGCCGGCGGCGCCGAGGAAGGCCGGCAGCAGCGTCACCGACGCGAGCACCATGGTCAGCACGACGATCGAGACGGCGAACCCGCCCACCGTCATGAACGGTACGTTCGCGACCGCCATGCCGAGGATCGATACGACGACGGTGCCGCCGGCGAAGACCACGGGCCTCCCCGCCGTGGCCACCGCTCGCCCGGCCGCCTCGCGGGGATCGAGCCCGCGCGCGAGGTACTCCCGGTGCCTGGCGAGCACGAACAGCGCGTAGTCGATGCCCACTCCGAGCCCGACCATGCTGCCCAGGACGGGGGCGAAGGTCGGGACGTCCGTCACCCCCGCCAGTACCGTCATCACGGCAACCCCGACGGTCAGCCCGAAGACCGCCATGCCGATCGGCAGCGCGGCGGCGACGAGCGAACCGAACGCCAGGAACAGGATCGCGGCCGCGGCGAGGATGCCGATCAGCTCGCTCGCGCCGCCGTCGGGGTCGGAGAAGGCGTAGAAGAGATTCCCGCCCATCTCGATGCGCAGGGGCAGTTCGGCACGCAGCCGGCCGCCGAGATCGACGAGGGCGTCGAGGTCTTCGGCCGACAGCCGGCTCTGGTCGGGGTACTGCACCCGGACGACCGCGATCCGCCCGTCGGCCGAGACCAGGCCGCCGCGCACGCCGGTGTCCCCGCCTGCGTCGAGTGCCCCCGCGGGGTCGCTCGTGCCGAGCACGTGCGGCAGTCGCTGCACCTCGGTCTGCAGCCGCGTGAGAGCGGTGCGCGCGCTGCCGTGGTCGAAGAACGTCGCACCGCCGTCGAGGGGGGTGACGACCACTTGGGCGGTCATCCCCTCCTGGCCGGTGCCGGCCCGCTCGATCAGTTGCGCGGCCCGTTGGGAGTCCAGTCCCGGAGCGGTCATCGAGTCCGCGGTCCGCCCGCCGAAGGCGATCGCGGCGAGGACGGCAAGCGTGGCGGCGATCAGCCATGCCGCGATCACCCGCCAGGGATGGCGGGCGGCGCTTGTGCCCAGGCGCAACAGGGCTTTCGAGAGCATCGGTTCCTCCAACCACCTCGGCGGCCGTCCTTGTACGGTCGCCGATGCCGAGGTTCCTCGCCACGGCGCTCCGCGGCATCGGCTCGCGGGCCGCGGATCCTTCGGCCCCACGGCGGAGTGACGCCCCGTCCTTTCGGCCGATGCGCGGCACGGCGCGGTCCCTAGGCTGAGAAGCGTGCTGCGAGACGACCTGCGAACCCTGTGGACCGAACCCCCGCCACCCGACGCGCCCGCCCGGGTGTGGCGGGACTGGGCGCTGCTCGCCGCGAGCCTGGGCGGTGTGGTGCTGGAGGCCACCCTGCGCGAGAACGTCGTGTGGCGGCCGGTGGCGGTGGTGTGCGCCGTATGGCTGTGCCTGCTGCCCCTGTGGCGCCGGACCCGCCCACTGGTGATGGTCGCGCTGGCGTTCGGCTCGGTGATCCTGCTTCAGCTGGCCTCGCTGGTCGCCGGACCGCGCGAGCCCGTCGGCCTGGACACCGGCGCGGTCGTGCTCGTGCTGGTGTATGCGCTGTCCCGGTGGGGATCGGGACGGGAGATCGTGTTGGGCGGCGCGGTGATCCTCACGGCCTTCGCGCTGTGTGCCGTCACGGGCGAAATCCCGGCCGCCGAAACGGTCGGGGGCTTTGTCTTCCTGTTCCTGCCCGGCTTGATCGGGGCTGCCGTGCGGTTCCGGGTGACCGCTCGCGAGCGGCAGTTGGAGCAGGTACGTTCCCGCGAACGTGAGCAGCTCGCCCGGGAACTGCACGACACGGTGGCCCACCACGTTTCGGCCATGGTGATCCGCGCCCAGGCGGGCCAGGTACTCGCGGGCACCGACGCGTCCGCCGCCGTCGAGGCGCTGGAGGGGGTCGAGGAGGAAGGGGCGCGCACGCTGGAGGAAATGCGAGCCATGGTCGCCACGCTGCGCAACCGCGGGACCGGCGCCGAGCTGGCGCCGCTTGCCGGTGTCGCGGATCTGGAGCGCCTGGTGCGCACCCCGGGCGGTCGCCTCAGAGTCGACCTGGGGCTCGACGGCGAACTGGACACGCTGCCCCCGGCCGTGGACGCGGCCGTCTACCGCATTGTGCAGGAGTCGATGACCAACGCCACGCGCCATGCGGTCAACGCGACCGAGGTCGTCGTCCGGGTCACCGCGGAACGGCACACGGTACGGGTGAGTGTGCGCGACAACGGCCACCGCACGGGCCGAGGCCGTGCCGGATACGGACTTGCCGGACTGCGTGAGCGCGCCGCCCTGCTCGGCGGCAAGCTCCGAGCCGGCCCCGGCGCCGACCAGGGCTGGCATGTCGAAGCCGAGCTGCCGAGAGGGAGGACCGAGAACGGTGCCCATTCGCGTCCTCGTCGCTGACGACCAGACCATCATTCGCACCGGGCTGCGGATCATGCTGAACGCCCAGCCCGACATCGAGGTGGTCGGCGAGGCCGCCGACGGACGGGAAGCGGTACGTCTGGCCCGCGAACTGCTCCCCGACGTCTGCCTGTTCGACATCCGCATGCCCGTGATCGACGGGCTCGAGGCCACCCGGTCGGTCGCCGGCCCGGGCGTCGCCGACCCGCTGGCCGTGGTCGTCATCACCACTTTCGACCTCGACGAGTACGTCTACGGCGCGCTGCGTGCCGGCGCCCGCGGATTCCTGCTCAAGGACACGGGACCGGACCTACTGGCCCAGGCCGTACGGTCGGCGTCCGGCGGTGAGGCGCTCATCGCGCCCAGCGTCACCGTCCGTCTGCTCCAGGCATTCGCGGACCTGCCCGCCGGCCGGCCCGTGGCCCAGCCGGTCTCCCCCGTCACCGCCCGCGAGGAGCAGGTACTCCTCGCCGTCGCTCGCGGGTTGACCAACACCGAGATCGCCGATGCACTGCACATCAGCCTCAGCACGGTGAAGACGCATCTGGCCAGCCTGATGGCCAAACTCGGCGCCCGCAACCGGGTCGAGATCGCGATGTGGGCCTACGAAACGCGCCGCATCCTCCCCGGAACCTGAGCCGGGTGCCGGGCCATGTCCCAAGACCCGCCGGACACGGCCTAGTCGGGCACGACCGCCGGACACGGCCTAGTCGGGCACGACGGATCGCAGGTATCGGCGGAAGCCGAGAGCCGTGGTCCCGAAGCCACAGGCCCGGTAGAACTCCTGCGCCTCGGCGGTTTCCGCGGCCAGGAGTTGCAGCTTGTAGCACCCCGCATCGGCGGCGAGCGTGCCGGCGGCGGCCAACAGCCGGCTGCCGGTCCCCCGTCTGCGGCGGGCCGCCGCCACCACGATGTTCTCCACGAACATGATCGAGTGCCCGCCCCGGGTGAGGTTGGGCAACACCACGCAGTCGGCGGTGCCGACGATGTCCCCGTCCAGATCCGCGACCAGCACCGTGCGACCGCGCTGCGTGGCGATGTCCGCCCAGATCAAGTGGGCGTCCTCGATCGGCAGCGGCACGTCGTCGGGATGGAATTCCGCGTACAGCGCGAGCAGCCCGGGCAGATCCCGAGCCGTCGCGGGGCGGATGGTCATGGTCATAACGAAAGCCTACAAATCCCGAACTGCCCACCCCGAGTGTGCGCCGACCCGATCGTCGCCGAATCGGTCATCGGGCATCCGTCCTCGGCCATCGGAAGCCCGACCGCCCGCCCGGCCCTCGCCGCACTCCCTCCGCAGGCGCCCCGAGCAGCGCGGATCCTCTTCTTGATAACCGCTCCAGCCCGACTGGTCACTCACCCACACGGGTGAATCTCGCCGACCCCGCTCGTCGGCCGACACGGGTTGCATTCCCGCTGATGACAGCGCCGCGACGGGCCCTCGACCGGCACCGCCCCGACCGCCTCCGGTTGTCGCTTCGACCGAATCGCCGTCTGCTGGTGATCGGAGCTCCCACACGACGACCGCCATGTCGCGACACCCTTGCCGCGACGCCGGGAACAGGAGCGTTGGCTCGTGAAGACGAATGTCACCCCGCAGGAACTCATCGGCCGCAAGGTCGTCGATTCCGAAGGCAACAAGATCGGGACCATCGGTCAGGTGTACCTGGACGACCGCTCCGGCGAGCCGGAATGGGTCACCGTGAAGACCGGCATGTTCGGCGGACGCGAGAGCTTCGTGCCGCTGGGCCCGGCCGACATGCAGGGCGACGACCTGCGTGTGCCGTTCGACAAGGAACTCGTCAAGGAGGCGCCGAGCCTGGGCACCGACGAGCACCTCTCGCCGGAGGAAGAGGCCCGCCTCTACCGTCACTACAGCGTCACGCCGTCCAGCGGCATGACCCGCACCGAGACCTCCCAGGGCACCGGCACCGGTACCGCCGGTACGGCCGCCGGAGCGGCCGGCGCCGCCGGCGCGGCCGGCACCCACCGGCGGGCGGACATGTCCAAGTCCCAGCTCGCGGGTTCGGACGACGGTTACGAGGAGCTGACCGGCAAGCACGATCCGTCGGTGCGCACCAACGACCCGCCGACCGGCCGCACCCGGACGCCGTCGCCCACGGCCACCGGGCTCACCGGCACCACGACCGGCCGGCACGCCCGGTCGGGCATGGATCCGGATGCCAAGGCAGGCATGGCGTCCTCCACCACGGCCCGCACGACCGGTGTCGGCACGGGCACGGCCCGGGCCGGGTCGATGTCCGGCAAGGCCGGTTCCGACGACGCGATGACCCGCTCCGAGGAGCGGCTGGACGTGCACGTCGAGATGGTCGAAGCCGGGCGTGTGGCACTGCGCAAGGTGATCGAGACCCAGCAGGTGGAAAAGGTCGTGCCGGTGATGCACGAGGAGTGGGAGATCGTCCGCGAGCCGATCGACAGCTCCAACCGCGGCGCCGCGCTCGAAGGTCCGGACATGCGCGAGAGCGCGCAGGAGATCGTGCTGCACGCCGAGCGGGTCGTCGTCCGCAAGGAGGTCGTCCCGATGGAGCGCATCCGGCTGGTCGCCAAGAAGGTGCAGGGCGAGCAGCGGGTGACCGAGGAGGTTCGGCGCGAACGCATCGAGTTGCACGACGGGGACAAGGTGCAGGTCCTCGACGGCAAGGGCGAGCGACTGGACAAGAACGACCGCATGGACAAGAACAAGAACATGTAGGCCCGTTCCGCTCCGCCTCCCGCGAAGCCCCCGATCGCCCCGCCCCCGGCACGTCCGCGACGGCGGCCGGGGGCTTCGGCCGTATTCGGGGACGACCGCCACGACCGGGGGAAATCAGCGGGAAATCACCTCTTCCGCCCGGCGTTACTCGCCAGTAGGGTCCGAGACATGGACCTCACGGTGTTCGCCATTCCGGCCTTCACCCTCCTCCTGGTCGTCGAGTGGGTGTCGTACCGCTTCGCCCCCGACGACGACGAGCGCGGGTACGCGGTGAAGGACACCGCGACGAGCCTGACCATGGGCCTCGGCAGTATCGCGGCCGGGCTCGGCTGGGGGTTGTTGACCGTATTGGCCTGGGACGGGCTGCACGAACTCACCCCGCTGCGGCTGGGGCACACGTGGTGGGCGTGGGTACTCGTGATCGTCGGCGTGGACTTCTTCTACTACTGGGAGCATCGCGCCGGCCACGAGATCCGGCTGTTGTGGGCCAGCCACGTCGTGCACCACTCCAGCCGGCACTACAACCTCTCCACCGCGCTGCGACAGACCTGGACCGGGGCGCACCACATCGTGTTCATCGGGCCGATGTTGCTGCTCGGGTTCCCGTTGGCGATGGTGGTCACGTCCTTCTCGATCAACCTGCTCTACCAGTTCTGGATCCACACCGAGCGGATCGACAAGCTCTGGAAGCCGATCGAGTACGTCTTCAACACGCCGTCCCACCACCGCGTGCACCACGGTTCGAACCGGCAGTACCTGGACCGCAACTACGGCGGCATCCTGATCCTGTGGGACCGGCTGTTCCGCAGCTTCGAGCCCGAGGGCGAGCCGGTGAACTACGGGCTCACCAAGAACATCGAGACGTACAACCCGCTGCGGGTGGCCTTCCACGAGTACGCGGCCATCGCGCGCGACGTCCGGGCCGCGGGCACCTGGCGGGTGCGGTTCGGCCGGGTGCTGCGCGGACCCGGCTGGCAGCCCGCGACCGAGGCGGTCGAGGCATCGGCCGTCGCCCGGGCCGGCGCGTGAGGGCGCGCGCGCTGCTCGCCACATATCTGACCCTGGGCGTCGTCGACACGGTGCTCGCCGCGAGCGGTGTCGACGGGCCCCGCTGGGTGACCAAGACGTTGCTGATGCCGGTGCTGATCGCCTTCGTGTGGGTTGCCGCACGCCCCGGTGCGCGACCCGACCTGCGGCTGCCGATCGGTGCCCTGGCGGGTGGGTTCGTCGGCGACGTCGGGCTGCTCGTGGACCACGACGCGACCTTCATGATCGGAATGGCCGGGTTCGCGGTCGGCCACGTCTGCTACCTCCTGGCCTTTCGGCGCATGGGTGGCACGCTCTCCGCGCGCCGGGCCGTCGGGTACCTGCTCGCCTGGGGCGCGACGATGGCGCTGGTGTGGCGCGGCCTGGACGACCTCCTGGTGCCGGTGCTCGGCTACAGCCTCCTGCTCACCGCGATGGCGGCGTACGCGGCGGGGGTCGGCCGGCGCACCGGGCTCGGCGGCACGTTGTTCCTGCTCTCGGATGCGGTGATCGCACTGGGCATCGCCGACGTGGACCTGGTGCCCGGTCAGGACGCGGTGGTGATGCCCACCTACGTGGCGGCCCAGTTGCTCCTCGCCCTCACGTGGGCGACGTGGCCTTTCGGCCGCCCACACGCCGACGAGGCGGTGGACCGTCGGTCCACCGCCTCGTCGGGCTGAGTCGGCCTCAGTCGGCGTACTTCGCCGCTGCCGCCGTGTACTGCGGCTCCGGGTTCATCGCCGCGGCGAGCCGCAGGAACGGTGCGGCCTCCGCACCGCGGCCGGCCCGCTCCAGGGTCCGGCCCAGTGCGTGCGTGGCCCACGCGTCACACGGGTCCAGCTCGACCACCCGCCGCAGCGTCGCCTCGGCCCGGCGCAGTTGGAGCGAGAGGAAGTACGCCCGGCCGGCCAGCTGCTGCACGGCCACGTTGTCGCGCTCGTCCTCCAGCACCGGCTCCAGGATGCGCAGCGCGCCCAGCGGGTCGCGTCGCTCGACCAGTTCCTCGGCAACTCGGTAGTTCTCCAGGGTCAGCGTCACGGTGGCTCCCTTCGCAATGCTCGTGACGGCGTCGGACACCAGGCAGAACCGAGTACCCCGGCCGGGTATTCCGCAGGTGGCTCGGTGCCCGAGTCAGGCCCCCGGAACGAGCACGGCGCGGCCGTTGATCCGGCCGTGGTGCAGCCGGTCGTACACATCGGGAGCCTGGTCGAGCGGGAACTTCTCCACCTGCGCGCTCACCGCGCCGCGCCGGGCCAGCTCGATCAGTTCGATCAGTTCGGCGCGGGTGCCCCAGTAGGGCGTGCTGACCGAGCACTCGAACGGGATCAGGCCGAAGCCGACCGGGAGAGTGCCGCCGCCGATGCCAACGATGGTCAGATCGCTCTCCGTGGCGGCGCACTTCGCGGCCAGGTCGACGGTGGGCTGGACACCCGCGAAGTCCAGCACGAGCTGCGCGCCGACGCCGTCGGTGGCCTCGCGGACGATGTCGGCGGCCTTGTCGTCGGACCTGATCGCCAGATGCGCACCCGAGGCGCGGGCCAGTTCCAGCTTGTCCTCGCTCACGTCCAGGGCGATCACCCGGGTGGCGGACAACGCGCGCAGCAGCTGCACACCGATGTGGCCGAGGCCGCCGACGCCCAGGACCACGGTCGTGCTGCCCGCGTGGAGCTTGTCCAGCGAGCGCTTGATCGCGTGGTACGGGGTCAGCCCGGCGTCGGTGAGCGGAACGGTCTGCACCGGGTCCAGGTCGCCGATCGGGACCAGGTGCCGGGCGTCGTCGATCAGCACGTAGTCGGCGAGCGCGCCGGGAGCACCCAGCCCGGGCGGACGGATGCCCAACTCGGCGGCGCGCGTGCAGTAGTTCTCCTTGCCCTGCGCGCAGGCGTGGCAGGCGCCGCAGCCCCACGGTCCGTACACCACGACGGCGTCGCCGACGTCGAAGCCGGTGACCCCCTCGCCCAGGGCGGCCACGATGCCGGCGCCTTCGTGGCCGAGGGTGAGCGGGGCGTTCGGGCCGAAGGTTCCCGGCGGTTGACTCATCACGAAGATGTCGGAGTGGCAGACACCGCCGGCGGTGACCTCGAGCAGCACCTGTCCGGGGCCCGGTTCGGGCGCGGGGATCTCCCGCACCTCGACCGGCTTGCCGAACTCGACGTATTGGACGGCCTTCATGGGTTTCTCCCTTTCCGGCGTACCGGCCCCCACGTGGGTACCCGGGTGGTGCTCGGGTGGCACGGTGGGCCGGCGACGTCAATGGTCAGGCTATTACTCGCCAACCGATTGGATTACCGGGGCGGGGTATCCGTGCGCCCGGCGCTACGGCGCGGTGTAGCCGCCGTCCACCAGGTGGTAGCTGCCCGTGACGAAGGAGGCCCGATCGGAGAGCAGGAAGGCGACCGGTTCGGTCACCTCGTCGACCGTGCCCAGCCGGCCCATGGGATGCAGCCTGGCCAGTGCGGCGTGCGCCTCGGCGTCGGATTCCTTCAGCAGTGGGGTCTCGATGAAGCCCGGGCCGATCGCGTTGACCCGGATCCCGCGCTGCGCGTACTCGATCGCGGCGGTCCTGGTCAGGCCCAGCACGCCGTGCTTGGCCGCCACGTAGCCGACCGCGTTCGGGAAACCGACCGAGGACAGGATCGACGCCATGTTGACGATCGCGCCGCCCCCGGATTCCAACATCGCCGGGATCTGGTGGCGCATCCCGTAGAAGACGCCGCTCAGGTTGATGTCGATCACCTTGCGCCACCCGTCCGTCGGGTACTCGCCGGTGTGCGCGTGCGGGCCGGTGATGCCCGCGTTGTTCACCGCGAGGTGCAGTCCGCCGAACGCCTCCACCGTCGCCCGCACGAGCGCGGCGCAGGATTCCGGCTCGGCCACGTCCACTCGCATACCCCGGGCGGTTCCGCCGGCCTCGGTGATCTCGGCGGCGACCCGGGCCGCACCGGCGTCGTCGAGGTCGGCGACCACGACGCTTGCGCCGTCGGCGGCGAGCCGGCGGGCGATCGCGGCACCGATGCCCGAGGCGGCACCGGTGACGATGGCGGTCCTGGTTGCGAAGTCGGCGCTCATGCCTTCGATCCTGCGAGCGGGCGACCGCCGGCGCCCGTCGGACGGGACCTAATGGGGGATGGCGGCGCCCGGCCTCACAGACCGCTCAGGGCCACGTCGATGCCGCGCCGGACGATGTCCGCCTTGATCTCGTCCGGGAGGTGGGCCAGCTCGGTGTCCAGCAGCAGCACGCTCAGGCCGTGCACGGCGGACCACATCACCACGTCCGAGTACTTGCGCCGCTCGGCGGGGAGTCGTCCGAGCGCGACCAGTTCGTCCAGCGCCTGGGACATCAGCGAGTAGGACTCCTCCGACTCGTCCGGTGTCCCGGGCAGATGCCCCTCGTCGTCGCCCGCGGCCCGAGCCGCCTGCCGGCGACCGATCATCCGCTCGCCCTCGGTGACGCCGTGGAAGATGGTCCGGAACAGGCCCGGTTCGGCGAACGCGAAGCGCACGTAGCCCAGCCCCGCCGCGCGCAGCCGACGCAGCGCCTCGTCGCCCGGATCCGGACACGGCTCCCCCTCGGCCAACTCGGCCCGCATCGTCGCCGCGAGCATCGCCAGGCCGCGATCCTTGACCGCCACCACCAGCTCGTGATGGTTGGCGAAGTGCCGGTAGGCGGCGGTGGAGGACACGCCCGTCGCGCGCGCGACCTCGCGCAGCACGATCGCCTGCGGACCACCCGCCCGGGCCCGTTCCACCGCAACCTCGGTCAGCGCGTTCCGCAGGTCGCCGTGGTGATATCCGCGGCGACCGGAGGCGCCGGCCGCTTGTTCGCTTGGCATGGTTCTCCGTTCGATCCAGCCCCATGTTGACACCGCGCACATTCGATGCCAAGTTATCGATGCAAACATTGTTATCGGCGTCAACATGGCTTTCCCGGCTCTGGCACGCCGTCTCCCCACGGACCGCATGGAAGGTCGATGATCATGCTCGAACGACTGGGGGATCTCGTATTCCGCCGGGCACGCGCGGTGCTCGTGGTCGGCGCGTTGTTGTTGCTCGTCTCGGCCGGGGTGGGCTTCGGCGCCTTCGGCAAGCTCCAGGCGGGCGGATTCGACGCGCCGAACTCGGCCTCCACCCGAGCCCAGGACGAGATCAAAAACACTTTCGGCGGCCGGCCCAACCTGGTGGTCGAGGTCCGCGCCAAGGACGGCTCGAACGTCGACGCACCGGCCGTCGCGGAGGCCGGCCGCCGCCTCACCGCGTCCCTCGCGGCCGTACCGGGCTTCGACCAGGTGGCCTCCTACTGGACCACCAACGCGCCCGGGCTCAAGGCCGACGGGGGCCGCGGCGCGCTGCTCGTCGCCCACTCGGTCGAGGACGACGTCAGCGAACTGCCCAAGGCCGCACAGCTGCCCCCGGACAGTCCGCTCGAGGTCCGGGTCGGCGGCGACGCCTCGATCGGGCCGGCCGTCAACGGCCAGGTCGGCAAGAGCCTGGCGATCGCCGAGTCGATCGCGATACCGCTGACCCTGCTGCTGCTCGTGCTCGCCTTCGGCAGCCTGATCGCGGCCCTGGTCCCGCTCGTGATCGGCTTCATCGCGATCATGGGCACCTTCGCCGAGTTGTTCGTCCTCGGCAGCCTGACCGACGTGTCGATCTTCTCGATCAACCTCACCACGGCACTCGGCCTGGGCCTGGCGATCGACTACGCGCTGTTGATCGTGGCACGACACCGCGAACTGCTGCACGCGGGGCACGACCTGCACGACGCGGTGGTCGGCACGCTGCGCACCGCCGGGCGGACCATCGTGTTCTCCGCCGCGACGGTGGCCGCCGCGCTCGCCGTGCTGCTGGTCTTCCCGCAGTACTTCCTGCGCTCGTTCGCGTACGCGGGCATCGGAGTGGTGATCGTCTCCGCGCTCGCCGCGCTGATCGTCGCCCCGGCCCTGCTGACCGTGCTCGGACCGCGCGTGGAGTCGATGCGGATCAAGGGCGTCCGAGGCGTCCAGGGCGCGGAGGCGCCGATGTGGTCGCGGCTCGCCGGCTTCGTCACCCGCCGGCCCGCGCTCACCGCGCTGCCGGTGCTGGCGGTGTTGCTGCTGGCCGCGTCACCGCTGCTGGGGGTCACGTTCGGCACGCCCGACGAACGGGTCCTGCCGACCGACACCCAGGCGCGCCAGGTCGGCGACACGTTGCGCGCGGACTACAGCCTCGACGACACCCGCACGCTGGACGTGGTGCTGCTCGGCTCCGGCGCCCAGGCCCCGGTGGACGCCTACGCGGCCCGGCTCGCCACGCTGCCGGGAGTGACCCGGGTGGACAGTGCGGGCCCGGACCGGATCCGGCCGAACGCGCGCCTGCTGTCCGTGGTCACCACGCTGCCCGCCAAATCGGACGCCGCCCAGGACCTGGTCCACGACGTCCGGGCGATCCCGGCACCGGACCGCACCGAGGCCCTGGTCGGCGGCACGGACGCCCGCCTGGTCGACACCAAGACCTCGATCGGCGACCGGCTGCCGCTCGCCTTCGGGTTGATCGTGCTCAGCACGTTCGTGCTGCTGTTCCTGTTCACCGGGAGCGTCCTGCAACCGCTGCGCGCGTTGCTCCTGAACGGGATCAGCATCACGGCCGCGGTCGGCATCACCGTCTGGGTCTTCCAGGACGGACACCTCTCCGGCCTGCTCGGCTTCACCCCGCTGCCCATGGACACCTCGATGACAGTGCTGCTGTTCTGCATCGCGTTCGCGCTGTCGATGGACTACGAGGTGTTCGTGACCAGCCGGATCAAGGAGCTGCACGACGCCGGCGCGTCCGACGAGGACGCGGTCCGGCAGGGTCTGGGCCGCACCGGACGGATCGTCACCACCGCCGCGGCGCTGCTCGCGGTGACCTTCGTGGCCTTCCTGACCAGCAGCGTGAGCTTCCTCCAGCTGTTCGGCTTCGGTGCGGCGCTGGCGATCCTCCTGGACGCGACCCTGGTCCGGGGCATCCTGGTGCCGGCCGCGATGCGCGTGCTGGGCCGGCACGCGTGGTACGCCCCGCGGTTCCTGCGCCGGGTGCACGACCGGGTGGGCCTGCACGAGTCGACCGAGCCGGCGGTGCCGTCGGCCCGGTCGGCTGCCGCGAGCGAGACCGGCGAGCGCGTACCCGACGGCATGCACTGACCCGGCGCGGCCGATCGGCCCTGCCCGGTTCGCCGACGGCTCGGTCGGCAAAAAAGGGGCCGCCTCCGGGAAGTGATTCCCGGAGGCGGCCCCTCCGTCGTTGCCGTGCGCGGTCTCGCGCGGGCCCGACTACTCCTTGGTCAGGTTCGGGCCCGAGCCGGTCGCCTCGATGGGCGGTGCGTCCGGCAGCGGGGCCTTCTCCATGCCCTCGAAGGTGAACTTCTCGTCCTTGCCCTCACCCTCGGTGTCGACCACGATGATCGACCCGGAGCGCAGCTCGCCGTAGAGGATCTTCTCGGAGAGGTTGTCCTCGATCTGGCGCTGGATCGTCCGCCGGAGCGGACGGGCACCCAGCAGCGGGTCGTAGCCCCGCTTGGCGAGCAGTGCCTTGGCGGCGGGACGGAGCTCGATGCCCATGTCCCGGTCGCGCAGCCGCTCGTCCACCTTGGCGATCATCAGGTCGACGATCTGGATGATGTCTTCCTCGGAAAGCTGGTGGAAGACGATCGTGTCGTCGACACGGTTGAGGAACTCGGGACGGAAGTGCTGCTTCAGCTCTTCGTTGACCTTCGCCTTCATCCGGTCGTAACCGGTCTTGACGTCGGACGATCCGGAGAAACCGAGGCCGAAGCCCTTCGAGATGTCCCGGGTACCGAGGTTGGTCGTCATGATGATGACGGTGTTCTTGAAGTCCACCACCCGACCCTGGGAATCGGTCAGTCGACCGTCCTCCAGAATCTGCAGCAGCGAGTTGAAGATGTCCGGGTGGGCCTTCTCGACCTCGTCGAACAGAACCACCGAGAAAGGCTTGCGACGGACCTTCTCGGTGAGCTGGCCACCCTCTTCGTAACCCACATATCCGGGCGGCGAACCGAACAGCCGGGAGACCGTGTGCTTCTCGGAGAACTCGCTCATGTCCAGCTGGATGAGCGCGTCCTCGTCGCCGAAGAGGAACTCGGCGAGCGTCTTGGACAGCTCGGTCTTACCGACGCCGGACGGGCCGGCGAAGATGAACGAACCACCGGGACGCTTCGGGTCCTTGAGCCCGGCGCGGGTGCGCCGGATGGCCTGGGAGAGCGCCTTGATGGCGTCCTTCTGGCCGATGACCCGCTTGTGCAGCTCGTCCTCCATGCGGAGCAGACGGGCCGACTCCTCCTCGGTCAGCTTGAAGACCGGGATGCCGGTGGCGGTCGAGAGGACCTCTGCGATCAGTTCCTCGTCGACCTCGGCCACGACGTCCATGTCGCCGGCCTTCCACTCCTTCTCCCGCTTCGCCTTGTCGGCGAGCAGCTTCTTCTCGCTGTCGCGCAGGGACGCGGCCTTCTCGAAGTCCTGCGCGTCGATCGCGGACTCCTTGTCCCGACGCACGTTGGCGATCTTCTCGTCGAACTCGCGCAGGTCCGGCGGCGCGGTCATGCGCCGGATGCGCATCCGCGAGCCGGCCTCGTCGATGAGGTCGATCGCCTTGTCCGGCAGGAACCGGTCGGAGATGTACCGGTCCGCGAGCGTCGCCGCGGCCACCAGGGCCTGGTCGGTGATCGACACGCGGTGGTGCGCCTCGTAGCGGTCGCGCAGACCCTTGAGAATCTCGATCGTGTGCGGCAGAGACGGTTCCGCGACCTGGATCGGCTGGAACCGGCGCTCCAGCGCCGCGTCCTTCTCCAGGTGCTTGCGGTACTCGTCGAGCGTGGTCGCACCGATCGTCTGCAGCTCGCCGCGCGCCAGCATCGGCTTGAGGATGCTCGCCGCGTCGATCGCGCCCTCGGCGGCGCCCGCACCGACGAGCGTGTGCAGCTCGTCGATGAACAGGATGATGTCGCCTCGGGTGCGGATCTCCTTGAGCACCTTCTTCAGCCGCTCCTCGAAGTCACCGCGGTAGCGGGAGCCCGCCACCAGCGCGCCGAGGTCCAGCGTGTAGAGCTGCTTGTCCTTGAGCGTCTCGGGCACCTCGCCCTTGACGATCGCCTGGGCCAGGCCCTCGACGACGGCGGTCTTGCCGACGCCGGGCTCGCCGATCAGGACGGGGTTGTTCTTGGTGCGGCGGGACAGCACCTGCATGACCCGCTCGATTTCCTTCTCGCGCCCGATGACCGGGTCGAGCTTGCCTTCGCGCGCCGCCTGGGTCAGGTTGCGCCCGAACTGGTCGAGCACGAGGGACGTCGAAGGCGTCCCCTCCTGGCCGCTTCCGCCCGGCGCGGTGGATTCCTTGCCGGTGGAGTAGCCGGAGAGCAGCTGGATGACCTGCTGGCGGACCCGGTTCAGGTCGGCGCCGAGCTTCACGAGGACCTGGGCGGCGACGCCCTCGCCCTCGCGGATCAGGCCCAGCAGAATGTGCTCCGTGCCGATGTAGTTGTGGCCGAGCTGGAGCGCCTCGCGAAGCGACAGCTCGAGGACCTTCTTCGCACGGGGCGTGAAGGGGATGTGACCGGACGGGGCCTGCTGACCCTGACCGATGATCTCCTCAACCTGCTGACGCACTGCCTCAAGCGAGATGCCGAGGCTCTCCAGGGCCTTCGCAGCGACGCCCTCACCCTCGTGGATGAGGCCGAGGAGGATGTGCTCAGTACCGATGTAGTTGTGGTTGAGCATCCGGGCCTCCTCCTGAGCCAGGACGACAACCCGCCGCGCGCGGTCGGTGAACCTCTCGAACATCGTTATCGCTCCTCAGAGCGGTCGTGCAGATCGGGGACGGTCCCCTCCCTGTCCTTCCGCATGCTAGTCCTGCACGCAGGACCGCTCGATTCGTCCGTGAAGACGTGCGACCCACGTGTTGCGGACCGCGTTGGACAACTAGTCAAACCCGATGGTGCGTGTCGGTGTTCCCGCCGGCCACGTCCTGAGGCCGATTCCGAGTACGCCAGAAGCGAACGCGGCTTTTTCCGGCACACACTCGCCCCGGCACCGACGCCGATTCCGCCTCCCCGACTCCCCACC
Organism: Embleya sp. NPDC050493; assembly: GCF_044458105.1. NCBI lineage: Bacteria > Bacillati > Actinomycetota > Actinomycetes > Kitasatosporales > Streptomycetaceae > Embleya > Embleya sp. NPDC050493. Next base: position 42,771 of record NZ_JBITHP010000015.1, read on the forward strand.
ATGTCCGGGTCATACCCAGGACGACACCCGCTGTATACCGGCAGGTCACGACCACCGTGCAGGCAATCGTGCGGGCGCTCGGCGAGATTCGGCGCGGCCGTGCCGCGCGTCATGTCACTCATCGCGGTTGCCATATCACCTTTCGTAACCTCGCTGTCGTCCCGGAGTTGAACACGTTATGGCAGCCACCCTTGTTTTCGCGTCCCGTTCGGCGCCCGTCGTGCCCGGTCCGTTGGACGAGGCCCTCTGGTACGCGCGGGCCCTCGGCTGGCCGGCGGGCCCGGGATCGCCCGACGCGGCGGGCGGGCCCGCGGTGGCGACCACCGATCCGCAGGCGCTCTCCCGGTACTGGGCGGCCGACCCGGCGGCCTCGGTCCGACTGGCCGCCGGGGTGCGGTTCGACGTCCTGGATGTTCCCGGGGCGGCCGGCGTCCGGGCCCTGGACCGGGCCGAGCGGCTCGGGGCCCCGGTCGGGCCGGTGGCCGCGACCGGCACGGGTCGGATCCAGTTCTTCGTGGCCCCCGGGGTCGCGGGCGACCTGCCCGCCCTGCTGGACTGGCTGGACTGGGCCGATCTGGACCTGGACCTGCGCGCGTACGGCGAGGGCGACACGGTGGCCGCGCCGTCGCCGTGGCCGGCCACCTGGCGGGCGCCGTGGCCGCGCGCGTGGGAGCACGCGCGCTGGTTGCGCCCGCCGGTCGACCCGGGCCGCGTGCGCCCCGTCGGGGACCTCGGGGCCCTCGGCGCGGTGCTGCACGTGGACGTGCGCTTCCCGGACGTCACCCGGCTGCTGAGCACGTTGGCGCACGCGTGCCAGCACGTGCGGCTGTTCCCGCGGCCGCGGGCCACCGAGCCGAGGCCGCTGACCCACCACCGTCCGGTACCGGCCTGAGCCACGGCCGGCCACCGGCCCCGGCGCCGATCCGGCCCCGGGAAAACGACATGAGCGGTGCCCTCCCCCGGTTCGTTCGGGGGAGGGCACCGCTCGATGATGGCGTCGACGATCAGGCGTGGGCCTTCTCGTAGGCGTCGCGGATGTTGCCCGGCACGCGACCGCGCTCGCTCACGTCAAAGCCGTTCTCCTTGGCCCAGGCGCGAATCTTGGCGGTGTCGCCGGAGGCGGCACCACCCTTGGCCACCTGGCGGACGCCGCGGCGAGCCGCGACCCGGCCACCGGTCTTACGGCCGGCCTCGACGTAGGTCGTCAGGGCCGCGCGGAGCTGCTCTGCGTGCGTGGCGCTCAGGTCGATCTCGTAGGAGACACCGTCGAGCGCGAACGTCACCGTCTCATCGGCCTTGCCGCCGTCGAGGTCGTCAACGAGAAGAATCTGGACCTTCTGTGCCACCAGGATTCCCTTTCATCGGGAGGGTTCAACCAACTCAAGAAAAGGAAACCGCTTTCTGCGGGAAAATACAAACCCACCCGCGCGGAACCCGTCGAGTCGGCAATACGTTACCGGGTTTGTGGTTGCGACTTCCCCGCACACCACACCGTCATGGGCAAGAAGCGTCAAGGGGTTCGCCGGCGCGGGGCACGCGATCTCCACCACACTCGCGCGGTCTACGCGGATCGAGATCACTGCCAGAGATGGAGCAGCATCCGCGTGTTGCCAAGGGTGTTGGGTTTGACGCGTTCCAGATCCAAAAACTCGGCGACGCCCTCGTCGTACGAACGCATCAGTTCACTGTAGACATCGCGGTCGATCGGGGTCTCCTCGATCTCGACGAAGCCGTGCTTCGCGAAGAAGTCGACCTCGAAGGTCAAGCAGAATATCCGTCGAACACCGAGCCAACGCGCGGTCTCCAGGAGTTTGCTGAGCAAGAGGTGGCCCACTCCGTGGCCGCGGCACGCCGGATCCACCGCGAGAGTGCGCACCTCGGCGAGGTCTTCCCACATCACGTGCAGCGCACCGCACGCGACCACCTCACTGTCCGCGTCCCGCTCGGCGACCCAAAACTCCTGCACGTCTTCGAAGAGGGTGACCGTGGGTTTGTCCAGAAGGATACGCAGCCCCACGTACCCATCCACAAGGCGTCGAATGGCCCGCACATCGGACGTTCTGGCACGTCGGATCGTCACTTCCATGGGCTGACGCTATCGCGATCACGATAGCCGTCGCCGCTCCGCCCTGTTTACCACCGATCTGCCCCGGTGGAAGCGGAAACACCCGGACCGACGACGGAGGTCCGGGCGGGGTTTCGCACCGCCCGGACCTCGCGTTCTTCATACATCCGGCACCGATACCCGCAGCCCGCCGCCACCGTCGTGGAGTGATCGGGTCGGATATGGACCGATTCCCCCGGTGATTACCGGGTCTTCGAATCGGCCACCCGCGTGCTCGCGCAAGCCGCCTCGGCGTCGTCGCTACACGCGTTGCGGATGACCGGCTTGGCACCCGGCGCACTGACGAAACTCGATCGCGCCGTCATCTCGGATCCGGCCGCGCCTTGCGGCACCTGGAACACGAGAATCAGGGTGACCTCGGAGCCGCCCTTGATCCCGCCGGTCTTCCACACTCCGGTCGCCGCGTCGAATTCCCCCTGCGAGACCTTGGATTTCGTCGGTTTCACACCCGCCGGCAACGCGTTGCGCACGACCGCGGACTTCGCCTCGTCGCCGCCGGAGTTTCGTACGGTCACCGTGTGGGTGACCGTGTCGCCCGGCTTGGCCTGCACGGGGTCGGCCGTGCGGCGCAATTCCAGCTTCGCCGTCGAGGCCGGGTCCACCGCCCGGGTGGGCGGCTGGTCCGGCAGCGTCACCGAGGTCGTGTCCACCCCGAGGTCGGCCGGGTTCGGCAGGTCCGGCAGCGTCACCCCCGGCGGCAGCGACGTGACCGGCGTGCTCATCAGGCTCCCGAGCGTGTCCTGGAGCCGCTGCCCGAGCGTGGCCCGCAGCTGATCGAGTTGGCCGCGCAGGTCGGCCATCGCGTCGTCCAGCGCGGTCATGTCGGACCGCGAGGGTGCGGGCACGCGCGAGGTCGACCACAGGGACCACCCGTGCGACGTGGTCCACCCGTTCGCGGTGGTCCACTCGTACGACCTCGTGACCGGGTCCGGCTGCTGCCGGGGTGCGGCTGCCGCCCGGCCGACCGTGGCCGGAACGGCGCCCAGCACCGCGCTCACCGCGACGCCGGCCACCACGAGGGCGCGTCCCGTCCGGGTTTTCACTCGCATCATGTCGGTCCACTTTCCGTTCCGCCGTGCAGAAGTCGCATTTCTTACGTAGATCATTAATACGATTACGCAGAGTTGCACTCCGAGGCGGCGCGAGCTGCGCCGAACGAATTGGCAACGCCCCCGAACAGCCCAGGGCCGCATCGAACGGGCCGTCGATTCGGCTCAGGGCAGGGCGACCCGCAACGCGTCGCGCAACGCCTGGATCTGTTCCGGCGTCATGCCCTCGACGAAGTGCACGAGAGCCCCGGCGCGACTGTCGCCCGCCGCCCAGTCCGCGCGCATCAACTCGGCGGTATACGCGTCCCGCGAGCGCACGGCTTCGTACCGAAAGGCCCGTCCGTGCAACCTGCGGCGCAGCAGACCCTTGCGAAAGAGTTTGTCGAGCACGGTCATCACCGTCGTATAGGCGAGTTCGCGTTCCGGCAACAGCGCCTCCTGCACCTCGCGCACCGACGACGGGCGATTGAGCCGCCAGATGCAACGCATCACCCGGGCCTCGAGTTCGCCGAGACGCCGCATACCGACCCCTTCCCGAAACCTCGGCGCGTCGTGAGCTGCATCACGCATGGCGCGCGATCTCCTACGCGGCATCGTAGACACGGTTTCGTCCGGAATCGTGGCATTCGGCTCGCCTGCGTCTCGCCTGCGCCTCGAATGCGGCGATTCGAGACTCGGGCGTATGCGCGAGCACGGAACGAACTACTACGCAGCCGCGTAGTGTCCGCTCCGTCACGACTTGGTCGATGTGCGGTGGATTGTTACCACTGATCCCGGCCCAGTCGTCGATTCCCCGAGGTGTTCGTGCCGCACTCCCCCGAAGCTCCGCACACGTCCGTGTCCACGTCCACGTCCACGTCCGCCGATCGGCTTTCGCGGCTGAAGGCGCTGCGTCCGAGCCGTCCGGTCACCGTGGTCGCCGGCCTCGCGCTGCTGGCCATGGCCGTCACCACCGGGGTGCAGGCGTCGGGGTCGGACGCGGACGCGGGCGCGAAGCGGGCGGCCGGCTCGCCGAGCGCCGATCCGGAAATCGCACAGCGGCTTGCCGGCCGCGGCGCGGACGTCGCGGCCCGCTCGCAGGAGCGCCCGGCGTTGGACGCCGCGCGGGAGGCCGCGCGGGAGGCCGAGCGACAGGCCGCGGCGGACGCGTCCGCGCGGGCGGAGGCGGAGCAGGCCCGAGAGGCCGAGCGAGCCGAGCAGGCGGAAGCCGAGCAGGCCGAGCAGGCCGAGGCCGAGCGGGTTCGGGAGGCCGAGCGGCAGGCCGAGGCCGAGCGGGTCGCGGCCGAACGGGCCGCCTCGGGATGGGTCGTGCCGACGTCCGGCTACACGCTGACCGGCCGCTTCGGCAACAGCGGCGCACGCTGGGCGCACACGCACACCGGCCTGGACTTCGCGGCGCGTTCCGGCACGCCGATCAAGGCCGCCGCCGCCGGGAAGATCGCCTCCGCGGGCACCGCCGGCGCGTTCGGCAACCGGATCGTGATCACCCACCCCGACGGCACCCAGACCTGGTACTGCCACCAGTCGCGATTCGCGAAGACCTCCGGCTCGGTGACGGCGGGCGAGGTGATCGGCTACGTCGGTACGACCGGCAACTCCACCGGTCCGCACCTGCATTTCGAGGTGCATCCCAAGGGCGGCGCGGCCGTGGACCCGAACAAGTGGCTGACCGGCAAGGGCGTCGCGCCCTGATCGCCCTGCCCCACGGCGCCCGCATCGAGCGGGCGCCGTGCGCGCTTCGGCCGAGCCGTCAGCTCCCGACCGCGAGCGAGTCCAGCCAGTCCCACCAGCCGCCCACGGCGATCAGGGCGGCGAGCTTGGCGTAGCCGGCCGAGTCGCAGTGTGCCCCGTCGCCGTACGCCTCGATGCTCGCCCACCACTCGGGGTCCTCGCGCAGGGTGCGCTGGAGGGGCACGAAGGTGATGCCGCGCGCGGCGCACGTCTTCGCGTAGGCGTCCTCCAGGGCCAGCGCGTCCTCGCCGCCGTCCACCTCGCCGGGGACCGGCGGCGCGCCGACGACCAGGCAGGTCCAGCGGGCGCCGGTGGCGGTGTCCAGTATCGCGTCGAGGTTGGCGACGCTGTCCTCGTGCCCGACCCGGCGTCGGCCGCGCTCGATCTTGACGTCGTTGACGCCGAACGCGAAGACCATGCCGGTGCCGTCGGCGTGCCGCATCCGCGGGACCGCCTCGCCGTACCAGCGCTCCGCGACGTCGGCCGAGGTCTCCAGCCGCACGCCGAGGTTGTACGCGGTCAACTGCCGGCCCCGGCGACGGGACTCGGCCGCGAGGCGACCGACCCATCCGCCGCCGGCGAGATCGCCGACGCCTTGGACGAACGAATCGCCGGCGACGCAGATCCGGAGATCGGGGGCTGCTTCCATGCGGCCGACCCTATGCGTACGAACGGGTGATGCGCCCGGGAATACGACAGGAGCCCCCTCGGGGGCGACGATCGGTCACCGAGAGGGCTCTCCCGCGCCGGAGCGGCGGACCCGCCCCGGGGTGGATCAGTCGGTGGTCGGCTTCACCAGCGGGAACAGGATCGTCTCGCGGATGCCGCGGCCGGTGAAGGCCATGATCATCCGGTCGATGCCCAGGCCCAGACCGCCGCTCGGCGGCATCGCGTATTCGAGCGCGCGCAGGAAGTCCTCGTCGATTTGCATGGCCTCGACGTCGCCACCCGCGGCGAGCAGCGACTGCTCGGTGAGCCGACGACGCTGCTCGACCGGGTCGACCAACTCGGAGTACGCGGTGCCCAGTTCCATGCCGAAGCCGATCAGGTCCCACTTCTCCGCAACACCCGGCGTACTGCGGTGCTGGCGGGTCAGCGGCGACGTCTCGATCGGGAAGTCGCGAACGAAGGTCGGCTCGGCGAGGGTGTGTTCGACCAGCGCCTCGTAGATCTCCTGAACCAGCTTGCCCTGGCCCCACGCCTTGTCGTACTCGATCTCGCGCGCGTCGGCGAGCTTGCGCACGGTCTCGATCGGCGTCTCGGGGGTGACCTCCTCGCCGACCGCCTCGGAGACCGAGCCGTAGACGGTGATCTCGCGCCACTCGCCGGAGATGTCCACCTCGCGGTCCCCGTAGCGGAAGGTGTGCGTCCCGAACACGGCCTGGGCCACGTGCTGGTACACCTCGCGGGTGAGCGTGGCCATCGTGTTGTAGTCGCCGTACGCCTCGTACGCCTCGAGCATGGTGAACTCGGGGTTGTGCGTCGAGTCCGCGCCCTCGTTGCGGAAGTTGCGGTTGATCTCGAAGACCTTCTCGGCGCCGCCGACCACCAGGCGCTTGAGGTACAACTCCGGCGCGATGCGCAGGTAGAGGTCCATGTCGTACGCGTTGATGTGGGTGACGAACGGACGCGCGGTGGCGCCGCCGTGCACCGGCTGCAACATCGGGGTCTCGACCTCCAGGAAGTCCCTGGTGTCGAACCACTCGCGGATCGAGCGCACGATCCGGCTGCGGGTGCGCAGCATCGCACGCGACTCGTCGTTGACGATCAGGTCGACGTAGCGCTGGCGAACCCGGGCCTCGGGGTCGGTCAGGCCCTTGTGCTTGTCCGGCAGCGGGCGCAGGCACTTGGACGTGATCGCCCAGGTGTCGACCATGATCGACAGCTCGCCGCGGCGGGAGGTGATGACCTGGCCCTCGACGCCGACGTGGTCGCCCAGGTCGACATCGCTCTTCCAGGCCGCCAGCGACTCGGCGCCGACGCCGTCGAGCGAGACCATCACCTGAATGTCGCCGTCACCGTCGCGCAGGGTAGCGAAGCACAGCTTGCCGCCGGTGCGGTACAGCACGACCCGGCCGGTGAGGCCGACCCGACGCCCGGTCTCCACATCGGCTTCGAGACCGTCGAACTCCGCGCGCAGGGCGGCCACCGTCGTGCTGCGGGGGAATCCGACCGGGTACGGGTCGGTCCCCTCGGCGCGAAGTCGATCGAGCTTGTCGCGGCGGACCCGCATCTGCTCGGGAAGGTCGTCGATCTGCGGCTGCGCTGCGCTCTGCTCGGTCACGGGACAAGGCTACCCATGGCCGACCGGCTCCCCGAACCGATATCCGCCGGACCGGACAGGGCCCGGCCGTGGAACAACCCCGGCGGCGGGCTCCCGGTCGGGGCTGCGACGAGGATCGCGTGGGGGCGGCGCCGACTCCGACGGTCGAGGTCGGCGATGAAGCCGTCCCGGCTCTCGTACGCCGGATCCGGGCCGGAAGGATCGCCGAACGGGGCTTCGGCCGGACGCCGCGCCCGAACTCGGTGTGGCGGCGTCAACCGGTGCCGGTGTGCAGGATTTCCGGGGCCGGGAGTTGGCCGAGGGGGCGGCCCTGACGGCGGTGCGGAATGACCGGGGAGAGGGTTTCCCGGGTGGGGGCGGGCCCGGTGGAGGGTCGGGCGGGGTCGGGCGCGTCGGGCTCGGGTTCGGCCGCGTCGGGCTCGGCCGCCCGGGCTTCGGCGGGGTCGGGCTCGGGCTCGGCGCGCTCGGCTTCTGCGCACTCGGGTTCGGCACACTCGGGTTCGGCACACTCGGGTTCTGCGCACTCGGCTTCGGCAGGCTCGGGGGCAAGAGTTGCGCGCTCCGGAGCCCCGTCGTCCGGGGTCTCCCGGGCTGCCGACTCGGGTCCACAGGCTTCGCGTTCGGCCGGCTCGGGTGGGCAGGATCCGGCTTCGGCGGGCTCGGGTTCGGGGGCTTGGGGTTCGGGGGCTTGGGGTTCGGGGGCTTGGGGTTCGGGGGCTTGGGGTTCGGGGGCTTGGGGTTCGACCGTCGGAGGTTCGACCCCTTGGAGTTCGACCCCTTGGAGTTCGACCCCTTCGAGTTCGACCCGTTGGGGTTCGCTCGCTCCCGATTCGGCTGCCTCGGGTTCGGCCGGTTCGCGGTATTCGGCCGTCTCCGATTCGGCCGTCTCGGGTGCGGCCGTCGCCGATCGGGCCGGTTCGAGGGCGGCCGGGTCGCCGTGGGTGGTCGGCGTGGGGGCGGCCTCCGGGAGTGGTGGTGCCGCGAAGGGGGTTGCCGGCGGCGGGGCGGCGGAGGGGGCCCGGCGTCGGGGTTGCGCCGCGGGGCGGGGGCGGGTGGGGATCAGGATGTCCAACGGGTCGGTGCGGGTGGCCCGGTCTGCCTCGGCGGCGGCGCGGCGGTGGGCCCGGGCGACGAGGCGCTGTTCGAGGTCGGCCTCGGCCAACCGGGTGCAGCGGTGCAACAGCGCGATGCGGCTTGCCCGTTCGCGCTCACCGCAGGGCAGGTCGACGGTGCTCCGCAGGGCGGCCAGGTCCTCGGCCGACGGGATGTGCGCGACCTCGTCCACCGCGTTCCGCAGGCAGTCCAGGAACGTGGACGCGGTTCCCGGCAGTGCGGCCCGATAGCGCCGCAACTCGGCCGTCATGAACGTGCGCAGCCGCTCCCGCTCGTCCTGCGCCTCGCCGATCGCCCGGCCGAGCAACCAGAAGTCGACCGAGTCGCGACCGCCGCGCAGCGCAACGGCCAACGCGCGGCGCAGTACCCGCACCTCGTGCGCGCTGAAGGCCATCCCCTGGTCACCATGTGGCGTCGGCATACCACGCACTGTATGTGGCGAGATGGACAATCCGGCTTATTTGATGCGTGTGTTTTTCCGATATGGAGCCGGCCGCGAGGCCGGCTCCGCTCAGACCGCCGCGTTGCGCTCGTAGACCATGCGCAGGCCGATCAGGGTCAGCCACGGCTCGTGCACGTCGATCACCGAGGCCTCGCCCAGAACCAGCGTGGCCAGCCCGCCGGTGGCCACCACGGTGACCGCGTCCGGGTCGTCCGGGGACAGTTCGGCCGCCATGCGCTTGACCACGCCGTCCACCTGCCCGGCGAAGCCGTACAGGATGCCCGCCTGCATCGCCTCGACCGTGCTCTTGCCGATCACGCTGCGCGGGCGCATCAGCTCGATCTTGCGCAACTGCGCGCCGCGGGCACCCAGCGCGTCCACCGAGATCTCGATGCCGGGGGCGATCGCGCCGCCGACGTACTCGCCCTTGGTGCTGACCGCGTCGAAGGTGGTCGCGGTGCCGAAGTCGACCACCACGCACGGGCCGCCGTACAGCTTGACCGCCGCGAGCGCGTTGATGATCCGGTCGGTGCCGACCTCCTTGGGGTTGTCCATCAGCACCGGCACGCCGGTCTTGACCCCGGGCTCGACGACCACCGTGGGGATGTCGCCGTAGTAGCGCCGCACCATGTCGCGCATTTCGTGCAGTACGGACGGCACGGTGGAGCAGATCGCGATGCCGTCGATGCCGTCGGCACCGATCAGCGGGTGCTGGCCGAGCAATCCCGCGAGGACGACGGCGAGTTCGTCCGCGGTCCGCCGGGCCTCGGTCGAGATGCGCCAGTGCTCGACGATCTCGTCACCGTCGAACAGGCCGAGCACGGTATGCGAGTTACCGACGTCGATGGTGAGCAACATCGTGGGCGTCCTTGGTGTTCTGGCTCGGGCCGTGGGGGACGGAGCGCGGCTTCGGAAGGGGAAGAGCGGCGGGGCGGGGACGGGCTGATCCGGTGAACGGTACCGGTCGCTCAGGCGCGCAGATCCACGCCGACGTCCAGGATCGGGGCGGAGTGGGTGAGCGCACCGACCGCGATGTAGTCCACGCCGGTCTCGGCGACCTCGCGGGCGGTCGCCAGGGTGAGGCCGCCGCTGGCCTCCAGGCGGGCCCGGCCCGCAACCAGGGTCACCGCCTCGCGCATGCGGTCCGGCGTCATGTTGTCCAGCAGGATCAGGTCGGCGCCCGCGTCCAGGACCGGCGGGATCTGGTCGAGGTGGTCCACCTCGACCTCGACCGGCACGTTCGGGAAGGCCGCCCGCACGGCCTTGAACGCCTCGGCGACGCCGCCCGCGGCGACCACGTGGTTGTCCTTGACCATCGCCGCGTCGGACAGCGACATCCGGTGGTTGACCCCGCCGCCGCAGCGCACCGCGTACTTCTCCAGGGCGCGCAGCCCCGGCGTGGTCTTGCGGGTGTCCCGGACCGAGGCACCGGTGCCCTCGATCGTGTCCGCCCACGCGCGGGTGGCGGTGGCCACGCCGGACAACCGGCACAGCAGGTTGAGCGCGACCCGCTCGGCGGTGAGCAGCGTGCGGGTGCTCGCCTCGGCGGTGAACAGCACCGTGCCGGGGGTCACCGCGTCGCCGTCCCGGACGTGCCGGGTGACCACCAGGTCGGCTCCACAGACCAGTTCGAGCACCGCCTCGGCGACCGGGAGGCCCGCGACCACGCCCGATCCGCGGGCGGTGAACTCGGCGTGACCGCGCGCGTCCTCGGGCACGGTGGCCACCGAGGTGACGTCCACGCCGCCGTCGAGGTCCTCGGCGACGGCGGCGGTCACCAGCGCGGCGACGGCGAGCGGGTCGAGCCCGGCCTCGGCCAGGCGCGACGTGAGATCGGCGGACAGCTGGGCGGTACTCACGCGGTCGACTCCTTGGGTTCGAGTGCCTGGTAGGCGACGTGCAGGGCGCCCTCGCGCAGCGACGTGACCAGGTTGCCGCGCCACGCGGCATCGTCGAGGTCCGGGCGGTCCTCGCGCCAGTGGCAACCGCGCGTCTCCTCGCGGATCAGCGCGGCCCGGGCGAGCGCGCTCGCCACCAGGTGCAGATTGGTGGTCTCCCACGTCCGAGTGCACGGATCGGTGCTGGTCCGGGCGGCCAGCGCGGACAGTGCCTCCTCGGTGTCGGCCAGGCCGGCCGCGTTGCGCAGCACCCCGGCGCCCGAGGTCATCGCGCGTTGCAGGCGCAGCCGGACCTCCTCGCCGAGCAGCCCCGCCGGGCCCTCGGGGGCGACCGGCGCGGCGAACGGCGGCATGTCCCGGGCCAGATCGGCCGCGATCCGCTCGGCGAAGACCAGGCCCTCCAACAGCGAGTTGGACGCGAGCCGGTTGGCGCCGTGCACACCCGTGCAGGCCACCTCGCCGCACGCGTACAACCCCGGCACGCTGGTCCGACCGTGCAGGTCGGTGCGTACGCCTCCACTCGCGTGGTGCGCGGCGGGCGCCACCGGGATCGGCTCGGTCACCGGGTCGATCCCGTGGGCACGGCAGGCGGCCAGGATGGTCGGGAAGCGGTGCTTCCACATCTCCGCGCCGAAGTGCCGGCCGTCCAGGTACATGTGCTCGGTGCCGGTCTCGGCCATCCGGCGCATGATGCCCTTGGCCACGACGTCGCGCGGGGCCAGTTCGCCGAGTGGATGACGATCCGTCATGAACCGGATGCCGGCCGCGTCCACGAGGTGCGCGCCCTCGCCGCGGACCGCCTCGGAGACCAGCGGCTGCTGGCCCTCGGCGCCCGCGCCGAGCCACAGCACGGTCGGGTGGAACTGGACGAACTCCAGGTCGGTGACCTCGGCCCCGCCGCGCAGCGCGAGCGCGACCCCGTCGCCGGTGGACACCGACGGGTTCGTGGTGGAGGAGAAGATCTGGCCCATGCCGCCGGTGGCGAGCACGACGGCGCGCCCCAGGGCGGCGCCGACCCCGTCCCGCGCGCCCTCGCCCATCACGTGCAGGGTGACCCCGCAGGCGCGCCCGGTGGCGTCCTTGAGCAGGTCGAGCACGAGCGCGTTCTCGATCACCTCGATGTCCGGCGTGGCCTGCACGGCGGCGACCAGCGCCCGCGATATCTCCGCACCCGTCGCGTCGCCGCCGGCGTGCACGATCCGGTTGCGCAGGTGACCACCCTCGCGGGTGAGCAGCACGTCGCCGTCCGGTCCCCGGTCGAACTCGGCGCCGGTGTCGATCAGTCGGCGCACCGCGTCCGGACCCTCGGTGACCAGGACCCGGACCGCGTCCTCGGCGCACAACCCGGCGCCGGCCACGAGCGTGTCGTGCAGGTGCTGTTCGGGGCTGTCGCCCTCGCCGAGCGCGGCCGCTATCCCGCCCTGCGCCCAGCGTGTGGAGCCCTCGTCGAGCTGTGCCTTGGTCACCAGCAGGACCCGGCCCGCCCGGCGCGCCCGCAGCGCGACGGTCAGGCCGGCCACCCCGGAGCCGACCACGATGACGTCCGCGCGCACGCTCCACCCGGGATCGGGGGCGGCCAGGCGCGCGGGAAGTGCGGGCGTGTTCATTGCGCGACCCGGTCGCCGACCACGCGGTCGCCGCGTACCGTTTCGCCACCGGGAAGGGCCTCGGCCGGGTCGTGACCGGTTCCGGTGATCGTGTTCGCCGCGTCCACGAACACCACGCGCGGCTTCAACGCCCGCGCCTCGGCGTCGGTGACCTGGGCATAGGCGATGATGATCACCAGGTCGCCGGTGTGCACCAGGCGTGCGGCGGCACCGTTGATGCCGATCACGCCGGTGCCGCGCGGGCCCGCGATCGTGTAGGTCTCCAGGCGGGCGCCGTTGTCGATGTCGACCACGTGCACCAGTTCGCCGGGGAGGATGTCGGCGGCTTCGAGCAGATCCTCGTCGATGGTGATCGAGCCGACGTAGTGGAGGTCCGCCTGCGTGATCGTCGCGCGGTGGATCTTGGACTTGAACATCGTGCGCATCATGACCGGGGGACTCCCGTGATCTTCAGGCGGGCGTTGTCGATGAGCCGGGTGGCGCCCACGCGGGCCGCGATCGCCAGGATCGCCGGGCCGACGTGGTCGGCGGCCACCGGGGTGAAGTCGTCGATGTCGACCAACTCCACATAGTCGGGTTCCAGCACGGCGCGCAGCACGTCCTCGGCGGCGGCGCGCACGGCGTCCGCACCGTCGCCGGCGCGCCGGGCGCCCGCGTCGAGCGCGCGGCTGAGCGAGAGCGCGATCTCCCGCTCGGCCGGGGACAGGTAGCGGTTGCGGCTGGACCGGGCCAGCCCGTCGGGTTCGCGGACGGTGGGCACGCCCACGATCTCGACGGGGAAGTTCAGATCGCGCACCATGCGCCGGATCAGCGCGAGTTGCTGGGCGTCCTTCTCGCCGAAGAAGGCGACCTTCGGTGCGGTCAGGTGCAGGAGTTTGGCGACCACGGTGAGCATGCCGTCGAAGTGGCCGGGTCGAGAGGCCCCTTCGAGTACCGCGCCGGTGGGTCCGGCGGCGATCCGCACCCGCGGCTCGCCGCCGGGGTAGACCTCGTCCACCGAGGGCGCGAACACCACGTCGGCGCCCGCCTCCCCGCTCAGTTCCAGGTCGGCGTCCAGGGTGCGCGGGTAGCGGTCCAGGTCCTCGCCCGCGCCGAACTGGAGCGGGTTGACGAACACGGTGACCACGACGTGGCCGGTCGGACCGACGAACTCGCGTGCCGCCCGGATCAGCGCCGCGTGGCCCTGGTGCAACGCGCCCATCGTCATCACCACGGCGCGCAACCCGTACGGCCTGGTGTCCTCGGTGAGCTCCGCCGCGGTCCGGGCCACCCGTACGGCGGTCACGGCCGGCCTCCCTCGGCCAGCACGCCCAGCAGCGCCTCGGCCGCCTCGGCCTTGAGCAGGCCGGCGTTCAGCGCCCGGTCGGCGGTCAGTCGGGCCATCGCCACGTAGGCGGCCAGCGCCTCGGGCGAGACCCGGCGCAGTTCGGCCACGTGCGCGGCCACGGTGCCCGCGTCGCCGCGCGCGACCGGGCCGGTCAGCGCCTGATCGCCGGCGCGCAGCGCGTTGTCCAGGGCGGCGCCGAGCAGCGGTCCGAGCATGCGGCCCGGGGCGCGGACGCCGGCCGCGCCGAGCAGTTCGATCGATTGCGCGACGAGGGTGACCAGGTGGTTCGCGCCGTTGGCCAGGGCCACGTGGTAGAGCGCGCGGTCGCGCTCCTCGATCCACTCGGGTTCGCCGCCCATCTCCACCACGAGCGCCTCGGCGACCGGGCGCAGCGGCTCGGGCGAGGTGACCCCGAAGGAGCAGCCGACCAGTCGTTCGAGGTCGATCGTGCTGCCGGTGAAGGTCATCACCGGGTGCAGCGCGAGCGGGAGCGCACCGGCGCGCGTGGCCGGTTCCAGGACGTCGACGCCGTAGCGGCCCGACGCGTGCACCAGGAGTTGACCGGCCTTGATCGCACCGGTCTCGGCCAGGCCCTGCACGAGCGCTTCGAGCGCGTCGTCGGGCACGGTCAGCAGGGTCAGGTCGGAGGCCGCGATCACCTCTTGCGGGGTGACCAGCGGAACACCCGGCAGGAGGTCCTCGGCGCGGCGCCGGGAGGTCTCCGATACGCCGGAGGCGGCCACCACCGAGTGCCCGGCGAGGGCGAGGGCGGCGGCCAGGGTCGGGCCGACGCGGCCGGCGCCGACGACTCCCACGCGCAGCCGCGCGGGGCGGTCGGCGGGGTCGGGCGAGCGGCCGTGTGGATGCGGACGTGCGGTGATGTCGTTGTTCACGCGAGCGAGCCTTCCGTTCCAGTCCGCGGCGGGTACCGGACGAGTACTGGCCCGATCAGGGTACTCACGCGCCGCGCGAGCCGGTCCCCGGGTTGGTCGGCAGGTCGGTCGGCAGCGGGCCCGGCGGTGCCCACCGATAGCGGGTGGAGCCCGCCTGGTGGACGACGCGGTGCACGACCTTGCGTCGGATCAGCTCGGGCCCGCGCATGCCGATCGCGCCGAGCGCGGTCAGCACGAGGCCGGTCAACAACATCGTGCCGGTGACCACCCGGGCCACCCGGACGCTGCGCGGGCCGCCCTGGGTCTGCAGCGTGTAGGTGGAGGAGGTCGAGCGGTCCGTGTCGGCGGTCGATTCCACCGATGCGGCGCTACTGCGCTCGGGTGACGGCGAAGGGGGCGGGCCGGCGTCCAGGGCCCCGGCCGCCGCGACGATTCCGACCGCGGCGACCGCGAGCGCACAGCGTCGACCCGCGCGTATGACCAGCTGACGGCTTCCCATGGGGAGCCTCCCGGAGACCGGTGACGATTGACCAGGGGCGAGGGTTCGGCCCTCTTCTTTCCCCGAGTCGGTCGCTTATGTGTCCCCTTTCGACCGCCTTCGCATGCCTCCCGTCGTGCCGAGGACCCGGCGGCCGGGCCCTGCCGGGGCGGGCCCCGGGCGACCCGGCCGCCGGTCACCGAAAGTCACCCCGGCGCTACCCGAGGCGGACCGGCAGTCGGGTGAGCGCGTTGTTGAGGTTCGAGCGCAGCCGCTCGGGCTCACCGGTCGCCTCGATCGTGGGGTATCGCGCGAGCAGCTCCTCGAAGAACACCCGCCCCTCCAGCCGCGCGATGTGCACGCCCAGGCAGAAGTGCTCGGCGAAGCCGAAGGACAGGTGCGGGTTGGGCCTGCGGGTGATGTCGAAGCGCTGCGGGTCGGTGAACACCTCCTCGTCGCGGTTCGCGGAGGTGTAGTACATGGCCACCTTGTCGCCCGCCTTGATCGGCACGCCGCGCAGCTCGGTGTCCCGGGTGGCGGTCCGGCGGAAGTAGTGCAGCGGGTTGGCCCAGCGCAGGATCTCCTCGACCGCGCCCGGGACCAGGGCCGGGTCCGCGCGCAGTGCCGCGAGTTGCTCGGGGTGGGTCAACAGCGCGTGCAGCCCGGCGGACAGCATGGTCTTGGTGGTGTCGTTGCCCGCCGTGACCAGCTGCACGAAGAACTGGCCGAAGTCGAGGTCGGTCATCATCCGGCCGCCGAACTCGGACTCAAGGATCAGCGAGGTGACGTCCTCACGCGGCTCCTCGGCCCGGCGCGAGGCGGCGAAGCCGATCGCGTAGCGGGCCATCTCGATTGCCGCCCCGCCGCCCTCGCCCGCCGTGTTGCGCTCGGCGAGCGCGTGGATGTGGTCCCAGTCGGCCGGCGGCAGGCCCATCAGCTCGCCGATCACCTGGGTCGGCAGGCTGGAGGTGACGTCGTGTACGAACTCGACCTCACCGGTGCCCACGCGCGCGAGGATCTCCCGACAGATGGTCCGGATCCGGTCCTCCATGCCGCCGACCACCTTCGCGGTGAAGGACTTCACCAGCGGCTTGCGGTAGGCGCGGTGGCGGGGCGGGTCCATCGACAGCAGCGTGCCGCGCAGGGCTTCGAGCCGCTCGGGTTCGAGGTCCTCCAGGATGATCCCGCCGGCCTCGGCGGAGAAGATCGCCGGGTTCTGCGACACGTACTCGACGTCGGCGTGCCGGAGCACGGCCCAGTAGCCCGGCTGTCCGGGGATGTCCTGCCAGTGCACGGGGTCGGTGCGGCGCAACTCGGCGAACAGCTCGTGCGGCGGGCCGTCCATGTACAGATCGGGGCTGTAGAGATCGGGTCCGGTCGGGATGGGTGTGACGGTCATGGCATCTCCCTCGCAATCTCGGATCGGACCGTCGTCAGCCCACGACCACGTTCGGCCGGCCGAAACCCTGCGCCTCGCACAGGGCGTAGTAGGCGCGCAGCGTGCCCGCGCCGTCGGTCACCGAGGTGATGTTGCCCTCGGCGTCCAGGTTGAGGTTGGCGCCGTACATCTGGAACCACACCCGGGTGTCGGGCTCGACGCAGGTGAGCGTGTGCACGGAGCCGGCGGGCTCGTACAGGAACGAGCCGGCCCGGTTGACGTAGTCGTACTCGGTGTACTTCCAGGCACCGGACACGGTGTATCCGTAGACCGGACCGGTGTGCCGGTGCGTTTCGACGGCGAAGCCGGGCTGGAAGACGTTCTCCACGATCCACAGGCCCTCCTCTTCCTTGACGCACAGCACCTTGAGCTTGTTGCCGCCGCCGATCTCGACGAACGGCAGGTCCTCGGCGCCGATGTGCACGGCGGGACGTCCGGTTTCGGTGGTGGTCATGCGGTTCCTCCCGAAGGCGAGCACTGCTTCTGTAACGGTGTAACAGCATGCCTCAAGGATCGGTGAGTTTCGAGGGCCGCGTGGGATGGGCAACACCATCGATCGCACATGCGACGGGGATGGAGACGGGGGGCGGGAGATGGGGCAGCTCGACGGGAAGGTGGCCGTGGTCACCGGCGGCGCCAACGGGATCGGTCGTGCGTGTTGCGAGCGCTTCGCCGAGGAGGGCGCCGACATCGTGATCGCCGACCTCCTGGACGAGGCCGCGATCGGCACCGTCGAGGCGGTCGAGAAGCGCGGCCGGCGGGCCACCTACATGCACACCGACGCGAGCAGCCCGACCGACATCGGAACGGTGATGCAGCACGCGATCGACACGTTCGGGGCGATCGACGTCCTGGTCACCGCGGCGGGCATCAGCACGGCCGACTACGTCAGTGGCCGACCGAGCAACACGGCGGCGGTCGAGCGGGACCCGATCACGCGGTTCGTGGACAGCCCGCTCGCCGAGTGGCAGCGCGTGCTCGACGTGAACCTGACCGGGACGCTGCTCGCGGTCCAGGCCGCCGCGCGCTGGATGGTGGCCCAGGGTCGACGCGGCTCGATCATCACCATCGCCTCGATCGCCGCGAAGCACCCCGAGGCGGGGTCGGCGGCCTACTCCGTGTCCAAGGCGGGCGTGTGGATGCTGACCAAGCAGGCCGCGCTCGTGCTCGGCCCGGCCGGGATCCGGGTCAACGCGATCGGTCCGGGCTTCATCGAGACCAACATGACCGCGGTCCTGCGCGGCATGCCCGAACTCGAGCAGCGCCTGCTCGGCAGCGTGCCGCTGGGCCGGATGGGCAGCGCCCGCGAGGTGGCCAACGCGGCGCTGTTCCTGGCGAGCGACCAGTCGTCCTACTTCACCGGCGAGATGTTGCACCCGGACGGCGGCTTCTACACCGACTGAGCCACCGCGTGCCCGCACCCGCACGCGGGTCGCACGATCCGCGTGCGGGTGCGGGTACCGGTGCGATCGGCGGGACCTACCGTCCCCGGGCCTTGACCAGGCCCGTCTCGTACGCGAGCACCACGACCTGGACCCGGTCGCGCAGTCCCAGCTTCATCAGGATGCGACCGACGTGGGTCTTGATGGTGGCCTCGGACAGGAACAGCCGCTGGGCGATCTCCGCGTTGGACAGGCCCTGGGCGACCAGCATCATCACCTCCAGCTCGCGTTCGGTCAGCGCGTCCACCACGTCCGGCCGCGGCTCGTGGTCGCTGGGCAGGATCGGCGCGAACCGGTCGAGCAGGCGCTTGGTCGTGCTCGGCGCGACCACCGCGTCGCCGGAGGCCACCGCCCGAATCCCGGACAGCAGCTCCGGCGGCGGGACGTCCTTGAGCAGGAAGCCGCTGGCTCCGGCCTTGAGCGCGGCGAACGCGTACTCGTCCAGGTCGAAGGTGGTCAGCATGAGCACCTTGGGCCGCAGCCGGCCCTCGGGCAACACCAGCGCGTTCTCACCGCCCTCGGCGCAGATCCGCCGACACGCCTCGACCCCGTCCATGCGCGGCATCCGCACGTCCATCAGGACCACGTCCACGTCCACGTGCCGAAGCTTGTCCAGCGCCTCGACCCCGTCGCCGGCCTCGGCGACCACGCTCATGTCCGGCTGGGCCTGCAACACCATGGTGAAGCCGGTCCGCAGCAATTCCTGGTCGTCGACCAGCATCACCTTGATGCTCACTGAGCTCCTTGAAGAGTCGTCCTGATGGGCGTGGCGGAGGAGATGGAGGAGTCGTCGGGACGGCCGGCGTAGGGCAACATCGCGCTGACCGACCACCCGCCCCCGATGCTCGGCCCGGTCCGCAACCGACCGCCCAGCATCGCGACCCGCTCACGCATGCCGACCAGGCCGTGGCCCATCCCGTCGCCGGGAGCCGCCGCACCTCGGCCGTCGTCGCTGATCTCCATTTCGAGCCCATCTTCCCCGTAGCCGACACCGACCGTCGCGGTGGCATCGGGGCCGGCGTGTTTGCGCGTGTTGGTCAGCGCCTCCTGGACGATGCGGTAGGCGGTCAGCGCGACGCTCTGCGGCAGTTCGACCGGCACCCCCTCGACCCGGAGCTCGACGTTGAGGCCGGTGGTACGCACCTGCTCGACCAGTTCGCCGAGCTGTTCGACACCCGGCTGCGGCACATACGCGTCGGTCTCGCTCTGCGAGCGCAACACCCCGAGCAGTCGGCGCATCTCGGCGAGCGCCTCGCGCCCGGTCGCCGCGATCGTGCCCAGCGCCTCGCGGGCCCGGTCCGGCGACGACTCGATCGCGTACGCGGCGCCGTCCGCCTGCACCACCATCACCGACACGTTGTGCGCGACCACGTCGTGCAGCTCGCGGGCGATCCGGGCCCGCTCGGCCGCCGCGGCGATCTGCGCCTGCTGGTCCCGCTCGAACTCCAGCCGGGTGGCCCGCTCCTCCAACTCGGCGTAGAACGCCCGTCGGGTGCGCATCGAATCGCCCAGCACCCACGCGATCGCGAGCAGCACCACGAGGAAGCCGAAACCGATGACGTTGTCGCGGAACGAGGCGTCGTCCGATTCCGGGAAGCGCCCGAGCAGGATCGCCGGTCCGAGCAGGATCATCACGAGCCCGGTGCGCGAGAGCCATCGCGGGCCGGACTTGGCGGCCGTGTACAGCGCGACGAGCATCGCGTAGTTGGCCGAGGTGAGCGTGTCGTCCCAGACCAGCTGCATCAACCCGCCGACCACGACCAGGGCGGTGGCGGTCAGTGGCCGCACCCGGTGCAGCGCCATGCCCAGACTGAGCAGCACCACGATCACGAGCCACCACCAGCGCGGAACGGATGCGGCGGGGTCCTCCAGGACCTGGAGCAGCGCAAGGCCGAAGACCGGAATCGTGCATACCGAGTCGACCCACAGGGGGTGTGCTCGCAGCCACGCATAGATTCGTTGCACACTTCGACGCTACGTGGCGCCGGGCCGTATGCGCGTCAACCGACGTATCGAATCGTTCCTCCGCCACAAGTCGCACCCGACCATGCGGCGCGCACACCCCTGGTGCCGTCGGGACGCTCAGACGCCCTCCCCCGGGCGTACCGGCAGCCGGGCCAGGACCTGCCAGCCGCCGCCCGACCGGGGCCCGGTCTCCAGCCGGCCGCCGAACAGGGCGACCCGCTCGCCCATGCCGACCAGGCCGTGCCCCATCCCGTCGCCGGGAGCCGCGGCGCCTCGACCGTCGTCGCCGACGTGCAGTTCGACGTCCTCGCCCAGGTAGCGCAGCCGCACCAGCGCCTTGACGTTCGGCCCACCGTGCTTGCGGGTGTTGGTCAGCGCCTCCTGAACGATCCGGTACACGGTCAACGCGACGCCCTGGGACAGTTCGACCGGCACCCCCTCGACGGTCAGGTCGACCGCCAGGCCCGCGCTGCGCACCCGCTCCAGGAGGTCTTCCAGCTGCTCGACGCCCGGTTGCGGAACGTAGGCGTCGCCCTCGTTCTGAGCGCGCAGCACGCCCAGCAGTCGGCGCATCTCGGCGAGCGCCTCGCGTCCGGTGGCGGAGATCGTGCCGAGCGCCTCACGGGTCAGCTCGGGCGCGCCGTCCAGCGCGTATGCCGCGCCGTCGGCCTGCACCACCATCACCGACACGTTGTGCGCGACCACGTCGTGCAGCTCGCGGGCGATCCGGGCCCGCTCGCTCGCCGCGGCGATCTGCGCCTGCTGGTCCCGCTCGCGCTCCAGCCGGTCGGCCCGGTCCTCCAGTTCGACGTAGTACGCCCGCCGGGTGCGCATCGAATCGCCCAGCACCCACGCGATCACGAACGGGCCCATCAGCAGCAGCGTGAAGAAGACGATGCCGGTGGTCGGCACATCCGGGTTGTCCCACCAGCGCAGCATCGCCGCGATCGGCGCGAGCACTCCGCCGACGAGCGCCGAGCGCGAGGCCCAGCGCGGGCTGTACGCGGCGGCGCTGTAGGCGATCGCGGGCATGGCGAGCGCTTCCAGACCGGGCGGTATGTCGTCGAAGAGCTGGAAGATCCCGATCGCGAGGGTGACCACCAGCGCGTGGGTGGGCAGGCGCCGCCGGATCAACAGCACGAGCGACATCGTGCCGAGCGCGATCAGATGCGGGACGTCGGGCGGGCCGGGCTGGTCAATGATCACCTCGAACAGGCCGAACATGAGCAGCAGCAGCGCCCACGCTCCGTCCACGAGCAGGGGGCGTCCGCGGAGCCAGGCGTACAGGTGGTGCACACAGGCAGGGTAGACGGGCACATCCGGCCGTCCGCAGGCCGGACGGACCGGCACGGACCGACCTCGCTCGCACGGCGGCGATCTCGGGCCGGTACCGTCGGGAGCGATGGAACGACGGCTGACCTGGAAGGAAGCCACCCGTCGGGCGTTGTACGGAGCCGAGGGCTTCTACCGCCGGGCCGAGGGCCCCGCCGGGCATTTCCGCACCTCGGTACACGCCTCCCCGCTGTTCGCCCGCGCGCTGGCCGAGCTCGCGCGCACCGCCGGTCTCGACACGATCGTGGACGTGGGCGCCGGGCGCGGCGAGTTGCTGGTCGCGCTGCGCCGGGTCACCCCGCACCTGGAGCTGATCGGCGTGGACATCGCCGGCCGGCCGGAGGCGTTGCCGCCGTCGATCGGCTGGGAGCCGGAGACGCCGCCGGGCCGAACCGCGCTGCTGATCGCCAACGAGTGGCTGGACAACGTCCCCGCCGACGTCGCGGAGGTGGACGAACACGGCGTGCCCCGGGTGGTCGAGGTGGACGTGCGCACCGGGGAGGAGCGGCTGGGTGCGGCCACCCGCGATCGGGACGCGCGCTGGCTGGATCGCTGGTGGCCGCTGGTCGGCGCGGAGCCGGGCACGCGGGCCGAGATCGGCGAGCCCCGGGACGCCGCGTGGGCGCACGCGATCGAGCGTCTGGAGCGCGGGGTCGCGGTGGCGATCGACTACGGGCACCTGTCCGGCGGGCGTCCGTCGTACGGCTCGCTCACCGGGTATCGGCAGGGCCGGCAGGTGCCGCCGGTTCCGGACGGCACCTGCGACGTGACCTGCCATGTCGCGATGGACGCGGTGGCGGCGGCGGGCGAGGCGGCGGGGGCGCGGGACACGGTCCTGACCACCCAACGACACGCGTTGCGCGCGCTGGGCCTGACCGCCCACCGCCCACCCTACGAACTGGCCCGCACCGACCCGACCGCCTACCTGGCCGGCCTGCGCGACGCGGGCGAGGCCGGCGAACTCACCGCGCACGGCGGCCTGGGCGACTTCCACTGGCTGGCCCAGGGCGTGCGGATGTCGGTCCCCGACCGACTCCACCCCTGAACCGGGCGACCGTCGACGGGGCCGGCACTCGAACCGGCCGGAGCACGAAGCACCAGCCGACCCGAGCCACCCGGCCCCGCCGGCGTTCGAGACCGCCGTTCGGCCCGGCCGGCGCTCGCACCCCGCCGGGCCGACGCACGAGGCCGCCAACCCGCCGAAGCCGACCCGGCCCGGCCGGCGCTCGGGGCCACCACCCCGGCAGACCCGGCCGGGCTCGGGTCGCCGTCAGCTCTCGCCGAGGACGCCGGCCGCCCGAAGCTCGGCGATCCGGGCCTCGTCGTACCCCAACAGGTCCGCGAGCACGGCCGCACTGTGCTGCCCGACCGTGGGTGCGCGCTCCGGGACGGGCAGGGACTCGCCGACGAACTTGATCGGCGACGGCAACTGCTCCGCACCGAGCCGGTCCTGCCCGATCCACGGGAACCGGTGCTGGAACTGCGGGTCCTCGGCGATCGTCTGCGGCGTGTTCACCGGCGCGATCGGCGTGTTCGCCTCGTTGCCGAACTCGATCCACTCGCGCGCGGTCCGGGTCGCGAAGATGTCCCGCAGAATGCCGCGCAGTTCGACGTTGCCGACCGCGTGGTCCGCGTACTTGGAGCCGGGCCAGCGCTCGAACAGGTCGGCGCGGTCCACCGCCTCGCAGAAGTTCTTCCACAACGACTGCTCGGACGCCATGAACAGCACGTGCCGATCGTCCTTGGTCGCGTAGATCTGGTAGCGGACACCCTTCTCCATGCCACCGGTCCCGGGCGCACGCCGCTCGTAGTTGTCCGACTTGTTGCCGGTCACCTCGGACTCCGGGCGCTCGTACGCCTTCCAGGTCTCGCTGCGCAGCCAGTCCATCGACGCGGCCGCGTCCGACTGGGCGATGTCGATCACGCTGCCCTCGCCCGTGGCCCGGGCACGGATGATGCCCGCGAGCACACCGAGCGCGCCGAACATCGGGCCGGCGTGGATACCGATCGAGGCGTGCTCGGGCAGGTACGGGAAGCCGTCCTCGTCGATCGCCGGCTTCACCACGCCGGCCCAGGTGTCGTAGGCGACGCCGTGGCTGGGCATGTCCCGGTAGGGGCCGGTGGCGCCGTAGCCCGAGATCGTGCAGAACACGATCCGGGGGTTGATCTTCTTCAGGTCCTCGTAGCCGATCCCGCGTCGGGCCAGTCCGCCCGGCCGCATCGCCTCGATCACCGCGTCGGCGTCCTTGACCAGCGCCTTGAAGGTCTCGATCGCCTCCGGCTTGCGCAGGTCCAGGACCAGTGACTTCTTGCCGCGGTTGACGTGCAGGTGCATCAGTGACGAGCCCTCCACGATCGGCCACGTCATGTCCCGGATGTAGTCGCCCTGCGGCGGCTCGATCTTGATCACCTCGGCGCCCAGGTCCACCAACGACGAGGTGATCGCGGCCGGCCCCAGCATCGAACACTCGATGATGCGCACCCCTGCGAGCGGGGCCCCACCCTTCGACTCGACCTGACTCATCGCTGCCTCCCTGCGAATATGACGATGCGTCAGATATTAACCGGCGCCCTCGCCGAGGGAAGAGGCGGAACCTGACGAACTGTCAGATGCGGGTGCGATCCAGCGCTCCGCACCCGCCTCGCGACGGCCGGTACGCGAGCGTTCGGCCTGTTCGGCGACCATCGTGTGCGCCTCGGCCGCGTCCCGTCGGGCCGCCTTGACGTGTACCGGACCCGGCGTGGAGTCCAGGTGCACGGTGGCCAGGCCGAGCCGGCGCTCCCACGGCCCCTGGGTCCGCCGCACGCTCTGCACCTTCGCGTGCGGGATCACGTCCAGGATCCGGTGGAACCGGCCGCTGCGGGCCACGAACACCTCGGTGTCGGCGCCGTAGGCGTATGCCGACCAGCCGACGGGATCGTGCCACCGGGCCCGACGCGGCGCCGGGATCAGCTCGACCGCGTCGATGTCGACGCCCGGCAGGATCTGCCCGAGCAGCCCGTGGGCGACCGCGCGCGGCGCGACCGGCAGCAGGATCGTCTCCTTGTCGTCCGTGTCCTTGCCGCCGTAGCCGGCCACGTTGATCTCGACCCGGACCCAGCCGCGCAGCCGCCACAACCACGGCTGCACGATCCGCACCGCCTGGACCCGGCCGGGCGGCACCGTCTGATGCCGCTGTTCGAGCAGGCCGTGCCGCAACCGCAGACCGTCCGGCGAGCGGGCCACGGTGAAGTCGAAATTCCGGATCACCCGCCCGGCGGTGAACTGCCACGCGGCCAGGAACAGCGGCACCGACCCGAACACGAAGGCGGGCGCCTGCAGTGCGAAGGCCAGGACCACCACCGCCACGCTGGGCGCGAGCGCGGCCCAGGTGCCGACCGAGAGCAGCACCGAGCCGACCACCGCCGACAGCGGCACCGACACCAGCGCCTGCTCGGGCGCCTCCCCCACGTCCGGACGCACCCCCGCCGCACGCGCGAGCAGCTCGGCGCGCAACTTCTGCGCGTCCGCCTCGGCCAGGTACGACAGGCTCGCCTCGGCCTTGTCCCCGCCGGCGACCTGGAGCTGCAACTCGGCGAGTCCGAACAGCCGGGCGGCCAGCGGGCGGACGATGTCCACCGCCTGGAGCCGGGACAACCGCACGTGCCGGGTCCGGCGGAACAGCACCCCCGAATCCAGCCGCAGGTCGTCGCCCTCGATCCGGAACGTGGTGAACCACCACGAGACGTAGCCGTAGCCGAACGCGAGCGGCACCACCACGGCGAGCCCGATCATCAGCCGACTCGGGGTCGCCCACCCGGAGTTGACGTTGTGCACGACCACACCCAGGCAGGCGGCGATCACCACCCAGCCACGGGCGGGCGGCGTCAGCGGGTGCAGTCGGCGCGGCTCGCCGACACCGCCGACCGGCCGCTCGACCCCGGTGCTCACAGCCCCGCCGATCGGGCCTCGCCCAGCGCCGCGAGCCGATCGCGCAGCCGCGCGGCCGCCGCCGGCGGCCGGCCGCGCCCGACCGCGTCCGAGGAGGCCGACGCGGTGTGCAGGGTCACCGTGGCGATGCCGAATCGGCGCTCCAGCGGGCCCGCCTCGACGTCCACGAACTGCATCCGCCCGTACGGCACCACCACCAGCCGGCGAAACAGCACGCCGTGCGCGATCAGCAGGTCGTCGGCCCGCTCCGCGTAGCGCCACGAGCGCTGGTTGCGCCGGATCGCCGGCAGGCCCCAGGCGCCCGCCCCGACGCAGGCGAGCACCACCACGGCGCCCGCCCACCAGGCCACGAACCAACCGAGCGGACCGCCGGCGAGCACGGCGAACAGCACACAGCCGGCGAGCAGCAGGGCGCGGCGCATCCGGTACAGCTGCTCCGAGACGGCCAGCCAGTCGAGGTCGGGCGGAGCCAGGGCGTCATCGGCCGGTTTCATAGGGGCAACCTTCCCAGGTGGGCATACAAGGGTGCGAAGGAGCACACGACTACTGGCAGACTCAGGGTCCATGACCGCCAGGACCGTGGGCGTGGGTATCGGCGCCGACCAGCTCGACACGACCGACATGGTGCTCAACATCGGGCCCCAGCACCCCTCCACGCACGGCGTGCTGAGGTTGCGACTCGTGCTCGACGGCGAGCGGATCCTCTCCGCCGAGCCGATCGTCGGCTATATGCATCGCGGCGCGGAGAAGCTCTTCGAGGTGCGCGACTACCGGCAGATCGTGATGCTCGCGAACCGGCACGACTGGTTGAGCGCGTTCGCGAACGAGCTGGGCGTGGTGCTCGCGGTGGAGCGCATGCTGGGCATGGAGGTACCGCAGCGCGCGGTGTGGGCGCGAACCCTGCTCGCCGAGCTGAACCGAGTGCTCAACCATCTGATGTTCCTCGGCTCGTATCCGTTGGAGCTGGGTGCGATCACCCCGATCTTCCACGCCTTCCGCGAGCGCGAGGAGATCCAGGCGGTGATGGAGGAGATCTCCGGCGGCCGGATGCACTTCATGTTCAACCGGGTCGGCGGGCTCAAGGAGGATCTGCCGGCGGGCTGGACCGGGCGGGTGCGGCACGCGGTCGCGACCGTGCGCACGCGGCTGGCCGGGCTGGACGGCCTGGTCTCGGGCAACGAGATCTTCCGCGCCCGCACCCGGGGCGTGGGGGTGCTGACACCGGCCCTGGTGGCCGCGTACGGGGTCAGCGGTCCGATCGCGCGGGCCTCGGGGGTCGACTTCGACCTGCGCCGGGACGAGCCGTATCTGGCCTACGGCGAGCTGGCCGACGTGCTGCGCGTGGTCACCCGCGAGGAGGGCGACTGCCTGGCCCGGTTCGAGTGCCTGCTGGAGCAGGTACACGTGAGCCTGGACCTCGCCGACGCGTGCTGCGACCGGCTCGACGATCTCCCGCAGGGTCCGGTGAACCTGCGGCTGCCGAAGGTGCTCAAGGCGCCCGAGGGCCACACCTACGCGTGGACCGAGAACCCGCTCGGCCTGAACGGCTACTACCTGGTCTCCCGGGGCGAGAAGACCCCGTGGCGTCTCAAGCTGCGCTCGGCGTCCTACAACAACGTGCAGGTGCTGACCGAGCTGCTGCCGGGCTGCCTGATCGCGGACATGGTGGCGATCCTGGGGTCGCTCTTCTTCGTCGTGGGCGACATCGACAAGTGACACCTCGGACGCCGGTCGGCGGTCGGGCGGGGTGCCGGCCGGGTCAGGCGTGCTTGCGGATGTCGATCCGGGGGATCTCCTCGGTGTCGTCGTGTGCGGTGAGGTCCACCGGCAGCGGCTTGGGCCGCGGTACGCCCGGACGCGCCCGGTCGGATTCGCTGGGCGCGAACCGTACGCCCTGCCCGCGGTGCACCGGAGCCGGCTGAGCGGCCGGCGCCTGCTCGGTGGGCACCGGGTCGGCGAGCCGATCGGCCTCGATGTCGTCCACGGCCGCGTCCGGGGCGGACATCGCCTCGGCCGGCTCGATCTCGTCCCCGTGCGGGCGCCCGGCGACGAGCGCGTCGTAGTGCGCGTCCGTGCCGAACAGCTCGTCGGTCAGGAAGCCGGTCGCCTCGGGATCGGCCAGGGCGGCCCGCGGCGCGAAGAAGTCGAACCGCCCGGAGGCCCCGGAGCCGGCCACTCGGCGAGTCACCTCCAGCACCTTGTCCCGCACCATCCGGGTGACCTCGGCGGTATCGGAGACGGGGCCGAGCGCGGTCGGCTCGGCGGGTGTGGGCGCGGTCGCGCCGACCGGCGCGAGGGCCGAGGACGCGGGCTCGCCCTCGGGCTCGGGCGTGGCGGCGGGCGCCGGCGAAGCGAAGGCGGGTGTGGGCGCCTGCGTGGGCGCGGCGGCGGGGGCCGAAGCGCCGGGCGCGGCGACGGCCGGCGCGGGCACAGCGGCGCCGGGCGCGGCGACGGTCGGCGCGGGCACGGCGGCGCCGGGCGCGGCGATGTCGGGCACGGGTGGTTGCGCGAGCGGGGGCACGGCGGTGGAGTCGGCCGGGGTGACTTCCGGCGAGGGAACCTCGGGGGCCCCCTCCGCGGTCGCTCCGCCGGCCGCACGGGCGACGCTCCGGCTGAGCTCGGCAGGCGGCGCGATCGGCGCGGCGGGACGCACCCCGGCGGTCGACCCGACCTCGTCGCCGGCCTCGGACCCGGCCCGCGCGGCGGAACGAGCGGCGGCGGCAACCGAGGTGCCCGGCGTCGCGGCGGTCGACCCCGTCCCGGCACCAACCCCGGCCCCGGCCCGCGCGGCGGAACGATCGGCGGCGGCAACCGAAGTGCCCGGTGTCACGGCGGTCGACCCGGCCCTGTCGCCGGCCTCGGACCCGGCCCGCGCGGCGGAGCGCGCGGCTTCGGATTCCGGCCGTGCGGGGGAGGGCGCCGCGGTGCGCGCTGCGACGGTGGGCTGCGCGACTGCGGTGGCGGCCTCGGCCCGCCCCCGCGAAGCGGGGTGCGCAGCGGAGCGCGTCGGCGGGCCGAAGACCGAGGCCGCGTAGGCCGGGACCAGGTCCGGCGCGGACACGGGCGGCCGGCGCACGGCCGGAACGATGGAGGGAGCCGTGGGACGTACCTCGCCGCCCCGCCGGTCCAGCAGGTCCAACACCGCCGCACCGCGCGCGAACAGGTCCGGGGTCAGCCGCTGCGGACGCGACACCAGGTGGGCGGCGGCCAGTTCGCCGGCCTGCACCGCGGCGAGTTCTTGCTCGTCGGCCCGCTCGATCGCGGCGCGCAACTCGTCCGCCATGCGCTCGCGTTCCCGACGCCGGGCGATGCTCTCCTCGGCCATCCGTCGGTGGTGTGCGGTGCTCCCGCGAACCACCCACGCGATCGCGCCGGCGGCGGACGACACACCGAGCAGCACGGCGAGTCGAAGTGTGGTCGCACCTCCCGCAACGACCGCCAGGACGACGGCGACGAGCGCCGGCGCGCATATGGCGGCAAGCAGGGATATGCGTGTGGCGGTCGAGACCGAGCGATGGCGTCCACGTGGCATGCACCAGACGTTAGCGCGATACGGCCTTCCCCTCGGTGCGGGGGTTGCCGTGGGCGCGGGTTTTTTGCATTCCGTGGAAGGAACTCGGTTGGGGTGGCCTCGAACGCGGCCGGGCCGATTCGACCTCGAACGCCAGCCGGGCTATTCGAACTGCCCGGCCGGCGTGGAGTGTTACCCCGGCCCCTGAGAATTCACCATCGCCAATTCGGCGATCAGATCAGGTTCTTGGACTTCAGGTAGGCCTTGGCGACGTCGGCCGGCTTCTTGCGGTCCTCGTCGACCTGCTTGTTGAGCGCGGTCAGATCCTCGGTGGTGAGGATCGGGGCAAGCTTGTCGACCAGCGGCAGGATCTTGTCGGCCTTGCCGGAATTGACCACCGGGAGAACGTTGTCGGCGTTCTGCAACTTCTTGTCGTCGGTGAGGACGACCAGGCCGAACTGGTCGAGCGTGGCGTCCGTGGAGGTGGTCAGGACCAGTTGGTCCTTGCCGTCCTTGACCGCCTGCTTGGCGGCGGTGGTACCGACGCCGAGCGGGTCCACGCCGCCGACCTTGATGCCGTACGTCTTCTCCAGGCCCGGCGCGCAGAACGGGCGCGTCTTGCACTCCTCGCCCGCCGCGATCTTCACCTCGATGCCGGCCTTGCCCAGATCGGAAAGGGTCTTCAGGTTGTTCTTCGCGGCGAAGTCCTTGGTCACCGCGAACGCGTTCTGGTCCACCGCCTGCGACGGGGTACCGGACTTGAGCCCGGCCGGGCCCGCGAGCGTGTTCAGCGCAGCGACCGTGGCCGCCACGTCCGGCGAGGCGACCGGTGCGGCGTCCGGACCGTTCTTCTTCCGGTTCAGGAACTCCGCCATCGTCGCCGCGTACTCCGGCACGACCGCGATCTTGCCCTTCTCCAGCTCGGGTTCGTAGAGCTCACGGTTCTTGACCGTCTTGATGCTCGCCTTCACCCCGCCCTTGTCGAGCAACTGTTTGTACATCTGCGCCAGGATCTCCGACTCGGTGAAACCGGCCGAGCCGACCACCGTCTTGTCGTCGTCCGAGGACGAACACCCTGTCGCGCCGACCAGAAACACCAGGGAGAGCCCTGCCGCCACACCGACCGTCATGCCCGTCTTGCCGCGCCGTATAAGCACGCGATGCACCGCCCTTTCCGTTCTCACGAGGTCACACCGCCACGCGGTGTCCGGGCCGTGAACCGCTGCACGAGCGCGAACAGGCCTTCCACCACCAGAGCCAACGCGGCCACGAGGATTGCCCCCGCCACCACTTGACCGTTGTCCTGCAGGTCGAAACCGGCCGTGACGATGCGCCCGAGACCGCCCCCCGCGACGAGCGCCGCGAGTGTTGCCGTGGCAACAACCTGAACGGCACACGTTCGAATTCCCGTCATGATCAACGGAAGTGCCAGGGGCAACTCGACGCGGAACAACATCTGCCCGCCCGTCATACCCATGCCGCGCGACGCCTCGACCACGTCCCGGTCCACCCCGCGCATGCCGACGTACGCGTTGGTGAGCACCGGTGGGATGGCGAACAGCACGAGCGCGATGATCGTCGCGGTGTCGCCCATGCCGATCGGACTCAGCCCGAGCAGCACCAGCACCGCGAACGTCGGGATCGCCCGCCCGATGTTGGAGATGTTGATCGCCAGCGCGCCGCCCTTGCCCAGGTGCCCCAACCACAGTGCGACCGGCAGCGCGACGGCGACCGCGATCAGCACGCACACCACGGTGAGCACGATGTGCTCGACGAGCCGATTCCACACCCCGCTCTCGCCGCTCCAGTTCGCGCCGTCGGCCAACCAGTCCCAGGCATCGCCGAGTACGTTCACGCCGCGGCCTCCGCCTTCAGGTCGACCTCCGCCGTCGGCGCGGGCACCGCCGGCAACCGCCGCTTGCGCCCACCGGCCCGCTCCCACGGGGTCAACAGCCGCTGTACGCCGAGCAACAGCAGGTCGGCCACGATCGCCAGCGCGACGCACAAC
The DNA here is from genome assembly GCF_044458105.1 of Embleya sp. NPDC050493. Lineage (NCBI taxonomy): Bacteria > Bacillati > Actinomycetota > Actinomycetes > Kitasatosporales > Streptomycetaceae > Embleya > Embleya sp. NPDC050493. The sequence goes on from NZ_JBITHP010000015.1 coordinate 73,345, forward strand.
ACCGACGCGGTCAGCACCTGCGCCTTGAACAGCGTGTCGATGCCCTTGTAGATCAGGTTGCCCAACCCGCCCGAGCCGACGATCGCACCGACCGTGGTGAGCGCGACGGTGGACACCGTGGCGACCCGGACGCCGGCCATGATCGCGGGCAGCGCGAGCGGGAGTTCGACCTGGAACAACAACCGTCCGGGCCCGTAGCCCATCCCCTTCGCCGCCTCCACCACATCCGGCGGCACCGATTGCAGACCGGCCAGCATGTTCCGCACCAGGATGGTCAGCGAGTACAGCACCAGACCGATGATGACCGTCGTCTCGGTCAAGCCCGTGAACGGCTGCAGAATCGCGAACATCGCCAGCGAGGGAATCGTGTAAAGGATCGTGGTCGAACCGAGCAGCACGCTCCCGGTCAATCGCCAACGCCGGGCAGCCAGGGCCATCGGGAACGCGACGAGCAGACCGATCGTCACCGACACGACGGTCAGATAGATGTGTTCGCGCAACGCGGTGGTGATCTCCCCGGAGTACTCGTCGAAGTACTTCCCGCAGACCCACGAGTTGCGCTTCAGGCAGTCACCGGAGGCCACAATCACGGGCGGACAGTACCCCAGCGGTCGGACGGGCATTCCCGTGACGGCGGACACACCCGGTGTGTGAACGGGGCCACCCGGGTACGTTGCCACCCCTGGGGGTCGGGAATCACCGGGTCTCCGGACACCTGCCACGGCCGCCTGCCATACCCCCGGAGGGTCCCCATGATCCGGCTCGACCGCGTCACGAAGCGGTACCCCGACGGCACCGAGGCGGTCGCGGAACTGTCGCTGGAGGTCGCCACGGGCGAACTGGTCACCCTGGTCGGCCCGTCCGGCTGCGGCAAGACCACCACGATGAAGATGGTCAACCGGCTGATCGAGCCCACGTCCGGGAAGATCTTCCTGGACGACGAGGACATAACCCGGGCCGACCCGGTCAAGCTGCGCCGACGGATGGGCTACGTGATCCAGTCCGGCGGCCTGTTCCCGCACCGCACCGTGCTGGAGAACACCGTCACCGTGCCCAGCCTGCTGGGTTGGGACCGCAAAAAGGCCCGGGCCCGCGGCGTCGAACTGCTGGAGCTGGTCGGCCTGGACCCGAGCAAACTCGGCGATCGCTACCCGCACCAGCTCTCCGGCGGTCAGCGCCAGCGGGTCGGTGTGGCCCGCGCCCTCGCGGCGGACCCGCCCGTGCTGCTGATGGACGAGCCGTTCGGCGCGGTGGACCCGGTGGTGCGCGAACGCCTGCAGACCGAATTCCTGCGGCTCCAGGACGAGTTGAAGAAGACGATCCTGTTCGTCACGCACGACATCGAGGAGGCCGTCCGGCTCGGCGACCGGATGGCGGTCTTCTCGATGGGCGGCCACATCGAGCAGTTCGACACACCCTCCAGCGTGCTCGGCGCACCCGCCACCGACTACGTCGCCGACTTCGTCGGCGCGGACCGCGGCCTCAAGCGCCTGTCGGTGACCGAGATCACCCCCGAGGACCTCGAACTGCCGCCGGTCGTGCACCTGGACGACCCGATGTCCGAGGCGCTCGCGAAGCTGCGCGCGGCCGATTCGCGCTGGGCCGTCGTGCTCGACGACGCGGGCAACCTGCACGGGTGGGTGGACGACCGCCCGGCCGGCGGCACGGTGCGCGACCGGGCCCGCCGGATGGAGGCGTGGGTGCCGGTGCGCGCCACGCTCAAGCAGGCGTTCGGCGAGATGCTCCAGCACGACGCCGGGTGGATCGCCGTGGTGGACGGCGACCGGTTCGTGGGCGTGCTCACGCCCGCGCGGCTGCACGAGGCCCTGCGGCGGTCCATCGGTGCGGAGGAGCGGGACATCCCGTTGGCCGAGGTCGTGCTGGACACCATCGAGGGGTGACGGGCCGGCCCTCGGCCGAGGTACTGTCCGGGGCGGCCGGCCGGGCCGGCTCGGCCGCCCCGGACTTCGTCGTTCCCGACGTTCTCGGGGAGATCGACCCGGCCTCGGGCCGAGCGGTCCTCAGGCGTCCGACCGGCCGGCCTTCTTGTCCTCGGGGTCCTCGGGGATGCGCAGTATCCGCTCCAGGAACAGGCACCCGCCGACCAGCAGCACGCCCGCGCCGACGGCGAAGGCGCAGCGCTGGGCCTGGGCCGAGCGCTCGGTGACCTCCAGGAAGCCGGTCAGGTAGAGCGCGTAGCCGCCGTACAGGCCCACCACGAGCGCGCCGACCAGCGAACCGGCCTTGGCGAAGACCACCGCCCGGGCGGCGACCAGCGGATCCACCGGGCGCGCGTTCGGCCGCCGCTCGCGCTGCGCCTTCAGCCGCGAGCGCAGCGACAACGCGGTCGCCAGCGCGATCGCGGCCAGGCACAGGAGCACGATCGGAGCCAGGATCGGGACCACGGGTGGCGTGCCGCGCGAGTCCCACAGGTCGATCCCGGCATACGCGATGCCGCCCGCACCCAGCGCGAGGGCGAGCAGGAAGAGCGGGCGCGTGGGCTTCATCGGTCTGCGGTCAACTCCAGGTCGTCACGGCGATGCACCCCGCCGAGGCCCACCTGCGCGAGCAGGTCGGCGACCCGGCCGTGGCCCGGTACCTCCGCCTCGGGGTCGATGTCGTGCCACGGCGCGAGCACGAAGGAACGCTCGTGCGCGCGCGGGTGCGGCAGGGTCAGGTGCGGGTCGTCCTGCTCCACGCCCTCGAACCGGATCACGTCCACGTCCAGCGTGCGCGGCCCCCAGCGCTCGACCCGGACCCGCTGGAACGCCTCCTCGATCGAGTTGGCGCGCTCCAGGATCAGGTCCGGCGTGAGCAGCGTGCGCACCTCGATCACCGCGTTGAAGTAGGTGCCCTGGTCGGGGCCGCCCACCGGGTCGGTCTCGTAGACCGGCGACACCCGCAGCAGGCTCACGCCCGGGGTGTCGGCGATCTCGTCGACGGCGCCCTGGAGGGTCTCCAGGCGGTTGCCCAGGTTGCTGCCGAGCGCGAGCACGACCCGGCTCCAGGTCGGCAGCGCACGCCGGCCGGTGGTCTCGGCGGGCTGCTCCGGGGCCGGTTCGCGGGTGGGTTCGCGGACGGTGTCGGTCATCGGTCCCGCCCCCGCACGATGGTTACCGTCACGTCGTCGAACGGAACGGTGATCGGGGCGTCGGGCTTGTGCACGATCACTTCCACCTCCTGCACGAGCGGGCGGGCCAGGCACACGTCGGCGATCCGCTGCGCGAGCGTCTCGATCAGATCGACCGGGTCGCCCTGGACCACGCCGACCACGTCCTCGGCGACCTCGCCGTAGTGCACCGTGAGGGTGAGATCGTCGGACTGCGCGGCCGGACGGGTGTCCACGCCCAGCACGACGTCCACGACGAAGGTCTGGCCCTCTTCGCGTTCCTTCGCGAACACTCCATGGTTGCCGCGGGCCTTCAGTCCCCGCAACGAGACGCGGTCCAGCATCAGTCGCCTCCTCGGCGCTATCCCATCACTGCGCACCCCGACCGGTCGGTTGTCGACCCGTCCAGGGGCGGTCGCGCCGACGGCCGGACCACCTCTGTGCGGTATGAATGTACCCAGCGATCCCGACAGGTTCGCTCGGCCGGGTGCCTCGAAGGCACCCGAACGACGCATCGAAGCGGTCGGGATCGGTCAGATCTCCTCTTCGGCGTCGACCTCCGCCATCACCGGCGACGCGTGGTGCAACCACAGCCGCCAGCCCGAGGGGGTGCGCCGGAAGACGTTGGTGACCACCGCCCGGCCGCCCGCGAACCCGGCCTCGTCGCCGCCGTCCTCCTCGGCCATCCCGGTCAGCATGTTCGCCGTGCAGGACAACACCGCGACCTCGCCGGCCAGCTTGACCTCGACGTCGGTCAGGAAGAACTGCACGTACGCGGTATTGGCCATGATCAGCGCGTACGAGCGCAGAATCTCCGCGCGTCCGTGCAGCGCGGGCCAACCCGGATGCACGCACGTCACGCTCGGCGCGTCGGGGCCGTCGGCCCAGATCGCGCCGAGGGCGTCGATGTCGCCCTCCTCGACCGCCGTCCACAGTGCGAGGTTGACCTCGCGTACCGCGTCCGCCTCGGGCGACGTCTGGTCGTCAATCGGGTTCATCGGGCCTCCTGCCAGGCAGCCGCCACCTTGACCGCGTCGAGCGAAGCGGGCACCTCGTGCACACGGACGGCCCACGCGCCCGCGGCGGCGGCCAGCGCGGAGACCGCGGCCGTCGCATCGTCGCGTCCGCGGGGCGGGCGCAGTGTGCCGTCCTCGGCGGCGAGCAGCCGCCCCAGGAAGGTCTTGCGGGACGCGGCCACGAGCAGCGGACGACCGAGCTCGTGCAGCGCGTCCAGGTGGGCGAGCAGCGGCCAGTTGTGCGCGGCCGTCTTGGCGAAGCCCAGACCGGGGTCGAGCACGATCGCCTCGGGATGCACGCCCGCCGCGATCACCTTCTCCATGCGCTCGGCCAACTCGGTGCGCACCTCGGCGACCACGTCGGTATACACCGCGCGCTCCTGCATCCCGCGCGAGTGCCCACGCCAGTGCATGACCACCACGGGCACCCCGCTGTCGGCCACGTACGCGGCCATCGCCGGGTCCGCGAGCCCGCCGCTGACGTCGTTGACCAGGCGGGCGCCGGCCTCGACCGCGGCGCTCGCCACCTCGACCCGGGTGGTGTCCACGCTGACCACCGCACCGGCCGAGGCCAGCTCGCGGACCACCGGGACGACCCGGCGCAATTCCTCGTCCACGTCCACCCGACCGGCCCCCGGCCGGGTCGACTCGCCGCCCACGTCGATCAGGTCGGCTCCCTGGTCGAGCAGCGCGAGCCCGCGCGTGATCGCGGCCTTCGAGTCGAACCACAGGCCGCCGTCGGAGAACGAATCGGGGGTCACATTGACCACACCCATGACCGCGCACCGGCCGAACTCGGGCAGGCCGCGCACCCGTGGTGGGCGGTCGGGAGCCCGATGTCGCGGGCCGGTCGTCGCTGTCATGGGGAACAGAGTAGGGGTTGACCGGGTACTGCCCGGTCAACCCCCGAGTACTGCGTCGCGACTTGTTATCGGCGCCGTGCCGGCCCGCGACCGTGCGCCGTCGAGCCGCTACCGGCTCAGGATCAGGCTCATCGCCTCGGCCCGCGTGGCCGCGTTCAGCAACTGGCCGCGCACGGCGGAGGTGAGGGTGCGGGCACCCGGCTTCCGTATGCCGCGCATGGTCATGCACAGGTGCTCGCACTCGACGACCACGATCACCCCGCGCGGGCGCAGGATGTTCACCAGCGCGTCGGCGATCTGGGTGGTCAGCCGCTCCTGCACCTGCGGACGCTTGGCGTACACGTCCACCAGGCGCGCGAGCTTGGACAGGCCGGTGATCTGACCGTCCTCCGACGGGATGTACCCCACGTGCGCCACCCCGTGGAAGGTCACGAGGTGGTGCTCGCACGTGCTGTAGACCTCGATGTCCTTGACCAGGACCATCTCGTCGTGGCCGAGATCGAAGGTCGTGGTGAGCACGTCCTCGGGATCCTGCCGCAGTCCGGCGAAGATCTCCTGATACGACCTGGCCACTCGGGCCGGGGTGTCCTTGAGACCCTCGCGGTCGGGGTTCTCCCCGACCGCGAGCAGCAGCTCCCGGACCGCGCGCTCGGCGCGATCCTGGTCGAACTCACCCACGGCACGACCGTCGAAGGTGACCGGGTCGATCGTCACGTTCAGTTCTCCGGAGAATCGGACGGCGGTTCGGGGTGCGCTACCGCCCCACCGGACCCCGTCGTGGTGCCCGTCGCAGAGGTCGAGCCGCCGTTGAGAATCCCGTTGTCACTGCCGCCACCGGAGAGCGTGAGCTCGCGGGGCGTCATCACGGGGGGACGGCTGGACGGCTGACGCCGGCTGGAACCCGTCCACGCGGGACGAGCCGGCCGCTTGGTGACCGGAGCGAAGATCTCGGCGACCTGGGCCTTGTCCAGGGTCTCCTTCTCCAGCAGCTCCAGCACCAGGTTGTCCAGCACGTCGCGGTTCTCGACGAGAATCTCCCACGCTTCGTTGTGGGCGGTCTCGATGAACCTCTTGACCTCTTCATCGACGATAGCCGCGACCTCTTCGGAGTAGTCGCGCTGGTGACCCATTTCACGACCCAGGAAGGGCTCGGCACCGTCGTTGCCGAACTTGATCGCACCCAGCCGCTCGGTCATGCCGTACTGCGTGACCATCGAGCGGGCCAGACCGGTGGCCTTCTCGATGTCGTTCGAGGCACCCGTGGTCGGGTCGTGGAAGACCAGTTCCTCCGCCGCGCGCCCGCCCATCATGTAGGCGAGCTGGTCGAGCATCTCGTTGCGCGTGGTGGAGTACTTGTCCTCTTCGGGCAGGACCATCGTGTAGCCGAGCGCGCGACCGCGGGACAGGATCGTGATCTTGTGCACCGGGTCGGTGTTCGGCAGCGCGTGGGCCACCAGGGCGTGGCCGCCCTCGTGGTACGCGGTGATCTTCTTTTCCTTGTCGCTCATGATCCGGGTGCGCTTCTGCGGCCCGGCCACGACACGGTCGATCGCCTCGTCCATCGCCAACGCGTCGATCAGCTTGGCGTCCGCACGGGCGGTCAACAGGGCGGCCTCGTTGAGCACGTTCGCGAGGTCGGCACCGGTGAACCCGGGAGTACGCCGGGCGACCGCCTTGAGGTCGATGTCGTCGGTGACCGGCTTGCCCTTGGCATGCACCTTGAGGATGTCCCAGCGGCCCTGCATGTCGGGACGGTCGACCGCGATCTGCCGGTCGAAGCGGCCCGGACGCAGCAGCGCCGGGTCGAGGATGTCGGGCCGGTTGGTCGCGGCGATCAGGATCACGCCGCCCTTGACGTCGAAGCCGTCCATCTCGACCAGGAGCTGGTTGAGCGTCTGCTCGCGTTCGTCGTGCCCGCCGCCCATGCCCGCGCCGCGGTGTCGGCCGACCGCGTCGATCTCGTCGACGAAGACGATCGCCGGCGCGTTGGCCTTGGCCTGCTCGAACAGGTCGCGCACCCGGGAGGCACCGACACCGACGAACATCTCGACGAAGTCGGAACCGGAGATCGAGTAGAACGGCACGCCGGCCTCACCCGCGACCGCGCGGGCGAGCAGGGTCTTGCCGGTTCCGGGCGGGCCGTACAGCAGCACGCCCTTGGGGATCTTCGCGCCGACCGCCTGGAACTTGGCGGGCTCCTGGAGGAACTCCTTGATCTCGTGGAGTTCCTCGACCGCCTCGTCCGCACCGGCCACGTCGGCGAAGGTCGTCTTCGGCGTGTCCTTGGAGATCAGCTTGGCCTTGGACTTCCCGAAGTTCATGACCCGGGAGCCGCCGCCCTGCATCTGATTCATCAGGAACAGGAAGACCACGACGATGAGCACGAACGGCAGCAGGGAGAACAGGATGCTGACGATCGTGCTCTGCTTGCTGAGCTTGACCGTGTAGGAGTCCTGGATCTTGCCCTGCTCGTACTTGGACTGGAGCAGGCGCTGGATCTCCACGCCCTGCTCGTCGATGTACGAGGTCTTGATCTTGGAATGCTTGTCGACCTTCACCCCGGGGATCAGGGTGAGCTCGAGTGACTGGTCGTTACCGCCGATGAGCTTGGCTGACTTGACCTGGTCGTTTTGGATCGCCTGGATCGCCTTGCCGGTGTCGACACCCTTGAAGCCGCTCGAAGAGGAGACGAGCTGCATCAGGAGGATCACAGCAATGACGGCCAGCGCGATCCACATGACCGGCCCGCGGAAATAGCGCTTGACGTCCATCGATGCGGGGCAGCAGACGCCCCGTCCCTCCTGCCGACTTTTGACCCGGACGCCTTATGGCCCCCGGGTACGTTGCCTGTCCGGTATCGCCCGGCACGGTCGCCCGTGCTGATCGGATGTCGCTGCGTTAGACGGTACACCGGGTGTCCGCACGTCAACGCGCCGCGCGTTCACTCACCTTGCGCGCCTTCGTGCATCGACCCCCGACGCACCCTCCAACGAGGGAAAACGTTCCCCTTGTTCCCGGATGCTGTTACAGGATGTCGATCGCGCAAACCCGAAGCCGTATTCCATGCGCCCGAGCGGGTCAGGTCGGCTTCGAACCGCCGTACACATGCTCGGCCAGTGTGCCCACGAACGGCAGGTTGCGGTAGCGCTCGGCGTAGTCGAGGCCGTAGCCCACCACGAACTCGTTGGGGATGTCGAAGCCCACGTACTTGACCGGGATGTCGACCTTGGCGGCCTCCGGCTTGCGGAAGAACGCGCACACCTCCAACGAGGCGGGGCCTCGCGAGGTGAGGTTGGCGAGCATCCACGACAGGGTCAGGCCCGAGTCGATGATGTCCTCGACGACCAGGACGTGCCGACCGGCGATGTCCGCGTCGAGGTCCTTGAGGATGCGCACGACGCCCGAGGACTTGGTGCCGGAGCCGTAGGAGGACACCGCCATCCAGTCCATCTTGACCGGCGAGTGCACGGCCCGGGCGAGGTCGGCCATGACCATGACGGCGCCCTTGAGCACGCCGACGAGCAGCAGGTCCTGACCCCGGTAGTCCTCGTCGATCCGTTCGGCGAGCTCTACGAGCTTCGCCTCGATCTCCTCCTGCGTGACGAGGACCCTTTCGAGGTCGGCGCCCATGTCCTTCTCGTCCACCACATGCCTTACTACGAAGTTTTCGACTGAGCCCCGCGGTCACCGGTCAGGATTGAGCCGGCCGGTGAAAGAGAAGCCTGCCACACCGCCTGCGTATCTCGACGCCCCCGGGCAGGTGGATGGGCCCCTGGCCGTGCCAGGAGATGACCAGCTTCTCCACCGCCTCCACGTGCCGGGCGAACAACGCGCCGGAGGGGCTGCCCGCGCCGACCGCCGTACGGCGCAACACCCGGCGGCGGACCGCGGCGGGCAACTCGGCCAGCCCGGCGACCTCGAGCTCGCCGTCGTCGTGCGTGACGTCGGCCTGGGCCCGGTCGGCCCACTGGTCGAGTGCCTCGGCATCGTCGCGGAACAGCCGCGCGGTGCGGGCCAGCGCCTCGGACACCCCGGGGCCGAGCGCCTTCTCCAGCACCGGGAGCACCTCGTGGCGCACCCGTGCCCGGGTGTAGGCGGGGTCGGCGTTGTGCGGGTCCTCCCAGGGCAGCAGGTCCTGCGCGACGCACGCCTGCCGGGTGATGTCGCGGCCCAGCTCCAGGAACGGGCGCTGGTAGTGGCCGGTCAGCGGCGGCATGCCGGCGAGCGAGCGGGCTCCGGAGCCTCGGGCCAGCCCGAGCAGCACCGTCTCGGCCTGGTCCTCCAGGGTGTGGCCGAGCAGCACCAGCGCGGCGCCGTGCTTCTTCGCCGCGGTGTCCAGCGCGGTGTATCGGGCCAGCCGCGCGGCGCCCTCGGGGCCGCCCCGGGTGCCGACGGTGACGCCGAGCGCGTCGACCGGGCCCAGCCCCAGGTCGCGCAGCCGGGCGACCAGATCCACGGCGCGGCGGGTGGAGCCCGCCTGGAGTCCGTGGTCGACGGTGATGGCTCCGGCGCGCAGACCCGCGCGGGGGGCCTCGAACGCGGTGGCCGCTGCGAGCGCCAACGAGTCCGCGCCACCACTGCAGGCCACCAGGACGAGGTCACCCGGTTGCAGCTCGCGCAGGGTCTTGCGGACGGCCAGCCTGGTGGCGGCCACGGCGGGATGGGGTCCCACGACTCGACGACACCTCCTTGCACGTCCGGTTCGGCCGGTTCGCGGAGGTCGCGGCCTCCGCGAGAAATGCCGAAGAGAATTGGTTTGCCCACGCTACGTCACCCGAAGCGCCCCGGGCCGCAGACACCACCGGATGTCGCCCGGATGAGGACGCGGGCGGGCCGGCGTCGGCCCGCCCGCCGCGCGAGAAAGCGCGCCGAGGCGCCGCGTCGGGTGTCGTGCGCCGCCTCACGCGGGGTCGGCGGGGTCCTCGGTCGACGCGGTCCCGGCCTTGCCGTGCACCCGGTCCACCCACATGCCCGGCTCGGCCACCTCGGCCTTGGTGGGCAACGTGTTGGGCGAGGTCCACACCCGGTTGAAGCCCTCCATGCCGACCCGCTCGACCACCTCGCGCACGAACCGCTCGCCGTCGCGGTACTGGCGCAGCTTCGCGTCCATGCCGAGCAGCTTGCGCAGTGCCTGGTCGAGCCGCCCGGTGCCCTGGGCGCGCCGCTCGGCGAACTTCTCCCGGATCTCCCTCACGGTCGGGATGACCTGCGGCCCGACGCCGTCCATGACGAAGTCGGCGTGCCCCTCCAGAAGCGACATCACCGCGGTGATCCGGCCCAGGATCTCGCGTTGCTCGGGTGTCTGGACGAGTTCGACCAGCGAGCCGCCCTCACCGTCGCCGTCGGTGCCCGCACGGCGCGCGCCCGCGAACGTGGAGACCGCCTCGCGCAGCCGGCCGAGCAGCGCGGACGGGTCGACCTCGGTCTGCCCGAGGAAGCCGTGGATCTCCTGCTCCAGGTGGTCGCGCAACCACGGCACGGCGGTGAACTGGGTCCGGTGGGTCTCCTCGTGCAGGCACACCCACAGCCGGAAGTCGTGCGGGTCCACGCCGAGTTCGCGCTCGATCTGGACGATGTTCGGGGCGACCAGGAGCAGCCGCCCGGGGCCGCGCCCGCTCGCGCCCGGGCTCTGCGGCGCGAAGGTCTCGTACTGGCCGAGCACGCGCGAGGACAGGAAGGCGAGCAGGGTGCCCAGTTCCAGGCCGGTCACCTTGCCGCCCACGGTGCCCAGCGCGGCGCCGCCCGGCACGCTCTCGCGGCGCTGTTCGACCTTGTCCAGGAGCGGTCGCAACACGTGCCGGAAGCCCTGCACGTTGGCCCGGGCCCAGCCCGGTCGGTCCACCACCAGGACCGGGGTGTCGTTGTCGCCCGAATCGAGTCCCGTAAACGCTCGTACGTGTCCTTCGGACGTCTTGGCGTGGGCGCGCAGCTCCGCCACGACCGCCCGTGCCTCGTCCCGTCCGACGTCCGGTCCCGGCCGCACGAGCCGGTTCGCCGTCGCCACGGCCAGGTCCCAATCGATCATGTCCGCACCGTTGCCGCTCGTCATACGGCCACGGTACGTGCTCGGCGCGGCATCGAAAGAGGAACCGGGGGCCACGACTTCATCGGGATCGGGATTTGTGGGCGCGCGGACCGGCTCGGCCGCCGGTGCGAAGCGGGCCGGTCGCCGCGACCCGCGGGTCAGGCGGTGGTACAGCCGCAGTCGGCCAGCGCGGCAGCCATCCGGTCGATCGCCGCGCGGGCCGGGTCGGGGTCACCGGTGAATTTGTCGGCCAGGATCGCGAACGCGAGCAGCCTGCCGTCCCGATCGCGGACCAGGCCGGACAGCGTGCTGACCCCGGTCAACGAGCCGGTCTTGGCGCGGACCACGCCGGCCGCGTCGGCGGAGCCGCTGTTCGGGCCGTACCGCTCGGTCAGGGTGCCGGTGAAACCGGCGATCGGCAGGCCGGTCAGGGCCCAGCGCAGTTCGGGGTGCGGCTGGGACGCGGCCACCGCGAGGGTCTGCACGAGCGTCTGCGGGGTGAGCCGGTCCTCCTTGTCCAGACCGCTGCCGTCCTTGAGGGCGGACGCCCCGTAGTTCACGCCCAGGCCCTCCAGGACCTTGCGCGCCGCGACGGTGCCGCCCTGGAAGCTCGCGGGTTGGCCGCCGGCGATCGCGACCTGCCGCAACAGCGCCTCGGCCAGGTCGTTGTCGCTGAAGGTCAACATCTGCTCGACCATCGCGGACATCGGCGGGGACTGGACCGAGGCGAGTTCGGGCGCACCGCCCGTGGGCGCGGTGCCCTGGGCGGGCGTGCCGTCGACGGTGATGCCCGCGGTCTTGAGCAGCGCCGCGAACTTCTTCGCGGCGTCGATGCCCGGGGACGGCACCCGGTTGCTCTCCTTGCCGACCACGGTCGGGTCCACCCGGCCCTCGTCGACCATCAGCGACACCACCGGGGCGATGTTCTCGTTGACGCCGATCGCGTGCAGGGCCGGGCCGGTGTACAGGGTGGTGTCGTACTGCAGCTTGACCTGGGTGGTGCCGGTCGCCTTGAGTGCGTTGGCGGTCGCCGCGGCCAGGTCGGACAGCCGGGCGGGCCGGTAGGCGCTGCCGTACTGCTGCCCGTCGAGCGCGGTCAGCGTCGGGTCCCCGCCGCCGACCAGCACGATGGTGCCCGGCGTCGCGCCCGGCACCACGCGGGTGGCGATCCGATGATCGGGGCCCGGCGCGGTGAGCGCGGCCACCGCCGTGGTGATCTTCGTGGTGGACGCGGGGGTGGCCGCCCGGTCCTGGTTGGCGCCGTACAGCGCCTTGCCGGTCAGCGCGTCGACGACGGCGATCGCAGGCGGGGCGCCCAGTGCGGTGGCCTTGGTCAGCGGGTCCAGCGCGGCCCGGATGCCGGCCTCGGTCGGGGTCGCGCCCGCGGCTTCCCCGGACACCGGTGCCAGCACCGGCTGCGCGCTCGCGACCCGCTTGGTCTTCTCGTCGGCTCGGGCGGCCAGGGGCTCGCCCTTCCACGACCCGTGCACGAGCGTGGTGAGAACGGCCAGCACGATCGCCGCCAGGGCCGCGGCGATCGCTTTGCTCCTTGTGCCGGCCACGCGAGACCATCCCCTTCCGCCGGACCACCGGCCATGCGAGACACTGAGATCAGATCAGGTTCTGTCCGGGACCTGTGCCGGGTTCGGCCTCGCGGACAGAACGACCCTAACGGTCCCGGCAACGGTCCCGGCGCAGCACTATGGAGGAGCCTTGGAGTTCGACGTCACCATCGAGATCCCCCGGGGATCGCGCAACAAGTACGAGGTGGACCACGAGACGGGCCGCATCCGGCTCGACCGGATGTTGTTCACGTCGACGCGCTACCCGGCGGACTACGGCTTCATCGAGGACACCCTCGGTGAGGACGGTGACCCGCTGGACGCGCTGGTGCTGCTGGACGAGCCGACCTTCCCGGGCGTCCAGGTCCGGTGCCGCGCGATCGGCATGTTCCGGATGACGGACGAGGCCGGCGGCGACGACAAGGTCCTGTGCGTGCCGGCCACGGACCCGCGCGTGGAGCACCTGCGTGACATCCACCACGTCTCGGAGTTCGACCGGCTGGAGATCCAGCACTTCTTCGAGGTCTACAAGGATCTGGAGCCGGGCAAGTCGGTCGAGGGCGCCAACTGGGTCGGCCGCGACGAGGCCGAGGCCGAGGTCGAGGCCTCCCGCAAGCGGCTCACCGAGCAGGGCCACCACTGACCGGGTAGCCCCTCGCACGAACGCCGGTCGCCGGCAGGCACCTTCCGGGGTGGCTGCCGGCGACCGGCGTTCGTCGTGATGGCGGTAGGTCGGCCGAGCAGTCGTGGGCCCGGTCAGGACGGGCGGGCGTAGTAGTCCGGGGTGCCCATGTAGAACATGTTGCTGATCTTGACCACGTCGCCGGTGCGCGGGGCGTGGATCATCCGGCCGCCGCCCAGGTACATCGCGACGTGGTGGATGTCGGAGGCGCTCTTGGTCTCGGTCCAGAAGATCAGGTCGCCCGGGCGCAGGTTCCGGTACGACACCGGGGTGCTCTGGGAGTACTGCGTGGCGGCGAAGTGGGACATGCTCACGCCGGCCTTGCGCCACGCCTGCATGACCAGGCCCGAGCAGTCGTAGCCGCGTGGGCCCTCGCCGCCCCAGACGTAGGGCTTGCCCAGTTGCGCCTTCGCGTACGCGACCGCGGCGGCCGCGCGGCCGTTGTTCGCGGCGGTCTTGCCGGAGGTGTCGGGTCGCGTGGCCGGGCTCTTGGCGGGCTTGGCGGGTTTGGCGGGCTTGGCGGGCTTGGCGGGCTTGGTCGACTTGGTCGACTTGGTCGGCGTGCTCGGCTTCGCGGGTTTCGCCTCCTGCGCGCGCGCCTCCTCGGCCTGTCGGTCGGCCTCCCCGCGGGCGTCCTCGCGGGCCGCCTCGGCCTCGGCCCGGGCGCGGGCCTCCTCCTCGGCGCGGCGCCGAGCCTCGGCCACCGCACCGTCCCGGCGCTGTGTCTCCAGTTCGACCGACGTCTGCTTCAGCGTGGCCAGTTCGGTCAGCAGCGCGGTGCGCCGGGCGGCGATCTCGCCGACTCGGCGCTGCTGTGCGGCGAGTTCGGCCTCGACCCGGTCCTTGGCCGCGCGGACCGCCTCGGTCGCGCGGGCGGCCGTGTCCGCGCTGTGTTCGGCGTCGGCTTTGGCGGTTGCCGCGTCCTGGACGGCGATGGTGCCGCGGCGCAGGGTGTCGTCGCCGTCCTGGGAGATCCGGCGCATGCTCTCCATCCGGGAGACCAGGTCGGCGGGCGAGTCCGCGCCCAGGACCGCCTGGAAGGTGCCCAGTCGGGCGCCGCCGCCCATCCGGTAGGTCTGCGCGGCGAGCCGGCCGAGTTCGGCTCGGGTGCCGACCAGTCGGGCGTCCGCCGAGCGCAGGTCTGCGTCGGCGGCCTCGGCCCGGTCGCGGGTCTGCCGCTGCGACTCCACGGCCCCGTTGTACGCCTCGACGGCGGCGCCGGCGCGAACGTCGAGCCGTTCCAGGTCGTTTCCCTCGCGGTCGAGTTCGGCCTCGATCCGACCGATGTCGGCGACCTTGCCGGTGACCGCGTCCTGCGCCCGGCGAACCTGGTCGGCGCCGGGGTGGGCGGTGCCGGAGGGATCGTCGGCGAGGGCTCCGGGGGTGATCGTGAAGACGAGGACGGCGGCGAGTCCGGCCGGGACTGCGGCGCGGATGAACGGTCGAGGCATGCGGTCTCCCTCCAAGCGGCGGGCACCGAGGGGAACCGGACGTTCCGATTCCGGGCAGGTCTCCTCACGCTAACGATCGGTGATCGCAATCGCACCATAAGCGACATATTTCCCGCTAATGGGCTTATCCCTCACGCGCCGCTCGAACATCGGTGCGCCACCCGGGACTCGGCGTTCGCCCGCGCCGGCCCGGGCGCCCGATCGCACCCCGCGGTCGGTTCAGCCGGTGGCCGCCGGCTGCTCCAGGGACCACATGCACACCGTGCCCGACTCCGCGTCGGCGGTCAGCCAGACACCGTCGGAGCGCACCACGAGCCATTCGCGCGGCGCGTCCTCGGGGTACTCGACCTCGGCGATGGCCCGCAGGTCCGGCACCGAGAACAGCACGTGCCGCTCGCCCGAGGAGGCCGCGAGCACCAGGTCTCGGCGCACGAAGCCGGCATAGATGTCGAACACCTCGTCCGGGTCCGGGAAGACCTGCTCCCCCGGCCGGGCCGCTATCACCGCTCCGTCCGGGTAGCGCACCAGGGCAAGCGGGCCGGCCTCGATCGGCGTCGTCAGCATCATCCGACCGGAGCCGTGGATGTCGGTCAGCACCCGGCTCTCCCCGGGCGGCACCTCGGCGACCCGATCCGGGGCGTCCGTGCCGAGCACGAAGACCCGGTACGCGTCGTCGGCGTGCGAGGCGGCCAGGCCCACATGCCCGCCGTCGGGGTGCGGGATGAGTTCGGAGCCGACGGTGGCCGGATCCAGCGGCCACACCGCCCGCGCGGTGCCGTCCGCGCCGTCCAGCAGCACGCACCGATCGCCCTCGGCGGTACGCACCACGGCCCAGATGCCGGCCGAGGTGACCGCGCAGGAGCCGGCCTCCTCGAACTCCCACGCCTGGTGCGGGTGGGCCCACACCTCGCTCCCCTGCGCGTCCAGCACCACCACTCGGTCGGGTGCCGACGCGACGAAGTACCCGAGGTCGGGAGTGACCGAGTGGCCGCCCCGCCAGTCCTCGGGCAATCGCACCTCGCGCACGATGCCCAGCGAGTCGTCGAGCACGACGAGCGAACCGTCCACGCCGTGCGCGAGCCAGGCCGCCGCGCCGGGAATGCGGTCGAGACTCCACAGGGACGGCAGGGTTGCCCGGGCCAGAAGTTGAGCGCGCATGGCGTGAACTCTATTGGCGCCCGGCACCAACCCGTACGGCTCAGCGCCGATGACCCGGTTCCGGGTCCGACCGGTCGTCGCTCGCGCGGTGCCGACCCCGCCCCGGGGCCGGCTCCGACCCGTCCACCGCGGCCTGCTTGCGCGACGCCGAGCGGGCGCGCAGGAGTTCGATCGCGACCGGAATCACCGAGATCAGCACGATCGCGACCAGGATGAATTCGATGTTGTCGCGGACGAACCGCACCTGCCCGAGCGAGTGGCCGAGCAGGGTGACCCCGCACGCCCACAGGAAGCCGCCGACCACGTTGTAGACCACGAATGTGCGGTACCTCATCCGGGCGACACCCGCGACGATCGGCGTGAATGTGCGCACGATCGGCACGAACCGGGCCAGCACGATCGAGCGCGGTCCGTACTTCTCGAAGAACTCGTGCGCCTTCTCCACGTTCTCGCGCTTGAAGAGCCGCGAGTCGGGTCGGTTGAACAGGGACGGCCCCACCTTGCGACCGAACAGGAAGCCGACCTGGTCGCCCGCCACCGCCGCCACCCACAACAGCAGGCACACCAGCCACAGCGGCTGCGAGAACTTGCCGTCCGAGACCAGCAGACCGGTGGTGAACAGCAGCGAGTCGCCCGGCAGGAAGAAGCCGATCAGCAGCCCCGACTCGGCGAAGACGATCACCAGGATGCCGATCAGGCCGAATGTGGAGATCAGCTTGTCGGGATCCAGGAACGATGGACCCAGGGCGATGGTGTGCACGGCGCGAGCCTCCCGGAACGGGTGATGGCGGACGTCGGAAGTCCCCCGACCAGGTCATGGTTAGGCAAAGAGAATTCCTTCCGAAGGTAACGTCCGCATCGTGGGACCGGTTCCCGACGGGCGCTGCGGAAGTCCTCGGACGGGTCTCAGGCGCGGACGGGCCGGGTCCGCGCGACGAGTGCGCCGTCCTCGTCCAGGTTCAATTCGATCGTCAGGGCCCGGAGTTCGCCGAGCCGGCCCAGGTGCGAGCCGCCGCACGGGATGTGCGCGTCGCCGTCCGGAAGGCCGCAGTGCCACACCCGACGGGCGGTGAGCGCCGGGCCGGGCACCTCGATCCGCACCTCGGCATCGGTTTTCAGCCATTGCGCCAGCAGCGCCTCGACCTCGTCGCGGATGCCGGGCAGCTCCTCGGCCAGGCCGTCCGCGGTGAAGCCCTTCTTGCGCAGCGACTTGCCGATCCGGTAGTCGTCGCGGCTGCCGCCCTCGTCCATCCGGGACGAGGTGATCGCCAGGTTGTCGAAGTCGGGGCGGCCGAGGCTGTCGGTGCGCACCTCCTTGCGCCAGCGCGGCGCGAGCACCGCGTTGAGCGCGAACGCCAGCAGGTGGCACGAGGTGTGCGCGGCGCTGAGCGCGGCCCGACGGTCGGCGTCCACGGCCAGTTCGGCGCTCGCCCCGACCAGGTCGCCCACATCGCCCGGGGCCCGGTCCAGGACGTGCAGCACCAGCCAGGACCAGTCCTCGTCGCCGCGCCGGACCCCGATCGCCTCGCCGACCGCGAACTCGCCGTCCGGGCCGACCGCGCCGGTCACACAGTCCGACACGACCAACTCCGCGCCCGCCACCCGGATCACCCCGGTGTCGGCGGGCTGGTCCGGCCAGGTGTGGTCCAACGGGTGGAACGGCGTCCTGGCCACCACCAGGGCGGTCCGCCCGTCCGGCAGCACGGGCGCGGCCAGGATCGGCGCGTCGCCGGTGATCGCGCCCGCGGGGAAGGTCACCTCGGTGGAGGTCGTGGGGAGAGCCATCTGCGTCCTAACCTCGATTCGATCCGGTCGCCATCGTGCCGGTGCGGCAATGGCGCCGTGCAGTCCATTCGATCATGGACAATCCTCCTCACACAGGAATCGCGAGCAGGGACGGTTTGTGCAACACCACGGCTGGATCTCGACCACGGCGCGGCTGGCGGGCGACCCCGAGCCCGGACCGCACGGTGTCGGCTGGATGCTCGTCGCATTCATCTTCACGTTCGCGGTGACCCGCCTGATCACCCGGCTGATCCGCGCGGGCAAGGGCCCGTTCCGCAACATGGTGGTGGGCAAGGTGCACGTGCACCATCAGGTGTACGGGATCTTCCTGATGTTGATCGCGGGCGCGCTGGAGTTCGCCTACGAACCGGGCGGCGCGCTGCGTCAGGTGCTCGCCGGGTTCTTCGGGATGGGCGCCGCCCTGACGCTGGACGAATTCGCGCTGCTCGTACACCTGGACGACGTGTACTGGGCGGCGGACGGCCGCAAGTCGGTGGACGCGGTACTGATCACCGCCGCGATGGGACTGCTGCTGTTCGTCGGCGCCAACCCGCTGGGCCTGGGCGACGGCGACAGCAAGCCGGTGGCCGCGACGGTGGTGGTGTTCAACCTGGCCTTCGCGCTGTGCGCGCTGGCCAAGGGCAAGGTCGCCACCGGACTGATCGGCGTCTTCGTACCGTTCGTCGCGATGGTGTCGGCGATGCGCATCGCCAAGCCCGAATCGCCGTGGGCGCGCTGGCGGTACAAGGAGGGCCCGGGGCGCACCTCGCCGCACGCGGACACCAAGCTGGCCCGCTCACTGCGCCGCTTCCCGCCCGACCGGCGCACGTGGTGGGACCACACCAAGGACTTCGTCGCGGGCGCACCGCACCGCTGACCGCAGGGGTGGCCCTCCGGCGCGGTGCGGTGGCGGCACGCGGCCGGCCGATGTCGCCGACGTGCCGCGGCCCTCGACCGCGGTGCGCACCACGGTTGCGGCGCTACAGGTTCGGGAGCACCTCGTTCTCGAACAGGCGCAGGCTCTCCCACGCGAGCTCCGGCGGAATGCCGCCCATCATCGGGTGCAGGATCGCGAACGCCGCGTCGCCCTGGGCCTTGAGCTCGGCCACCAGGGTCTCCGGAGTGATCACCCGGTACTGCCCGCCCGCGCGCAGCGCGTCGGCATCGGTGACGCTCGCATAGCCGCCCACGCCCGAGGTGCCCGCCGCGGCCATCGTCTCGCCGTAGGCGTTGACCTCGTGCAGCGCGTGCGGCGCGATCCGGTCCCAGTCCCGGTCGGGGTCGTTCGAGAGGTGGAAGAAGCTGGTGTCGCCGCCGAAGTAGGGACCCGGGTCCTCCTCGCCGAGCTTGACCTTCTCGTCCCGGTAGAACTCCCAGATCGCCGGATTGGACGGCATGAACCCGTCGGCGATGCGCGCGGCACGGCGCGCGGCGGCCTCGACGCTGCCGCCGAGAATGATCGGCGGGCCACCCTTTTGGAACGGCTCCGGGGTCACCCGCACCGTCCGGCCCCGGAATTCGAACTCCTCGCCCGTCCACGCCTTGCGCAACGTCTCGACGGTCTCCACGGTGCGCTTGACCCGCTCGCGCATCGGCACGTCGTACATCGCGAACTCGGCGTCGACGTAGCCGTTGGTGAGCACCACGTTGACCCGGCCCTGGCTGAGCAGGTCGAGCACCGCGAGTTCCTCGGCCAGGTGCAGCGGATCGTGCAGCGGCGCGGGTATCGCCGCGATGGTCACGCCCATGTTGCGGCTGCGCGCGGTGATCGCGGCGGCGAACTGGAGCGGGGCGGGCAGGTAGCCGTCGGCGAAGCCGTGGTGCTCGGACAGCGTGACCATGAAGAATCCGCGCTGATCGGCCCATTCGACCATGTCGAGTGCCGCCGCGTAGCGCTCCCCCATGCTCGTCCCGGCGAAAGCCGGATTGCGGAAGTCGAAACGCAGCGCGAACACAGCCATGCCGTACTCCTGTCCCCGGCGTCGCCGGGATGAGCGGCGCCGCACTCTCTGATGGGGCGTCAGGTTAGTCGTGCACGTCGAGGAGAACCAGGGCCGGCCCAATGCCGGGCGCGGCACCGGTCAGCCGATGCGCAGCGCCCGGTCGAGCAGTACGCGCAGGGCACGCCGGTCGGCGTCCGACAGGCCGGTCAGCGGCGGATCATTGGCGAGCGCGGCGAACAGGCGCTCGCGCAACGCGGCGCCGGCCGGGGTGAGTGCGATCAGTTTCGCCCGGCGGTCCCCCGGATGCGGCCGGCGCTCGACCAGGCCGCGGTCCACCAGGCGGTCCACCACGAAGGTCACATTGGGTGGTTCGCAGCACATCCGCCGCCCCAGCTCGCGCATGCCCAGCGGCTCGGCGAGTTCGTGCACCGCGTTCGCCTGGGATGCGGTCAGGCCGACGGAGCCCGCGCACGCGGCGAAGTGCGCGTCCAATCGTGCGGTGGCCGCGTAGAGCAGCGCGGTCAGTCCCGGCAGCTCGCCTTTCCCCGTGGTCATGGCCACACTCTAGCCGAACTTCATTACAGCTCGAATGATTCGAGGTGTAACGTCTGCCCGGAGCTGACACGTCGTCAGTTCTCTTGGTCACCCCGGGAGAGGAACCCGCCCATGCCCGCAATCCTGGCCGGCCGGATGGCCCTGGTCACCGGTGGCAGCGGCGGCATCGGCTCCGCCTGCGCGGCCCGACTGCTGCGCGACGGCTGCTCGGTCACCCTCACCGCCCGGCGGGCCGATGCCCTGGCCGCGACCGCCGAACGCCTGCGTGCGCAGGCCCCGGCCGGCACCGAGGTGCGCATCGTCGCGGCGGACGCCTGCAGCACCGACGGGATCCGTACCGCGGTCCGGGCGGCGGGCCCCGAGCTCGCCGTCTGCGTAGCGACCGTGGGCGGCGGGACCACCGCACCGATCCTGGCCATGGACGACGACACGTTCCTGGCCGACCTGCACCGCAACACGCACAGCGCGTTCCTGGCGATCAAGTACGCCGCACCCGTGATCGCCGCGCGCGGCGGCGGCGCGATCGTGTGCGTGTCCTCGACCGCGGCCAAGCTGACCATGCCGTTCCTGAGCGGCTACGCGGCCGGGAAGGCGGGCCTGGAAGCGCTGGTCCGGGCCGCCGCGGACGAGTTGGGCGCGGCCGGCGTCCGGGTCAACGCGGTCCGTCCCGGCCTGGTGCGCTCGCACGAGGAGGCCCGGATCTTCCGCGACGACGAGATGATCGCGCACTTCCTGGCGAACAAGCCGCTGGGCCGCACCGGCCTGCCCGAGGACATCGCCGAGGCGGTCCGCCATCTGGCCGGCCCCGAATCGTCCTGGACCACCGGCCAGAGCCTGGCCGTGGACGGGGGCAACGAGCTGCGCCGGGCGCCGTCCTTCGAGAAGTACGCCCGGGCCGCGCTGGGCGACGCGGTGATCGACGCCGCGACGGCCGGCCGCGATCCCTACGCCGAATCGCGCTGACCCACCGGCAAGCCCGGGCCCGCCGGCCCGCCGAAACCCACCTCGATCCCACTTCGATCCCACTTCGACCCGACCTCGACCCGACCTCGACGCGACGGAGCATCCGCATGACCACCGACGTGCAACTTTCCATCGGCCTGCCCAACTTCGGCACCTGGCCCGCCGGCGACTGGCGCGGTTTCGTGGACGTCGGCCGGGCCGCCGACGACGCGGGCATCGACCGGATCGTCCTGGTCGACCACGTGGTGATGGGCCCCAACACGCAGAACTACACGTGGGGCCGCTTCCCCACGCCGCCCGAGGCGGCCTGGCCCGAGCCGCTCACCCTGCTCGCCGCGATCGCCGCCGTCACCTCGAACGTGCGCCTGGCCACCGGCATCCTGGTCGCCCCGCTGCGCAGCGCCACGCTGCTCGCCAAGACCGCGGCGACGCTGGACCAGGTCTCCGGCGGGCGGCTGGAGTTGGGGGTGGCCACCGGATGGCAGCGTGAGGAGTACGACGCGGCCGGGATCGACTGGGACGCGCGCGGGCGGCTGCTGACCGACACCCTGGCCGCCTGCAAGGCGCTGTGGACGAACCTGCCCGCGTCCTTCGCGTCCGAGACGGTGAACTTCGCCGACGTCTACTGCGCACCGCAGCCGGTGCAGGCCGGCGGAGTACCGCTGTGGATCGGTGGCACGCTGAACAAGCGCAACCTGGAGCGGATCGTGCACAGCGGCGACGGCTGGATTCCGATCATGGGCCTGTCCACCGCCGACATGGCCCGGGACGTGGTCCGCATCCGCGAGGCGCTCGCCGACGCCGGGCGCGACCCCGCGGCGCTGCGGGTGCAGGGCCCGCTGCCGATGGTCAAGGACGACGCCGGGCGCTTCGACCTGGCCCGCACGATGGCCGGTGCGAGCGAGGTGATCGCCGCCGGTGCGACCGCCGTGCACCTGCCCATCCAGGTGTTCTGCTCCGGTCCCCAGGACGCGCCCGCGTTCTTCGCCGAGGCCCGGAAGTTGTTCGACCGGGTGGTGTCCGGGGGCTGAGCCCCCGGGTGACGCTTTCCACCTGGGGCTTTACCCCTGCTTGGGGAAAGTTGCGGGATTGCGGAACGTCGTCGGTGGGAGGGTCGTTCCCCTGATCAGGGCGCGAAACGGCGCCTTTGTCCAACGCGGGAGGGCCCTCCATGTCCGACGTCACGCTGCCCACCGGCGCCAACGCGCCCCTGACCGGCGACCGCGCCGAGGTCTCGATCGGGTGGGGCTCGACCGACGTCGTGGACGTGTCCGCCGTGCTGCTGACCGACGCGCACAAGGTACGCACCGACGAGGATCTGGTCTTCTTCAACAATCCGGTCGGCGGCGACGGCGCGGTGCGCACGGCCGCCGGCCCCGCGGGAACCACCCACGTCAGTGTCGAATTGGCCAAGCTGCCCGCCGAGATCGCGCGCGTGGTGGTCGTGGTGAGCTCGGACGCGGACCGCCCCGGGATGACCCTGGGCCAGGTGCCGGGCCTGGGCGCGGTCACCGTGTCCGGGGACGCGCGGATCGGCTACACGCCGGACGCGTTCGCAGACGGCGAGACGGTCGCGGTCCTGGTCGAGCTGTACCGCCGCGGCGACGCGTGGAAGGTGCGCGCGGTCGGTCAGGGCTATGCGAGCGGCCTCGCCGGGCTGGCGACCGACTTCGGCATCTCGGTCGAGGACGAGCCGGAGCCGGAGCCGACCCCCGCTCCTGCCGCGCCCGCGCACGTGATGGTCAAGGAGCCCGCCGCGGCTCCCGCGCCGGCCGCGCCCGCGCCGATCTCGATGGCCAAGGAGCCGCTCGGCCGGGTCGACCTGGCCAAGGGCGGCCGGGCGACGATCAACATGGACAAGGCCGACCGCTCGATCACCGTCACCGCGTCGCTGGTCTGGGACGGCGGCGACGACGCGCGCCGCAAGACCGGCGCCGACCTGGACCTGTACGCGCTGTTCGTGCCGCGCTCCAAGGTGGGCGCGAAGAAGGGCGACAAGGACGGGGTGATCTACTACCGCGAGCTCGGCAGCCTGACCGCGGCGCCCTACATCCAACTGGACGGCGACTCGCGCGTGCCCGGCCGGGAGACGGTCCGGATCACCCGCCCCGACGAGCAGGGCTACGTGCTGATCTGCGCGTACAGCGCGGTCGAGAACGGCTTCGGCAGCTTCAAGTCCTACGGCGCGCACGCCGAGGTCACCGACGGCCAGGGCTCCACCGTGAACGTGCCGCTGTTCAACAACAAGCGCGCGGTGTTCTGGGTGGCGATCGCGCTGGTCGACTTCACCGACCCCGACGGGGTCTCGATCCAGCACGTGGAGAAGTACTCGAAGCTGATGCAGGAGCGCCGCCCGATGCTCTACCCGGACGGCACCTTCGAAATGGGCGCGGGCCCGGCGGAGTTCAAGACGGTGCGCTCGCCGCGCGAGCGCTGATCCGGTGGCCCGGCAGGGCACCACCGCTCGGTCGTCGTGGCCGAGCGGTGGTCGATCGCGGGGCTCGCCGGGGCGACCCAGCGGTGGACCATCCTCGGGATCCCGGACTACTTGGCCGAGCGGTAGACGATCACCTTGTCGCCGACGCGGGTCTCGTTGAACAACTGCTGCACCAGGCCCTTGTCCCGGACGTTCACGCAGCCGTGCGAGGCGCCGTTGTAGCCGTGGGCGGCGAAGTCTGCCGAGTAGTGCACCGCTTGGCCGCCGGAGAAGAACATCGCGAACGGCATCGGCGTGTGGTAGAGCGTCGACACGTGGTCGCGGCTCTTGAAGTTGATGCTGAACGCGCCCTCGCGGGTCGGCGTCTCGGCCGAACCGAAGCGCACGGCCGTGGAGTACTGGGCCTTGCCGTCGATCACCCAGGTGAGCCGGTCGGTGCGCTTGTCGATGCAGATCGCCCGGCCGGTCAGGCACCGCTCGTCCAGTCCGGCCTGGGCGGCCGGCGGCTTGGGTGAGGCGGGCTTGGTCGTCGGCGGCTTGCTGGTCGGCGGCTTGCTCGTGGCGGGCTTGCTGGTGCTGGGCTTGGCGGACGTGGGGGTGGCACTGGTCGGCGCACTGGTCGTGGGTGCGGCGGAGGTCGGCGCGGTGGTCTCCGGCGCCGGCGTCACGGGTGCGGACGAGGAGGTGGCGGGCAGGGACGACTGCGCACCGGCCTTCGCGGTCGAGTCACTCGACGAGCCGGAGTTGCAGGCCGACAAGGCCAGGATCGCGGTCACGGTGACCGCGAGGGATATACGAGTCTTCTTCATCGAGTGGTGCCTCTCCCGACCCAAACCCAAATGTGGAGTGTTCCCCGAGTCGTGCACCCTTGTAGACGCCGATGGGGCTCGGGAGGTTGCGTTCCTAGTTTGACCCATTCGTGTGAATGTTCAGCCGGACATGTCCCGCCGTGACCAGTTCGGGATTCACCGGACGCAGATCCGCCGCCCATGCGTCCAGGGCGGCGCCGATCCCGCCCCCGGCCAGGGCCGCCCCGATGCCCAGGCAACGCATCCCGGCCGCCTCCGCGGCCCGTACCCCGCTCTCCGCGTCCTCCACGACCAGGCAACGGTCCGGCCGCACCCCCAGCAGATCGGCCGCACGCAGGTAGCCCTCGGGGGCCGGCTTGCCCTCGCGGACGTCCTCCGCGGTGACCATGTACACCGGTTCGGGCAACTCCGCCGCGCGCAGTCGGCCACTGGCCACCCGGCGGGTGCCGGACGTGACGATGGCCCAGCGCGCCGCGGGCAGCGTCGCCAGCAGACCGGCCGCGCCGGGCATCGGGCAGATGCCGGTGAAGTCCCGTTCCTCGCGCTCGACGATCCACGCCGCCTCGACCTCGGCGTCCAGCGTGGGGGCGACCACGCGCACCAGGTCGATGTCCCGTCGTCCGTAGGAGGCGGCGACGGCCGCGTCCGGATCGACGCCGCGGTCGAGCGCCCACATCCGCAGGATGCGTTCGATCAGGGGATGGGAGTCCACCAGCACGCCGTCGAGATCGAACAGGATCGCGTCGCAGTCGAGCGTCGTGCCGTCGTTCACCATGCGGCCAGGCTGTCAGGAGCGGCGGCGCGGCGTCGAGGTCTTCCCGCCGGATGATCACGTTACGGGACTCAATCACCCACACAGCTCTGATATAGCTCCGAATCGACCATCTTCGGACCCGGGTCAACGAGCTCCGTTGCCTAACTGTCACGTTTGCGCCGATCCCTACCGGCTAGGGGGTGACTACGGCCCGGACGCGCTCACCCCCAGGCGGCAGATCATGTACTTGGTTCTCGCTTTGCTGGCATTGATCGTGATGTTCCTGTTGATACCCGGGCTGGCCTGGTTCGAGGACCGCATGCTGGGGCCCCAGGCCCTGCCGACCCCGACACCCCCGCCGTCGACCACCCGACCGGCGATCGAACCCGCCGCCGCCTCCACCGCGTCCGCCGCGCCGGCCGCACTCGCGCTGCCCGCCGTGCCTCGGCCGACCGGGCACACCGTGCGATCGGGTCGAGCCCGCCACGCCCGCCGCCCGACGACCTCCCTGCACGCCTACCGGCACCACATCGGTCGCCGCCGTCCACCCCGAGCCCCGGTCTTCCGTTGACCGCCGGCGCACGTCCCGGAGTCGACCCTGAGCGAGCCCCCCGCGCCGCCGCCCGTGCGGATCGAATCCGTACCGCCCGAGCTGGGTTCTCCGCTGGGCGCCGCACCGCTGTCCACCCGCTCCGACGTCTGGCACGTGCTCGGCAGCCGCGCGGACGCGGTGCTCAAACTCGCGACGCCGGACGGTACGGCGCCGGCCAATCCGCGCTACTGGGCCCGCGAGGTCGAGGCGTACGAGAGCGGCTTCGCGGCCGAGGTGTACGCCGCCTACGGCCTGACCGCGCCCAGGGCGCTGCGCGCCGATCGGCGCGGGGACGGGTCGGTGGCACTGTGGCTCGACTACGTGCGCGGCTGCCCCGGGACCGCGTGGGACCTGACCCGATGGATCGACTTCGCCCGCCGGCTCGGCGCGGCACAGGCCGCTCCCCGACCGGCCGGGCCGTCCTGGCTGTTCGAGCGCCCGCCCCCGGTCGGACGGCTCGCGGCGCGTGCCGCCGAACTGCCGTACGTGCAGTGCCACCTGGATCTGCGGCCGGTGGATCTGATCGCGCGGGACGAGGACATCGTGCTGCTGGACTGGTCGCACGCGGGCTACGGACTACCGGGCGAGGACCTGGCCGGGCTGATCCTGGCGCACTCGGCCGAGCCCGAGTCGGCCTCGGCGCTGGACGCCGTGTTGCCGGCCGAGTACGCGCGGGGCGCGGGCCGGTCGGAGGCGGACGTACGGGTCGCGATCGCCGCGACGGCGCCCACGAAGTACGGGCCCGGCGCGGACGAGGCGACTCGTCGGATGTTGCGGATGTGGACGCGGAGCGCGGCGGCCGGCTGAGGCGGGCGAGTTCGCCCGTGCCGCGACACACTCCTCGCCGACCGGTCGCTGGAGCCGGACGACGAGTTCGTCGGGCGGTGGTATCTGCTCGCCCAGGCGCAGGCGGACGGCCTGCGCACACGAGGCCGGACGGACCGATGGGGCGGCTCGCCTCGGGCAGGGGGACGGCCCGCGCACGCGAAACCCGGCGCGCCGGTGGGGCGGGCCTGTGCGCCCGCCCCCTCCGCCGGCCGATCGTTCAGTGACCGGGCCAGATACCGGTGCCGCGCCTGAAGGCGATGGCACCGCCCCGGTTGACGGCGGCGTGCACCACGGCGTAGATCGCGCCCTGAACGGCGGCGGCGGCCAGGATCTCGCCCCAGCCCCGGTCGCGGTCCATCGCGTCGGGCGCGTCCTCCTGGTGGGTGAGCAGTTTCCAGGTCTTGTTGAACGTCCTGGTCGCCGCTATCCCGCCCACCACACCGACGACCATGCCGATCGGGCGGTACATCAACTTTCCGGTACGCATGGCGGACTTGGTGTTCACCTCGTCCGAACGCCCGCGGGACCCGGATCCGCCGCTCACCGGCGGGACCTTCGAATCGCCCAGATCAGGAGTGCGACGGTCGCGACCGCGGCGGCGATCGCGGGCAGCGGGCGCTTGCGGACCTCCGCCGACCCGGTGAGAGTCGCGTGCCGAAGCGGATCCGGGGTGTGGTCGAAGAGTTGGTCGCGGCCGGTGCGCCCGACCTCGACGGTGCGGTCCTTGGCCTCGACGATCCGGTCGCCGGCCGTCTCGCGGACCCGGTCCGCCTTGTGCCCGGCCTGCGCGGCCTTGTGCCGGGCGGCCTCCTTGACCTGATCGCCCGCGTGCGAGGCGGCCTCCTTGAGCTGTTCGGCCCGGTGCAGCGTCGCCTCCTTGGCCCGCTCGGCCCCGTGCTTCGCGGCCTCCTTGGCCTGATCCGCCTTGTGCGCCGTGCTTTCCTTGGCTCGCTCGGCTCCGTGCATTGCGGCCTCCTTGGCCTGCTCGGCCTTGTGCGTCGCGGTCTCCTTGGCCCGGCCGGTCGCCCGCTGCGCGCTCTGCTTGGCCCGGTCGACCCGCCGGCCGGTGTTCTCGGCGGCTTCGCCGACCTTTTGGTGCACCTCGGCCGGCAATTCCGCCTGGGTCAACTCCTCGACGGCGTGCGCAACCTGCTCCTGCTTGCGGTTCGGCCGCCGATCCGGCCCGGTTTCCCGATCCGGTTCCTGCCTGGGGAGGCGGGGCTCGCCGAACGCCGCCGTGGCGGGTTCGCTCGGTGGCGCGACGACGGTTTCCTCCGGCTCGCCCGACGCGGACTTGCCGCCGGGGTTCCGGCCTGGGGTACTCATCGGTGCGTACTCCTCTTCACGGTCTCGATGTCCTCGCGCCGTCGCCGAGGACCGCGCCCTGCGCCTGCCCGGCGGAAGGCCGGTCATTCGTCCTCGGCGGGCCTTCGACGGCCGGGGCCGTCTCCCCGATCCTGCCGGGGGCGCAGACCCGGCAGGACCGAGGACACGGTCCCGGCGTTCGGTGCGTCGATGCCGGAGTCGGTGTCTCCCGGTCGAGGCTAGGAACAACCGAGCCGCAGATCCGGGAATGTCACCCGGATGCGCGGCGGCGTGTCCGACGGATCACCCGCTCGGCGGGTTCGGGGGGTCGTCGGGACGGGGCGGGACGGGGCGAGGGCGTACTGCTGTGGGCGGGCGCTGTGGGCGCTCGGGCCGGGGGTGAGGGCTTTGTCGGCGGGTCGCCGGCCGTCGGTCGGGTCGCGGGCCGCCGGGCTGGAACGAACGGCGGGTGGGACAGCCGGTCGAGGTGGCGCGCGGTGGGCGGGGCGACGGTCGTGGGTCCATCCGCCGCCGTGCCTTGTTCGTCTCGATCGGCGCCCGGGTCGGGCGTCCGGCGCGCCGGGGGCGCTGTCGGGACCGAACGATCCACGCGTGTGGGTGAAGCTCGGCGCCGCCCCGCGTGCCGTGTCCCGAACCGGCGGGCATTCGGCACAGGATCGGGCTTCGAGAGCGGCTCCCTCGACCGGCATCGGCTCCGGCGGGCGCCGTCGGACCCACCCGAGATCCGGCCGCGCCCGGATGGCAGTGCCGGAGGTATGCGTGCCCGCCGTGTCCGGAACACCCGAACCGCCCCGCCGGGTGCGTCGAGTCGGGGCGGTACTCACGTGCTGCGCCGTGCTGTTCGGCACGAGCGCCGGCATCGGACATCCCGCCGCATCCGTGATCCCCATCCCGTCCCTTCCACCCGTCGGGGCCGACCGGCCGGGCGTGTCCGGTACCCCCGCCGTCTCCGGCCGGCCCGTCGTATTCGGGACGCCCGCCGGATCCGCCGCGGGCCGAGCCGGCGGCCGGACGTGGCCGACCGGCGGACCCGGAGCCCTCGTGCCGCCCGCGCCGCGGGCCGCCGCGGACCGGGTCGGCACCCGAACCGGGCAGTCCGTGGACGTCCCGGTCCTGGCCGGGGACACGGGAGAGGGGCTGGTCGTGCTGTCGCACACCAACCCCGAGCACGGTCTGGTGCTCGACCTCGACGACTCCCGGGACGCGACCACGACCGAGTCCGTGTTGCGCTACACGCCGGGGCCGGGTTTCGCCGGTCGGGACGGCTTCCACTACACGGTCGTCGACCGGCTCGGTCGCCAGTCCACCGCGAGCGTCCGGATCGACGTGGCGGCCGAGCCGGGTGCGGCGGGACGCACGGCCGAGCCACGGCCGGGCAGGATCGGCGCGCATCGCGGCGTGGACGAACTCCGGGCTCCCTCGGCCGCACGGAGGCAGGCCGGACACGACTCGGGCGGCGGGCTGCTGCTCGTGGCCTTCCTGTCCTCGGCCCTGCTCGCCGCGGGCATCCTGGCCTGGGTCGCACACCGTCGACCGGGCCGGCACGTGCACTGAGCCGGGGCGGGCGGGTCGGTTCGGTCGGGCGGGGGCTGGTCGGGACGGGCCGGGGCCGGTCGGGTGGGGGCCGGTCGGCTCAGGTCTTCCGGGCGTCCTGGGTCAACAGGTACAGCCCGTACAACACTTCGGCGATGCCGACGATCAGCAGCACAAGGCCGACCTTCCCGAGCGCGATCACAGGCGTATCCACGTCGTCCGCGAACACCTTCAAGGCACCCCCCACCACCGCACTCGCGAGGCCTGCCGCCAACGAACCACGCGCCTTGGCCACGGTCTTCCTCCTCCACTCGACCTGCGAAGACGCCTCCGAGGCTAGATCCGGGCCACGGGCCGGCACGCCCTCCGCGAGGACGACCCGCCCTACACACTTCGGCCCACTCCCCACCCGAGGCAGCCTCCGCGCAGCCTGCCCCCAGGGCGGCCGTCGGTCACGGTGAATCCGCACCCGGCGCGATGCCGGACTCGTGACACGAGCGTGGGCAGGACGCATCGCGGGTCGCCCGGCCGCAGTTCCCACACGCGGGGCACAACGCGGCGCCCGAACGCCCTCGCGCCCAGCAGGGCATGGCCAGGAACACCCGCCCAGGTGGCGATCGAGGTCGGATTACGGGCGACCGGCGGATCCCTCCGGCCGGCGGGCCGCTCGGCCGACTTCGCTCCGCCCGAGAACAACGGCGAAGCCGACGGCCTGGTGCGTGGCCGTGGCGGTGGTCGCCGCCCGAGGAATCCGGATTCGTCCTTGTCGTCCGACGGGACTTCCCATCGGCACAACGCGGTCGCCGAGATCGTGGCGGAATCCGTTTCAACGTCAACTTCGGCTTGTCGTCATGCAGTTGGCGAATCCCCTTTAGGCTTCGCCCAACAAGATGGGCTGCGGCTGATCCGTGGGGGGGTCCCTGCGGGATCGCACGTCCGGCCCTTTCAGATGATGAGAGTGGGTATGACACCTTTCAGTGAACGGACGGGCGGCGCCGCGCAGGGGCGGGGCCGACTGCGCTCGGCGTTACCCGCGCGTCGCTCCATGGGCGGCCTCGCGGCGCTCGCCGTAGGGTTCGGCGGTTTGGCGCTGGCAGCGGCGCCGGCGTATCCGCAGACGGACGACGGCTCCGTGACGGTCCGGGTGGTGCGGGCCGTGGACACGACCGGCGTGTGGAGTCCCGCTCTGGAGCCGGGCTTGGGCGGCGTCACGGTGAACCTCACCAATGACGAGGGCGCCAAGGTCACCGGTGTGACGGCCGCCGACGGCACGGTCACCCTCGCGCCCGGTACGGCTCGGTCGACGGCGGGCAAGTACCGAGTCCAGGTCGTGAATCCGAAGCCGGGTGTGCTGTTTCCGGCGTTCGCCTCGCGGCAGGGCCTGGACGGCGCACCGAACCAACTCAGCAGCAACGAGGAGTTCGTCGACCTCGGCAACGGCAAGCATGTGGCGTACACGACGGGGTTGTGGAGCCCGGGCGACTACTGCCAGAAGAACGCGCCGCTGGCGACCGCATGCCAGCCCGCGACGAACGAACAGGCGTCCAAGCGGACGTTGGTGACGTTCCCCTACAGCGCACGCGGCGTCAACACGAACGTGACGGATCTGTCCACGAACGCCGAGACCGGCAATCTCTACGGCATCGGCTGGAGCAAGCCCGGGAAGCGCCTGTTCAGTTCGGCGCTGGCCAAGCGCGACACGATCTACGGTCCCGGCGGCGCCGGCGGCATCTATGTGACCGACGTCGCCCGCAAGACGACGTCGTTGTTCACCACCGTCCCGAACGCCGGATCCTCGGCACACGGCGTGGGCGCCAGCGACAACGCCTTCCTCGCCGCGCCGGGCAAGGAGAGTCTGGGCGACCTGGAGGTCTCCGACGACGGCCGCGACCTGTTCGTGGTCAACCTCGACAACCGCAAGCTGTACCGCTACGACGCCACCCTGCCGTCCGCGACGGCCCCGGTGGCCTCCTACGCCATCCCGGACCCCGGTTGCCCGGCTTCGGGCGACTGGCGTCCCTTCGGCCTGGGCCTGCAGGACGGAGTCGGATACGTCGGCGGCGTCTGCTCGGGCGAGTCGACCGGGAAGGTCTCGGACCTGCGCGCCGTGGTCCTGTCCTTCGACCCGGCGACAGGCGTCTTCGGCAAGGCCGTGCTGAACCAGCCCCTGGACTACCCGCGCAAGGCCACGCTCGGCGGGGCCTGCTCCGGGGCGGGCTGGTTCCCGTGGACGGACACGTTCCCCACGCAGCAGAACGGGCAGCCGTGCAGCGGCGCCATGGCCAACCCCGAACCCGAGTTGGCCGACATCGCCTTCGAGACCGACGGCTCGATGTTGCTGGCGTTCCGCGACCGGTTCACCGACCGCACCACGGCGTACGCACGGCCCGGAGACCCGACGACCGCCATTGCCATGGTGGCCGGCGGCGACCTGAACAAGGCGTGCCTGTCCGACGGCAAGTACGTCATGGACACCAATACCGGCTGTGGGAAGACGCCGCGGGGAACCAGGTTCTTCGACGTCAACACCATGGGCGGCGGCCACCCGAACGCCGCCTACGCCGGCCTCGCGCTGTCGAAGGTGGAGGAGTTCGTCGCGACCGCCGGTGTCGACCCCGTCGACACGGCGTGGGGCGCCGGCACGATGTTCACCAAGCGCGACGGGACGCGGCAGCCCGCCGCGGGCCTGCGCTTGAACACCGAGGGCAACGCCTCCTTCGGCAAGGGCGCCTCGATGGGCGACCTGGAGGTGCTCTGCGACCAGGCGCCGCTCCAGATCGGAAACCGGGTCTGGTACGACCCCGAGCGCAAGGGCATCCAGAGCCCGGGTCAGCGTCCGGTTCCCGGCGCCACGGTCAACCTCTACGACGAGTCCGGCAAGGTGGTCGGGACGACGAAGACGTCACCGCGCGGTGAGTACTACTTCGACGACTCGAACGTGACCGGCGGTCTGAAGCCGAAAACCAAGTACACGATCCGGATCGACAACCCGGCCGACTACGCGCCGAACGGACCGCTGTACCAGTGGGTGCCGACCGACGAGGGCGTCGGCGACAACCGCTTCGTGGACTCCAAGGGCAAGGTCCCGCCCGGCGGGCGCTACCCGGAACGGGCGCTGACCACCGGCGGACCGGGCGAGAACGATCACACGTTCGACTTCGGATTCCGCCAACAGGAAGGCGCGGTGCGCCTGGTCAAACACGACCAGGACGGCAAGGCGCTGGCCGGGGCGAAGTTCGAGTTGTGGCGGGAGACGAACGGGACCGACGGATTGCAGTCCGACGGCACCACTCCCGATACGAAGGTCGGTGAGCCCTGCACGACCGGGACCGACGGCGGCTGCAAACGCGACGTGCTGCCCGGGACGTACTTCTGGAAGGAGATCAGTCCACCCCAGGGCTACGCCCCTCCGGAGAAACCGGTGCTCGGCCCGCTGGTGCTGAACGCGCAGAATCTCGACGTCGGAGTCGAGGTGACGGCGGTCAACCGACTGCTGCCCACCACGCCTCCGCCGACGACGCCTCCGCCGACGAGTACGCCTACGGCATCCGCCACGCCGACCACGTCGGGTGGGAACCACGGCGGCTCTTCGGGGCCGCTGGCCCGTACCGGTCTGGGCGGGAACCTGCCCTTGGTCTTCGGCGTCTCGGCGGCGATGATCGCGCTCGGCAGTGGGGCGCTGGTGCTGTTCCGCAGGCGCGGGGTCCGGCAGCGGTAACTCCGGGCTCGGCGGCCCGGGTTCGAGACCGGACGCCGGGCCCCGGCTGTCGAAAGAGATGGATCGGGCGGGTTCGTGGACCGAGGGTTCACGAACCCGCCCGTGTGTTGATCGACGTGAGGAAGGCATCCGCATGGCCCGGAAGAAGACCGGCGACCGCCCGCCGCGTCGGCGGCGGCTCTGGTTCGCGCTCCTGGCGGCGGTCGCGCTGGGCGGGACGACGGCAGGTGGCCTGGCCGTCCATCGGGCGCTCTCCGACGGCGGCGACAGGGACCGGGCGGTGACCGTCGACGAGGCGTCGCGCCTGGCGCTGTCGCGGCTCACGCTGTTTCAGGCGAGTCCGGTCGCGATGACCCTCACCGCCGACGAGGGCGGCGGTGTCTCGATCCGGGTCGAGGGGGTCGTGGACTACCGCAACCACCGGGGCGTGGGCGGCTACGAGGTCACCGGAGCCGGCGGCCGAGTCGATCGCGGCCTGATCGTCTGGGACGGCGGCGGGCTGGGCCTGGCACCGCCACCGCAGGGCGCCGGCGGTCCGCCCTGGGAGCAGGCCGAGCGCATCCCCCGCCAGGGCTGGTCCTCGCGCGCCTACACCGCGGACCCCCTGGACTCCGGGCTCCGCCTGCTGGTCGGGCTCGGCGCGGACCGGCCCGACAATCCGCTGCTGCTCGCGCAGTCCGGGGCGCGATGGCTGGGCAGCGATCGCATCCAGGGTCGCGACTACGACAGGTTCGCCGGCCCACGTGCCCAGGACGCCGCGCGCGGCGGGGCGACCGACGGCGAGTTGTCGCCGCTGACGTACTGGGTCGATGGTGACGGCGGGCTGCGGCGGGTGACGATGCGCATGCCGGGCCTGGGTACCCCGACGACCGTCGAGATCACCGGACGCGACGACAGGGCGCGCATGCCCGAAGCGCCGTGGGTCGCCGGTTGAGCCTGCTCCCCGCCACACCGGTGTACGCCGGCCCGGCTCATCCCGGCTGCGGCATCGCGGCGGCGTCGGTCGGCAGCGGGTAGCGGTCGGGATCGACGGCGCCGGGCAGGTCGATCGCCGGCCGGCCGGGCACCGCGGGGTCGGGCATCGAGGGTTGCGCGGGCGGGGCGGGCACGGCGTGGAACGGAACACCGGGCGGCGGCTGGACGGGCACGGCCCGACCCGCCGGGACGGCACGCCGAGGGGCGACGCCGCACCCGGCGATGTCCTCCAGGCCGTTCGGGCTCTGCGTCGCGGGGGAGTTGCCGGTGAAGCAGTTGCCGGCGTCGGCCGAGGCCGTGACCAGGTCGGCACCGTTGTCCGTGACGCGGTTGCCTTCGACCCGGTTGCCGACGGCCGGGTGGCCGGCCGGGTCGGTGACGAGGACACCGGCCGAGCGGTTGCCCCGGATCAGGTTGCGCGCGATGCGGTTCTCCTGGCCGCCACCGATCCCGATGCCGATCCCGAAGCCGCCGTCGGCCTGTTCGGGCGTGTCCGACGCGTTGTTGTCGGTGATCACGTTGCCGGCGATCACCGCGCCGTGCTGTGGCGCGAGCGCCTCCAGGTCGTTGGAGTTCACCGTGACGCCGACCCGGTTGCCGACGACGCGGTTGCCGAGCACCGACAGGCCCTCCGAGGCGTTGGTGATCTCGATGCCGACCGCGTTGCGCTCCACCGTGTTACCGCGCACCAGCGTGTCGCACGGCTTGCACTGGCCGACGTAGATCCCGGAATCGGCCTGCCCGGACGCGTACGAGTCCTCGATGACGCCACCGCGCGCGTCGAAGGCGTAGATGCCGTAGAGCCCGTTGTTGTACGCCGTCACCTTGGTGGCCCGGAACCCCTGCACCATCGGAAAGCGGGTGGTGTCCAGCGGGTTGTACGCCGAGCCGCCCGCGCCTCGCTGTTGCAGTCGCTCGTCGGTGACCCCGGTGAACAGGACGCCGTTGGCGAGGTAGCCGCGGACGGTGAGGTTCTCCACCACGGAGCCGGCGCCGGTGACGGTGATGCCGTTGGCGAGCCGCACACCCCCGTCGAAGACCACGGTGTTGCGATCCGTGCCGCGCAGCACCACGCGCGGCTTGGTGACCCGCACGCTCTCGCGATATACGCCGGGGCCGAC
This sequence comes from Embleya sp. NPDC050493, assembly GCF_044458105.1. NCBI lineage: Bacteria > Bacillati > Actinomycetota > Actinomycetes > Kitasatosporales > Streptomycetaceae > Embleya > Embleya sp. NPDC050493. The sequence continues at coordinate 108,550 of NZ_JBITHP010000015.1, forward strand.
CAGCACCGTGTCGCCCTCACGAGCGATGTCCACCGCCTTCTGCACGGTGCGGAAGTCCTGCGGCACACGAAGCACGTTCCCGGCGGGGTGCTTCCCGGCGGACGGTTCGGCGTCCGTCGACGACGAGCAGGCCGCGACCGTCGGCGCGAGACAAACGAGCGCCAGGGACAGGTGGCGCAGCATCGTCGTCCGCGTCCGAAGGACGACAGGTCGGGACGTCCATGGACGTAACGAGCTTTGCGGAGGCAGGAGTTGCATGACAGGTGTTCTATCGTCTGCAATGTCGCCCATGCATACCGACCCGGAAAGTCGACAGGAGCAGGCGCGACCTGCCACATCCGGTTTGGGACGCAGAGCCCTGCTCGCGACCGGAGCGGCGCTGGCCGCGGCGGTCGGCGCGGCGGCGGAACCGAAGGCGAGCCGACCACAGCGCCGCGACACCGCGTCCGGCGCCCCGCCGGCGGCCGCGATCCCCTTCCACGGCCCGCGCCAAGCCGGTGTGACGGGGCCTCAGTTACCCGCCACCCACATACTCTCCTTCGACATCCCGCCGACGACCGCCGGCGCGGACCGCGAGACGCTGCGCAACATCCTCACCGAACTGACCCACACCCTGTCCGGCGCGGCCGCCGGCACACTGCCCGACCCGCGCCTGCACACCGGAGAACCGACCCGCCTCGCCTGCGTCGTCGGCGTCGGCCCCGCCCTCGCGACCCGCCTCGCCCTGAACGTGCCCGCCGAGCTGGCCGACCTGCCCGCCTTCCCCGGCGACCGCCTGGACCCGGCCCGCAGCAACGGCGACATACTCCTCCAACTCTGCGCCGCCGACCGCTGGACGCTCACCATCGTCGCCGAACTGGCCACCGCCGCCGCACAGTCCGCCGGCGCCGTCCCCCGCTGGACCCAATCCGGCTTCCTGCCCCACACCCCACCGGGCATCACCCCGCGCAACCTCTTCGGCCTCAAGGACGGCACCGCCAACCCCGACGACCCGACCGCCGGGCGCTGGGTCTGGGGCCCACCGGGAGCCCACGAACACGCGACCACCCTGGTGTTCCGCAAAATCCACATGGACGTAGCCGGCTTCGCGGCCATCCCCCAAGACCACCAAAACAAGATGATCGGCCGCCGAGCCACCGACGGCGTCCCCTTGACCGGCACCACCGAACACGACGACCCGGACATCTACGCCAAGCACCCGGACGGCTCCTACGTCATCCCGGTCACGGCCCACGTCCGCCTCACCAGCCCCCGCCTCGACGCCGGAGCCCGCATGCTCCGCCGCAGCTACAACTACGACGACGGCCCCACCGACCGCGGCCTGCTCTTCTGCGCCTACATGCGCGACCCGGCCCTGTTCACCCGCGTCCAGACCCGCCTGTCGGCCCGAGACGCCCTGAACCCATTCCTCGAACACCGCTCATCGGCAGTGGCCTACATCCTCCCGGGCACCCCCGAGGGCGAACCCCTCGGCGCCCGTCTCCACGCCTGAGGAACAACACAGGGCCCGGGTCGGAAACGTACCGACCCGGGCCGGATGACCCCGGTAACCTATGCAGATCCGACGCGGGTCACGCAGGATCGGACTGCCCGATCGGGCGTCGCCACCATTCCGTGGACTTGAAACACCCCATGAGCCAGTGCGCTTCCGCGGTATTGAGAATGACGTTGCCGATCGACGGAATCGGTTCGAAGCGAAGCATCCGCTCCTGAACGGGCACCGGGTCCCAGTCCAGGTCGTGGTGAAGAAGAACCGCGAACGGCTCGCCACGCCGCTGCCAGAAGACCATGGGCTCGCCGTACTCGTTCTGGAACGGCTTGACGATGTCCTCGGGAGCGAATTCGACATCCGCCATGTCCGCCCACCTGCCGACACCCTCGCGTTCTCGAATCAGATAGTGGCGCATGCCCTCCACGAATGCGTCGATGTGCGCATCGTTCAACACGAAGTGCCGGGAGACGACGATGGACTTCGGCGTCTTGCGCAGCGCACGAGCCCGACGGAGCTGACGGGTCGCGTTGGCCCAGAAAAGGCCGCCTCGCTCGGGATCGTGCACCACACAGAGCACCGGGAGGCTGCCGTCACGCCAGTTGCTCCCGTGGTCACCGACGGGAATGCGGTGACCCTTTCTCGTTCGTGTCGAGACGCCGCCCTTCACCTGAATGGCCAGGGAATCCTCCGTCCGCTGTTCATTCCGGACGAAGGTGACGTGCAGATCCTCGCCGTGGTCGTTGCCACCGTCGATCTCCTGCACGATGTGGCCGTGCCGCTCCAGCAGCGCCCGGACCTCATTGACAGCCATGCGCGCGACGCGCCGACTTTCCGGCACCTTCGGCATCCAGCCCCCCACCCGGACCAGCAGAAAACCCCAGGTCGGCAGCCTGCCCGACCTGGGGTTTCACGGAGCCGCCTAAGGGAGTCGAACCCTTGACCTACGCATTACGAGTGCGTCGCTCTAGCCGACTGAGCTAAGGCGGCTTGTCTCTCCACCTCGAAGGTGGCGACAGGGAATGAGTGTACACACCCGTCGGGGTGGTCCACACGCGCGTTTGTCGGGGGTCAGCGGCAGGTCTTGCCCTTGGTGGGGACGGTGCCCTGGGTGAGGTAGTCGACCACCGTGCGGTCGATGCAGTCGCTGCCTCGGCCGAAGGCGGTGTGGCCGTCGCCGTCGTAGGTCAGGAGGGTGCCGGAGGCCAGTTGGCCGGCCAGGGATTGGGCCCATGTGTATGGGGTGGCCGGGTCCCGGGTCGTGCCCACCACCAGGATCGGGGCGGCGCCCTCGGCCCTGATCGGGTGTGGCCGGCCGGTCGGCGGGATCGGCCAGGAGGCGCAGGTCAGGCCGGCCCAGGCGAGGTTGCGGCCGAAGGTCGGCGAGTCGGCCAGGTAGCCGGGCAGCTCGCGCTCGACGTCCTCCCGGGACGTGGCGGCCGGCGGCGCGTCCAGGCAGTTCACCGCCGCGTTGGCGGCCATCAGGTTCTTGTACTTTCCGTCCGGGCCGCGCTCGTAGTACTGGTCGTTGAGTTCGAGCAGCGGTTGCCCGTCGCCGCGCAGTGCCGCCTCCAGCGCCTGCCGCAGGTCCGGCCACTGGTCCTTGGAGTACAGCGGCGACAGGATGCCCGTGGTCGCGATCGACTCGGTGACCCTGCGGGTGGCGTCGCCGGGCAGCGGGCGCGCGTCGAGTTGTTCGAGCAGGCCGCGGATCTTGGCCAGGCCGGCCGCGCGGGTCGCGCCGAGCGAGCACGAGCCACCGCCGACGCAGTTGTCCAGGAACGCCGCCAGCGCCGTCTCGAAGCCGCCGCCCTGCACCTTGTTGGCGGCCACCGCCGACTGGCTCGGATCCATCGCGCCGTCCAGGACCAGCCGGCCGACCCGGCTCGGGTACAGCTCGGCGTAGGTCGCGCCGAGGAAGGTCCCGTACGACGCGCCCACGTAGTAGAGCTTCTCGTCGCCGAGGGCCGCACGCAGCAGGTCCATGTCGCGCGCCGCGTCCACGGTGCTCACGTGGCCCAGCAGATCGCTCGACCTGTTTGCGCAGGCCCGCCCGTAGGCGCCGGTGCCGTCCAGCCAGGCCTGCTCCTCGGCGGGGGTGTCCGGTGTCGCGTCGAGCTGGGTGAAGGTGTCCATCGCGTTGTCGGTCAGGCAGCCGATCGCCGTGCTGCGGCCGACGCCGCGCGGGTCGAAGCCGACGATGTCGAAGCGCTTGCGCAGGTCGGCCGGATACCTGAGGGCCGCGTACTGGGCGAAGTCCAGACCGGAGCCGCCCGGACCGCCCGGGTTGAGCACCAGCGAACCGATGCGATTCGGGCCGCCGGCGGGCTTCTTGATCACCGCGAGCTTGATCTTCGGGCCGTCCGGCTTGGCGTGGTCCAACGGCACCTGGAGCGTGCCGCACTGGAAGCCGCCGGTACACGCGGTCCACCCGATCGGCTCGACCGCGGCGGTCGGCGGCGCCTTGTCGGTGGGCGTGCCGTCCGGGTCGGCGGTCGCGGGCGCCTTGGCGGAGTCCGCGACCCGGTTTGGTGATTTCGCCGACGATCCCGACTCGCAGCCCGCCACCAGGAGCAGGCCGACCACCGCCGCGACGACCCTCGCGCACGAACCCCGCATCATGCGACCCGCTCCTCAGCTAGCCCAGTACGACCGTGCACCTCAGGGGAGGGTAACCACGCAACCCGGCGATACTCCCGACGACGCGACGACGCGGTCCCGCGGTCCCGCGGTCCCGTGGTCACGCGGTCACGCGGTCACGCGGTCACGCAGTCACGCAGTCACGCAGTCACGCAGTCACGCGGTCACGCGGTCACGCGGTCACGCGGTCACGCGGTCACGCGGTCACGCGGTCACGCGGTCACGCGGTCACGCGGTCACGCGGTCACGCGGCAACGCAGCCGCCCGATCAACTACACCGCTTCCCCTTCGCCGGCATGGTCCCCCGCAGCAGGAACCCCTCCACCGCCCCGTCCACGCACGTGCTGTTGCCGCCGTACGCCGTGTGCCCCTCGCCCTCGAAGGTCAGCAGCGTCGCGTCGGCCAGCTGGCTCGCCAGCTTCTCGGCCGAGGCGTACGGCGTGGCCGGGTCACCCGTCGTCCCGACCACCAGGATCGGCGCGCTGCCCTGCGCGCGGATCGTGTGCGGCTTCGCCGGCGACTTGAACGGCCAGTCCTCGCAGCTCTGCCCGGTCAGGTCCTCGGCGGTGACATCGCGCGACAGCAGCGGCGCCTCGGCCTTGAGCCGGGTCAGCGCGGCCTGTACCTGCTGCGGCGTCGGCGCGTCCCCGGACCCGTCCGCACAGCCGATCGCGATGAACGCGTCCGAGCTGTTGTCGTAGTGCCCTTCCTCGTCCCGCCCGTTGTAGTTGTCGGCGTAGAACAGCAGCGCGTCCGGCGACTTGCGCACGATCGCGTCGGCGAGCGAGTCGCGCAGGTACTTCCACGCGGTGTCCTTGTCGCCGTAGAGCAGGCTGATCACGCCGGTCCAGCCCAGGCTGGAGGTGAGCTTGCGGCCGCCCCGGCCGGTGAGCGGGTTCTCCTGCAGACCGTCGAGGAAGTCGGCGGCCCTGGTCGGCGCGGTCTTCGGGTCGTTGCCGAGCGCGCAGCCCGAACGCCCCGCGCAGTCCTCGGCGAAGCGGCGCAACGATCGGTCGAAGCCCACCTGCTGCTCGACCGACGCACTCAGGTTGTCCGCGGCCGGGTCCACCGCTCCGTCCAGGACCAGTCGCCCGGTGCGGCTCGGGAAGCGTTCCGCGTAGGTGGCGCCCAGGTAGGTGCCGTAGGAGAAGCCGATGTAGTTGAGCTTCTCGTCACCCAGGGCCGCGCGCAGGACGTCCATGTCGCGTGCGGCGTTGTCGGTGCCGACGTAGGGCAGCAGTTCGCCGGACCGGCTCTGGCACTCCGCCGCGTAGGTCTTCTCCCGTTCCTTGGCCCGCGCCTCGGCCCGGACCGGATCCTCGGGCAGGTCCTCCGCCACGTACGCGTCCCGCTCGGCGTCGGTCATGCACTTCACCGGCGCGCTGCGTTCGACCCCGCGCGGGTCGAAGCCGATCAGGTCGTAGGCGTCCTGGAGCGGCTTGCCGATGGTGTCCTCGGCCATCCACCACGCCGCCTCGACCCCGGAGCCACCCGGACCGCCGGGATTGAGCAGCAGCGAGCCGATCCGCTGCCCGGGCTTGCCCGCGGTCTTGCGGGTGACCGCGATGTCGATGGTCTTGCCGGTCGGCCGGGAGTAGTCGAGCGGCACGGTGAACGTCGCGCAGCGGAACGCCTTGGCCTGGCTGCGCTCGTCGGGGTCGTCGCTCTCGCACGCCTTCCAGGCGGGCTGCTGGGTGTAGAAGCGCGTCAGCCGGGGATCGGGGTCACCGGGCGTGGCCGGTCCCTTGGCACCGGCCGCGGTGGGCCGGGCCGGGCCGGATCGGGCGCCACCCGCGGCATCACCGAGATCGGACGCGACCGTACAGCTCGCGACTGTCGCGACGGCGAGCGCGACCGGAATCGCACGGCCGAGGAGTCCCACCCGGGATATTCGTTTCACGCGTACTGCCTACCATCGAACGGACACTCACGCACGAACGGTACGCGGCGGGCCCGGGCCACGCGCGCCCGCCCCGGGGCGCCCGGTCCGATCCCGCCGCGTCGCGTCATGCCGCCGGGGTCCGGGTGTTGCGCCCCAGGAAGGCGAGTGCCTCGGGCAGTTGACGCACTATGTCGCCGGAGGCTCCGCCGGCGCCCGGGATCGCCTTGACCGACGTCGGCGCCTTGGCCTTGGCGGCGAATTCGCTGCCCGTGCTGCCGGTGTGACCGGAGAGCAGGATCTGTACGTCGGGCCGCGCGTCGAGCAGCCTGACCGGGTCGTTCGCCGTCTTCGCCGCCGCATCGGCGCCCCACAGCGGGGACTTGAGCGTGGTCCGGCCGGACAGGCTGACCGCCGCCGCGTAGTACTGCGGGTACTGCAACGCGTACTTGACCGAGCACAGGCCGCCCGAGCCGTCCCCGATCAGCGCCCACGAGGCGCGGTCGGCACTCGCGCGGTAGGTCGCCAGCACCGCCTCGCGCACGTCCTCGTTGTGGAAGGTGGCCATCTTCGGCCCGTTCGGGATGTCGCTGCACTCGGTGTCCTTGGCCGCCGTCCGACCGGCTTCCGCATCCTGCTTCGAGTACGGCATCAGTTCGGGCGCGACCACGATGTACGGCGGGACCGTACCGGCCTCGATGGCCGCCGCGAGCTTGGTCAGGAACGGCACGGAGTCGTCCACGAAGCTGTTCGACTCGATGCCCGGGAGCGCGGACTGGGTGACCAGTACGGGGTAACTGCGACCCTGGTTGGCGGCGTTGTCGTAGCCCGGCGGCAGCCAGACCCACACATCGGCGGTGACTCCGGACCGGCCGCCCGCGAGGGTCGTCCTGTTCAGCGTGCCACCGGACTTCGCGCCCACCTTGGTGAACTTCTGTGGCGCGGCCTTGGGTTGGGCCGACGTGGCGGACGGTTCGACCGACGGGTCGGCGCCGGTGGAGGACGCTACGTTCTGCTTGTCGTCGTCGGAGATGCCCTTGTACGCGAAGGTGCCGCCGACACCCGCCGCGACCACGGCCAGCGCGAGCAGCCCGATGCCCAGCGGCGAGCGCACCCCACGCTTACGACGAACGGACGCCGGGTCGGCCCCGATCGGCCGGGGCTCGGCAACGCGCATCGACTCGTGTCGAGCCAGACCCGCGGGCGCGGACGAGGTGAGCTCCACCGGCGCGAACGGCAGCGGCGCCTCGGCTCGAATCCGGGGCGACTGCGAAGCACTCGTCCGCTCGGGCGCGTTCGTCGACTCGGCCGCACGGACCCGCGCGGCCGGAGCGACGGGCGCATCGGGCGCAACGGGCGCGATCGGCCCGGGCCGGCTCGACGTCCCACCCCGCACCTCGGCCGGCGTCGACATGGCGGCCCGGAACCCCGGTTCGCCCCTCGGACCGGCCTTCGGTCGCGCCGGAACCTCCGTTGGATCGGCCTTCGCACCGTCCGTCGGACCGGCTGTCGAATCGGTTGCCGAATCAGCTGCCGAATCGGTCGACGAGAGGCTCTCGGCCGGGTCGGCCGCACCACGCGACTTGCGCGCTCTCAGCACGAGAACGACAACCGCCCCGAGGGTCACCGCGATCAGCAGACCTTTGAGCGTCCTGGTCACGGAACGCAACCCCGCACCGTCCTTCCGAACCTCACCAGCCACAATGTTCCCGCGAACTCTCCCACGATGACGTCCGAGCGGGGGTTCCGGGTTCCGCCCGAAGAGCACCTCCGCTCCAAGGAGTGAAGGCCCGAACCGAACACACCCGCAAACAACCGGACGGCCTTCCGACGCACCCGTCGAGCGGACGACCGAACGGGCCGAGCGCAGCGCACGAGCAGCACGAACACGGACCACGCCGACCCCACCCGACCACCGAGCGGACGCGCGACGCGGCAGTCGGCCGAGCCGGCGCCGAGGCCGGGAAGCGCTCGCCCCGACCGACCGGCCTATCCCGTCCGCAGTGTCAGCACCATCGCCTCGACGGCCAGCAGGGGCGCCACGTTCGCGTCGATCGCCCGCCGACAGGCCAGGATCGCCTCGATCCGGCGCAGTGTCGCCTCCGGGGTGGAGGAGCGGGCGATCGTGTCCAGGTCCGCGCGCAGCACGTCGTTGGCCAGGGGCACGGCCGCGCGCAGTTGCAGTGCCAGTACGTCCCGGTAGAACGCGGTCAGGTCCACGAGTGCCCGGTCCAGGCAGTCCCGCTGGGTGCGGGTGGCCCGCTTCTTCTGCTTGTTCTCCAGTTCCTTCATCACGCCGGCCGTGCCGCTGGGCATCCGGCCACCGCCGACCGCCCCCAGTGCGGCCCGCAGATCCTCGGTCTCGCGACCGTCCAGGTCCGCCGCGACCTGCTTCGCGTCCTCGGCGGCGGCGTCCACCAGCCGTTGTGCCGCGGCCATCGCCAGGCCGATGTCGCCGACCACCATCGGGATCCGCAGCACGTCGGCCCGGCGTCCACGCGCCTGTTCGTCCAGTGCCAACCGGCGTGCGCTCTTGATGTCGCCGCCGGACGCGGATGCCGCGAACGCAGCCATCGCCGGGTCGATTCCGTCCCGGCGCATCAGCAGATCGGCCACCGCGCCGGCCGGAGGCGTACGCAGTGCCACATTGCGACAGCGCGAGCGGATCGTGGGCAGCGCGTCCTCCAGGGACGGTGCGCACAGCAGCCACACGGTACGGTCGGCGGGTTCCTCGATCGCCTTGAGCAGTACGTTGCCCGCGCCCTCGGTGAGCCGGCCGGCGTCCTCCAGGATGATCACCTGCCAGCGCCCGCCCGCCGGCGTCATGGCCGCGCGGCGGACCAGGTCGCGGGTTTCCTTGACGCCGATCGAGAGCAGTTCGGTGGCGACCACGTCGACGTCGGCGTGCGTCCCGGTAAGCGCGGTGTGGCAACCGTCGCAGTGCCCGCAGCCGGGCTCGGCGCCCAGGGCCAGGTCCGGGCTGACGCACTGCAGCGCCGCCGCGAACGCCCGCGCGGCGGTCGCCGTGCCGACCCCGGGCGGGCCGGTGAACAGCCACGCGTGGGTCATCCCGCCGACGCCCTCGCCCGCGAGGACCGCCCGGGCGGCGCCGGCGGCCGTGCGCAGTTGCTCGGCGACGCGATCCTGCCCGACGAGGTCGTCCCAGACGGTCACGCGCTCTTGTCTCCTCGATCCGGTGTACCCCCGATACGACCGTACCGGGGTGACGTGACAATCGAGGCCACGTCACCCTCGGACGGACCCGACCGAGGCCGGGCCGTCGGAGCCCGACCGCCGGAGCCCGACCGACGACCGGACCACCAGGCCCGCCCGAGGGCCGAACCGACACTCCGCGGCCGACGACCGGACCGACAAGACCCACCCGACGACCGGACGCCAGGGCCGTGTCAGGCCCCGGCGTCAGACCCCGTGATCAAGCCCCGTGATCAGGCCCGGGCGTCAGGCCTTGTTACGACGCCAGCGCCGCTTGCGCCCCGGCTCGCCCGACTCGTCGGGCGTACCCGCGTCCGCCGCTTCCGCGTCGTCCGCGTCCGGGCCGGCCGTCCACGGCCCGAGCAGGTCGTCGGCCAGTGTGTGATCGCCCGGCTCCGCCGGCGGCGGCACGACCGTGGGCAGTGCGTGCGTCTCGTCCAGGTTCACCTGCGGGATCTCCCGGGTGTCCTCGGCCGCCTCGCGCAGTCGGATCTGCTGCAACTCGGTGGTGTCGGCGTCGTCCGCGGGCGGCTTCGGGATGCCGTGTACGGGCGTGTCCGCCATCGACGGGTCCGGCCGCCGGATCCCGTGCACCGGCGTCTCGACCATGTCGCCGTCCCGGGAGGGACCCGCCTCCGCGGCCAGCGCGGCGGCCTCCTGCGCGGCGCGGGCCTGGGCGGACGCCGCGGCCTCGGCCGCACGCGACGCCTCCCGCTCGGCCCGGCGGCGATCCGACTCGGCCCGGCGCAGCGCGTCCTCCGCCCGCCGGCGCTCCTCGGCGGCCCGGCGCTCGTCGGCGACCCGGATCGCCTCCTCGGCCCGCATGCGCTCGACGTCGCGGGCCGCCTCGGCCTGCAACCGGTCGCGCTCCTCCTCGGCCAACCGCTGCCGCTCCAGAGCCGCCTCGCGCTCCTCCTCGGCATCGGCCCTGGCCTGCTCGGCCTGGAGCGCGGACGCCTCCTCCAGCCGGCGGCGCTGCTCGTCGCGGCGCTCGGCCTCCTCCTCGGCGCGCACCCGAGCCTCCTCGGCCCGGGCCTTGGCCTCCTCGGCGACCCGCTGCTGCTCCTCGGCCCGGCGCTCGGCCTCCAGCGCGAGCCGACGGCGCTCGGCCTCGGCGTGCAGCCGGGCCTCCTCGGCCGCCTCGGCCGCGGCACGGGCCCGCTCGTCCGCCTCGGCGGCGATCCGGCGGGCCTCCTCCTCGGCGTGCCGCTGCTCCTCCTCGGCCAGCCGCGCGGATTCCTCCTCCAGCCGGGCCTGCTCGGCCTGGCGCTGACGCTCCTCGCTCTCCGCCCGCAGCCGGGCGATCAGCGCGGCCTTCTCCGCGTCCCGGGCGGCCTGCTCGGCCTTGCGCCGGGCGTCCTCCTCGCGCATGCGCTTGGCCAGCTCCAGCGCCTGGCGCTTCTCCTGCTCGGACAGCGGCAGTTCGCGGTCGAGCCGGTGCCGGATCGGCGTGGTGACCGCGTCCGGCTCCTGGTCGGCGTCCACCACCAGGTAGCGGTCGGGGTCGTGCGCGGCCAGGTCCAGGAACGCGTGCCGCACCCGCAGGTGGAACTCGCGCGGCTCGGACTCCAGGCGGTCGGGCGCCTCGGTGAAGCGGCCGTGTCCCACCGAGGGGTCCAGGTCGAGCAGGATGGTCAGGTCGGGCAGCAGCCCGTCGGTGGCCCAGCGCGAGACCCGGCCGATCTCCCGCGCGCCCAGGCCGCGACCGGCGCCCTGGTAGGCGATCGAGGAGTCGATGTAGCGGTCGCTGATCACGATCGCGCCGCGCCGCAGGGCGGGCAGGATCACGGTCTGCACGTGCTCGGCGCGGTCCGCCGCGTACAGCAGCGCCTCGGTGCGCGGGTCGACCGGAGCGCCGTCCAGGTCGAGCAGCATCGCCCGCAGCCGCTTGCCGACCTCGGTCGCGCCGGGCTCGCGGGTGACCACGACCTCGTGTCCCTTGGCCCGGATCCAGGCCGCGATCGCGTTGGCCTGGGTCGACTTGCCCGCGCCCTCGCCGCCCTCCAGGGCGATGAAGAAGCCGGTGGCTCCGGCCGGTCGGCCGGTGATGTGGTCCTCGTTGCGGGTGGCCGCGGCGAGGTCGCGCAGGATCGGCACGCCGCGCCGGTCGTCCACGCTCAGCAGCGCGACCCAGCCCAGGATCACCACGAACGCGCCCGTGCCGGCCAGGACCAGCGCGGCTCCGTTGTAGTCGAAGGTGAACCGGTCCGCGATCACCCACGAGCGCATGCCCAGGTAGCCCGCGGCGATCGGCCCGGCGACCAGCGCCACGAACAGCACGATCCGCACGATCAGTTGCGCGAACGCGAACGCCCGGGCCCGCAGGTCCTCGCCGAAGTCCAGGCCGTACATGGTGTATCCGGTGACCCACGCGACGCCCGCGAACACGCCGAGCACGGCGGCGAGTACGGCGGCCACCACCACGTTGGCGACCGCGGCCAGGATCAGCAGGGTCAGTCCGGCGAACATCACCGCCATGCCGTACAGCCGACGTCGGCTGAACGCCGGCACCACCCTCGGGCCCCACAACATGCCCGCGCTGACGCCCGCGATGAGCATCAGGAACACCGTGCCGTAGGCCGCGTTGCCCGCATGCAGGCCGGCCACCAGCAGCGGAGCGGTGGCCACCAGCGCGCCGCCCGCCAGGAACAGCGCGATCATCCCGACGATCAGGCCGCGCGCGGTGCGCCCGTGCCCGAACACCCTGCGGCCGTCGGCGAGCACCTTGAAGGGGTTGGGTCGCCGGGTGCTGACCGAGCGGCCGCGGGTGGGCATCCGGATCAGGAAGGCGAACACCGAGGCGAGCAGGAACACCGCGCCCGCGGTGTAGCAGGCCAGGTTCGAGGGGTGCTCGACGAACATCGACACGTCGTGCGAGAAGGCGGTGCCGATCAGCGCGCCGAGGATGAACAGCAGCGCCGCCGCCGGGGCCGCGCCGTAGGAGGTGACCAGGTTGAACTGGTTGGCGGTGCCCAGCCGTTGGCGCGGCACCAGGTTGGGCACGGTGGCGTCGCGGGCGGGTCCGGCGAGCGCGCCGACCACACCGACCACCGCGGTCGCGCCCCAGACCCACCACAACTTGTCCACGAACGGCACGGACACGAGCACCAGGGCCCGGATCACGTCGCACGTCACCAGCGTCCAACGCCGGTCGAGGTGGTCCACGATCGCGCCCGCCACCGAGGAGACCACGGCGGCCGGCAACATCCGCAGCGCGAACACCACCGCGACCGCGGTGGCGTGCTTGCGGTAGTCGCCCTCGACGGTCCACAGCGCGGCCGAGGTCAGCGCCAGCAACGCGAGCCAATCGCCCAGCGCGGAGGCCGCGACCGCGAACCAGAAGCGGCGGAAGGGGCGGATGCTCAGCACGCCCCCGATGCCCTCTGTCGGTTCGACCTGACGGGGCGGTATCGCCGAATCCGGCGCTTGCTGCTCCGCGTGCGTCATACGGAGAACCCTAACGTCGTCACCTGACGGGAAACGGCAACCTCGGCCGGATCCCCCGTGCTCCGGCGGCGGACCGTAGCACAGGGCCCGATGTCGTCGCCGGAACCGACCGAGGCGGCGCCGGATCCCGCCGGCGCCGCCTGGTCGAAACGTACCGAGATATCCCTACCTCAGTCTTGTCGCCTCACGCCTTGTCGGCCGCGTTCTTCGCGCCGGCACTCGCCGTCGCCTTCGCGGCGGCCGACTTCGTGGTCTTGCCGTCGGCGGCCGGCTTCTTGGCCGCCGTCTTCTTCGCGGCGGTCTTCGTCGCCGTCGCCTTCTTCGCCGGGGCCTTCTTGGCCGCCGCCTTCTTGGTCGTCTTCTTCGCCGGGCCCTTGGCCCGCTTGTCCGCGAGCAGCTCGTAGCCCCGCTCGGGGGTGATCGTCTCGACCGAGTCGTCCGCACGCAGCGTCGCGTTGGTCTCGCCGTCGGTCACGTACGGGCCGAACCGGCCGTCCTTGACCGTGACCGCCTTGCCGCTGACCGGGTCGGTGCCCAGTTCCTTCAGCGGCGGCTTGGCCGCGGCCCGCCCGCGCGCCTTGGGCTGGGCGTAGATGGCCAGCGCCTCCTCGAGGGTCACCGTGAACAGCTGGTCCTCGGTCTCCAGCGAGCGCGAGTCGGTGTCCATCTTGAGGTACGGGCCGTAGCGACCGTTCTGCGCGGTGATCTCGGTACCCGTCTCCGGGTGCTTGCCCACCACGCGCGGCAGCGTGAACAGCTTGAGCGCGTCGTCCAGGGTGACGGTGTCCAGCGCCATCGACTTGAACAGCGACGCGGTGCGCGGCTTGGGGCCGTTCTTCGCGGCGGCCTTCTTCGCGGTCTTCTTGGCCGGCTTGGCACCGTCCGCGGCCGGTGCCGGGGCGGCGGGCGCCTCGGGCTCGGGCAGCACCTCGGTCACGTACGGGCCGTAGCGCCCGTCCTTGGCCACGATCATGTGCCCGCTGACCGGGTCGATGCCCAGCTCGTGGTCGCCGCTGGGCTTGTCGAGCAGTTCCTCGGCCTTGGCCACGGTCAGCTCGTCCGGCGGCAGGTCGTCCGGCACGTCCGCGCGCCGCTCGCCGCGCTCGACGTAGGGGCCGTACCGGCCCACACGCAGCACGATGCCCTCGCCGACCGGGAACGAGTTGACCTCGCGGGCGTCGATCGAGCTGAGGTCGGTGACCAGGGCCTTGAGGCCGCCGAGGTGGTCCTCGTCGGGCCGGCTCTCGTCGCCGAAGTAGAACCGGCGCAGCCACGGCACGGCCTCGGTCTCGCCGCGCGCGATCCGGTCGAGGTCGTCCTCCATCTTCGCGGTGAAGTCGTAGTCGACCAGCGTGGCGAAGTGGCCCTCCAGCAGGCCGACCACGGCGAAGGCGAGGAAGGAGGGCACCAGCGCGGTGCCCTTCTTGAAGGTGTAGCCGCGGTCCAGGATGGTGCCGACGATCGACGCGAACGTCGAGGGGCGACCGATCTCCCGGTCCTCCAGCTCCTTGATCAGCGACGCCTCGGTGTAGCGGGCCGGCGGCTTGGTCGCGTGGCCCTCCGGGGTGAGCTCGTCGGCGCTGAGCGCGTCGCCCTCGGTGACCATCGGCAGCCGCCGCTCGCGGTCGTCCAGCTCCGCGTCCGGGTCGTCCGAGCCCTCCACGTAGGCCTTGAGGAAGCCGTGGAAGGTGATGATCTTGCCGCTCGCGGTGAACTCGGCGTCGCGCCCGGGCAGGTCCGCGCCCTGCGCGATGCCGCCGATGCGCACGGTCACCGACTGGCCGACCGCGTCCTTCATCTGCGACGCGACGGTGCGCATCCAGATCAGTTCGTACAGCCGGAACTCGTCGCCGGACAGCCCGGTCTCGGCCGGCGTGCGGAAGCTCTCGCCCGAGGGACGGATCGCCTCGTGCGCCTCCTGCGCGTTCTTGACCTTGCCGGCGTAGACCCGCGGCGCGTCCGGCACGTACTCGGCGCCGTACAGCTCGCGCACCTGCGCCCGGGCGGCCGTGACGGCCGTCTCGGACAGCGTGGTGGAGTCCGTACGCATGTAGGTGATGAAGCCGTTCTCGTACAGCTTCTGGGCGATCTGCATGGTGCGCTTGGCGCCGTAGCCGAGCTTGCGCGAGGCCTCCTGCTGGAGGGTGGTCGTGCGGAACGGGGCGTACGGGGAGCGGCGGTAGGGCTTGCGCTCGACGGCGCGCACGGTGAACGACGCGGATTCCAGCGCCGCGCTCAGCGCACGGGCGCCGGACTCCTCCAACTGGAGCACGCCGGCGTTCTTGAGCTTGCCGTCCGGGCCGAAGTCGCGACCGGAGGCGACCCGCTTGCCGTCCAGCGAGACCAGGCGCGCGTTCATCGTGCTCGGGTCGGTGGGGTCGCCCGCCCGGCCGGTGCCGAACACGCCCAGCAGGTCCCAGTACGAGGCCGAGGTGAACGCGCGGCGCTCCCGCTCGCGCTCGACCACCAGGCGGGTGGCCACCGACTGCACGCGGCCGGCCGACAGGCGCGGGCCGACCTTCTTCCACAGGACCGGCGAGACCTCGTAGCCGTAGAGGCGGTCGAGGATGCGGCGGGTCTCCTGCGCGTCGACCAGTCGCTGGTTCAGCTCACGCGGGTTGTTCACCGCGTTGCGGATCGCGTCCTTGGTGATCTCGTGGAACACCATGCGGTGCACCGGCACCTTGGGCTTGAGCACTTCCAGGAGGTGCCACGCGATGGCCTCGCCCTCGCGGTCCTCGTCGGTCGCCAGGAAGAGTTCGTCGGCGTCCTTGAGGAGCTTCTTCAGCTTGGCGACCTGGGACTTCTTGTCCGCGTTGACCACGTAGATCGGCTCGAAGTCGGCGTCGACGTCGACCCCGAGTCGGGCCCACGGCTTGCCGGCGTACTCCGCCGGTACCTCGGCGGCGCCGTTGGGCAGGTCGCGGATGTGTCCCACGCTCGCCTCGACCACGTAACCGGGGCCGAGATAGCCCTTGATCGTTTTCGCCTTGGCCGGGGACTCGACAATGACGAGTCTCAGGCCGTCGCGCGCGGTCTCGCTGCTCGGGGACACCTTCGCTTCTCTCTCCATCGTCGTCGGCAGCGGCCGTGCCCGGTTGGGCAAGGCCGTACTCGGGGATTCGTATTCACATTGCGGTTGCCGGGTGGCGGAGCGTGACCGGGAGTCGGCCCCGTGTGTCAAACCGGTTCTGCTCGGCTTGTCACGGAGTCGTCCCGAGGCCGCCGTCCGACCGGACCGTCCCCCGGATCCGGCGATTCGCTCCGACGTCCGCGTCCCTCGCCCCTCGAACGGTAACGCGCGCATCGCGGTTCCCGCCTCCCGACCCCGTTGGTTCGCGGTCGAGCTGGAAGCCGCCGCCTCCATACAACACATTTTCTTGGCAACGGCAAGGAGCATCCTGTGGGGACAACACCTGCGACTGTACAGGCGTGCTGCCCCGGATCACGGTGCACCGGCCCAAGCCGCGCTCAGTCGGTGGGGTCGGGCCGCTCCCCGGCAGGCTCCCCGACCTCGGGGAACAGCAGGAATCCGTCGGCCACCAAACCGCGCAGTTCGCCGGGTACGGCATCGCGCAAGCGGGCCGGATCCTCGTCGAGCAGCTCGGCGATCGCGTCCACGATGACGCCGGCCGGAAGCCGGCCGTCGCTGGCTCCGGCCAGCGCCGCGCCGACGGTGTCCACCCGGTCCGCCCGGCACATGCCGCGCCGCTGACGCAGCACGACCGCCTCGGGGTCCTCGGCGCCCGGCGCGCCGGTCTGCTCCTGGACCACGTGGTCGGCGAGCCGGAAGGCGACGTCGAGCAGGCCGTCGTCGTCCGTCCGGGCCAGCGCGTCCTGTCGGCCGAACCAGGCGTGCACCTCCGCGCCGAGCGGTTGTTCGATCGCGTGCGGCCAGTCCTCGATGTGCACGTTCGGCGTGTCGGAGCCCGACGCACGCAGCGTGATCCAGCCGAATCCGATGCCCTCCACGCCGTCCCGCTCGAACGCCGCCAGCCAGGCGTCGTAGCGTTCGGCGTACGCGGCGCCGTGGTGGTCACCCGAATCGCGCAACCACAGCTCGGCGTACTGCGCCGGGTCCTGCACGTCGCGCTGGACCACCCAGGCATCGCAGCCGGTGGGCGCCAGCCAGGCGGCCAGCCGGTCCTGCCAGTCCCGGCCGCGCAGGTGCTGCCAATTGGCCAGCAGCTGGCAGTAGCCGCCGTCGTTGAGGAACCGCGGCGCCTGCGCCACCAGCAGCCGACACACCTCGTCGCCGGGCAACCCCGCGTCGCGGTAGGTGTACCGCTCGCCCACCGGAGTGATCACGAACGGCGGGTTGGACACGATCAGGTCGAACCGCTCGCCCTCGACCGGCTCGAACAGGCTGCCCTCGGCCAGGCCGACGTTGCCCACCCCGGACAGCGCCATGGTCAGCCGGGTCAGGTCGAGCGCCCGCTTGTTGACATCGGTGGCCAGCACCGAGTCGGCGTGTCGCGACGCGTGCAGCGCCTGCACGCCACACCCGGTGCCCAGGTCCAGCGCGCGGCCCACCCGCTCGCGCACGGTGATGCCGGCGAGCGTGGTGGACGCCCCGCCGATGCCCAGCACGTGATCCGCCCGGACCGGGCCGTTGACCCCGCCGATGCCCGCGCCGAGGTCGGACACGACCCACCAGTCGGTGTCCGCCTCGCCGTAGGGCCGGATGTCCACCAGCGGCCGCACCTGGTCGCCGTCCTGCTCCAGCAGCCCCCCGGCCAGCGCCTCGGCCAGCGGGAGGGCGCGCCGTACGTGCGCCTCGGGCGCGGGCGTCTGCAGCAGGAACAGCCGGATCAGCACCGCGAGCGGGCTCGCCGCGTCCGCCCGCAGGGCACGCAGCGCCGGCACGGTCTCACCGCGCGACAGCGCCGCGTATGCCTGGGGGCCGAGGGCGTCGAGGCAGCCGTCGACGGTGTAGCCGGCCGCGATCAGGGCCTCGCGAAGTCGGGCCACCTGGGAGGTGTCGTTCATCGTCACGCGCACCATCCTGCCTCGTGCGCGCCGGGGCGGCGGTCAGCCGGCCGGTGCCGTGCCGGTCGGCGGGGCCGAGGAGGACTCCGCGCCGGCGCTCGGCGGCGGGCTGCTCGGCGCGGTGGAACCGGTCGAGGACGCGCTCGGCGAGGTGGACTTGTCCGGCGCGGGACTGGAGGCACCGGCGCTCGGCGTCGTGCTCTTCGTGGGCGCCGAGGTGACCGGGGTGGTCGGGATGGCGTCCGGCTTGCCCGCCGCGCACCCCGGCACCGCCGCGAGCGCCTTGCCGGCCTCGCCGCGGTGCAGCCTGTCCAGGGCCGTGTGCGAGGACGCGCGCAGCCCGTCGATCTCCGGGTTCAGCGAGCGCAGCCCGTCGGCGAACTCGTTCTGCTTCTCGATGGTCAGGCCCTCGACCTTGGCCTGGATCCCGGCCCAGCCCTTGGCCGCGTTGCGCAGCTCCGCGACCACCGAGGTGCGCAGCGTGGCGCCGTCGGCGACCGCGGGTATGCCCGCCTTGTCGATCGCGTCGGCGAGCGCGTTGTCCGCGTCGGCGAGTCGGGAGATGTCGGCCGCCAGCCGGGTGCGCAGGGTCGCGGGCTGCTCGTTGGGGATCACCTTCCCCACATCCGCCAGCGCCACCCGGGACTCGTCGATCCGCGCCGTCACGTCCACCGCGCAGACCTTCGCGGCCCAGGCCCGCAGTTCGGCCTGCTTCTTCTTGTTCTCGTCGTTCTTGTCGTCGCCGCCGCCGCATGCGGTCAAGGCCGATGCCAGGACCAGCGCGGAGACCACCAGGAACTTCCTCGACACGCTTTCCACCTTTGCTCGGAGCCGGACGCAGACTCGCACAGCGCAAAGGTGTTCGGCCAAACGTGCACTCTGCCCGCGGCACGGGCGCGGTTCCGGTTTCTCCGGTTCCGCGCCCGTACGTACCTCGGGTCGGATCAGGCGGCCGCCTTCGTCGCCCGCTCCTCGTGGTCGCCCTCGTCCTCGCCGACGACCACCGACTTGCGCTTGCTGTACCAGACCGCGCCCACGATCACCACGATCGAGAAGGCCGCCGCCAGGGCGCGCAGCGCGCCGTTCTCGTCCGCGCCGATGCTCAGCTTGATCACCGCCGGCGCGATCAGCAGCGACACCAGGTTCATCACCTTGAGCAGCGGGTTGATCGCCGGTCCGGCGGTGTCCTTGAACGGGTCGCCGACCGTGTCGCCGATGATCGTGGCCTCGTGTGCGGCGGAGCCCTTGCCGCCGTAGCTGCCGTCCTCGACCATCTTCTTGGCGTTGTCCCACGCGCCGCCGGAGTTGGCCAGGAACACCGCCATCAGCGTGCCGGTGCCGATCGCACCGGCGAGGAACGCCGCGAGCGGGCCGATGCCCAGGGTGAACCCGACCGCGATCGGGGCCATCACCGCGAGCAGTCCGGGGGTGGCCAGCTCACGCAGCGAGTCGCGGGTGCAGATGTCCACCACTCGGCCGTACTCGGGCAGTTCGGTGCCGTCCATGATCCCGGGTCGGGTCCGGAACTGGTTGCGCACCTCGAACACCACCGCGCCCGCGGCCCGGGAGACCGCGTTGATCGCCAGGCCGCTGAACAGGAACACCACGGCCGCGCCGAGGATCAGCCCGACCAGGTTGTTCGGCTGGGTGATGTCGGTGGAGAACGCGAACGAGGTGAGCTTGGAGGCGTCCGCGAGTCCGCCGGCCTCGTCCACGGCCGTGCGCACGGCGTCGCGATAGGACCCGTACAGCGCGGTCGCCGCGAGCACGGCGGTCGCGATGGCGATGCCCTTGGTGATCGCCTTGGTCGTGTTGCCCACCGCGTCGAGCTCGGTGAGCACCTGGGCACCCTCGCCCTCGACGTCGCCGGACATCTCGGCGATGCCCTGCGCGTTGTCGGAGACCGGTCCGAAGGTGTCCATGGCCACGATCACCCCGACCGTGGTCAACAGGCCGGTGCCCGCGAGTGCGACCGCGAACAGCGCGAGCATGATGATCCCGGCGCCGAGCAGGTACGCGCCCAGCACCGCCACCGAGATCAGCACCGCCGCGTACACCGCGGATTCCAGGCCGAGCGCGATGCCGGACAGGATCACCGTGGCCGGACCGGTCAGCGAGGTCTTGGTGACATCGCGCACCGGTCGCCGGCTGGTCTCGGTGAAGTAGCCGGTCAACTGTTGGATGACCGCCGCGAGCACGATGCCGATCAGCACCGCGACCAGCGCGAACACACGCGGGTCGGCGTCGTGCGCGAGGATCTCCTGGTCGCTCAGCCCGTCCAGATCCGAGAACTTGCTCGGCAGGTACAGGAACGCGGCGCCCGCGACCAGAACGAGCGAGATGATCGCCGAGACGAAGAAGCCCCGGTTGATCGCGGTCATGCCGCTGCGGTCGCCCGGCCGGGGCGCGACGGTGTAGATGCCCACGATCGCGGTCAGCACGCCGATCGCGGGCACGATCAGCGGGAAGACCAGGCCCGCGTCGCCGAAGGCGGCCTTGCCCAGGATCAGCGCGGCGACCAGGGTGACCGCGTACGACTCGAACAGGTCCGCGGCCATGCCCGCGCAGTCGCCCACGTTGTCGCCGACGTTGTCGGCGATCGTCGCGGCGTTGCGCGGGTCGTCCTCGGGGATGCCCTGTTCGACCTTGCCGACCAGGTCCGCGCCGACGTCGGCGGCCTTGGTGAAGATGCCGCCGCCCACGCGCATGAACATCGCGAGCAGCGCGGCGCCGAAGCCGAAGCCTTCGAGCACCTTGGGGGCGTCCTCGCGGTAGAGGATCACCACGAGCGCGGCCCCGAACAGGCCCAGGCCGACCGTGAACATGCCCGCGACGCCGCCGGTGCGGAAGGCGATCCGCATCGCCGCGTCCCGACCGGCGTTCCCGGCCCGGGCGGCCGCCGCGACGCGCACGTTGCTGCGCACCGCGAGCCACATGCCCACGTACCCGGTGACGGCCGAGAAGACCGCGCCCACCAGGAAGAAGATCGAGCGGCCGATCCGCTCGTTCCAGTCGTCCGCCGGCAACAGCATGAGCAGGAAGAAAACGCCCACGGCGAACACCGCGAGGGTGCGGAACTGACGGGCCAGGTAGGCCGCCGCGCCCTCTTGGATCGCACCGGCGATCCGGCGCATGGATTCGGTGCCCTCGTCGGCGGCGAGCACTTGACGCACGAGTCCGGCGGCGACGCCCAGGGCACCGAGGGCGATCACCGCGACGATCACGACGTAGGTGAGGTTGCCGCCGGAGACGGAGACGTCCGCGGCGACGGTGAGTTCGGAGGGGTGGATCCCGGACATTCGTCCTCCTTGGCTAGGAGCACTTTCAGATCGGGACTTCTCAATGCGAAAGGAGTGTATGCAAATGATCAAGATCAGACCATGGGAATCGCCATGATCAGATCAAATTACCGATGAAATCCGGGCGTGATTCCCAAAATCGGCGTGTCGATCCGGAATCAGGTTTTACGACCCGAAAAAGGGGATACACGAGAACGCCGAAATCGCCCCCGGGCATCCCGGAGGCGATGAGGGTCGTACGGAGTGGGGCTCGGTCAGCCCACGGTCTCGGCGGACTTCGCGCCGGAGGGCCACGACATGCGGATCACGCCGCCCTCGGCGCCGGTCCGCACGTCGAGGTCGTCGACCAGGCCGAGGATGACGGCCAGGCCCATCTCGTTCTCGATCAGTTCCAGGCCGGAGCCGTTCGCGGACAGGTCGGGCACCATTCCGGCGCCCTCCGCGAGGCCCGCCTCGGTCAGCGCCGGCTGTGGCACGCCGTCGTTGACCTCGATACTGAAGCGGCCGTTGCCGTCGTCCAGGGTGACCGTGACCGGGCGGTCGTCGTCCACCCGGTCCTGGTGCATCCCGACGGCGCGGGAACACGCCTCGCCGACGGCGAGACGCACCTCGTCGAGCACCGTCTCAGCAACCCCCGCGCGCCGCGCCACGGCGGCGGCGACGAGCCGCGCCGTGCGGACGTGTTCGGGCAGCGCGCTGAAGCGCAGCTCGACGATGGCCATGGTTCCCCCAGCCGTGCGAGCACCCGCCCGGGCCGGCGCGGGTGCGGTGTGCGTCCGGTCAGGACGTACGTCGGTCAGTCGGACGAGGCGATGGCCACGGCCACCGACGGATGAATCGGGAAGACCTTGGTCAGGCCGGTGATGCGGAAGATCTTCAGGATGCGCTCCTGAGTGCACACCAACTGCAGCGACCCTTCGTGGGCACGCACCCGCTTCAGGCCACCCACCAGCACACCGAGCCCGGTCGAGTCCAGGAAGTCGACGGCTTCCATGTCGACGATCAGGTGGAACTGGCCTTCGTTGACGAGTTCCACCAGTTGCTCGCGCAGCTTGGGTGCGGTGTATACATCGATCTCGCCGCCCACCTCGACGATCGTACGACCGCCCTCGGTTCGGGTCGACAGGGACAAGTCCACGGATCCTCCAGCACCTTGCTCTTGAGCGGTCGCCCCCCATGGATCGGCAGCCGCCAAGGCATTCAACCACTTATGGGCACTAGGGGACGATGAATCCCGCGACATTGGATGTAACACTGGTGCCCGATGCAGCCCAGAACACGCCCCCCGGAAGGTCTTCTCGGCCGCCTTTTGGCGGGTCGGGATCGACCCGATCGAGTGACGCACGTCCGGCGCATACCCGCTCGCGAAGGCGTTACCGCGGCCTGGCCCGACTGGGTTCGGCCGGAAGTCGGCGACGCGTTTCGCGCTGCGGGTATCGAAGTGCCGTGGGAGCATCAGGCCCGCGCCGCCTCTGTTGCGGCACAGGGCCGCTCGGTCGTGATCGCCACCGGCACCGCCTCGGGCAAGTCCCTCGCCTATCTGTTGCCGGTCCTCACGACCCTGGTCGAGGGCGCGGACGCGCCCAGTGGGCGCGGTGCGACCGCACTCTACCTCGCTCCGACGAAGGCGCTGGCCTCGGATCAGGCGCGCGCCGTCGAGGAGTTGCGGACCGCGAATCCCGCGCTCGGGTGTGTCCGGGTCGCCACCTACGACGGCGACACGCCCGTGGAGGTGCGGCAATGGGTGCGCTCCCACGCGTCCTACGTCCTGACGAATCCGGACATGTTGCACCGTGCGTTGCTGCCCGGACACCGCTCGTGGGCGGCGTTCCTGCGCTCGCTGCGCTACGTGGTGATCGACGAATGCCACACGTATCGCGGCGTTTTCGGCTCCCATGTGGCCCAATTGATCCGCCGGCTGCGCCGGGTGTGTCGCCGGTACGGATCCGACCCGGTGTTCATCCTGGCGTCGGCGACCGTATCCGATCCGGCGGTCGCCGCCGAACGGCTGATCGGCGTGCCGGTGGTCGAGGTGACCGAGGACGGCTCGCCGCACGGCGAACTGGTGTTCGCCCTGTGGGAGCCGCCACTGACCGGCCACGAGGGTGAACACGGAGCACCCGTCCGGCGTACCGCGACCTCGGAGACCGCGGATCTGCTCACCGACCTGGTGCTCGACGGCGTACGCACGGTCGCCTTCGTGCGCTCGCGACGCGGCGCCGAGGTGGTTCGGGTGATCGCGCGCGATCACCTGGCCCGGGTGGACGAGGCACTGGCCGATCGGGTGGCCACCTATCGCGCGGGCTATCTGCCCCAGGAGCGGCGGGCGATCGAGCGCGCGCTGCACGACGGCAGCCTGCTGGGGGTGGCCGCGACCACCGCGCTCGAACTGGGTGTGGACATCTCCGGCCTGGACGCGGTGCTGATCGCGGGCTATCCCGGCACCCGGGCCTCGCTGTGGCAGCAGGCCGGGCGCGCGGGTCGGGCCGGACAGGAGGCGCTGGCCGTCCTGATCGCCCGCGACGATCCGCTGGACACCTTCCTGGTGCACCACCCCGAGGCCCTGTTCGACCGCCCGGTCGAGGCGACCGTGCTGGACCCGGACAATCCGTACGTACTGGCCCCGCACCTGTGCGCGGCCGCGGCCGAGTTCGCGCTCACCGAGGAGGACCTGGAGTTGTTCGGGCCGGTGGCCGCGGAACTGCTGCCGGGCCTGGAGCGGCGCGGGCTGCTGCGCCGGCGGTCCACCGGCTGGTACTGGACGAGCCGGGAGCGGGCCACCGACCTGACCGACATCCGCGGCGCGGGCGGGCCGGCGGTGCGGGTGGTCGAGCAGGACACCGGGCGCCTGCTCGGCACGGTCGACGCGCCCGCGGCGCATTCCGCGGTCCACCCCGGCGCGGTGCACCTGCATCAGGGCGACACCTTCCTGGTCCGCGAACTCGACCTCGGCGAGGGCGTGGCCCTGGTGCGCGCGGCGAATCCGGACTGGACCACCAGCGCGCGCGAGGTCACCGAGATCCGGATCCTGGAGACCGTGCGCAGCCAGGAGTGGGGCGCGGCCCGGCTGCACTTCGGCTCGGTCGAGGTCACCGGCCGGGTGGTCTCCTTCCAGCGCAAGCGGATCATCACCGGCGAGGTACTGGGCGAGCACAAACTGGACCTGCCCGAGCGCAGCCTGCGCACCCGCGCGGTGTGGTGGACGGTCACACCCGACCAGGTGGCGGCGGCGGGCATCGAGCCGACCGACCTGCCGGGCGCCGCGCACGCGGCCGAACACGCCTCGATCGGCCTGCTGCCGCTGTTCGCCACGTGCGACCGCTGGGACATCGGCGGCGTGTCCACGTCGCTGCACCCCGACACCGGCCTGCCGACCGTATTCGTCTACGACGGCCACCCGGGCGGCGCGGGCTTCGCCGAACGCGCCTACGTCACCGCAGCGGCCTGGCTGAGCGCGACCCGCGAGGCGATCGCGTCCTGCGAGTGCGAACACGGCTGCCCGAGCTGCGTGCAATCCCCCAAATGCGGCAACGGCAACCAGCCGTTGGACAAGCTCGGAGCTGTGGCGCTGCTGGACGCTTTGCTGGGGGCGGGTGGGGCCGGAGAGGCGGGCGGCGGGGGCGCCTGAGTCGCGGGGCCGGCGGGTCGGGTGGTTGTCGGGCCGGCGTGGGCGCCGGCGTGGGCCGGGGGGCCTGCGGGGGTGGGGGTGGTCACCTCGACCGTCGCGAAGTCGTTGGTGAGGCGGCAGCGGGTCAGCGTGGCGTGCTGGGCCCTGGCCACGCGGCGGGCCAGGGTGCACGCCTCCTCGGGGCCGGCGGCGGCCCTGCCTGCCGCCGCGAGTGCGGCCAGGTCGGCCGCGGCGGCTGCGCGGTGGCGGGCCGCGACCGCGCCGGCGAAGGCGAACACGAACGCCACGGCGCACATCGGCACCAGCGCGAGCGCGAGCACCCACAACGTTGCCGAGCCCTCCTGCGCCGAGGGGCGTGGGCTCACGGCGGCACCTCGTCCTCCATGGCGGCCACCGCCACATGTTCCACGTGGAACCGCACCCCGGCCCAGGCCGCGCCCGGAACGCCGACCTCGCCGGCGACCCGGAAGCGCACCAGGCCGTCCGCGCGGGACACCTCCGTCCGCGCTCCGACCGGCCCGGCGGCCCGCGCCCGCTCCTGGGCCACCGCCGCCGGCTCGCCCCGGGCCAGTGCCCGCGCCCCCGCCTGCGCCGCGTCCACGCAGCGGATCTGCGCGGCGGCGGCACCGATTCCGGACACCGACACGGCGGTCAGCAGGACCAGGACCGGCAGTACGACCGCGGTTTCCGCGGTGACGAAGCCGTTCGCCGCACCTGCCCGGCGAGTGGCGGTACGGGGCTCGGGACGAGGCTTGGTGCATGGCTCGGGACGAGGCTCAGAACGAGACATCGAGGGCCTTGGTGATCACGCCGGTGAGCGCCTGCGCGACGCCCGGACTGGTCACGATCTTGAACAGCACGGCCCCGAAGGCCACCGCGGCGACCGTGCCCACCGCGTACTCGGCCGTGGTCATTCCGGCGTCGTCGCGCAGCCGCAGCCACATCCGACGCGCGGTCGTAGCGGGAATCGGCAGAAGAAGGCGCAAGCTCATGTGAGTCTCCCTTTTTTCTGTGTACGTGGATGAGTTGGAAGGTCAGAAGGGCTGCAACAGGGTCGTCGTCAGCCCGATCACGATCGGAACCACACCGATCAGCAGGAAGGCCGGCAGGAAGCACAATCCGAGCGGAACGGTGGCGCGCACCCCCACCCGGCGCGCGGCCGCGGCAGCCGCCCGTCGATGCTCGGCCCGTTGTTCGTCGGCCATCCGGGCCACCAGGGCCGCCGCCGGCGCACCGCCCGTCGCGGCCCGGGCCAGCGCCCGGCCCAGCGGCGCGAGCACCGGATCGTCGGTCAGCCCGAGCCAGCACC
Source organism: Embleya sp. NPDC050493 (assembly GCF_044458105.1). NCBI lineage: Bacteria > Bacillati > Actinomycetota > Actinomycetes > Kitasatosporales > Streptomycetaceae > Embleya > Embleya sp. NPDC050493. Next base: position 134,443 of record NZ_JBITHP010000015.1, read on the forward strand.
GACCCGGATCGCCGCCCAACCGCAGCGAGGCCACGATCGGCCGCAGCCGGGCCGCCAGCGGTCCCCCGACAGCGTGCGCGACCGCCTCGGCGGCCTCCACGGGCGAACTGCCGGCCAGCAGACACGCCGCGAACAGGTCGGCGGCAGAGGGCAGATCGGCCCGCAGCCGCACCCGGAGCACGCGCCCGGAACGGGGCTCCAACCGGCCCAGCCGCCGGTCGAGCGCGAGCGCCACCACGATCCCCGCGCCGCCTCCGATCCACCCACCGAACAGCACGAACACGGCCGCCCCACCCAGTAGCGCCGCCCCCCGCCGCCGCCACACCGGATCGTGCCCCCGCCCCGGCTCCCGCCGGCCCCGCCGGCTGCCGCCGCTCCCCCGCACGGCACCCCCGGCGCCCGCCGCCGCGACGACCGCCACCGACATCGCCACGCCACTCACGCCCACCACCCGCCCCCGATCCACCCCCGAGATCAACCCCGCCCGAGGCCCACCGCGCCGAGCCGCACCCGACCTCCCGCGCCCGGCGCCATACCGGCCCCTCCCCCGAGCCGGCCCCCGCCCCGGCCGATACGAGGAACGCGCCGCCCCTCACGCCGCCCCCGAGGCCGCGTGCGCGGCCAGGCGGTCCGTCCACTCCAGGCCGATGGCCACCAGGGTCAGGCCCACGCACAGGCAGGTGATCCCGGTCGGGGTGCGGAGCAGTACGTCCAGGGGTCGGGCGCCCAGGCCGCTGCCCAGGAACAGGCCGAAGACCGGCAGCGCGGCCAGTACGTGCGCGGTCGAGCGGGCTCCGGCGAGTTCGGCGAGCGATTCCTCGTGCGCGTCCTCCTCCGCTCGCAGCGTGGCCGCGATGCGTTCCAGCGCCGACGCGAACCCGGCGCCCCGACCGGTGGCGATCCGCCAGCACGCGGCGAGCCGCCGAAGTCCGGCCGCCCCGGGTCGGGCCGCCGCCCGGTCCAGCGCGTCCGGCACGTCGCCGCCGACCCGGGCCGACCCGATCGCCTCGCCCAGCACCGCCGGGATCGGTCCCGACACCGCGCGCGCAGCCGCCGCCAACGCCTCCTCCGGCGACCGCCCCGCCCGCAACTCCCCGGCGAGCGCGGCACACAACCCGACGACTCCGGCCCGCACCGCGGCGGCCTCCCGAGCGGCCGCAGCCCGCGCCCACCGTCGACGCAACGCCCACGCCCCCGGCAGCGCCACCAGTGCGGGCACCGGCGACGCCAGCAGCAGCGCCGCACCGCTTCCGGCCGCGAGCACCGCGAGCGGCACCCGATGCCGCCGCACCGCCGTCCCGAAGGCCGATCGACCCATCCGCTCGACGTCGAACGCCCCCAGCACCCCCCGCAGCCGGGCCGGCCCATCCCGAGTCGTCGACAACCACACCAGCCCCGCGACCCCACTCGCCGCGACCAGCGCCGCCCCCATCCCGGCCCTCACCCCCGCCACCACCCCGCCAGCAGCGTGGTCAGCCGCTGGTGACCCGGGCCGGGGCGAGAGGCGCCGCCGCGCTCGAAGCGCATCGCGGACACCGGGTGCACCCGACCCGCCGCATCGCGTTCGAGCACATGGATCTCGGCCACCCGACGCAGGCCGTCCCGCTCGCGCACCACATGCACGACCAGATCGAGTGCGGCGGCCAGTTGGCTGTGCAGCGCGTCCCGGCCCAGGCCCGCCAGCGCGCCCAGGGCCTCGAGCCGCGCCGGTACGTCCGCCGCCGAGTTCGCGTGCACCGTGCCGCAACCGCCCTCGTGGCCGGTGTTGAGCGCGGCGAGCAACTCGACCACCTCGGCGCCGCGCACCTCGCCGACCACGAGTCGATCCGGCCGCATCCGCAGTGCCTGCCGGACCAGGTCCCGCAGCGTCACCTCGCCCGCGCCCTCGACGTTGGCCGGGCGCGACTCGAGCCGCACCACGTGTGGGTGACGTGGCGTCAGCTCGGCCGAATCCTCGGCCAGCAACAGCCGTTCGGCCGGGTGGGCACACCCGAGCAGTGCCCCGAGCAGGGTGGTCTTGCCCGAGCCGGTGCCGCCGGAGACCAGGAAGGCGGCGCGCGCCGAGACGACCGCGCACAGCAGTTCCGCCGCGACCGGCGACAACGAACCGGCCCGGACCAGATCGGCCAGGCCCAGCGAGGTGCGCCGGGGCACCCGCAACGACAGACATGTGCCGCGCACCGCGACCGGACGCAGCACCGCGTGCAGGCGGATCCCGTCGGCGAGCGTCGCGTCCACATACGGCGAGGCGTCGTCCAGCCGTCGCCCGGCGCCGCTCGCCAGCCGCTGGGCCAACCGCCGCACCGCCGCGTCGTCGGCGAACGTCACCGCCGTGCGCTGCGGCCCCGCGCCGCGGTCGATCCACACCTCGTCGGGCGCGTTGACCAGCACGTCGGTGACCTCGGGATCACGCAACAGCGCGTCCAGCGGCCCGGCCCCGGCGATCTCCGACCGCAAGGCCCGAACCAGCTCAGGCAACGCGGCCTCGCCGAGCACCCGCCCCTCGGCACGCAGCGCGGCGGCCACCGCGCCCGGCGTGGGCTCGTGTCCGCCCGCGGCCAACCGCGACCGCACCGCCTCGACCAGATCCGGGTCCGGCGGCGCCGGCACGGCCTGCGCGGCGGCGACCGTGCCCGCCGCCGGCACCGTCCGCAGTTGCGGCGCAGAGAAGACCCCGGTGCCCCCGTTCGCCGGCGTCGGCACCGGCCACGGCGGTGGCTGCGGCACCCCGGCCGGCCGCTCCTCCCGCCCACCCCGCGGCGGCGACCCGCCCGGGAGCGGCGTCGGCGGCGGGAACGGCGGCATCGGCGGCACCTCGCGCGCACTCACGCGGCCTCCCTGCGCACCATGCCGGCCGGGTTGCCCGCGAGGTATTCCCGACAGAACCGAGCCAACGGTCCACGCGAGCGCAGACCCGGCGGATCGCCCCGCTCGGCGGCGGCCGACAACCCCGCCTCCGGCCGCAACTCGCCCGCGAGCGGCAGGCCGAGACCGCGTGCGGCCGCCTCCGAGGTCAGCCCCGAGGAACTCGGCTGCCGCACCACCGCCCGCAGATCGCGCAACATCGGCCCGATCCGCGCCGACACCTGTGCCGCCGCGGCCAGCGCCCGCACCTCGGCCGGCACCACCAACAACCCGGTGTCGCACTGCCGCAGCGCCTCCGCGCCCGCCGAGTCGGCGTGCCGCGGCACGTCGAGCACCGCGAGGTCGTGTCGTCTGCGCACCGCCCGCACCACCGAACGGATCGTGTCCGGCGGGATCCCCGGTGGTCGCTCGCGGTCCCACGAGAGCACGGTCAGCCCGTGCAGATGCACCAACGCGTCGGACAGCGCGCCACCGTCGATCCGGCCCCGCGCGCTCGCCAGGTCCGGCCAGCGCAGGCCGCTCTCGTCCTCGCCGCCGAGCAGCACGTCCAGTCCCCCGCCCAGCGGATCCACGTCCACCAGCGCGGCGTTCAGTCCCCGACGCCCCGCGGTCACCGCGAGCGCGCAGGCCAACGTGCTGGCCCCGCTGCCGCCGCAACCGCCGAGCACGGCGATCGTGTGCGCGTCCGGCCCGGTGCCCTCCGCGACATCGCCCAGCCGGTCGACGATCCATGCCTCGGCGTCGGGCAGGAACACCACGTGGTCCGCCCCGACATCCAGGGCCCGTCGCCACACGTCCCCGTCGTCCAGGTCGGCGCCGATCAGCACCACGTCCTCCCGGCGGGGCAATCCGCACCGGGCCAGGCCCGGCGTCACGTCGTCGCCCACGATCACCAGCGGCGCCGCCGGCCACGCGGTCCGTGCCGCACCCGGGTCCGGCTGCACCTCCGGCTCGATCCCGGCGGCGGCGCACAGCCGCAGGAGTTCGTCGAGCAGGGCCGGATCGCCGGTCACCAGGAGCGGGCGGGCCGGCCGGGGTGGGGAAAGCGCTGCCACGGAACCTCCAGGGGGTCGGGGAGGTCCGTCCGAACCGGGCCTCCCGAGAGCTGACCCCACCGTCGCCGCCGGCGCGCGCTCGGCCGAGCGGGTGGTTCGTGCCTGTGTACAAGGCCGTGGTTGTGGATAGCGGATTCACTCGTGTGAGGGACGCCCGAGCGGTTGCGGACATGTTTCCGTGTCGGTGCGCGCGTAGAACACCGAAAATCGCCCGGGAATCCACCCGAAACAGCGGAGAACGACCGGTCCGAAAAAGCCGCCGGCCCCAAGCTCGTGCGGCCGACCCGAAATCGCGGATTCAATCCGAGCCGGGTGGCCGGAGGCCGCACCGACAACCACGCATCCCGGCGGTTGGTCGGACAAAGGCCGACCCACGCACGCGTACGGACACAAAAAAACCCCCCGGACAAGCGACGACCCCCGCCGGGGGGGAGAGCGGGGGTCGTCTCCACGGCCGACTCGGGGGGGGAGGAGTCGGACCGGGTTAGCACGGTCGCGAACGATCCGTGACTTCCAGGATGTACCCGAGGGGGTTCTCTAGCAAACCCACGACGTGGAGTTTACGCCGAATGGCTGCCCTTATCCTCGTGAACTGTGGAAACCCAGGCGCCGAAGCGGACAGCAGCCTTCTTCGACCTCGACAAGACCATCATCGCCAGGTCCAGTGCGCTGGCGTTCAGCAGATCCTTCTACAACGGCGGTCTGATCAATCGCCGCTCCGTCCTCAAGAGTGCCTACGCGCAGTTCGTGTTCCTCGTCGGCGGCGCGGATCACGACCAGATGGAGCGCATGCGCGAATATCTCTCCGCGCTGTGCCGCGGGTGGGACGTCCAGCAGGTGCGCGAGATCGTCGCGGAAACCCTGCACGACATGATCGACCCGATCATCTACGACGAGGCCGCGTCGCTGATCGAGGAGCACCACGCCGCGGGACGCGACGTGGTCATCGTCAGCTCCTCCGGAGCCGAGGTGGTCGAACCGATCGGCGACATGCTGGGGGCGGACCGGGTGGTGGCCACCCGGATGGTCGTCGAGGACGGCCGCTACTCCGGCGAGATCGACTTCTACGCGTACGGGCCCAACAAGGCCGCGGCGGTCAAGGAGTTGGCCCGCACCGAGGGCTACGACCTCACCTCCTGCTACGCGTACAGCGACTCGATCACCGACCTGCCGATGCTCCTGGAGGTCGGTCACCCGTACGCGGTCAACCCCGATCGCGGCCTGCGCCGCGAGGCGACCGGGCGGGGCTGGCCCGTGCTGGTGTTCAGCCGGCCGGTCGCGCTGCGCCAGCGGGTGCCGTCCCTGTCGGTACCCTCGCGCCCCGTGCTCGCGGCGACCGCGATCGGCGCGGGCGCCACCGCGGCCGGCGTCGTCTGGTACCTCGCCAAGAAGCGCCGCTGACCCCGGGACACGCCACCGGGACGTGGATCGCGGGGCCGGGTCGGTCGGGCCGGGCGCGGGACCCGAGCGGGTCGACGGGGCGGCGGAGCGGGAGCAAATCCGACAAAGGCCAAAAGTAAAGATCTTGGGCCAGGGGTTCCCCTCCTCCCGGCAACCCACTAGAAAAGGGACCAACGGCCCGTACGGCCCCGCCTCGGCGGTCGCCGGAGCGGACCGGACACGACTGCCGGGAACCCACGTGCGACCGACCCTCGTAGGGGCCGAACGCGTCGGACGACCTGCATGTTCTTCCCCCCGTGGATGCGCATGCCGGGGCCGATCGTCATAACAGGTACACGCTTGGTACCCCGGTGGGAGTGACCAAACGGCGGCGTCCACAAGGGCGCCGCCGTCTCGTGTGTCCGGGTCCGTCCGACGGGCGGGCCCGCGGGACGGATCAGATCCCGCGCATCACCGCTTCGCAGACCGCGACGCTCTCCCGGGCGCCCAGCGTCATCGCCTCGGCGCAGTGCCGGATCCAGGTCGCCACCCCTTCGGCGGTGCCGCTCTCGTACGCGCGCAGCGCCGCCGCGTAGGCGTCCACGCCCAGTTCCAGGTGACCGACCTCGGGCACGGCCGCGCCCTTGGGGTCCAGGCCGCGGGTGACCAGTACGATCCGCTGCGCGGCTCGGGCGACCAGGCCGTTGCCCCAGCCGAACGGGGCGAGCGTGAGGATCTCCGCGTGGGTGACGGCGGCGACCACGATCGCCGGGGCCGAGGACGGTGCGAGCAGCAGTCGGGACAATCCGTCCAGCCGGGCGGCCACCTCCTCCGCCGACGGCAGCGGGCCGGGCAGTTCGCCGTCACGGCGCGGCCGACCGAGCGCCTCCGCGGGCACCGCGTCGGCGGCGGCGACCACATGCAGCCGGGCCAGCACCTGGAGCGGACTGTGCCCCCAGGTGCCCAGCAGCGAGCCGATCTCGGCGGACAACCGCAGCGCGCCCGCGATCACCGCGCCGCCCTCCTCGGCCGAGGACGAGAAGTCGGTGCGGCGGCGGATCTCCTCCAGCGACCAGTCGACCCCTTCGAGCGCGGCACTCGCCCGCGCGCCCCGAAGCGCGGACTCGGCGCTGATGTCCATGCTGCGGCGACGCATCGTGCGGTGGCCGAGCAGTCGGTCGACGGCCGTACGGGTGTCCTCGACGGCCTCCGGCACGCCGGGCAGCGCGGCGAGGGCGGCGAGGGGATCGGTTGCGGTGCTCACCCGGGCGACCCTACGCCGCGCGGGAAAGCACCCGCGACACCGGCCCGCGCGCGCCCCCGCGGTCGGCGCACCCCCCGCGGTGCGACTACCCAACGACTTGACGTGGGCACGGTAAGCGACGGATGATCCTATTCGAAAACGATTGTCAAACCCGATTGACGAACCCGGACGCTCGGACCCGACCGGTTCGGACCCGACCGGTTCGGACCCCGCTGTCCGATTCCGGATCGTCGAACCCGTCATCGAAGGGCCCCATCCGTGAAGATCGCCTTCGTCGGCAAGGGCGGCAGCGGCAAGACCACGTTGTCGTCCCTGTTCATCCGGCATCTCGCGACCACCGGCCGGCCGGTGGTCGCCGTGGACGCGGACATCAACCAGCACCTGGGCGTGGCCCTCGGCCTGGACGAACACACCGCCGCGGCACTGCCCGCGATGGGCGCCGAGCTGCCCGCGATCAAGGACTGGCTGCGCGGCGACAACCCGCGGATCGGCTCGGTCGCCGAGATGGTCAAGACCACGCCGCCCGGCCGGGGTTCGCGGCTGATCCGACTCGCCGAGGACAACCCGATCCACGCGGCCTGCGCGCGCGAGGTGCCCGGCCTGCCCGGTCTGCGGCTGATGGCGACCGGGCCGTTCGAGGAGTCCGACCTGGGCGTGGCGTGCTACCACTCGAAGGTCGGCGCGGTGGAGCTCTACCTCAACCACCTCGTCGACGGCGCCGGGGAGTACCTGGTGGTGGACATGACCGCCGGGTCCGACTCGTTCGCCTCCGGGCTGTTCACCCGCTTCGACATCACCTTCCTGGTCGCCGAGCCGACCCGCAGGGGCGTCGGCGTCTACCGGCAGTACCGCGACTACGCCCGCGACTGGGGCGTGTCGCTCGCGGTGGTCGGCAACAAGGTCCAAGGCCCCGAGGACGTCGAGTTCCTGCGCGAGCACGTCGGCGCGGACCTGTTGACCTGGACCGTGCAGTCCGACTTCGTCCGGGCCCTGGAGAAGGGCCGCGCACCGGGCTTCGAGACCCTGGAGCCGGCCAACCGAGCCGCGCTGGACGAGCTGGTACGGGCCTGTGACGCCCGCTTCGAACACCGCGACTGGGAGCGGTACACCGCGCAGATGGTCGAGTTCCACCTCAGGAACGCGCGCGGCTGGGCCAACGCGAAGACCGGGGTCGACCTCGCCGAGCAGGTCGACTCGGCGTTCGTGCTGGGCCCGCACGCGATCTCCGCCCCGGTCTGAACGCGGCGGGGCGGCCCGCCCCCGAAGGGACGGGCCGCCCGGGCCCGGTGATCGACCCGGCTCAGTCCTCGGCCGCCGCCGACGACTGCTGCGCGGAGATCTGGTCCATCACCGACGAGTCGGTCAGCGTCGTGACGTCGCCGAGCGTGCGCCCCTCGGCCATGTCCCGAAGCAGGCGGCGCATGATCTTCCCGGAGCGCGTCTTGGGCAGTTCGGTGACGACCTGGATGCGCTTGGGCTTGGCGATCGGACCGAGCACCCGCCCGACGTGCTCGCGCAGCTCGGCGACGAGTTCGTCGGAGGAGTCGCCGGCCGAGCCGCGCAGGATCACGAAGGCCACGATGGCCTGGCCCGTGGTCGCGTCGGTCGCGCCCACCACGGCCGACTCGGCGACCTTGGCGTGCGAGACCAGCGCCGACTCGACCTCGGTGGTGGAGATGTTGTGGCCGGAGACGAGCATCACGTCGTCCACCCGGCCGAGCAGCCAGACGTCGCCGTCCTCGTCCTTCTTGGCGCCGTCGCCGGCGAAGTACAGCCCGTCGAAGCGGGACCAGTAGGTGTCCTCGAACCGCTGGTCGTCGCCCCAGATGGTGCGCAGCATCGACGGCCACGGCTCGTCGAGCACCAGGTAGCCGCCACCGCCGTCGGGCACCTCGGTCGCGGTGTCGTCGACGACCTTGGCCGAGATGCCCGGCAGCGCGCGCTGCGCGGAACCCGGCTTGGTCGAGGTGACGCCCGGGAGCGGGCTGATCATGATCGCGCCGGTCTCGGTCTGCCACCACGTGTCGACGATCGGGGTCTTCCCGGCGCCGATGTGTTCGCGGTACCAGATCCACGCCTCGGGGTTGATCGGCTCGCCGACGCTGCCCAGGATGCGCAGCGAGGACAGGTCGAACTTCGCCGGGATGTCGTCGCCCCACTTCATGCAGGTGCGGATCGCGGTGGGCGCGGTGTACAGGATGGTGACCCCGTACTTGGCCACGATCTCCCACCAGCGGCCCTGGTGCGGCGAGTCCGGCGTGCCCTCGTACATGACCTGGGTGGCGCCGTTGGAGAGCGGGCCGTAGGTGATGTACGAGTGCCCGGTGACCCAGCCGATGTCGGCCGTGCACCAGTACACGTCGGTCTCGGGCTTGAGGTCGAACACCGCGTTGTGGGTGTAGCTCGCCTGGGTCAGGTAACCGCCGGAGGTGTGCAGGATGCCCTTCGGCTTCCCCGTGGTGCCCGACGTGTACAGGATGAACAGCGGGTGCTCGGCGTCGAACGCCTGCGGCTCGTGCTCCTCGGACTGCGCGTCGACCAGGTCGTGCCACCAGATGTCGCGACCCTCGGTCCACGCGACGTCGCCGCCGGTGCGGCGCACCACGAGCACGTTGCGCACGTCCGGGCAGGACGCCAGCGCCTCGTCGATGGCCGGCTTGAGCGCGGAGGGCTTGCCGCGGCGGTAGCCGCCGTCGGCGGTGATCACGATCCGCGCGTCGTTGTCGTTGACACGTGAGGACACCGCGTCCGCCGAGAAGCCGCCGAAGACGACCGAGTGCGGGGCGCCGATGCGCGCGCACGCCAGCATCGAGATCACCGCCTCGGGGATCATCGGCAGGTAGATCGCGACCCGGTCGCCCGCCTCGACGCCCAGCGCGGTCAGCGCGTTGGCCGCCTTGGACACCTCGCGCTTGAGGTCGGCGTAGGTCAACGTGCGGGTGTCGCCCGGCTCGCCCTCGAAGTGAATCGCCACCCGGTCGCCGTTGCCCGCCTCGACGTGCCGGTCGACGCAGTTGTAGGCCACGTTGAGCTTGCCGTCGGCGAACCACTTCGCGAACGGCGGCGTCGACCAGTCCAGCGTCTCCTGCGGCTCCACCGCCCAGTCCAGCCGCCGGGCCTGCTCGGCCCAGAAGCCGAGCCGGTCGGCCGACGCGCGCTCGTACGCGTCGGCCTTGACGTTGGCGGCGGCCGCGAGCGCCGGCGGGGGCGGGAAGCGTCGCTCCTCGCGCAGCAGGTTCGACAGTGCCTCTTGGGCCTTGTCCCCGGTGTTCCGGTCTGCGTTGCTCACGCGTACTCCTCCGTGCTGCTGCGGTCGGTTCCTTCCGCCGTAGCTCATCAGGGACCGGCCCGAGCCGGCAAGAGGAGGACCGCGATTGGTTTAGACCACTTATCAGGCCACGACGCATCGTGGCCGACGGCGCGATCGTACGGGGTGGCTACCCCGCGTTGAGTGCCGGAAAAGTGTGATCTTCGGCGCCCGCCGCGACGGCCGGCGGCAGCGCCCCGGACTCGGCCCGCTCCGCGTCCACCGGCCCGAAATCGCCGCGTACGCCGTCGTAGAGGTACAGCTGTGCGGAGGCGATGTCGAAGTACAGCCCGAACAGCCGGAGCCGGCCCGCGGCCACCGCTTCGGCGACCACCGCGTGGTCGAGCAGGTTGTGCAACTGCTGGACCACGTTGGTCAGGCACAGTTGCTCCACCGGCGGCACCCGATGACCGGTCAGGGTCGGCGCGGGACCCGCCGCGAAGCGCGCCATGGACGCGTCGCCGTTGCGCAGCCAACGATCGAGGTGCGGCGTGGTGGCCTGCTCCGGCCCGGCCTCGCCGGCCTTGCCGACCTTGTCGAGCAGCGCGCCCATCGCGCCGCAACCGGAATGCCCGCACACCGTGATGCTGCGCACGCCGAGCACGGCCACCGCGTACTCGATCGCCGCGCCCACCGAGGCGTCGGCCGTGTTCGGGTCGGTGTACCCGGCCTCGCCGCGCGGCACCAGGTTGCCGATGTTGCGCACGGTGAACAGGTCGCCGGGGCCGCTCGCGGTGATCAGGTTCGGCACGATCCGCGAATCGGCGCACGTGATGAACAGTTGCGCGGGCTTTTGCCCCTCCAGTGCGAGCCGCTCCAGGAACGGCTGGACCAGGGGCGCGGTGCGCTGCCGGAACTCGCGCGCGCCCGCCACCAGCGCCTGGGACGCGGTGCCGTCCTCGCGCGGGCAGGCGCGCTGCCAGTGCCACCACGGCGCGAACCAGCGCGGCGAGGGGGTCAGCCGGGAGCGCCCGGGGCCCGGCGAACCGCCCGCCGCCCGCTCGTAGCAACCGTCGTGGATCTCCTCGATGTCCACCCGCCCACCGTGCGCGAGGTAACTCGCCCGCCACGAGTGCACCGCCTCGAACGCGGCCTGGTCGAGGTAGTCCACCGTCATGTCGACCACGACGTGCTCGCCCGGCGGCAACTTGCCCAGCACCCGGGACAGTCGCGGCACCGACAGGAAGGTCAGCGACCCGTGCACCTCGACGTGCAGCACGCCGTCGCCGGGATGCACCCGCACGGTGCTGCGGCTGAGCCGGTACAGCGCGGTGAGCACCGCGACCACCACGCCGAGCAGCACGCCCTGGAGCACGCCGGCCAGGATCACCCCGGCGATGGTGGCCGCGTAGGCGGGGAATTCGCGATGCCGGTGCACGTGTCGGATGTGCGCGAGGCTGACCATCTGGACGCCGACCACCATCACCAGCGCGGCCAGCACCGCGAGCGGGATGCGCTCGACGAACGCACCGAGCAGGCCCACGAACAGCATCACCCACACGCCGTGCAGGATCGTCGCGGCCCGGGTGAGGGCACCGGCCCGCACGTTGGTCACCGAGCGGATCGCCACGCCGGTGACCGGGTAGCCGCCGATCGCGCCGGAGACCACGTTCCCCACACCCTGGCCGATCAGTTCGCGATCGAGCTTGGCCCGCGGCCCGTGGTGCAGCCGGTCGACCGCGGCGGCCGAGAGCAGCGACTCCATGCCGGAGACCAGGGCCACGCTGACCACACCGACCGCGATCGCGCCCCACGCGCCCGCCGGCGGCAGCACCGGCGTGGCGAAGGCGATCGAGGACAGGTCCACCCGGGCCACGTTCAGGTGCAGGACGCTCGCGGCCACCGTCGCGAGCGAGACCGCGATCAGCGGCGCGGGCACCTTGGCCAGGCCCGCCCACCGCCCGGGCAGCCGGCCGAGCATCGGCCAACCGAGCAGCAGGACCACGGTGATCACCCCGACCGCGACCGTGGGAGCGCGCAGGTTGCCCACCTGGGTGGGCAGTTCGCGCAGGTTCTCCCAGGCCGAACGCTGCGGCGCGCCGCCCAGGACCACGTGCAACTGGGCCAGCGCGATCACCACGCCGATGCCCGCGACGACGCCGTGCACGACGGCCGGCGACAGGGCGAGGGTGGCCCGGGCCACCCGGAGCAGGCCGAGCAGGATCTGCAGCAGGCCGGCACCGACGGTGACCAGGCAGGTCATCCGCCAGCCGTAGGTCTGCACGAGGCCGGCGACGATCACGGTCAGACCCGCGGTGGGTCCGCTCACCTGGAGCGGTGCGCCACCGAGCAGGCCGACCACGATGCCGCCGACGACGGCCGAGATGATGCCGGCGCCGAGTGGGGCGCCGGCGGCGAGCGCGATGCCGAGCGATAGCGGCACGGCGACCAGGAAAACCACGAGCGAGGCGCCGAGATCCGCGCGCAGCGTGGCCGCCCGGGAGACCGGCGCGGGCGTGGTGTCAGGGGCAACGGGCATGTCCGTGTCCTCCGGGTCAGTCATGTCAGTCATGTCATGGCGGGCATGGCTGCCGCAGGGATGGCGGCGCGCGCGAGTCGAACGAGAGTTCCGGGCCGGATAAGGCCAAGTTAACTCTAAGTATTTACCTCGTCACAGTAAGGCTATCCTTTTCGGAACGTAAAATATGCACCCACACGGGTGAAACGGGTGTTTCGGGGCGAGAAGCTTCCACACCGTGCGTGATGGCCCGTAACCTCCCCGGAGTGGGGGGTGGTTCCGTGCAGGTGCTCACGCTGTTCGCGACCGGGCTCGGTGCGGGGTTCGTCGCGGGCGGCGCCTCCTGCGCGGCGGTCCAGGGCGGCCTGCTCGCCGGCGCCGTCCGCCCGTGCCCGGCCCCGGCCGGCGACTGCGCGACCACATCGCCGCGCGGCCTGCTTCCCCGGGCACTGGCCGCGTTCCTGGGCGCCAAACTGGCCGCACACGCCGTCCTGGGGGCCCTGCTCGGACTGCTCGGCGGGGCGATCCAACCCACGCCCGGCATACGCGCGTTCCTGCTGCTTCTGGCGGGCGCGCTGATGGTGCTCTTCGGCCTGTCGATGCTCGGCGTGCCCGGGGTCGGCAGACTGCTGCCGCGCGCCTCGTCCCGCGGCCCCGGGCGTGGCCCGCTGCTGCTGGGCGCCGCCACCGTGCTGGTGCCGTGCGGGGTCACCCTGGGCGTCGAACTGATCGCGGTGACCTCGGGAAACGCGTTCGGCGGAGCCGCCGTACTGACCGGCTTCGTGCTCGGAACCCTCCCGCTGTTCGCCGCGCTGGGCCTGCTGGTCGGCTCCTCCGGACGGGTCCTGCGCGGCCGACCGACCGCGCTGCTGGGCCTGTTGGTGCTCGCGGTGGCCGCGTGGACGATCGCCTCCGGACTGCGCCTGGGCGGCTGGTGGACCCCGGCCGCGGCGGGCGCCGTGGACCACGCGGCGGCGAGCACGGGCGCCGACGGCGTGCAACGGGTCACCATCCGGGTCGAGAACCACGGCTACCGCCCGGCGCGCGCGCCGGCCCGGGCGGGCGTGCGCACTGTCCTGGTGTTGCGCACCGACCACACCACCGGTTGCACCCGGGGCTTCGTGCTGCCCTCCCGGGACCTGCAGCGGGTGCTGCCGGCGACCGGGGAGACCGGGATCGACCTGGGCACACCGCACGCCGGCACCCTCACCTGGACCTGTTCGATGGGCATGTACAGCGGACGGATCGAGTTCCGGGCCGACCCCTGAGCGCCGCACGCGGCCCGGATCGCTTCCGGGGCCTCACTCCCCGTACGGTGATGTGTCCGCGCTCACGCTCCCCGGGTGATCCGATGCGTCCCGACTCGGGTACGCCGGGAAGCGGTCCGGGCACGCACGCAACCGGGTGACCCCGGCGTGCGTATGTATCGATAGGGAATACAGCCCGGTCCGGCATGTCCATGGGAAGAGGTGAACTGTGCGAACTGTCCGCGGCGCTGCGGTGCTCGTCGTTGTCGCAGTCCTGGCCGCTATCGGTTTCGTGGTTTTCGCAAAGGACGGGAAAGATTCCGGCAACTCCTCTGCAAAGAACCCTGGCAACGGAAATCCGAGCGCTCCGGGCAAGGAATCGGACAAACCGAGAGGTCCGGTCAAGCCGATCGGCGACGGCTCGACGGCCGATACCGGCCCGCAGCCGAACCAGCCCAAGGTGGAGAAGCTCAAGCCGGGCGAGAAACCGCCGCAGTTCGTCGTGTTCTCCTGGGATGGCGCGGCCGAGGACGGAAACAAGCTGGTCTCGGAATTCTCGAAGCTGTCCGAGGCGAACAAGGCCCAGATGACGTACTTCCTGAGCGGTATCTACGTGCTCCCGAAGGCGAAGAAGGCCATGTACACCGGCCCGAAGCACGCGGCCGGCGCGTCCGACATCAACTTCATGTCGGACGAAACGGTGCGCAACACGATCATCCAGATGCGTGAGGTCTGGCTCAAGGGCAACGAGATCGGCACGCACTTCAACGGGCACTTCTGCAACAGCGCCACGAGCGGCAAGACCTGGAGCCCCGCGGACTGGAAGAACGAAACCGAACAGGCGGTCAAGTTCGTCCAGAACTGGAAGACCAACACCGGGTACGCCGACCTTCCGCCGCTGCCGTTCGACTACGCCCCGGGCAAGGAACTCATCGGCGGCCGGGCCCCGTGCCTGGAGGGCCAGTCGAATCTGATGCGGGCCGCCAAGGAAATGGGTTTCCGCTACGACGCGAGTTCCCCGGGTGGTCTCCAGGTGTGGCCCAAGCGCGGCAAGGAGACCGGCATTTGGGACTTCCCGCTCCAGTCGCTGCCGTGGCCGGGAAGCCCGAACAAGTCGCAGCTCTCCATGGATTACAACATCATGTACGAGCAGGAAGCGCAGCACGGAAAGTTCGACCCGTCGAAGAAGGACGCGTGGGAGAAAGAGGCCCACGAGTTCTACATGAACGGATTCCAGCGCGCCTATACCACCAACCGCGCGCCGTTGTTCATCGGCAATCACTTCGAGGACTGGAACGGCGGCATCTACATGAACGCCGTCCGGGACACGGTGACCTCGGTCTGCACGAAGTCCGACGTACGGTGTGTGACCTTCCGTCAGCTCACCGACTGGCTCGAGGGTCAGGACCCCGCGGTGATCACCAAGCTCCAGGGTCTGGGCGTCGGGCAGACCGTGGCCGACTGGAACACGATCGTCAACGCGTCCGCGCAGTCCCCGAACAAGCCCGCCGCGAACCGCTCGTTGTCCGCCCCGGACAACGCGGTGCTGCCGCGCCGCCAGGACTGAGCGACCGGCCGGATCCACGCGGGCCCCGTATCGAGGACATCTTCGGTACGGGGCCCTTGCGTTGCCGGTGTGCCGCCGCCGGTACCGGTCGGTTCCGCCGGGCCGCGCACATTATCGATATACTTACGGCGATCGGGGTCGGATTTCACACCCCATGTCGTGGGCCTCCCCTCGGGAGGCATGCCGGGAAGTCTGGTCGGCGCTGTTTTGTCGTTTTCGCAGGGCGGTATACGCCTGCGAGCCGCAGCCGACCTGGAGGTCCCGTGGGTGCCGAGTCCGCACCGCGCAACAAATTCTTTCGGCGTCCGTCCACCCTGGCCGAGCGGAATTTCATCGCCGACGCGCTGCGCACCGAAACGGTCGGCGGCGCGCTGTTGCTGATCGCGGCGGTGGTCGCGGTGATCTGGGCGAACACCGGGTGGAGCGAGGCGTATTACGACCTGCGCGACTTCCGGATCGGCCCCGAGGC
Source organism: Embleya sp. NPDC050493 (assembly GCF_044458105.1). NCBI lineage: Bacteria > Bacillati > Actinomycetota > Actinomycetes > Kitasatosporales > Streptomycetaceae > Embleya > Embleya sp. NPDC050493. The sequence continues at coordinate 150,055 of NZ_JBITHP010000015.1, forward strand.
GATCAACCTGAATCTGTCGCTGGGCACTTGGGCCGCGGACGGGCTGCTCGCGGTGTTCTTCTTCGTCGCCGGCATCGAACTCAAGCGCGAACTCGTGGTCGGCGACCTGCGCGATCCCGCCCAGGCGGTGCTGCCGGTGGTGGCCGCCGCGTGCGGAATGCTCACACCCGCGCTGTTCTACTTCGCGGTGAACGCGGGCGGCGGCTCGCCCGACGGCTGGGCGATCCCCACCGCGACCGACATCGCCTTCGCCCTGGCCGTCCTCGCCGTGATCGGCACCAACCTGCCCTCGGCGCTGCGTTCGTTCCTGCTGACCCTCGCCGTGGTCGACGACCTCGGCGCGATCCTGATCATCGCGATCTTCTTCACCGATTCGGTGAACTTCCTCGCCCTGGCCGCGGCGTTCGCCCTGCTGGTGGTCTTCGCCCTGCTCCAGCGCTTTCGGGTGCGCGGCTGGTGGTGGTACGTACCGCTCGCCCTGGTGATCTGGGCGCTGATGCACGAGAGCGGGGTGCATGCCACGGTCGCGGGCGTCGCGATGGGCCTGTTGATGCGCGTACTTCCCGACCGCGACGAGCGGACCTCGCCGGCCGAGCACGTCGAGCACCTGATCCGTCCGCTCTCCGCCGGCCTGGCGGTGCCGATCTTCGCGCTGTTCTCCGCGGGCGTCGCGGTCTCCGGCCCGGTGCTCGCCGACGTGTTCACCCAGCGGCCCACGCTCGGCATCATGATCGGGCTGATCGCGGGCAAGACGGTCGGCATCTTCGCGGGCACCTGGCTGGTCGCCCGGTTCACCCGGGCCCAACTCAGCGACGACCTCGCGTGGTGGGACGTGTTCGGCATGTCGATGCTGGCCGGCATCGGCTTCACGGTCTCGCTGTTGATCGGCGAACTCGCCTTCACCGACGACCCGACGCTGACCGAACAGGCCAAGGCCGCGGTGCTGGTGGGTTCGGTGCTGGCGGCCATCGCGGCGTCGATCGTGCTGCGGATAAGGAACAACACGTATGCCCGGTTGTGCGCCGAGGAGAATCGCGACGACGACGGCGACGGCATTCCGGACGTCTATCAAGCGGAGGCCGATCGACTGCGCGACGGGAAGCTCGGGCACTCCTGACCGCTTCGTTTCCCATCCGAAACACTCGTACGACGCGCCCCAGTGGATACGAATCCCCGCAGCAGGGCATGATCGGGGTCGGATTATCCGTACCCGTACAAGGAGTGACCATGGCAGGCACCGACAGGTCCCCGGCCCAGGACGTGCCCGTCGACGCACAACGTTCCCTCGGCGAGCTCTTCTCGTCGGCCAGCCGAGACATGTCCACGCTGGTGCGCAGTGAGATCGCGCTCGCCAAGAGCGAGGTCAAGGTCAGCGTGGTCAACGTGGCGAAGGGTGGCGGCGCGTTCGGCGCGGCGGCCTTCATCGGCGTGTTCGCGTTCGTCTTCCTGAGCTTCGCGATCGTGTACGGGATCCACGCTCTCGGTCTCGGCGTGGCGTGGAGCTTCCTGATCGTCGGCGGCTTCTATCTCCTGCTCGCGGGGGCTCTCGCGTTCTACGGCGTCAAGTCGTTCAAGAAGGTTCGGGCGCCGGAGCGGACGATCACCACGACCCGGGACACGGTCACCACGCTCAAGAACGTCGGCTGAGCCGGCGGCACGGGCTGCCCGAACCGACGCGGAAACAAGAGTGCGATCGCGAGTGTGCGACGCTGCTCGGCATGACGGTTCCCGAGAGCACCGTGGTCAACGTGGCCGGGCCCTGGACACACCGCGACATCGCCGCCAACGGCGCGCGGTTCCACATCGCCGAGATGGGCGAGGGCCCGGTCGTGCTCTTGCTGCACGGCTTCCCGCAGTTCTGGTGGGCGTGGCGGCATCAGATGCCGGTGCTGGCCCGGGCCGGCTACCGCGCGGTCGCGCTGGATCTGCGCGGATACGGCGGCAGCGACCGCACCCCGCGCGGCTACGACCCGATCACCCTGGCCCTGGACGTGACCGGGGTGATCCGCTCGCTGGGCGAGCCGGACGCGATCGTGGTCGGTCACGACCTGGGCGCCTATCTGGGCTGGACCGCCGCGGTCTTGCGGCCCAAGGTGGTCCGCCGGCTGGTCGCGGTGTCGATGCCGCACCCCCGGCGGCTGCGCGGGGCGCTGCTGACCGATCGGCACCAGATGGCGGCGAGTTCGCACATCTTCGGCTTCCAGCGGCCGTGGGTGCCCGAGCGGCAGTTGATCCGCGACGACGCGGCCATGGTCGGCGACATGGTGCGCGCGTGGTCGGCGCCGGGCCGGCCGGACGACGAGTCGATCGCGCGCTACCGGCAGGCGATGCTCGTGCCCGGAACGGCGCACTGTGCGGCGGAGCACTACCGCTGGCTGATCCGCTCGATCCCGCGACCGGACGGGATTCAGTACTCGGCCCGGATGAAGGCACCCGTCGAGGTGCCCACGCTGCACCTGCACGGCGCCCTCGACCCGGTGATCCTGCCCCGCACCGCGGCGGGCTCCGGGCGCTACGTGGAGGCGCCCTACCGCTGGCGGTTGCTCGAGGGCGTGGGCCACTTCCCGCATGAGGAACAACCCGCGACGTTCACCGAGGAACTCCTGGGCTGGCTGAAAGATCCGGAACCCGAACGCTGAAGTTTTACAATGGTTCCGGCCTTTTCTTGTGTGATCTTGCCGGGGATATCCGACACTTCCGTACAGATCGTCCCGGTAGTGTTCGGGAGCCATTTCCGGCCCGCCCAAGCGGTGCGATTACGCCGTCGGCGACCCGGGTAGGCGCCCCCGTATGAGCCGGACGTACAACGCTCCGAGCATGGCGGCGGGGGCCGGGGACACCCGGTCGGAGACGGCAGAGACCCTCATGGTTGAGATCGGCACCACTGGCACTCACGGGTTCGAACACACGCGAGGGGCGCCGGTCGGCGCGGTTGCCGACCGGGGGGATCATGTCCCGGGGCTGATGGGGATATTGCGCCGACGAGCACGATGGTTGACTCTGCGGCTGCGCTTCCCGCGCTGACGCATCGACGCGGCCCGACACCGGGCCGCGTCACGCCACCGCTTTCCCGCGGGCGCCTTCTTCGCATTCACCGATCGATTCGTCTTTTCGTTTTCAGGCGAATGCGCCGAACCACAAAAGCGCGACGGTGGCGATCATCATCACCGGCACCAGGACGAGCGTCTCCATGCGATTCCCGGTCCGGCTGACGATCGCCACCTCGAAGCGGGTGCCCAACGGCCAGAACAGCGGTATCCCCTGCTTGGTGAGGAAGTCGCCGAGCAGGTGCGCGATGCAGCCGAGCACGACCACCATGGGCAGCCAGTCGGGAGCCGCCGGCATCCAGTGGTCGACCACGGCCGTGCCGCCGCCGGCGAGCGCGACGATGGTGATCCAGGACGCCAGGCCCTTGCCCGGCGGACACAGGTTCAACGCCCGCAACGCCAGCGCGAGCAGCAGGAAGACCATGGTCAGGGTGAACGGCCGACCCAGGTGCTCCACGCCCTGCCAGGTCAGCAGTCCGGCCAGCACCACGAAGGCGATCGAGTGGGTCGCGTGCCGATGTCCGCCGGAGACCTTGGCCACACCCGTGCACAGCGCGCGCGAGACGGGGCCCAGGAAGTTGGCGATCGTGCCGTTGTGGTGATCGAGGTCGGGCAACAGGGCCGCACCTGCGGTCAAAAGCGTGCCGATCACGATCTCGGACCCGGACAGGTGGTTGTGCCACAGGTGTTGCGGTAGGAACGGCGCCGTCGCGGCGAACACCAGTGCCCCGCTGACCGCATGCGAATGCCCGAGCATTCCCCCACCCCACCCTGCCGGTTGCCCCACCACATCGCGGCGCTGCTCGCACATCTGCCCGAACAGGCTTCGAACATGCGTCACATGGCGCAGCTCTGGGTATCGACCGGGCGATCGGCGACCGCGCCCGCCTCGGCGTCGGCGCGGACCTCCTCGACGGTGAGCGCATACCCGGTGGACTCGTCGTCGAGCGACTTGGCGAAGATCACCCCGGCGACCTTGCCGCCCGGTGAGATCAGCGGCCCGCCGGAGTTGCCCTGGCGGACCTTGGCGTACAGCGAGTACACATCGCGGCTGACCGTGCCGCGCTTGTAGATGTCCGGCCCGCCGGCCTGGATCCGGGCGCGCACCCGGGCGGGTTCGACATGGAAGGCGCCGTTCTCCGGGAAGCCGACCACGATCGCGTCCGCGCCGCTCTCCACCTTCGGTTCGAACTGCAACGGGGTGGCCTTGAGGCCGGGCACCTTGAGCACCGCGATGTCGCGCTTCCAGTCGTAGAGCACGACCTCGGCCTGATACTCGCGGCCTTCGCCGCCGATCTGCAGGGTCGGCTTCTTGACGCCGCCGACGACGTGGGCGTTCGTCATCACCCGCTGCGGGGCGTAGACGAAGCCGGAGCCCTCGATCACCTTCCCGCAACTCTTCGCGGTTCCGACGATCTTGACGATGCTGTCCCGGGTCTCCTGGACGGCGGGCATCGACAGCAGCTTGGGGTCCGGCGGCGGGACCTGCGGGATGTCCTCGCGCACGAACGGACTGAACACCTGCGGGAAGCCGTTGCGGTCGAGCAGGTTGCCGAACGAGGAGAACCACGTGTCGGCGCCCTGCGGCAACACCTTCTGCACCCCGCCCAGCACCTGGGACGAGCGCACCTCGCGCGAGATGGTGGGCATCGAGGCGCCCGCGACCGAGGATCCGATCAGCCACACCACGATCAGCAGCGCGCAGACGCTCACGATCGAGCCGCCGGCCGCGTCCACCAGCCGCGCCGGGCGCCAAGTGAGCCGACGGCGAAGCCGGTTGCCCGCCGCGGTGGTCAGCGCCTGGAGCGCGGTGGCCAGCACGAGCACGACGCAGATCGCCGCGATCGAGGGGCCCAGACCCGGCTCGAAGCGGTTGAGCAGCGAGGGCACGAGCCACATGCCGAACACGCCGCCGCCGATGAAGCCCAGGAACGAGAGCACGCCGACGATGAAGCCCTGCCGGTATCCGGAGATGGCGAAGGCCACCGCGGCGGCGAGCAGCAACAGGTCCAGGACATTCACGCGCTCACGTTCTCATGTACGAGCCTGCGCTGTCCGCAGCCGTGCCGGTTCGTCGAACACCGGTGACACGGCTGTACAGGGCGGTATTGACGCCCCGTCAGCCCCGCCGCGGCACCGGACGCGGCGGCCGGCCGAGGGCGACCGGCCGGATCAGTCCCGGACCTCGGGTTCGGAGGCGGTCTCCTCGTAGCGATCGAAGCCGCGCCGGGCCAACCGGGCCTCGGTCTCGGACAGCGTCACCTCGCGCCGTTCGTCCCACGGCCGTTCCCAGCCGGTGTAGTGCAGCACCCGGTCGATCAGCCCCGCGGTGAAGCCCCAGACCACCAGGTCGTGCACCAGGAACGCGGGGCCCAGGTGACCGCCGGGGTGGCGCAGCCGGGCCCGGTTGGCCGGATCCGCGAGATCGGCGATCGACACCCGCAGCACCCGCGCGACCTCCTCGGGCGCCCCGGGGGCCACCTCGCTCTCGCGATGCCACCACGCGAGCACGGGGGTGACCACGAAGTCGCTCACCGGGATGTACAGATCCGGCAACCGGCCGAAGATCCGCACGCCGGCGGGGTCGAGCCCGACCTCCTCCTGGGCCTCGCGCAGCGCGGTCCCCTCCGGGCCGTCGTCGCCCGGGTCCACCGAGCCGCCGGGGAACGCGGGCTGGCCCGCGTGCGAGCGCAGCGTCGCGGCGCGCTGGAGCAGCAGCAGATCCGGGCCGTCGGGCCCCTCGCCGAACAACATCAGCACCGCGGAGCGCCGACCACCCTCGGCCGGGGGCAGGAAGCGGCTCAGTTGTTCGGGGCTGATCGACTCGGCGGCGCGCGCGACCGGGCGCAGCCATTCCGGCAGATCGGCTTCGGCCCAGGTCTGGATCCCGGTCCCGGTCTGAGTCACCCGGCGTCCCCCTCGTCTTTCGGTGCGCCGTCCTGCGGTGCGTTCTGCGCCGCTTCGTCCTTCGGTGCGTTCGTCGCCGCGTCGACCGGCACGGCCAGCACCGGCAGGGCCGGCGGCTTGAGCCGTTGGCCGGGCTGCCCGGCCATCTCGTACTTGAGCAGCGCCTTGGCCTTGATCGGATCCGTCTCGCCCTCGCCGTACGCCGGACACAGGGGGGCGATCGCGCACGCCCCGCAGGCCGGGCGACGGGCGTGGCACACCCGGCGGCCGTGGAAAATCACCCGGTGCGAGAGCAGGGTCAGGTCCTTGCGCGGGAACAGCGCCGCGACCTCCTTCTCGACCTTGACCGGATCCTCGTCCTTCGTCCAGCCGAAGCGCCGGGCCAGTCGGCCGAAGTGGGTGTCGACGGTGATACCGGGGACGTCGAAGACCTCGCCGAGCACCACGTGGGCGGTCTTGCGTCCCACTCCCGGCAGGGTGACCAGGTCGGCGAGCCTGCCCGGCACCTCGCCGTCGTAGCGCTCCAGGAGCGCCTGGGCCAGACCCTGGACCGAGCGGGTCTTGGCCCGGAAGAACCCGGTCGGCTGAATGATCGCCTCCAACTCGGCCGGCTCCGCGGCGGCGATCGCGGCGGCGTCGGGGAAGCGGGCGAACAGCGCCGGGGTGACCGTGTTGACCCGCCGGTCGGTGGTCTGCGCGGACAACACCACGGCGACCAGGAGCTGAAAGGCGTCGCCGTAGTCGAGTTCACAGTGCGCACCCGGGTATATCTCACCCAGTTCGCGATTGATCCGGCGCGCACGGCGCACCAGAGCGAGATGGGACTCGCCCTTCACGGCTTTTGTGGACTTCACGACCTTCGCGGCTGCCCGCGGCCTGCGCGGTGCGGGCTCCGTCACGTTGCTCGACACCCGGCCAGAGTACGCAGATGTGCGGGGACTACGGTCGAGCAGTCCGCACACGCTTGATCACAGGAGCGACATGTCCGGTTACTGTGGATCCGCCCGTTCGTGATCCAGGCCACCCCGCGTGATGATTGCGGGTACCGGTGCGTCAGACTGTGACCGATCGCACTGTTTGACCGCTCGGCTTCATTGGTGTCGACCAGGCCGGCCTAGGAGGAACCTCGTGGACGACGTTTTGCAGCGGGCTCCGCTGTTCGCGGCGCTCGAAGATGAGGACGCCGCCGAGCTGCGGGCCTCCATGACGGAGGTCGCGCTCGAGCGCGGGGACTCGCTCTTCCACGAGGGTGACCCGGGTGACCGCCTGTACGTGGTGATCGAGGGCAAGATCAAGCTGCACCGCAGCTCCAACGACGGTCGCGAGAACATGCTCGCGGTGCTCGGCCCGGGCGAGATGTTCGGCGAGCTGTCGCTGTTCGACCCCGGACCGCGTACGGCGACCGCGACCGCGCTCACCGACGTGCGGCTGCTCGGCCTGGGCCACTCCGACCTGCAGCCCTGGCTGACCGGTCGGCCCAAGGTCGCCGCGGCACTCCTTCGGGCGATAGCCCGTCGGCTGCGGCGGACCAACGAGAGCCTGGGCGACCTGGTCTTCTCCGACGTCCCCGGCCGGGTGGCCAAGGCCCTGCTGGACCTGTCCCGCCGCTTCGGGGTGCCGGCAGACGAGGGCATCCACGTCGCGCACGACCTCACCCAGGAAGAGCTGGCCCAGCTGGTCGGCGCCTCGCGGGAGACCGTCAACAAGGCGCTGGCCGACTTCGCGAGCCGGGGTTGGCTGCGGCTGGAGGCGCGTGCGGTGGTCCTGATGGACGTCGAGCGGTTGTCGCGCCGCTCCCGCTGACACCTCGCGAACACGACGCGGGGCCCGCCGTCGGCGGGCCCCGCGTCGTGTTCCGGCGTGTGCCTCAGGCCTCCGGGTGCTCGGCCAGGTAGTCCAGCTGGGCCCGGACCGACATCTCGGCGGCCCACCACAGTCCTCGGTCCACGTCCGCGTAGACCCGCTCCACGACGTCCTGGGCGGTCTTGTCGCCGGCTGCGACCGCGGCCTGCACCTGGGCCAGCCGGGCCGCCCGGTGCGCCAGGTAGAAGTCGAGCACGCCCGCCGCGTCGTCCAGGATCGGACCGTGCGCGGGCAGTACGGCGGTGATCTCGCCGGAGTCGACGAGCGCGCGCAACCGGCGCAGCGAGTCCAGGTAGTCGCCGAGTCGGCCGTCGGGGTGCGCCACCACCGTGGTGCCGCGGCCGAGCACGGTGTCGCCGGTGATCACGAAGCGGTCCGCGGCCACCAGGAAGCACACCGAGTCACCCGAATGGCCGGGCGTGGCCAGCACCCGCAGATCCAGCCCGCCGTCGTCGATCACCCGGCCGTCCACCAGCCCCTCGCCGCCGTAGCGCCACTGCGGGTCGACCGCGTGCACGACGGCGTTGGTGAGTGCCTTGAGGCCGGCCACGCCCGCCGAGTGGTCCGGGTGGCCGTGGGTGAGCAGGATACGGCCCACCCGGCGGCCCTCGGCCTCGACCGCGGCGACGATCGCGCGCAGGTGGCCCTCGTCGTCGGGTCCCGGGTCGATCACCACGGCGGTGTCCGAGCCGGGCTCGGCGACGATCCACGTGTTGGTGCCGTCCAGCGACATCGCGCTCGGGTTCGGCGCGAGCAGACAGGTCACCCGGGGGCTCGCCGGCCCACCGATGGTCGGGCGGGGGTTGCCGGGCAGGGGCTGTGCGTTCATGGTCGCCATCCTGTACCTCAGTGCCTGTACCTCGGTTGCCCGGGACCGGTCCGGTGGGGGTCCGCGGACCAGCCGGGTCGTCGGTGGAGCCTCAGCGCAGACCGAACGGGTCGGCGATGCCGGGCCATTCGAGCACGAGGCGGTCTCCCTCGAAGCGGCCCTGCGCCATGATCGGAGCGATCTTCCGGTCCGCCGCGGCGGCCAGCGCCGCCGCCGGGTCGGCGAGCTCCGCCAGGTGGCGCAACGTGTCGATGGTGGGCGGCAACATCGCCATGTCCTGCGCCCGGTGTTGCTTCAGCGCGTCGGCGGGCCGGGCCCAGGTGACCCGGTCGGCCTCGCCGGAGACGTCCCGGGTGCGCTGGCCGGTGGGCAGGGCCGCGACGAAGAACCACGTGTCGTAGCGCCGGTCCTCGAACTCCGGGGTGATCCAGCGCGCCCACGCGCCCAGCAGGTCGGAACGCAGGACCAGGTCGCGGCGCTCCAGGAACTCGGTCATCGTCTGCTCGCGCGCCACCAGGGCCGCGCGGTCCGCCTCCCAGTCCGCGCCGGTGGTGTCCGAGACGATCGTGGTCGGGTCGGGCCCGGCGAGCAGCACGCCGGACTCCTCGAAGGTCTCGCGCACGGCCGCGCAGACGATCGCGCGGGCCTCGGCCGCGTCGGTGCCCAGCCGCTCGGCCCAGGCGTCCGGCTCGGGTCCAGCCCAGGCCACCGAGTGGTCCGCGTCCCGCGGGTCGACGCCGCCGCCGGGGAACGCGTACATCCCGGCCGCGAACTTCATCGTGGTGTGCCGACGGAGCAGGTACGCCTCGGCGCCCCCGGGGCGGTCGCGCAGCAGCACCACGGTGGCCGCACGGCGCGGGGCGACCGGCTCCGCCTCGCCGGCGATGATCGCGCGGGCCCGCTCGGCCCAGGACGCGGGCATGCCCGACTGGGCGTTTCCGGCTTGCGTACTCCCCGTTTCGACCATGCGCCGGATCGTACGCCTGACCGAGTCAAGTTCCACCCCTCACCCCCGAAAACGATCGGACCCGACCCGAAAGGGGCAGGTCCGATCACCACGGTGGCCGCATGGGCGGTCCGCTCAGATCACCTCGACGAGGATCTCCACCTCGACCGGGGCGTCCAGCGGCAGCACGGCCACGCCGACCGCGCTGCGGGCGTGCCGTCCGGCCTCGCCGAAGACCTCGCCGAGCAGTTCGCTGGCGCCGTTGATGACACCGGGCTGACCGGTGAAGTCCGGCGCGCTGGCCACGAAGCCGACCACCTTGACCACCCGGCGCACCAGCGACAGGTCGCCGAGCTCGGCCTTGACCGCCGCGAGCGCGTTCAGCGCGCACTGCCGGGCGAGCTGCTTGGCCTCCTCGGGGGTGACCTCGGCGCCGACCTTGCCGGTCGCGGGCAGCTTGCCCTCGATCATCGGCAACTGGCCGGAGGTGTGGATGTAGTTGCCGGTGCGGATCGCCGGCACGTAGGCGGCGACCGGGGGCACCACTCCGGGCAGGGTCAGACCCAGCTCGGTGATCCGCTGTTCGGGGTGTACCTCGCTCACTCGGCCGTCACCGCCTTCTGCTTCGCGCGCTTCATGTAGGCCACCAGGCTCTCCGGGTTGGGTCCCGGCACCACCTGCACCAGCTCCCAGCCGTCGTCGCCCCAGTTGTCCAGGATCTGCTTGGTCGCGTGCACCAGCAGGGGGACCGTCACGTATTCCCACTTCGTCATGTGTGCAGACTTTAGACGGACACGTCGGGCGGCTCGACGGGGCGCCACGCCACCGGCGAGGACAACACCATCGTGCTGGACGGTTTCCCGTGCTCGGCGAGCCGGTCGATCAGGACCTGGAAGTCCGCCATGGTGGCGACCGCGACCATCAGCAGGCAGCACGCGTCACCGGTGACCCGGTGCACCTGGAGCACCTCGGGCCATTCGCGCACGGTGTCCGCGTCCCGGCGCAGCAGGCAGCCGGGGCCGTAACAATTCATCCGGACCAGTGCCACCACACCGCGACCGGCCGCCGCCGGGTCCACGTGCGCGTGGTAGCCGGTGATCACGCCGGCGTGTTCGAGCCGGCGCACCCGGGTGGCCACCGCGGGCGCGGAGAGGTTGATCCGTCGGGACAGCTCGTTGAGCGAGACCCGGGCGTCGCGCTGCAGTTCGGCGAGCAATCTGCGGTCGATCGCGTCCATGCGCACCCTCCGTTGACGATCGTGAGGAGATGCCCTCCGATACGTTGCGAGCGTAAACCGAAACGGCCCTTCGGATGCTCGACAGCCATTCCCAACCGAATGGTCGCACGATTCCATATGGGCACTCCCCGACCGGCCCTTCCGGCGCACCGGCGGGACGGGCCGGAGAGGTGGTCTGCGATGACGGTCGACGAACGAACGCCCCGCGCCGATCCGGCGGACGGCGGGTGCCCGATGGCCGGACCGCGCGAGCACTTCGCCGCCGCGGTCGCGCCGCCCTACGCGGACTACGTGCAACTCGACCGGCTGCTCGCCCTCCAGCGCACCCGCACCGACGTGCCCGCCGAGTTGTCCTTCCTGATCTCCTCCCAGGTGATGGAACTGCTGTTCGCGCTGCTGCGGCACGAGTGGACGATCGCGGGCGAGCGACTGCACGCGGACGACGTGCCCGGCGCGATCGGCACGCTGCGGCGCAGCATCCACGAGTTGGACGTGCTGGTGTCCACCTGGGACCTGCTCGCCACGCTCACCCCCGGCGAGTTCGGCGCGTTCCGCGAGGCGCTCGGCGAGGCGTCCGGCTTCCAGTCGCACCTGTACCGGCACCTGGAGTTCCTGCTCGGCATCAAGCGCGCGGGCGTGCTGCGGCCCTACACCGGCTCCCCGGACGTGCACGCCGAGCTGGCCCGCTCGTTGCGTGCGCCGAGCCTGTACGACCACGCGCTGGGCGTGCTCGCCCGCCGCGGCCTGTACTCCCCGGGGCAGGTCGCGGATCCGAGCCGGCCGTACGTTCCGTCCGAGGACGTCGAGCGCGCATGGGCGCGCGCGTACGGCGACGCCGTTCCCGACCTGGTCGACCTCGGCGAGGTGCTCACCGACATCTCCGAGCGCTGGACCCGCTGGCGCGAGCGGCACCTGGCCGCCACACTGCGAGCGCTGGGAAATCGGCCGGGCACGGGTGGCTCGGCCGGAGCGTCTTGGTTGGAACAGACCGTACGTGTGCGCGTTTTTCCCGAGTTGTGGACCATGCGCACCTTGGTCGAACCATCGAAGATCTGAGTTCATCGAAAGATGGGTGAAGCATGTCCGATTCCTTGTCGAACACGGCCACTGACGATTCGTCAGTCCTGTTTCCGACCGGTCGCCTCGCGGCCGATCGGGTCACCGAAGCCGCAAAGCTGGACGCGGCCGACCCGCTGGCGCACGTGCGCGAGCGTTTCCTGCTGCCTGCCGGTGTGATCTACCTCGACGGCAACTCGCTCGGCGCACTGCCGGCCGCCGTGCCCGAGGCGCTGAACGACGCGGTGCACCGCCAGTGGGGCACCGACCTGATCCGCTCCTGGAACGCCAACGACTGGTGGGGTGCGCCCGCCCGGATCGGCGACCGGATCGGCACGCTGATCGGCGCCGCGCCCGGCCGGGTGATGTGCGGCGACTCGACCTCGGTGCAGATCTTCAACGCGATCGCCGCGGCCTTGCGGCTGCGTCCGGGACGGACCGTGGTGCTGGCCGACCCGGACAGCTTCCCCACCGACCTCTACCTGGCCGACTCGATCGCCAGGCTGCTCGGCGCCGAGGTGCGTCGGGTGCCGGTCGGCGAGGTCGCGGAGGTGCTGCGGACGGACGGCGCCGCGATCGCGGTGATCGCGTACAACCACGTCGACTACCGCAGCGGCGAACTGCGCGACCTGCCCGGCCTGACCGCCGCCGCGCACGCCGCCGGCGCGCTGGCGATGTGGGACGTGTGCCACTCCGCGGGCGCCCTCCCGATCGACCTGGACGCGCACGACGTCGACCTGGCCGTCGGGTGCGGCTACAAGTACCTGTCCGGCGGACCCGGCGCACCGGCCTTCATCTATGTGGCCGAGCGGCACATCGCCGGCTTCGAACCCGCGCTGACCGGCTGGCAGGGGCACGCGAACCCGTTCGGGATGGAGCCCGGCTACACACCCGCGCCGAGCATCGAGCGGGCCCGGATCGGCACCCCGCCGCTGTTGTCCATGCTCGCGCTCGAAGCCGCCCTGGGCGCGTACGACGACGTGTCGATGACGGCCGTGCGGGACAAGGGCCTGGCGCTGACCGACCTGTTCATCGCGTGCGTCACCGACCTGGGCCTGGAGACGCTGACCCCGATCGAGCACGCCCGGCGCGGCAGCCAGGTCGCGGTGCGCCACCCGGAGCCGCACGCGGTGATGGCGGCGCTGATCGATCGGGGTGTGATCGGCGACGTTCGCCCGCCGGACGTGCTGCGCTTCGGCTTCAACCCGCTCTACGTCGGTTACGCCGACGTGGTCGAGTCCGCGCGCATCCTCGGCGACATCCTGGAGACGGGGGCGTACCTGGACGCGCGCTACGCCGTTCGGGCGACGGTGACGTGACGCGGGTCACCCCTGGGGGATCACCTCCGACCCGGCGGGGACCGGGTGGTTAGGCTCGACTCGTGAGTTTGGGTGCGCGGTCACACGGATCCGGTAACGCCTCGGCTGCGGCCGTATGGCGGAGGCCTTCGAGGGCAGGGATCCGGGCATGCCGGCTCCCCGAAACGAGCGTCGCGCCGCCCGGCCCGACCGCACCCGCTGGACGGACGTCGTGAACACCGCGACGGCAGGCGCACGCACGACCGACGGCAACGCCGATTGGGAGGGCGTGCGCCTGCACGTGGTCAGCGGCAAGGGCGGCACCGGCAAGACCACCGTGGCCGCCGCGCTGGCGCTGGCACTGGCCTCGGGCGGGCGACGCACCCTGCTGGTCGAGGTGGAGGGACGCCAGGGCATCGCCCAGCTCTTCGACTGCCCGCATCTGCCCTACGAGGACCGCAAGATCGCGGTCGCACCGGGCGGCGGCGAGGTCTACGCGCTGGCGATCGACCCGGAAGAGGCGCTGCTCGAATATCTGGACATGTTCTACCACCTGGGCCGGGCCGGAAAGGGCCTGAAGAAGCTCGGGGCGATCGACTTCGCGACCACCATCGCGCCGGGTCTGCGCGACGTGCTGTTGACCGGCAAGGCGTGCGAGTCGGCCCGCCGCCGTACGCACGGGAAGTTCGCCTACGACGCGGTGGTGATGGACGCCCCGCCCACCGGCCGGATCGCGCGTTTCCTCAACGTCAACACCGAGGTGGCCGGGCTGGCCAGATTCGGCCCGATCCACACCCAGGCCGAGGCGGTGATGGGCGTGATCCGCTCCCCGCAGACCGCGGTCCACCTGGTCACCCTGCTGGAGGAGATGCCGGTCCAGGAGACCGTGGACGGCGTCACCGAGCTGCGCCACTCGGGCCTGCCCACCGGCGGCGTGGTGATCAACATGGCCCGGCCGCCGCTTCAGGCCGAGGACGAGAGCGACACCGGACAGCGGCTGACGCCCGAACTGCTGGAGGCCGGCCTGATCGCCGGCGGCATCAAGCCCACCCGGCCGCTGATCTCCTCGCTGCTGGCCGAGGCCGACGAGCACGCGAGCCGGATCGAGCTGGAGAGCACGGGGCGCGCCCTGGTCCGCGGCCTGGACCTGCCGGTCTACGAACTGCCGCTGTTGGCGGACGGGATGGACCTGGGCGGTCTGTACCGCCTCGCCGAGGCGTTGCGCGAGCAGGGGATGGCATGAACAGGCTGGAGATCGACGAGCTGATCGACGACCCGGGCACCCGCATCCTGGTGTGCTGCGGCTCCGGCGGCGTCGGCAAGACCACCACGGCCGCGGCACTGGGACTGCGCGCGGCCGAACGCGGTCGGGACGTGGTGGTGCTCACCATCGACCCCGCGCGCCGGCTCGCCCAGTCGATGGGCCTGACCGAGTTGGACAACACGCCCCGGCGGGTCGTCGACGTCGACGAGACCAAGGGCGGCAGCCTGCACGCGATGATGCTCGACATGAAGCGCACGTTCGACGAGATCGTCGAACAGCACGCCGACCCCGAGCGCGCGCAGCAGATCCTGGACAACCCGTTCTACCAATCGTTGTCCTCCAGCTTCGCCGGCACGCAGGAATACATGGCGATGGAGAAGCTGGGCCAGTTGCACGCGACCGGCGAGTGGGACCTGATCGTGGTGGACACCCCGCCGAGCCGGTCCGCGCTCGACTTCCTCGACGCCCCCCAGCGCCTGGGCTCGTTCCTGGACGGCCGGCTGATCCGCATACTCTCGGCTCCCGCCAAGGTCGGCGGACGCGGCGCGCTCAAGTTCCTGTCCGCGGGCATGGGTCTGATGACCGGCGCGCTGAGCAAGGTGGTCGGCACCCATCTGCTGACCGACATCCAGACCTTCGTGGCCGCGCTCGACACCACGTTCGGCGGCTTCCGCAAGCGCGCCGACGCGACCTACAAGCTGCTCCAGGCCCGAGGCACCTCGTTCCTGGTGGTCGCCGCGCCGGAGAAGGACGCGCTGCGCGAGGCCGCGTACTTCGTCGACCGGCTGGGCACCGAACGCATGCCGCTGGCCGGCCTGGTGCTCAACCGCGTGCATGCCACGCGTGCGGGTCGACTGTCCGCGGAGCGCAGTGTGGCCGCGGCCGAGGCGCTGACCGAACAGGCCGACCAGGCGGAACAGGGTGAGCAGGGTGAGCAGGGTGAATCGTCCGGACAGGGTGAACCGGACGGGCTCGCGTCGCGTCCCGCCGACTTGCGCCTGGTCGCGGGGCTGCTCACGCTGCACGCCGAGCGGCTGCGGGTGATCGACCGGGAGGAGCGGATGCGTACCCGCTTCACCTCGATCCACCCCGAGGTGCGGGTGGCCGAGGTCCCGGCGCTGCCCGGTGACGTGCACGACCTGGACGGCCTGCGGGTGATCGGCGAAAGTCTGGGCGCGGGCTGACCACGCGGTTCGCTCGCGAGCCGCCGGCCGGCGGGACGCGTGCGGACCCGCCCGGTGGCGAGCCCGTCGGCGGCCGATCCGTCGCCGGCCCGCCGGGACCCGGGCCTGACTCCCGGCCCCGGCAGGTGATGACGTTCGGAACGCGGTGGCGTTCGGAACACCGTGACGTTCGCGACGCGGTGGCGTCTCGGAACGTGGTGGCGTTCGGCTGCCGACACGTGTTCAGCGCGCAGCGTGCTCAGCCGGCGACCCGAAACTCCTCGTCTCCGTGGATGTCGCGCTCGTACTCCTCGCGCGCGGTCTCCAACAGCCGACGCCACGAGGTGATCATCGGCCGGCGACGCAGCAGCGCGCGCCGCTCCCGCTCGGTCATGCCGCCCCAGACGCCGAACTCCACTCGGTTGTCCAGCGCGTCCGCCAGGCACTCGGTGCGGACCGGACACCCGGTGCACACTGCCTTGGCGCGATTCTGCGCCGCCCCC
Organism: Embleya sp. NPDC050493; assembly: GCF_044458105.1. Lineage (NCBI taxonomy): Bacteria > Bacillati > Actinomycetota > Actinomycetes > Kitasatosporales > Streptomycetaceae > Embleya > Embleya sp. NPDC050493. The sequence goes on from NZ_JBITHP010000015.1 coordinate 166,168, forward strand.
TGCACGAACAGCTCATCCGGATCGGTACTCCGGCAGGCGGCCTGCGTGCTCCAGTCGGTAACCCAGCTCATGCTGGTGCCGTCCTCTCCCGATTTTCGAGGCTCCCCCAACGGCGGCGAAGGGAATTCCCGACGCCAAGCAGGACGGTACGAAACCCTGGGCACGCGCAACAGCCCCTGCACGGGCAGTCATCGATGGCCCGGAAGGACTATGCGCAAATATGGACCCACCCGTCCGGGTGAATGCTCTTGCGTTTCCGGTCGCGGCTTCACTCAGAAGGAGGCACGTCGACGGCACGAAGCTCGGTACTGGGACCCGACATCCGGCCACATTCACTCTAAAGAGTGAAATGCCTACTGACACGGATCCCCCGGCTGCTTCGCCAGCTTAAGCGAAGTGCCTTCCCCGCGTAGGGTGTTTGGCCACGTAGGCTGTCGCCCATGGCCCGAACTTCCTCCGGCTCGGCCCGCCCGAAAAGCGGCTCGGCCCGCCCACGATCCCCGCTGGGCTTCGTGGGCCGGTTCGCCGCCTTCGTGGGTGCGAGCATCCTCGCCGGTGCCCTGGTCGCGGGAATCGCGCTGCCGTTCGTGGGTGGCTTCGGCCTGACCGCGAAGGCGGCGTCGGAAAACTTCGACGACCTGCCCGGTGACCTGGACCAACCGTTCCTGTCGCAGCCGTCGTACATCCTCGACTCCGAGGGCAACCAGCTCGCGATGGTCTACGACCGGTATCGCATCCTGGTGAACTTCGACCAGATCTCACCGATCATGCGTCAGGCGATCGTGGCGATCGAGGACTCGCGCTTCTACGAGCACGGTCCGATCGACCTCAAGGGCACCCTGCGCGCCCTGATGCGCAACCAGCAGTCGGGTGGTACCGGCACCAAGCAGGGCGGCTCCAGCCTGACCCAGCAGTATGTGAAGAACATCTTCGTGGAGGAGGCCGGCAACGACCCGGCCAAGGTGGCCAAGGCACAGGCCCAGGAGATCTCCCGCAAGATCAAGGAACTGAAGTACGCGATCGGCCTGGAACAGCGACTGTCCAAGGACGAGATCCTGACCAGGTATCTCAACATCACCTTCTTCGGCCGCCAGGCGTACGGCGTGGAGGCCGCGTCGCAGCGCTACTTCAGCAAGCACGCCAAGGACCTGACCCTGACCGAGTCGGCCACCCTGGCCGGCGTGGTGCAGGCTCCCTCGGCGTTCGACCCGATCGGCTATCCGAAGGCCGCCCGGGAACGCCGCAACATAGTGTTGCAGCGCATGGCCGAGGTGAAGGTCATCTCGCAGGCCGAGGCCGACGCGGCCAAGGCCACCGAACTGAACCTGAAGACCCAGCCGCTGCCCAACGGCTGCATCACCGCCGACCAGATCGACGGTGCCGCGTTCTTCTGTGACTACGTCGAACGGGTGGTCAAGAACGATCCGGTCTTCGGAGCGAATCGGGAGGAACGCGACAAGTTGTGGCGCGAGGGTGGTCTGCGGATCACCACCACGTTGGACCGAAAGGCCCAAAAGGCGGCCTACACCGCCGCAACCAAGGGCGTACTGCAAAAGGACCCGGTCGCCGACGCGGTCGTGATGGTCGAGCCGGGCACCGGCAGGATCAAGGCGATGGCGCAGAGCCGGCCGTACGGCTTCGGCGACTACGAGACCACGCTCAACTACTCGGTCGACCACTCCATGGGCGGCTCGACGTACGGCTTCCAGACCGGGTCGACGTTCAAGCCGATCACCGCCGCGGCGGCGCTGGAGAACGGGATGAAGGTCGATCAGGAGTACTCGACCGAGGCCCAGATGGACATGCGGAAGGAGAAGTTCCGCACGTGTGACAAGCCCACCTCGCCGGACCCGTCGTTCAAGGTGAACAACGAGAGCACGAGCGAGGTCGGCACCTGGAACATGCAGACCGCCCTGGAGAAGTCGATCAACACCTACTTCGTCCTGTTGTCCAAGGACGTGGGGCTGTGTCCGATCGCAACCCTGGCCGATCAGCTCGGAGTGCATTCGGGCGACGGCAAGGCGCTCCAGCAGGTGGGCAGCATGACGCTCGGCTCCAACACGGTGGCGCCGATGAACATGGCCGCCGCGTACGCCGCTTTCGCCAGTCGCGGCGTGTACTGCGCACCGGTCGCCGTCACCGAGGTGGCCAAGCTCGACGGCACCAAGTTGCCCGTCCCCCAGGCGGGCTGCAAGCAGGTGATGAAGCAGAGCACCGCGGACACGATAAACGCCCTGCTCGAAGGTGTGGTCGAGGACGGCACCGGCACCCAGGCCGGCCTCAAGGATCGCGACAACGCGGGTAAGACCGGCACCACCGACTACCGCAAGGCGGCCTGGTTCGTCGGCTACACGCCGAACATGTCCACCGCGGTGTGGGTCGGCGGTGCCAAGGACGATGTCAAGATGTTCGACATCACCATCGCCGGCGTCACGCACGAGAAGGTGTACGGCGGTCAGGTACCGGGCCCGATCTGGAAGAGCGCCATGAACGGCGCGCTCAAGGGCGTGGACGCGCCGAAGTTCGTCGACCCGCCCGCGGGCACGATCCCCTCGAAGCCGGACCCGAACAAGAAGCCGACCGACGGCAAGCCGCGGGACCGGGATCAGAACCGGCCCCCGACCGGCGGCGGCAACACGCGACCGCCGTGGACTCCCCCGACCCTGCCGACGAACACGACGCCGCCGGGCGGGGGCGGCAACACCAAGCCGCCGCCGGCTACCCGACCGCCCGGCCATTCGTGGCCGCCGCCGATCGGGGGCGGGTCGGGGGGTGGTGGGTTCGGTGACGACGGCTGACGGCTGACGGCTGATCACACTGGTCACTCTGACCGATGGTGACCGGCTGCGGGTCGGTGTCGATCCGGGGCCGTGGTGAACGCGGATGGCGGTGCTCCCCTTTGGTGGGGGCACCGCCATCGGCGTTGTGGGGTGGAGTCGGCCGGGGCCGGGGCCGGGACCGGTATCGGGCCTGGGTGGGCCGGGTCGGCCGAGGTGGGGTGGGATCCGGGCCGAGGTGGCCGGGGCCGGGGCGGGTCCGAGGTGGGCCCGCCCGAGGTGGGCCCACCGTCCGGGTCAGACGCCCAGCTGGCTCTTGATCTCGGCGGCGATCCGGCCGCCTTCTGCCTTGTCGCCGACCTTGGGGCGGACCACCTTCATCACCTGGCCCATCGCCTGCGGACCACTCGCCCCGGTCTGCGCGATGGCGTCCGCGACGATCACCTTGAGCTCGTCGTCGGACAACTGCGCCGGCAGGTAGGCCGCGAGGACCTCACCCTCGGCACGCTCGCGCGCGGCGGACTCGGTCCGGCCGCCGTTCTCGAAGGCTTCGGCGGCCTCCCGGCGCTTCTTCGCCTCGCGCACGATGACCTTGAGGACCTCGTCGTCGGACAGCTCGCGGGCGGTCTTGCCCGCGACCTCCTCATTGGTGATCGCGGTCAGGGTGAGGCGCAGCGTCGAGGAGACCAGTTCGTCACGGGACCGGATGGCCTCGGTGAGGTCGCTCTGCAAACGGCTCTTGAAGGGGCTCATGCGATCAAGTGTCGCAGCCGACACCACGCCGGCCGTACCCAATTACGGCCGCGGGGGTGGCGAGGCGACGGCGGGGCTCGAGATCGGGTGTGGCCGGGACGACCCCGCTGCGAGGTGGCCGCGGGGTCGATCGTCCGCCCGTGCGGTCGGGTGCGAGGACGCCGGGGCCGGCCGTCCCGTCGCCCCGCAGGGTCGGGAAGGGCGTCGAGACTGCCGACGACCGGCCGGCTCTGCCAGCATGGAGGGATGCGACCGCGTTCAGCCTTCCCCCTAGCCGTAGCCGTCACCGGGGCTGCGTGCCTCACCTATGCGGCGGCCTACGAGGCCCGTTCGTTCCGTCTGCGCCGGGTCGAGGTGCCGGTGCTGCCACGCGGGGCGCGGCCGGTGCGGATTCTTCAGGTGTCCGACATCCACATGGTCTCCGGTCAGCGCCGCAAACAGGAGTGGCTGCGTCGACTCGACGCGCTGCACCCCGACTTCGTGCTGAACACCGGCGACAACCTCTCCGACCCGGACGCCGTACCCGAGACGCTGGACGCGCTCGGCCCGCTGCTCGGCCGGCCCGGAGCGTACGTATTCGGGTCCAACGACTACTTCGGCCCCCGCCCCAAGGACCCCACCGGCTACCTCCGCCGCGACGACGGCACCCGCCGGCTCGGCCGGGAGAACCCGTGGACCGACCTGCGCGACGGCTTCGACGCGGCGGCCTGGGAAAACCTCAACAACGCGCGCGGCCGACTCAAGGTGGACGGCCTGGACATCGAGCTGGTCGGCCTGGACGACCCGCACATCGACCGGGACCGCTACGAACAGGTCGCCGGCGGCCCCGACCCGACCGCGGACATCTCGCTCGCCGTCGTGCACGCCCCGTACCTGCGTGCCCTCGACGCCTTCACCGCCGAGGGCTACCCCCTCGTGATCGCCGGCCACACCCACGGCGGCCAGGTGTGCGTCCCCTTCTACGGCGCCCTGACCACCAACTGCGACCTCGACCGCAAGCGCGCCAAGGGCCTCTCCACCCACACCTCCGCCGGCCGCGAGGCCTACCTCCACGTCTCCGCCGGCTGCGGCACCTCCCGCTACGCCCGCTTCCGCTTCGCCTGCCCTCCCGAAGCCACCCTCCTCACCCTGACCCCCCGCCAATCCACCCCCGGCACCCCCGCCCCCACCCCCCGCTAAACCGGATTTCGCCTCAGGCCCCCGACCCGCTAAGCTGAACGCGCAGCATCGGGGTGTGGCGCAGCTTGGTAGCGCGCTTCGTTCGGGACGAAGAGGCCGTGGGTTCAAATCCCGCCACCCCGACCAGCAGGGCAGAGGCTCCATCGGAGAGATCCGGTGGGGCCTCTGTCGCGTTTGCGGCGCGGTTGGGTCCGCGTCGGTTCTCGTGGTGGCGGCCACGGCACGCGTGGCCGGCTGCTGCGATCGGGCGGCCGACGGTGGGTGGCCGGTGGGTCGCGTGGTCGGCGGGTGAGGGGCCGTCCGTCGTGGGGTGGCGCGGGATCATGCGCCCATGTGGATGTGGGCGGACCACAGGGTCGGGAAGTTGGGGAAGCGTCGGCGCGTCAGTCGGGTCGCCCGGTGTACACATGCCGCGGTGTGGGCCGCGTCGAAGTCGTGGGACTCCAGGCGGGCGTAGATGCGTTTGGCGATCTCGGCGGCGATGGTGTCGTTGACTTCCCACAGGGTGCCGATCACGTACGGGAATCCGGCCAGCTGGAAGCTACTGGCCACGTGGATGGACTCGTCGGCCAGGTCGCGCTTGGTCACGGCCGTGCTGCAGGCGGACAGGTAGGCGAACTCGGACGTCTCCAGGCGCAGTCGGGAGATCTCCAGCACGCTCAGCGGATGGGCGACATGGTCGTGGACCAGGAGGTGGCTCCGCGACGGATCGGTGGGATCGGCGCCGGCGTGGCAGGCGAAATGGACCCACGGGTGAGTGGTCAGGCCGGAGAGCACGGCCTCACGGGTCGCCTCGCCGGCGATCAGACCGCTCATTGTCGGGAAGACCTCGGTCAGATGGTCGTACTCCTGCCGGGCGCCCGGCAGGTTCGATGCGCCCGGCGTGTGGGGCATGGCGACGGCCAGGATCCTCGGCGGGTGGGCTGCGCTGGCGGGCTCCGGCCGGGTCCGTCGTGCGCGGGCGTATGCCAGGGCCCGGACGGTGGGCGTGTACGAGGACACGACCCGGTCCATGACCGTGCGTCCGGGCCCGCCCTCGCGTGGTTCGAGATGGTGGCCGGCGGCGTGCAGCGGTAGGAGCGCGAGCGGGCCGCAGGGGACCCACCACATGCGCTGCGGGTCGAGTTCGGCCACCGGGTCGGTGAAGCCGAGCCGTTCGAGGACCGGCTCTGCCACCTTGTCCCAGAGCCACGGCAGGATGTCGTGTGCCATGGCGTGTTCGCCGGCACGGCGCGACGTGGCGGAGGTGTCGATGCGTCCGATGAGTTCGTGCATGCCGCCGAGCAGGTCGTGCAGGTCCTCGTAGCGCGCCTCGGGCAGCTCGCACACCCGGACTCCGTCCGTGGTCAGGATGAGTGCGTCGCACCGATATCGGCTGACATTGACCACGACGACGGGCCCGCTGTGCGCCTCGGCGGTCAGTTGCGCCGCCTGCGGAGGCAGCAGGAACCGCTCCAGGCCGGACAGCGTGCGCACTCGGGCGAGCAGCGCTTCCAGTTCCTGAGCCATCGTGCGTCGCCGATCCGGATCGTGCTCGCCCTCGGCCGCTTCGGCGCCGGCGCTCGGGGCGAACGCCGGTCCCGCGGCCCGGTCGGCGAAGGTCTCGCCGTCCAGCCGGGTACACAGGTAGACGAACCGATCCGCCAGCTCCGAGTCGCGCTCGCGCAGTTCCGTGAGGTCCGTACGGGACTCCAGCGCCTGCCCCAACAGCACGCCCCGCCCGACTTCGAGCAACTCGACCGCCTCCTCGGGCCGGCCGGTGGTCAGCGCGCACGCCGCCGCGTCACTCGCCAGCCGCGAGTACTCGGTCATCCACCGCGTTGCGTCGGCGCGCACGAGGCCACGTGCCGCCAGCCGCGGCAGCAGGCCCACACCGAGCGCAAAGCCGCGTGCCGCAAGCTCCGGCTGTTCGAGGAGCACGGCGAGTTCGCCCCATTCCCGGGCGGCGGACACCCGCACCGACGTGGGGGCGCTGCTTCTGGAGGCTGCCGCCTGAAGCAGTCCGACCGCCTCCTCCACCATCCCTTCGTCGCCCACGGCCAGTCCGTACGTACTCAACGAAGCGGCGAGGTTGAACTCGCAGCGGGATCGGAACGGGTGGTCGTCGGCGGTTGCGGTCACCGCCTCGCGTCCCACCGAGACGGCTTCCCGCAACGCGGACTCGTCTCGCGTCAACTGGTGGTACAGACGCAGCGAGTTGCCGAGGTTCGATACGGCCGTGGCCTGTTTGTGGCCCGCTCCGAGCGTGGGAGCGGCGACTTGGCGCTCGATCGCGATGGCGCGCCGCAACATGTCGGGATCCTCGGTGTGCTCGGCCTTGGCCTTCAGGGAGACCGCGAGGTTCGCCAAGTACATCCAGCGGTTGGGGTGATCCTTCGGCGCGGCCTCCACCGCCTCGGTCCCCAGGCCGATCGCCTCGTCCAGCGCGTCGACGTCTCCGGTTCGGCGGAAGCGCTCGTGCAACTGTCCGACGAGGTTCGAGCGGTACAGCGGGGCGTCCGGGTGGTCGACGGGCGTCTCGCGCACCACGGCGCGTACGACCTCGCCTGCCTCGTCGAGTGCGGACAGGTCTCCGGTGTGGCGGGAGTACTCGTCGAGCGCGCCGCCGAGGTTGTACAGGCAGGTTCGCCAGGTCGGTGTGCCACGCGGCGCGGCCGAGACCGCTCGGCGCGTCATGACGATCGCCTCGTTCAGGACGGCCGGATCCCCCGCCCGTTCGAACCGACTACGCAGCAAAATGGCGGAGTTCACCAGGAGTGCCGCCGGCGCCTCGTCATGGTCGGGCACGGCGGCCAGTGCGGCGGCGCTCGTGCGCAGGGCCTCGTCCAGCAGGGCGGATTCACCGGTGTGCTCGTACAACAGCCGCAGGGAGTCGGCCAGGCCGTCCAGGGACACGTACCGCTTGGTGTTCGCCTCCGGTGGGCTGCGCACCACTTCGCGTCCGGCGTCCACGGCCTCCCGCAACAAGTGCAGTTCGCCCGTGCGCTCGAACGACGTACGCAACGCCGCAGCCAGATTGTGCAAGGACTTCATGCGCTCCGGGCTCGTCGCGGGCGCGTGCTCCACCGCACGACGGGCGGCGGCGACGGCTTCCTCCAGCGCGGCCAGGTCTCCGGTCTCCTCGAACAGACGTTGACACGCCAGGCCCAGAACCCGCAGCCGGCCGACGAGCCGGTCCGGGTCCCGGGTGCCCTCGGCCACCGCGTTGCGGGCCGCGTGAATCGCCAATCGCACCGCATGCGGATCGGCCCCGTTCTCGATCCGCAACGCCATTGTCTGGAGCAGGACTTCCCACGTTCCCTCGTCGTCCGGCCTCGGCGCCAGCGGGGCGGCCGGCGGTAGATGGTCCGGTAACGGCAGTTCCGCGCCCATGAGTTGCACCAGAACGAGCAACGCAGTGGCCGTCCGCGCCTCGGGCACCGCACGCTCGTCGCCGAAAGCCAGGCCCCGATGCCAGTGCAGCAGCCCGACAAGGTGGCACGACTCCACGATCTCCCGCGCGCTCGTCGTACAGGCGAAGAGTTCCACCGCCTCGGTCAGAGCCTGTGCGTCGAGCAGCCCGTACGGTCCTCCGGTGTCTTCGAGTCGGGATCGGAGGGCTGTCGTCCACTGCTTCCGCATGAGCTCTCCATCACTGCGTTCTCCGGCGAACCCTGTGGAGTCGCCGATAAACTGAGCGGATGTCAGAGATTGTCGAGGCGCTGACCGACAGCATTCTGCACGCCGGCGAAGTGCTTCTTCGAGAGCATGGTGCCTGCCCTCGACCCCAAGTCCACATCCTGGCCGAGGACATGGACCAGCCCTACGTCGGATTCGTTACGTGTCGGCCCTTCTACCGGGGCACGGACGCGGCCAACGCACTCGCGGGCCTGGGGTTGCTTCCGTCGGTGCTCATGGCGACCCGGCTCGTCGTCGCGTGGGAGGACTGCGACCTGCGCACCGCGCTGGAGATGCCCGGGGAGTTCTTCGCGACGGGTCTCACCATCCTCGACGCGAGGTTCCAGGAGCACACCCTCCGCTGGTACCCCTATGACGTCGAATGGGGAGACCCCAGCCCGTACGGCATACCCACCGTCGTCCCGGGCTGGCGTACTCCCGCGCGATACGAAAATGTGCCGCTGTTGGCGCCGATCGAGGCTCTGCTCGACGTGTGGCGGACGTTCCGGGACGACGACATTCAACAGACCGCCACCGAACTTCAGGACGCGGGCTACGAGTTGACCATGATCAAGCGCTGACCGGTCCGGGCTCGTTCGGGCCCGCCTGCCTCGTCGTCGGACCGGGCGCCGAGGCGCCCGCCGGGCCTGCGGGCGGCGCCGGCGGCTCGTCCTGGTCGTCCGTCACCCCATTCGGTTGGTATCCGCGTGAGCTTCCGGGGTCGCCGAGCAATGCCCGCTCCCACGGCGTGAGTTCGTCATGCGGTTCCGTCATTGCGGATTCCTTTCGGGGCTTTTGACCAGTTCCACCACGTCGACATCGGCCATCCGAAGATAGATCCCGTCCGTGGACTCCACTCGAGGTCCGAAGGAGCCGTCCGGACCCATCCGGTACGACGATTGCAGATACAGGTCGGCGTCCTGTGGATAACCCGAAGCGTACGACCGGGTACCGAACCATCCGCCGATCCACGTCCCGTCCTTGAGCCGGGCTCGCACGAAGCGCGGCCCGCTGTCGGCCCGGGTGCCGAAGGCGTAGTCCCACGCCGTGGGTACCGGCCGGTACGCCGAGCGGGCACGTCGCCGTTCCCGGTACGACACCGCGGCGGCCGCCGCGGCCGGCGCTCCGAGAAAGAGCACCAGCGCCCAGAGGCCGATCATCCGCGGGTGCTCGAGCGCCAATGCGCTCGGCCCGGACCGCTCCGCCTTTCGCCACGCCTCGACGAGAACCGGCCCGGCGACGAGCACGTACAACCCGTCCAGCGCCACACTGGCCGTGATCGCGCGAAGTATGCGCTCCCCCAACTGCGCTTCCCCGGCAACCGGGCCGCGCAGCCGCTCGCGGAGGAACTGGTAGGTCAGCCCGGGCAGAAGAAACAGCACAAGGGCCACCAACTGGCCGACAGTGGACGGCGGTTGCATACCTCCCCCTTCATGTGGTCCCGCCGACGAGCCTGCCAGACGACGGGAAGCCCTATCGAAGAAATCCGATAGGGCCTCCGGCACATCTCCTGCACGAAGATTCAGCACACGCCGGTTGCCGGCGCCATTCGTCGACGGGCCGCTGTACCGGCCACCGTCCCAGCCGACCGGGGCTGCGCTCGGGCCGCTCGGGTCGCGTCAGTTCTCGTAGTGGTAGCGGCACTGGGCGATCAGGACGGCGTCCTCGGTGGCCTTGTAGATCAGTCGGTGCTCGTCGTTGATACGGCGCGACCAATAGTCCTGGAATCCGTGCTTGAGCGGCTCCGGTTTGCCGATCCCCTCGTTGCCGTTCCGGGAGATGTCCGCAATCAGCGTATTGATGCGCTTCAGCGACGCCGGGAGCCAGGCCGTCAGGGGTCGAGGAGGGCGCTCAGGACGATGGCGGGGTCGGCGTCGGGTGGGCCGGCGGGGCGCCAGGTGGTTCCGTCCTTGGTGTACGGGTACCACAGGCCGTCCCGGCCCAGGCGTAGTTGGGCGGCTCGGCCCTCGACGGTCCAGCGGTTGCGCCAGGCGCGGAGGCGGGGTGGCTTGCCGTCGGGCCAGTCCGCCCGCAGCGCCTCACGGTCGCGCTCCAGGCGGGCGACGGGCGGCGTCCAGTCGTTCTCCAGCACATCCAGGGATGCCGCGCCACCGTGCCGCCACGCGTGGGTCGCGGCGGCGAGTTCGCCGGGCGTACGGCCGCAGTTCGAGCAGATTCGAGCCAGGACCTCCGGCGTCGGGTGGGCTGCCGCGAAGCGGACGGCATCCTGCCATTCGGTGAGCGGGACGGGCGGGATGTTGTCCGCGTGCCGGTCGCCGAGGGCTGCGGCCAGCAGGTGACGGGCGCGCGTCGCGGCGTCGGCGGCGAGCAGTTCGAGCGCGGCGGGGTCCACACCGGGCTCCGGGAGCGCCGAGTCCACCAGTGTGGGGCCGCGACCGGGCCGATCGGGCAACGGCGGCGGCGGGGGCAGGGGCGGCAGCTCGGTGCGGGAGGCGAAAGCAAGTCCGGCCGGATCGGCGGCCCGGGCCTGGGGTATGGCCGGGCCCGCGCTCACGGCGTCGGCCGCGGCTTCGGCCGCCGCGCGAGCGGTGTTGCGACGGCCGAGCTCGTCCATCAGCTCCCGCTCGCCGCGCCCGCGCAGGAGCAACAGCACGAAGGGGTCGCGGTCGAGCAGTCGGGCGACCTGGTAGCACAGGGCAGCGGCGTGTTTGCAGGGGTAACCCCAGTCGGGGCAACTGCACTCGGGGTCGAGGTCGCGGGGGCCGGGCAACATCGGGACACCTGCCGCCGCGGCATCGTCGGCGAGCCCGGCGGGCATCTCGCCGTCCAACAGTGCGGCGATGTTGGCGGCTCGCTCGGCGATCATGTCGAGCAGTCGGTCCCACTGCCGGTCCGTCAGCTGCTCGACCCGAACCGTGGAGCGGTACGGGGTGCGGCGGCTCCCGTGCACCGGGGCGGCGGCCGTGCCGCGATTGATGGTGACCCGGTCCACCGCGCCGCCGCGCGCGTAGGTCCGGCCGCGTTGGAGGCGCCCGGAGTCCAGGGAGGATTCCTCCAGGGCACGCAGCCATTCGCGGCCCCACCAGGACTCGGCGAACGGCGCTCGACTGCCCTTGGCGGGCGGGAACGCCTCGAAGGTGCGGACGGTGTCCTGGTCTTCCGACCGAGTGCGCCTGGTCATCGTCCCGTCCCTCGCAGCGTCGTCGGCGTGGTCTCCTGGTCCGACCCGGCATGCCCGGTCATCGTCCCGTCCTTCGCAGCGCGACCAGTTCGGCCAGTTCGTCGTCGCCGAGTTCGCTGAAGGCCGCCTCGCCCGAGTCCAGCACCGAGTCGGCGAGTTCGCGCTTGTGCCGCAGCATCTCCGCGACCCGGTCCTCCACGGTCCCCTCGGCGATCAGTTTGTGCACCTGTACCGGCTGGGTCTGTCCGATCCGATAGGCACGGTCGGTGGCCTGGTCCTCCACCGCCGGGTTCCACCAGCGGTCGTAGTGGATGACGTGTCCGGCCCGAGTCAGGTTCAGGCCCGTCCCGGCGGCTTTGAGGGACAGCAGGAACACCCTTTGCTCGCCGCGCTGGAAGGCGTCGACCATCTCCTCACGGCGCTTGACCGTGGTACCTCCGTGCAGGAAGAGCGTGTCCACGCCGCGTTCGGCCAGGTGACGCTCGATCAGCCGGCCCATGGCCACGTACTGGGTGAAGACCAGGGCCGATCCCTCCTCCGCCAGGACGGTGTCCAGGAGTTCGTCCAGGAGTTCCAGTTTCCCGGAGCGGCCCGGCAGCTTCGCGCCGGCCGGCTCCTTCAGGAACTGCGCGGGGTGGTTGCAGACCTGCTTGAGACCGGTGAGCAGTTTCAGCACCAGACCGCGTCGGGTGATGCCCTGTTTCCCCTCGATCTCGGCCATGAGTTCGCGTACCAGCGCCTCGTACAGCGAGACCTGTTCCTTCGTCAGCGACACCGGCCGATCGGTCTCGGTCTTGGGTGGCAGTTCGGGCGCGATGCCGGGGTCGGCTTTGCGCCGGCGCAGCAGGAAGGGGCGAACGAGCGCCGCCAACCGCCTGGCGGCCTGCTCGTCGCGATCGCCCTCGACGGCCTTCGCGTAGCGATCGCGGAAGGAGGTGAGCGTGCCGAGCAAGCCGGGGGTGGTCCAGTCGAGCAGTGCCCACAGCTCGGACAGGTTGTTCTCGACCGGGGTGCCGGTCAGCGCGACCCGACCCCGCGAGGGGATCCGGCGCAGCGCCCGAGCGGTGTGCGCGTACGGGTTCTTGACATGCTGCGCCTCGTCGGCGACGAGCAGGCCCCAGGGCCGGTCCGCGAGGCGTTCGGCGTCACGGCGCATGGTTCCGTAGGTGGTCAGGACGAAGCCGCCCTCGGCTCCCGTGTCGAGCCCGTCCAGGTCGCGGCCGGGGCCGTGGAAGCGGCGTACCGGGGTGGCCGGTGCGAAGCGCCGGATCTCGCGCTCCCAGTTGCCGAGCAGGGAGGCGGGACAGACCACCAGGGTCGGGTCGGCGGTGGCCTCTCGTTCCTGGCGGCGCAGGTGGAGCGCGATGAGGGTGACGGTCTTGCCCAGGCCCATGTCGTCGGCGAGGCAGCCGCCGAGGCCGAGCGAGGTCATCCGGTGCAGCCAGTTCAGGCCGCGCAGTTGGTAGTCGCGCAGGGTCGCGAGCAGAGCCTTCGGGGGTCCCTGAGGCTCGCGGGCGGCGCGGGCTTCGGGGTCGGCGATCCGGGACCGCAACTCCTCCAGTGCACCGCTCGCGGTGACCGCCACCCGTTCGCCGTCCACCTCGACGCCGCCGGTCAGCGCGGCGCCCAGCGCGTCGATCGCGGTCAGCGACGGCGTCCCGGATTGCGCGGCCCGGCGCAGGCGGCGTACCAACTCCGGGTCCACGACCACCCACTGGTCGCGCAGCCGCACGATCGGCCGGTGCGCCTGCACCAGCCGTTCCAGCTCCTCCTCGGTGAGTTCCCGGTCTCCGAGCGCGACCCGCCAGCGAAACTCCGACAGCCCGCCGGAGGACAGGAAGGACTCGGCCGAGGACCGCGTGCCCTTGCGGCGGGCGGGTTCCAGGACCCCGGCGGCGGTCAGCTCGCGGACCAGCTCCTTGGGCCAGTGCACGGCGACGCCGGCCGCGGCAAGGCTCTCGGCTGCCTCACCCAGCAACGCCCGGGCCTCATCGTCGGACAGCTCCAGGCCGGTCGGGGCGGCCGTCTCCAGCAGCCGCGCGGCCGGGGGCCAGGCACGCGCGGCCCGGCGCAGCGTCAGCAAGGTGTCCACCCGGGCCCGTGGGCCGAACAGCTCGGGGGCGAAGGCCCGGCCGGACCACAGGTCCGCGGCGTCGGCGAGCATGGTGGGATCGCTCAGGCTGCGTAGTTGGACCACGGCGCGGAAGGAGTCCGCCCGGCCCAGTTCCAGCCGCAGCGACACCGCCAGACCCGCGTCGCGGCCGGCGGCGACCTCCGCCGCCCAGGCGCGCTGCCCGGGCACGGACTGCGGCGCTCGCACCGCGAACGCCGGTCCGCCGGCCACCGTGTGGGCGGCGGGAGGCCGGGTGAGGGAATCGGCCACGGCATCCAGGAAGGCCCGTAGCAACGGCTCGGCCGGCGGGAGGGCAAGCGGGGAAAGCCCGGGGACCGCGACCGCGCGGGCCTCGGGAGGCATGGCTGCGGCCAAGCCGGCCAGCCGCTCATGGTCGTCTGCGTCCAGCGGGCCGACTCGCCACGCGTCGAAGCCCTCCGGTGACACCCCTGGCAGCACCCGGCCCCGGGCCACCAGGTCCAGAGCGTGCAGGGCCGCCGCACCCCAGAACGCGGTTCCGGCCGACACTCGCCCGTCGCCGTGCACACCGAGTGCCCGGCAACGGGTCAACAGCGGCAACGCCTGCTCCACCGGCAGCAGTACGGCGGCCACCCGGGCCCGGCTCACGGACGAGCCGCGCGGTCGCACCACGGTGAGTTCCTCGGGGTCCATCCCGAGGTCCGGCGGCTCGCCGCCGAACGTCCAGAACGCCACCCGGCCCGACCGAGGCGGGTCCGCGGGAAGAAACACCGCCTCGCCCGCGGCGAGTTCGGACAGCAGAGCGAGCAGTTGCTCCCGGTCCGCAGGGGCCGCCCCGGACGCGGCCGGCCCGCCGGACTCGGCCGGGCGTACGCTCGCGGACTCCACCGACGGGTAGATCTTCGCCACCACACCCACTCCACAGCTAGGTCGGGACGGCGCGGAACCCGCGCGAACCCTCGGCCGGTCATGGCTATCCACACAGGTGGACAGCACGTGTCAAATGCGACTTCGCCCACTCGGCGCAATGCGAGAACCGAACTCCTGCCCTTCGAGGGCCGGCGGTTGGAGTACACCTATGACTTCGGTGACAACTGGCGGCACCTGATCACCCTGGAGAAGATCCTCCCCGCGTCCTCCGGCAGCCGGCGCGTCCGCTGCACCGGTGGGCGCCGCGCCATGCCCTTCGCCGAGCACCGGCTACCGAGCCGTGCACGGACCGGATCGAATCCCTGCGCGAGGAGGGATTCGACCCCGCTGCCTTCGACCGCGCGGCCCTGGACCGGCAACTGGCCGCCCCGGAGCCGAGGCGGCCCAGGGCCACCCCGGCGTCCGGATCGGCCAAGGCCACCCCCGACGGGCGGCGCTGCTCCTGCGGAGAGATCCACGACGACCTGTGGCGCTGCGACCACCCGGCCACCGGCGCCGCCCCTGGAAGCGGCCGGGCGACACCTGAGGACTCGGGACAAGGCGCCGGCCAAGCGGCTGCGCAGGTCCGCGACCAAGGTCGGATCCCGGCGCCGACGGTGAGGTCGGGCGCGAGGGACGCCTTCACCACGACCGAGGGGATCGGCTTGCACCGAAGCCGGCGGGCAAACCAGGCCGACGACGGCTCGCGAGGTCGCCGGGCCCCGACTCATCCGGCTCGGGGGCTTCGTCTTCGCGGGCATTCATCTCCGCGAAGACGATCTTGCCCGGTCCCGGTCGCTCGGCTACTCCCCAACAGGTCGTGACGGAGCGGACGATGAGCAGGCCGCGACCGCTTTCGGCGTCTCCGGTCGTGGCAGGTGCACACACGGGTCGGGCCGGGTGGGCATCGGCGACCTCGACTCGCACAACGCCGGTCGCGCTGTCGTAGGCGAGTCGTAGCGCGAAGTCGGTGTCCGGAACGCGACCGTGCAGCACGGCATTCGCGGCGAGTTCTCCGACCACCAGGGCCACCGTTTCGGAAGCCCTGCTGCCGTACGGGATGCCCCAGGTCGCCAGCTGGTACGTGGCGAGACGACGCGCCTGGCGCGCACCGCTCCCGGTCGCCGCGAAGCACCGGGTGAACACGCGTGCGGTGGCGCCGACTTGCATCAGTGGAAAGGTCATCCCCCAGAGTTCGCAGCTCGACGGAGCCGAGAACAGGGATTGTGCCAGTACAACCGGATCTGTACTGGTTAACCATATGGACCGGGCGAGTAACCCACCGTGACAATGAACCACGTTGCCGGGGCTCGGGAACGGAGGGTGGCAGAGATGACGGCGGAGAATGGCGGCAGGTGCGGTGAGCCCGAGTTGTCGGACAGTCTCAAGACGTTCGGCGTGGTACTCAAGGCTCTTCGAGACGAAGCCGGTCTGACACAAGAGGAGTTCGCGCCACTCGTGGGCTACTCGGGTCACTACGTCGCCAAGATCGAACAGGGCAGACGCTTCCCGCCCAAGGACCTGGTGACACGCTCCGAAGCGGCGCTCGGACCGACCGCGGGGCGCGTGCTGAAGGCCGCGGCGCAGAGCTTGTCGCGCAAGGCGGGATTGGCGTCGTGGTTCCGGCAGTGGGCGGGGATCGAGGAGGACGCGGTATCGCTGTGCACATACGAGTGCCGGGCGGTTCCGGGACTACTGCAACCAGAGACGTATGTCCGAACCATCTTCGAGCGTCGGCTGCCTCCGCTGTCCGAGGACCAGATCGAACAGCAGGTGGTCGCTCGACTCGAACGACAGCGCCTACTGATCGAACGGCCGAACACGGCATTCAGCTTCATCATCGAACAAGCCCTGCTGGAAAGGCGCTTGGGAGGCACGGAAGTCACTCGTGCCCTGATGGACCACCTCCTTGCACACACCAAGCTGCGCAATGTGGAGATTCAGGTCATGCCTCTGTGCCAGGAGGACCACGCGGGCATTGATGGTCTCATTTATCTGGCCGAGACCACCGAGCACACCTGGGTCGGATACTCCGAGGGCCAACAATCCAGCGTTCTGATCACAAGTCCGAAAGACGTGAGCGCGATGCTCCAACGCTATGGCAGGCTGCGCTCGCAGGCCCTCGGCCACGATGCCACGGTGAGCCTGTTGGAGGAGATGCGAGGAGCGCTATGAGTACCCCAGAGTCGACATGGACCAAGAGCAGCTACAGCGGCAGCTCCGGCGACAACTGCGTCGAGGTCGCCGTGCTCCCCGAGATGGTCCATGTCCGAGACTCCAAGGATGTACGCATCCAGGCCCTGGTCGTCTCGCCCACCGCGTGGTCCCGCTTCACCGCGCACACGGCAGGCAACCGGGGCTGAGTACCCGACGGTGGCCAGGCAGTTGGCCACCGCCGCGGCATGGCCGCCGACCGCAACCACCCCGCACCCGAAGCCCATTCCTTCGCGCACGTCTCCACCTGTCGCTCGCGCGGCGGACGACCCCTCATCCACGACGCCGATTCCACCACGACCGCGATAGATCGAGCGATTCGTCAACAAACCGAATGTCTGGCGCCGAATAGTCGCAAACACGCGCGGAGCGCCGTGCCGCCGGCTACCGTTGACGGTGGCATTTCGGACGCGAGGGGGAAATCGCGTGGATCCGTTGACACTTGCTGCGGCATCCGCAGTGGTGGGGGCTATGGCGACGCAGACCTGGGAGCAGGCACGCCAGGTCGTGGTGGCGTTCTGGCGGCAGCGTCGTGCCGAGGAGGTCCCGGCCATCGAGGCGGAACTGGCGCACTGCCGCACCGAGATAACCGAGGCACGCGCGGCCGGAGACGGTTCCGTCGAAGAGGCCCTGATCGGCGACTGGCAGCGCAAGCTCAGGCGGCTGCTGTCCGAGGACCCTTCGCTGCGGGCCGAGTTGCAGCGCGTCCTCGACGAGGAGCTGACACCGCTGCTCCCGGACGCCGCACGCGCCGAGATCACCAACATCCGGATGAGCGCCAACGTCTCCGGCCACGGAGAGGCCTATCTGGCCGGTCGCGACATGACGGTCAAGAAGACCTCCCCATGACGCAGCCATCGCCGCCGTCCCCGGACGAGGACCCCGGTCGGTCGGACCTGCACGCTTCGGTGAACGATCACGCCTCGGCGTACCTGTCCGGGCGCGACATGACCGTGGACAACAGTTCACGCACCCACAACAACAAGAGCATCGTCAAGCAGTTGGGGCCCCTCACACTGGTCATGCTGGTCACGGTCGCCGTGGCCGCGATCGTCGCCGTGGCGTGGCTCGTCGGGCGCGCGACCGAGGACAACGGCACAACGCCGGCCGCGACCTCGGCCAACTCCGAGATCACCATCGAGCCGAGCTCGGGTCCTCCCGGGACGCCCATCCGGATCTCGGGCACCGGGTTCCAGCCCGGCAAAATCGTTCAGGTGATCTGCCAGGATCCGATGAATCCGCAGCTCGGCGAGTTCCGCGCGGCCGCGGATGGCTCGTTCTCCGGAAAGGCCGTCATCCCGGACGACGATTGGATCAGGAAAGTCGGCGTCCAGCTCGCGATCGTGGCAGCGAGCGGCCAGGCACAGGACTCGGACCAGCAGGGCTTGACGTTCTTCACCGTACGGCGTTAGGGCGACGGCGCATCCGCGCAGGTGGGCACGGTCGGCGCACGCTGTGTGACGCCCGGTGGAGCCGCGGTCGGGGTCAGAGCCGTGCGCGGCTCCGGCCGGCGGGAATCAAGCGGCCGGTGTCTATGGTTGGTCGGTTGGTCCGCTTCGGTTCGCTCCGCCGGGGGTCGGCGAGCGCAGCCGTTGTCGTCTTCACGAACGAGGTAGTACAGCCATGCCGTCAGCCCGTGCGCAGGTGCGTCGTGATCTTGTCGCCGAGTCGGCGCCGCGTGGGCGAGCCGAGCGGGCGCCCGGGGCCGTCCTGACGTTGGTCGCGCTGTTCCTGGTGGCGATCAATCTGCGTGGGGCGATCACCGATGTGCCGCCGCTGCTCACCTCGATCCGGGACGATCTCGGGCTGTCGGGGGCCGCCGCCGGGGTGTTGACGGCTATCCCGGTCGTGTCGATGGGGGTGTTCGCGCCGCTCGCGCACCGTGGGGCCGCTCGGTACGGGTACGAGCGCACCGTGGCCGCGTCGGTGGTCGTGCTGCTCGTGGGGGTGCTGATCCGGCTGGGTGGGGCCTCGGTCGTGTTGCTCTTCCTGGGCACGTTGGTCGCCGGTGCCGGGATCGCGGTCCTGGGCGCGGCGCTGCCGGGTGTGGTCAAGACGCACTTCGCCGAGCATGCGGGGGCGGTCACCGGGTTGTACAGCGCGGCGGTCGGGGTCGGCGCGGCGGGTGCGAGCGCGCTCGCGGTACCGCTGTCCGACGGCTTCGGGTCGTGGCAGCTCTCCCTCGGTGTGGTCGCGATCCCGGCGGTGCTGGGCCTGTTCGCCTGGCTCCCGGTGATCCGACGCGCGAAGCCGGTACGGACCGACCCGAGCCGCACCGGCACCGGCACCGTCACCGGCACCACCGACGCAACCGAGGCCCGGCGCACCGAGCCGACGCCCGCACCCGCACCCGGCACCGCGGCGTTCGACACCTCCCCCTGGCGACGCCCCGTGGCCTGGATCCTCGCCGTCTTCCTGGTCATGCAGACCACCGCCTACTACGGCGTGGTCGGCTGGGTGCCCGCCGCCTACGAGGAGCAGGGCTGGAGCGCCGAGCGCGCGGGGCTGCTGCTGTCGGTGTTCGGCCTCACCGGGATCGTCTCCGGCCTGGTGATCCCGCTGCTCGCGGACCGCTTCACCGATCCCCGGCCGCTGTTCGCGGTCACCGTCGCGGGGGCCGTGGTCGGCATGGGCCTGCTCGCTTTCGCGCCGGATCTGGCGCCGTGGCCCACCATCGCGCTGCTCGGCCTGACGCTCGGCGGCGCGTTCCCGTTGATGCTGGTGATGCTCGTCCGCTTCGCGCCGAGCCCGGCGGCGGCCGGCCGGCTGTCCGCGATGACGTTCCTGATCGGCTATCCGATCGCCGCCGCGCTGCAGATCGTGTTCGGCACGATCCACGACCTGACCGGCGACTACACCGCGGTGTTCGCGGTGCTGTTCGCGATGACGCTGGTGGAACTCGCGGTCTCGCTCGGGTTGGATCCCAAGCATGCCCGACACCCCTGAGCATCCGTCACCGCCCGTCCCCCCGGCACTGTCCGCCCTACCGCCCCGCTTCCGGGACGTCCCGTACGTCCACGCCCGCCACCCGCAGGCCGTCGCGGCCGGTGACCTGAGCACCGGTGCCAACTGTCAGCTGTACGCGTACGCCTTCCTCGCCCATCACGGCCTGCACGTCCCGCCGCTGCGCTCGTCCGAGTTGTGGGCCGACGACACCGCCACCGTGCGGGTCGCCGAACCCGCGCCGCTGGACCTGCTCCTGTTCGACGCCGGCCCGCGCCCGGACCGCGATCCCGGCTACGCCGCGCACATCGGGGTGCATCTGGGCCCCGACCGGGTGCTGCACCTGTGCCGGGAGGTCGGCCGGCCGGCCGTCTGGTCGTACGCCGAGTTCGCCGCCCGCCCCGGCTACGCACGCCTGTTCGGAGTCAAACGGTGCCGCCCGGTGACGGAACACAACCACCCCCTCCCGTAGTTGAATTGCGACATGCCCGCTCCCGAGAACAGCGCCTTGAACTCCACCTCCGTCACCGAACCCCAGAGCCCGTCCGATGCGCCCCCGCCGCCCGTTCCGGCCTGGGAACGCCGCTACCGCGCGGCCCGGATCGGCCTGCCGCGCTGGGCCGACCACGCGCCCGCGAAGTCCGTCTTCGTCTCCAACGCCTCCGGCACCTTCGAGGTGTACGCCTGGGACCGGGTCAGCGGCGCACAACGTCAGGTGACCGACCGGCCCAACGGCACCTCGTCGTCCCGGATCAGCCCGGACGGGCGCTGGATCTGGTGGTTCGCCGACACCGACGGCGACGAGCTCGGCGTCTGGATGCGCCAGCCGTTCGACGGCGGCCCGGACGAGGTCGCCGTTCCCGGCCTCGCACCGTCCTACCCCGGCGGCCTCGGCCTGGCGAACGACGGCACGGTCGTGGTCGGCCGGATGACCGACGACGAGGGCTCCACGATCCACGTCGCCCGCCCCGGCGCCGAACCGGTGACCGTGTACCGCCACACCGAGTCGGCATGGTTGTCCGCGCTGTCCGAGGACGCCACCCACCTGGTGGTCGCGCACAACGAGCACGGCGACGCGATGCACGCTTCGCTGCGCGTGCTGCGCCTGGACGGCACGCCCGTGGCCGACCTGCACGACGGTCCCGAGGGCGGGCAACCCGACTCGGACCTGTCCGCGATGGGCTTCTCCCCCGTCGCCGGCGACCAGCGCGTGCTGGTCATCCACCAGCGCCGCGGCCGGGACGAACCGCTGCTGTGGGAGCCGCTGACCGGCATCGAGACCGAGCTCGACCTCGGGCTGCCCGGCGACCTGTCCGCCGACTGGTATCCCGACGGCCGGGCCCTGCTGATCGACCACGAGCAGCACGGACGTTCCGAGCTGTACCGCTACGACCTGGCAAGCAAGGAACTCACCCGGATCGACACCCCGCCGGGCACCATCGGCGCCGCCGGCGCCCGGCCCGACGGCAGCGTCGAGTACCACTGGTCGAGCGGTTCGACCCCCTCCGAGCTGCGCTCGACCGCGGGTGACGTACTGCTCACCCCGCCCGGCGAGCGTCCGCCCGGGTCGGTCCCGGTCACCGACGCGTGGGTGGAGGGGCCGGGCGGCAAGGTGCACGCACTGGTGTCCAAGCCCGCGGGCGAGGGTCCGTTCCCGACCGTGTTCAACATCCACGGCGGGCCGACCGCACACGACGGCGACCACTTCGCGGCGGACGTCGCGGCCTGGGTCGACCACGGCTTCGCGGTGGTCCGGGTCAACTACCGGGGCTCGACCGGCTACGGCAAGGACTGGACCGACGCGCTGCGGGTGCGGATCGGCCTGATCGAGCTGGAGGACATCGGCGCGGTCCGCGAGTGGGCCGTCGAGTCGGGCCTGGCCGATCCCGAGCGCATCGTGCTCTCCGGCGGCTCGTGGGGCGGCTACCTGACCCTGCTCGGCCTGGGCGTGCAGCCGGACGCGTGGGCGCTGGGGCTGGCCGCGGTGCCGGTCGCTGACTACGTCACGGCGTACCACGACGAGATGGACGTACTGAAGGCGATGGACCGCACGCTGCTCGGCGGTACGCCCGAGGAGGTCCCCGAGCGCTGGGCCGCGTCCTCGCCGCTGACCTACGTCGAGAAGGTGCGGGTCCCGGTGTACATCAGCGCCGGCGAGAACGACCCGCGCTGCCCGATCAAGCAGATCGAGAACTACGTCGCGCGGCTGGCCGAACTCGGCAAGCCGCACGAGGTCTACCGCTACGACGCGGGCCACGGCTCGCTGGTCGTCGAGGAGCGCATCCGGCAGATGCGCCAGGAGTTCGCCTTCGTCGACCAGGTGATCGGACTGCCGATCCCGAACCCGGCGTAGGCCGCCCCGGCCGGCGAATCTCGGCGGGTCGCGCTGCCGGCCGGCGCGATCCGCCGGCCACCGCGGTCCGCCGGACGGGAACCGGCTGCGCACGTGCCGCACGACGGGGCTGGGTGTCAGCTCTCGACGCCCAGCTCCGCGAGCAGTTGCGCCTCCCGCTCCTCGGCCCGATCGTCCGCTTCCCGGCGGACCACGCGCCACCACACGAACACGGCGGCGCCGGCGAAGACGAACCATTGCGCGGTATAGCCCAGGTTCTGCCAGGCCCGGCCGGAAATCCCGCCGCCCTCGGTCTTCTTCGCCGCCGGCATCGGCGCCAGCGCGGCCGCATCGGCGGCCGGGGTCTGCGCGGTCAGCGCGACGAACCCGTCGGTGAGCGGGTACGGCAGCATGTTGACCAGCTCGGGGGTGCTGATCATCGAGAGTTGACCGGGCCGCAGGTCGGTGGCGCGTTCCGCGTCCGAGGTGTGCTCCGCCTCGGACCATTCCAGCCGACCGGTGACGGTGACCGGTCCGGTCGGCGGCGCAGGGACGCTGTCGCCCTCGACCCAGCCGCGGTTGACCACGACCGCCGGCGCCCCGGCGACCAGCAGCGGGGTGACCACGTACGACCCCGTACGCCCGTCGAGTCGGCGCCCGGGCACCACGAGTTGGCGGCTCACGTCGTAGGTGCCGCTCACCGTGACCGAGCGGCCGCGATCGGCCCCCTCGACCCGGCCACCCGGCGGCACGAGGTCACCGATCGGCACCGCGGGAGCCGTGGACACCTTCTCCCCGCTGCTCCCGCCGCCCTTGTGCTCGCCGTAGCGGTGGAACTGCCACAGCCCCAGCGCCGCGCACACCGGGACCGCGACGAGCACGATCATGTGGAAGACCAGCCAGCGCGGCTGGAGCAGGAACCGGTACACCCCCCAACGGTAACCGTCGGCCGACGGCATCCGAGCGCGGGTGTCACCTCGCGCGCGGGTAGTCCCCGCGGCGGCGCGGTCGCGGCGATCCCGTCGAGAGGGGTCACCTCGCCCGCGAGTGGTCGGGCCCGGAAGATCCGCCGCCCGTACCTCGGCCCGGCTCGCCGAGGCGGAGTCTCACCTCGCGCGCGGGTAGTCCCCCGTCCGATAGATGTCGGTGCGGAACACGGTGCCGCCGCACGTGGGCGTCAGCGCCACCTTGGCCACGTTGAAGTCGTTGGCGACGAGTGCGTAGCCGAGCGCCGGCACCGGCGCCTTGGGCGCATCGGGGGCGCACCTGCCGTCCGCGGCCGGCACCTGCGGTTGCCACGCGAACTGGAACTCGTAGGCCTGGCCCGGTCGAAGCGTGATCACCGTGCCCGTCGACTCGGGCAGCAGCGGCAACCCGGCCGCGCCGTCGCCGGCCGTGTGCTGGTGCACGGTGACCTGCACGATCGGGTTCCCGGGCGGCGAGCCGACCGAGACCACTCCGGGGCCGGTCACCTGGCAGTCCTTGCGCGCGTTGCTGCGCACCTGGAGCACGCCGTACGCCAGGCCGTCGGCGCCGACCGGTCCGAGCCGGGCGTCCTCCCCGGACAGGTCGGTGGTCAGACACGCGGGGGTCGGCTTGGCCGGCGGCGCGGTCTCGCTCGGCGGCGCGCTGCTCGCGGGCGGCGCGCTCTGCCCGGTGCCCGCGCTCTGCCCGCTCGTCGGCGCGGTCGAGGCGCCGGATCCGTTCGTCGGGGTGCCGCCTCGGGTCGGCGGGTGGGACTGTCCGGCCCCGCCCGGAATCCCGGCGCTCATCCCCTCGCTCGGCCCCGGCAACGGCTCCGTGACGTTGACCGGGGACGACGAGGACTGGATCCCGCCGACATTCGACTTCGAGTCGTCGCCGCCGTCCACGGCGGTCCGCAACACGGGTGTGCCGACCAGCAGCGCCACCACCAGGCCGGCGGCGCCGAGCGTGGCCACCCGCCGTTGTCTGCGCCGGGCCGGCACGGCCACCCGCAGCCGGTCCAACGCGTCCGACGAAGGCCGCACGTCGGCCACCGCCGCATGCAGTCGCCGGCGCACCTCTGCCGCGAGGTCGTCGGGGTCGGGACCAAGGGTCCCCGGGTCGTTCGTCACGGCGTCTCCATCCGGGCCCGGAGGGCTTCCAGTCCGCGTGAGGCGTACGCCTTCACCGAGCCGACCGACAGTCCGAGCAGATCGGCCACCTGAGCCTCTGTCAGATCAGCGTAATAGCGCAGCACGATCACTTCCCGCTGCCGCCGTTGCAATTCGCGCAACGCCCTTACCAGCACGTCACGTTCCAACACGTGCCGTGAGCCGTCCTCGGTACTCGTCGATTCCGGCTCGGGCTTGGACAGCAGGCGCATGCCCATGATCCGCCGCCGCAGCGTCGACCGGGACAGGTTCACCACGGTCTGTCGCAGGTAGGCCAGCGTCTTGTCGGCCTCGCGCAACCGATGCCGGGCGGTGTGCACCCGGACGAACGACTCCTGCACCACGTCCTCACACGAATCGGTGTCGTCGAGCAACAGGGAAGCCAAGCGCAACAACGAACCATAGTGGGCGCGATAGGTCTCGGTGAGGACGTCTATCGAGACGCCCGCGTCAGAGGACACGGAAACTCCCGAAACGCCCTGATCCAGCGCGCCGACCACAGGCATTCGGACCGGGCGCAGCGCCGGTTCCGCCCTCACGACCATTTCTGCCACGACTGTTGGACACTCGACCCCCCGGGAAGGTTGTATACGCCTGCGATCCGGGGACGGTCGTCGGCTCAGCCACACATCCGCCCACCGTAGTGGGCCGGGTGATGTGCAGTCAGCTACTCGGGTCCTGGAAGGGGCTGTCTCGGGTCCGGGGGGCGGTTGTCTCGGGTCCGGGGCGGCTGCTCGGGTCCGGGAAGCGGCCGTCTCGGGTCCGGGAGGCAGGCAGGTGCTCGGGTCCGGAAGCGGCTGTCTCGGCCGGCAAGCGGCTGTCTCGGGTCCGGAGGCGGTTGCTCGGGTCCGGAAAGCGGTCGCCGCACGCACGGCAGCCGGTGTCCCCACTCGGGGAACACCGGCTGCCGCAACGGTCCGCGGTCCGCGACTAGTCGCGCTCGACCAGTTCCGCGGCGACGACCTCGGCGATCTGGGCGGTGTTCAGCGCCGCGCCCTTGCGCAGGTTGTCCCCGCACATGAACATGTCGAGCGCGAACGGGTCGTCGATCGAACGACGCACCCGGCCGACCCAGGTCGGGTCGGTACCGACCACGTCGGCCGGCGTCGGGAACTCGCCGTTCTCCGGGTCGTCGCACAGCACGACGCCGGGAGCACCGTCCAGGATCTCGTGCGCGCGGGCGACCGAGACCTCGTTCTCGAACACGGCGTGCACCGCGAGCGAGTGTGTGGTGATCACCGGGACGCGCACGCAGGTCGTGTGCACCTTCAGGTCGGGCAGCCCCAGGATCTTGCGGGACTCGTTGCGAACCTTGAGCTCCTCGGACGACCACCCGTCGTCCTTGAGCGAACCGGCCCACGGCACCACGTTGAGCGCGAGCGGCGCCGGGAACGGGCCGAAGTCGCCCACCGCACGACGCACGTCGCCGGGCTGGGTGCCCAGCGTCTGGCTGCCCGCGACCTTGCCGATCTGCTCGCGCAGCGCGTCGACACCGGGCTGCCCGGCGCCGGACGCGGCCTGGTACGACGCGACCACGAGCTCCTTGAGGCCCAGCTCGGCGTGCAGCGCGCCCAGTGCGACGACCATGGTCAGCGTCGTGCAGTTGGGGTTGGAGATGATGCCGCGCGGACGCACCCGCGCCGCGGCGGCGTTGACCTCGGGCACCACGAGCGGGACCTCGGGGTCCATCCGGAACGCGCCGGAGTTGTCCACCGCGACCGCGCCCTTGCTCGCGGCGATCGGCGCCCAGTGCGCGGAGACCTCGTCGGGCACGTCGAACATCGCGACGTCCACGCCGTCGAAGCATTCCTCGCTCAGCGCGATGACCTCGACCTCCTCGCCGCGCACGACGAGCTTCTTGCCCGCGCTGCGCGCGGAGGCGATCAGCCGGATCTCGCCCCACACGTCCTGGCGGGTGGAGAGCAGTTCGAGCATCACCGTGCCGACCGCGCCGGTGGCGCCGACCACGGCCAGGGTGGGCTTGTCCTTGCGGGTCATCGGCCGGTACCTCCGTAGACGACGGCTTCGCCGGACTGGTCGTCCAGGCCGAACGCGGTGTGCACGGCCTGTACGGCGGCCGGAACGCCGTCGGCGCGGCAGACCACCGAGATCCGGATCTCGGATGTCGAGATCAGCTCGATGTTCACCCCCGCGCCGGTGAGCGATTCGAAGAACTTGGCGGTGACGCCCGGGTGCGAGCGCATGCCGGCGCCGACGAGCGAGATCTTGCCGATCTGGTCGTCGTAGCGCAGCGACTCGAAGCCGATCTCGGCCTGGGCCTTGGTCAGCGCGGTCATCGCACTCTGACCGTCGGACATCGGCAGCGTGAAGGAGATGTCGGTACGGCCCGTGGAGGCCGCGGAGACGTTCTGCACGATCATGTCGATGTTGATCTCGTTGTCCGCCACCAGGCGGAAGATCTTGGCCGCCTCGCCCGGCTTGTCCGGGACCCCGACCACCGTGATCTTCGCTTCGCTGGTGTCGTGGGCGACCCCGGAGATGATCGCGTGCTCCATGTCGTCCCCTTCGGGTTCATCCGTCACCCAAGTGCCGACGAGTCCCGAGAAGGACGACCGCACGTGCACGGGCATGTCGTAGCGGCGGGCGTACTCCACGCACCGCAGGTGCAGCACCTTGGATCCGCTCGCGGCCAGCTCCAGCATCTCCTGGTAGCTGATCCGGGAGATCTTCCGGGCCTTCTTCACCACACGGGGGTCGGCGGTGAAGATGCCGTCCACGTCCGTGTAGATCTCGCAGACCTCGGCGTTCAGCGCGGCGGCCAGCGCGACGGCGGTGGTGTCCGAGCCGCCGCGGCCGAGCGTGGTGATGTCCTTCGTGTCCTGGGACACGCCCTGGAAGCCGGCCACGATCGCGATCGCGCCCTCGTCGAGCGCGGAGCGGATCCGCCCCGGCGTCACATCGATGATGCGCGCTTTGTTGTGGACCGCGTCGGTGATCACACCGGCTTGGCTGCCGGTGAACGACCGTGCGTCGACGCCCAGGTTTTTGATCGCCATCGCCAACAGCGCCATCGACATCCGCTCACCCGCGGTGAGCAGCATGTCGAGCTCGCGCCCGGAAGGGATGGGACTCACCTGCTGCGCCAGATCGATCAGCTCGTCCGTCGTGTCGCCCATCGCGGACACCACCACGACCACTTCGTGGCCCTGCTTCTTGGTGTCGACGATTCGCTTGGCCACGCGCTTGATGCCCTCGGCATCGGCGACGGAGGAGCCGCCGTACTTCTGCACGACAAGGCCCACGTGCGCTCCTCGCTTGATATCTGTGCGGTCGGCACAGTCTAACTAGGCCGCTCGGTGGTCAAAGCTTTATTCACATTGTGAGACGTACGTATCAGTAGGCGGGATTGTGCGACGTACGCATCACTGAGCGGCATTCGGCATCAACAGCACCAAACGCCCTAGCCGGCGCCGGGAATCATCTGCGAACCGCCCGAATCGCCTGGTTCCGGGGAGTTCGGAGCGATCGGGGCGCGGTCGGGGCGATCAGGTGTGCGGGCCGCCCAGGACCACGGCGTCGTCGAGTTGCTCGGCGAGTTCGTCGACCAACTCGTCGGCGAGCGCCTGTCCGTCCGGGTCCAGACTCTCCGTGATCGGATCGTCCAGGCGGGCGTGCGACACCACCGATTGCAGCGCACGCAACACGGCGCTCGCGGTCGCGCCCCAGTTGGACATGTACGAGAACTGCCACCACCACAGCGCCTCCCGGCTGCGTCCGGCCCGATGGTGGGCCAGCCCGTGGGCGAGGTCGGCGACGACGCCGGCGACGTCGTCCGACAGCCGCGCCGCGACCGGTTTGGACTTGGGCACGTACGGGTCGAAGACCTCGTAGTACACGTCGATCGGCTCCAGCAACCGGGACAGCGCCGAACGCAGCGCGTCGACGTCCGGGTCGGGACCCGAGTCGGGCTCGAAGCGGTCGTCCGGCACCACGTCGGCGATCGCACCGAGTCGGCCGCCCGCAAGCATGAGCTGCGAGACCTCCAGGAGCAGCATCGACACCGCCTGCTCCGGTTCCTCGCCCTTGGCCACCTCGGTGACGGCCAGGACGAAGCTGTCGATCTGGTCGGCGATCTCACTGGTGAATTCGTTCAGGTCGTCAGACATCGAGCAGTCGTCTCCCCTCGAAGGCACGCCCGAGCGTGACCTCGTCGGCGTACTCCAGGTCGCCCCCCACCGGCAGCCCGCTGGCCAACCGGGTCACACGCAGACCCATCGGCTTGCACAGGCGAGCCAGATACGTCGCGGTCGCCTCTCCTTCCAGGTTCGGATCGGTGGCCAGGATCAACTCGGTCACCACACCGTCCGCGAGCCGGGTCATCAGCTCACGAATCCGCAGGTCGTCGGGCCCCACGCCCTCGATCGGGCTGATCGCGCCACCGAGCACGTGATACCGGCCCCGGAACTCGCGGGTCTTCTCGATCGCCACGACATCCTTGGACTCCTCGACCACGCAGATCACCGCGACGTCGCGTCGCGGGTCGAGACAGATTCGGCACTGCTCCGATTCCGCCACGTTGCCGCATGTGGCGCAGAACCGCACCTTGTCCTTGACCTCGGTGAGCGCGTGCACGAGGCGCCGGACGTCGGCCGGGTCGGCCGCCAGGAGGTGGAAGGCGATGCGTTGCGCGCTCTTCGGCCCTACACCGGGCAGTCGGCCCAGCTCGTCGATGAGGTCCTGTACGACGCCTTCGTACACCTACCGTCTCCCTGCTTGCTTTGGTTGTTCGGGGGCTGCTTGTGGGCTGCTTGGTGGGCTGCTTGTGGGCTGCCTGGTGTTTCGGTGGGCTTTCGGTGGGCTCTAGGTGGGCTTTCGGTGGGCTTTCGGTGGGCTTTTCGGCTTCGGCGGGGTTTTTCGGCGGGTTCTTGCTGGGCCTTGTGACGGGCTTTGCGATGAGTCTTCGGTGGGTTCGGCTTTCGGTTGTGGGGGCTCGGCTCACATGCCGGGCAGCCCGAGTGGACCGCCGCCGCCCATGCCCTGGGCCAGCGGGCCCATCAACTGGGACTGCATCTCCAGAGCCGCGCGGTTGGCGTCGCGCACCGCGGCGACGATGAGGTCGCCGAGGGTCTCCGTGTCCTCAGGATCCACCGCGGACGGCGAGATCTCCAGAGCCAGCAGCTCACCGGCGCCGGACACGGTCGCGGTCACCAGGCCGCCGCCGGCGCTCCCGGTCACCTGGGTGCGCGCGAGTTCGTCCTGCGCCGCCATGAGGTCTTGCTGCATCTTCTGCGCCTGCTGCAGCAGCTGCTGCATGTCGGGCTGGCCACCACCGGGAAACACTGGACACCCTTCGTCGCTCGGACGCGGCTTCGCACCGCCTCGGGGCGGCGCCCGCTCGGCCGCCGTCCTTCCGTCGAGCCTACGGCTCCGGGCGGGGCCGATGCGCGGCGACGGCACGCATCGGTGGGTCGGTGGTGAGTCGGCGGTGGGTCGGGTGCCCGTCGCCGGCGGTCGGGTAATGGGGGTGCCGGGTCGGTGCCGGGGCGGGTTGGGGTCGGTACCGGGTGCCGGGGCGGGTTGGCGTCGGTACCGGGTGCGGGTGGGTGCGTCAGGTGGTGGGCGACTCGTCGATGATCGTGGCGCCGAGTTCGCGGGTGAGCAGTTCGTGGGTGGACAGGCCGCCGTCGTCGGCCAGGTCCTCGTCGTCGTAGCGGCCGATGTCCTCGGGGATGTCGAAGTCCGGCTCGGGCGGCGGCGGTGGTGCCTGCCTGGGCTGCGGGCGGGTGGGCGGCGGCTGCGACGGGGCGGTGGCGGGGCGGGCCTGGGCGGGCGGCGGGGGCGCGACCGGAGGGGTCGGGGCGGGAGCCGTCGGGGCCGGGGCGCCGGGCCAAGCGCCGGGGGGCGGGGCGGCGGGCGCGCGATCGACGGGCGGGGTCGCGGTCGGGACGGGAGCCGGGGCCGGGGCTGCGGACGGGGTCGGGGCCGGGCCGCCGGGGCGGCGGGCGGGCGCGGCGCCTGCCTCGCCGGTGACGACGCAGTCGATCCGCCAGTCGAAGCCGAAGGCGTCCTGCACGGACTGCCGGACGATCTCGTCCCGACCGCTGCTGCGGAAGCCCTCGCGGGTGCCCGCCTGCTCGAAGGCGAGGGTCAGCGTGGTGCCGTCGAATCCGGCCACGGTCACGGTCTGCAACATCATCCAGGCCACCCGGTTACGGCCGCGCACGGCGTCCAGGATCTGCGGCCACATTTCGTGGACACGGGCCAGGTCGCCGGTGGCCTGGGCGGGGGCGACGGGGGGTGCTTGGTGGGGCTGGTGGGGCTGTTGCGGGTGCTGCTGGGGGGCGGCGGGGGGTGGGCCGGAGCCCGCGGTGCGGGCTTGGGGCCAGGCGCCGGGGGTGGCGCCGGGCTGCTGTTGTGGCTGGGGCTGCTGAGGTTGCGGCTGCTGGGGTTGTGGCGGCTGCGGTCGGGTCGCGGGAGCCGGTACGGGGGGCTGGGGCGGAGCGGCCTGCTGGGGGCGGGCCTGCCCGGGGGCCGCTCCGGCGTCGGTGCGAGCCTGGTCCGGGGCGGTGGGGGCGGCGGGTCCCGTGGGGAGGCCGCCGACGGACACGCGGCGTTCGAGGCGTTCCAGGCGCGTCTGCAGGCCCTGCTCGCCGGAGTCGACGGCGGGCAGCAGTACCCGAGCACAGATCAGCTCCAACTGGAGCCGGGGCGCGGTGGCGCCGCGCATCTCGGTGAGGCCGGTGTTGACGATGTCGGCGGCGCGGGTGAGCCCGGCCCGGCCGAACTCGGCGGCGTGCCGGACCATGCGCTCCAGCTGGTCGGCGGGCACATCGATCAGGCCCTTGTCGGCCGCGTCCGGCACCGCGGCCAGAATCACCAGGTCGCGCAGCCGCTCCAGCAGGTCGGCCACGAACCGGCGCGGGTCGTAGCCCCCCTCGATCACCCGGTCCACCAACTCGAAGGCGGCCCCGCCGTCCTGCGCGACGAACGCCTCGACCACGTCGTCCAGCAGCGACCGATCGGTGAACCCGAGCAGCGAGGTGGCCATCGCGTAGGTGACACCGTCGTCGGTGGCACCCGCGAGCAACTGGTCCATCACCGACATCGAGTCCCGCACCGACCCGGCGCCGGCCCGCACCACGAGCGGCAGCACCGCCGGCTCGACCTTGATGCCCTCGGTCTCGCACACGGAGGCGAGGTGGTCGCGCAGCACACCGGGCGGCACCAGCCGGAACGGGTAGTGGTGCGTCCGGGACCGGATGGTCCCGATCACCTTCTCCGGCTCGGTGGTGGCAAAGATGAACTTCAGGTGCTCCGGCGGCTCCTCGACCACCTTGAGCAACGCGTTGAAGCCCGCCGACGTGACCATGTGCGCCTCGTCGATGATGTAGATCTTGTAGCGCGAGCTCACCGGCGAGAAGTGCGCCTTCTCCCGCAGATCGCGAGCGTCGTCCACACCACCGTGCGACGCGGCGTCGATCTCGATCACGTCGATGCTGCCGGGCCCGCCGAGACCGAGGTCCCGACACGACTGACACTCACCGCAGGGCGTGGGCGTGGGCCCCTGCTCACAATTGAGACACCGGGCAAGAATGCGCGCGCTGGTGGTCTTGCCACACCCTCGCGGCCCACTGAACAGATAGGCGTGATTGACGCGGTTGTTCCGCAGGGCCTGCATGAGGGGTTCCGTCACGTGCTCCTGCCCGATGACCTCTGCATAGGTCTCGGGGCGGTAGCGACGGTAGAGGGCGAGCGACACGCCCCCGACGATAGCCGGGCGGAAGGACACACGCGGCCCCTCACCACCCACCGACGCCCGAACAGCCGGGGACTCCCTTCACCGGCCCGTGCCCGAACAGCCGCCGACTCCCTTCGCCCGCCGGCGCCCGAACGGACGCGGACTCCCACCGTCCGCCGCACCTGGACGGTCACGGACCCACACCACCCGCCCGTGCCCGAACGGTCGCGGACTCCCACCGTCCGCCGGCGCCTGAACGGTTACGGACCCTCACCGCCTGCCTGTGCCCGAACGGGTCGCGGACCCACACCGCCCGCCCGCACCCGAACACCGGCCCCATCCGTGCCCGAGCACCGACCCCACCCGTACCCGAGCACCGGCCCCGGTCGGGTACTGTAGGCCCCGGACCCCCCGTGCGGCGGTATCCTCCTGAACCTCCCCAGGGCCGGAAGGCAGCAAGGATAGGGAGGCTCTGCCGGGTGCACGGGGGGTTCACAGCATCCCCACCCCGCCCGGCCCGCTCCTCCGCCCCCTTCGAATAGGGGTGCGCGAGCACCCGCCGACCTCCTGTAAGCTTCCGCACGGAGGATTCGCCTAGTGGCCTAGGGCGCACGCTTGGAAAGCGTGTTGGGTTCACCCCCTCACGAGTTCGAATCTCGTATCCTCCGCCAGCCTGAACAGGCAAAACGTTGCCCCCGGTCGCCCTGCGACCGGGGGCAACGTCGTTGTGGGTCTCGGTTGCGGCGCATCAGCCCCTTGTTCCCGATCCCGGCGTTCGTGTGCCGAGACGGGCCGGGCGCGCCGGCGGTACCGCGCGTTGCGGCGTCATGCGGCGTGCAGGAGCCGGGCGAGCCAGTCGGTGCGGGTGCGGCGGGCCGTGGCCGAGATGTGCGCCTGCGGGTACAGGGCGTCGAAGCCGTGGAAACCGCCTGCCCAGACGTGGAGTTCGGCCTGTCCGCCGGCCGCCCAGATCCGGGTGGCGTAGTCGGTGTCCTCGTCGCGGAACACTTCGGCTGAGCCGGTGTCGATGTAGGTGGTCGGCAGGTTCGAGAGGTCGTCGGCCAGCGAGGGTGAGACGTACGCGGGTACGTCGTCGTCGGTGAGGTCGCCGAGAACGCAGCGCCAGCCGAACTCGTTCATCTCGCGAGTCCAGACGCCGGGCCCGCCGGAGTACTGGCGGCTGGAGGTGCTGGTGTTGCGGTGGTCGAGCATGGGGCAGGTCAGTATCTGCGCGGCGATCGCCGGAGTGCCGAGGTCGCGGGCCAGCAGGGTGACGCCGGCCGCCAAGCCGCCGCCCGCGCTGGCTCCCGCGACGATGATCCGGGCGGGATCGACGCCCAGTTCCGCGGCGTGTTCGGCCACCCAGAGCAGTCCCTGGTAGCAGTCGTCGACGGGGACGGTGCCGGTGGCCTCGGGCGCCAGCCGGTAGTCCACGGACACCACGACCGCGCCGAACTCGTCGAGCCACTCCAGCGGGATGTCGATCTGCGAGAAGCGGTCACCCATCACCATTCCGCCGCCGTGGATCCAGTACACGCAAGGCGCGGCGGTCGCGCGGTCGGCGCGCACGGGGGTGTAGACCGACAGGGGTATCGCAGTGCCGTCCTTGGCAGGCACGGTGACCTCGCACCGGTCGACCCGCCGGTCGGCGAGCAGGGACTCGACCGGCGTCGAGGGGTACTGCCGCAGTTGTGCGAGCACTTCCGGGGTGAGCTCGGACATCAGCGGCATGTCGGAGAGGAGGTCGCGAAGTTCGGGGTCCAGGGCGGGGCGCGCTGTGGTCATGGTCGTCGGCCTTTCGCGGGGTGGTGCGGGGTGCTCGGTCGGGATTCCGGGTGGAGTAAAAACCGCGTTGGCAGGCGCCGGGGCGGCTTCTCCGGGCCTAGAAGGCGGCCTTGCCGCAGATCGGGACGTAGTCGGTGTTTTCCGGCTCCTTGGCCAGCAGTCCGCCGATCCGCGCCACGATCGCCTGGGCGGCGTCGCCGGCGAACGTCCGGTGGTGGTCCTCCTCGCTGGTCCATCCCTCGGTGACGTGGACGACGTCGGGGTCCGAGGCGGAACGCGAGACCAGGTAGACGACGCAGTGCTCGCTCGCGCCGGGGCTGCCCTCGTCCAGACCGGTCGACAGCAGATCGACCAGCCGGTCGCCCATTCCAGGGGCGGCGGTCAGAGTGGCGTTGAATCCGTAGTTGGCAATCATGAGGAACCTTCTTCGTTTCGGTGGAGTGGACTGCTTCCATTCAATGCCACTGACCTGCGGAAACGTTAGAAGGATTCTCCCGCGCTCTTGCACGATCCTCGCGAATTCGGGAGTACTACCGCGCACTGCTGCTGAAATGGGCGCATGCCCCTCGATGAGTTCCGCGACCTGCTGGCCCGGCACGCCCGCCCCGACTGGACCACCGCCGTCGACGGCGTCCTGATCTCGAAGGTCGACCGGCCCGACCCGCCCGCGCCCTCCATGTCCGGCACGGTCCTGGCGGTCATCGCCCAGGGCGCCAAACGGCTCGCGCTGGGCGACCGGGTCTACGAGTACGGACCGGGGCAGTACCTGGTCGCCTCCGTCGACATGCCAGTCACCGGACAGTTCACCCAGGCCGACCCCGGCCGCCCGGCGCTGGGCTTCGGGCTCGTTCTCGAGCCGTCCGCCGTTGCCGAGCTCCTGCTGCAGGCCGGCCCCGGAGACATGCCCCGCGCCGGCGGAGGCCCGCCGTCGGGGATCGCCGTCAGCAACGCGCCGCCCGCCCTCCTGGACGCGGTGGTCCGGCTGCTGCGCCTGCTCGACGAACCCCGCGACCGCGCCGTACTGGCCCCGCTGGTCAAACGCGAGATCCTGTGGCGCGTGATCACCGGCGAGCAGGGGGCGACGGTGCGCCAACTGGGCATCGCCGACAGCGGCCTCAGTCATGTCTCACGCGCCGCACGCTGGATCCGTGAGCACTACGCCGAGCCCTTCCGGGTCGAGGACGTGGCCCGCCTGTCCGGCATGAGCGCCTCCGCGTTCTACCGCAACTTCCAGGCGGTGACCGCGATGAGCCCCATCCAGTTCCAGAAGCAGATCCGGCTCCAGGAGGCACGACTGCTGCTGGCCACCCACCCGGGCGATGTCGCCGGGGTCGGCCGGCGCGTCGGCTACGACAACCCGTCGCAGTTCAGCCGCGAGTACCGCCGCCGGTTCGGCGCGCCCCCGGGCCGGGACGCGGTCCGCCTGCGAGACGCCGCCCGCAGCCCGGCAAGCATCATGCCCTAAGTACGGTCGGACAGAGTGGGAGAATCATGCAAGGAAGGGCGAGGATAGTTCTACTGTTTTCGCAGTTCAGGGCGATTCAATGGGATCACTGAAACCACCGCCGAGCAGGAATGAACATTCCGGTCCGCGGATCCCACCACATCGCAAGGGGCACAGCATGAACACCGTTCTGATCACCGGGACCTCGTCCGGCTACGGCCGCGCGACCGCCCTCCACTTCCACGCGCAGGGGTGGAACGTCATCGCGACGATGCGCAGCCGGCGCCCGGGGGTCCTGCCCGAGTCGGACCGGCTGCGCATCGTCGAACTGGACGTGACCAAGCCCGACACGATCACCACCGCGCTCGAGCTCGCCGGGCCGATCGACGCCCTGGTCAACAACGCGGGCGTCCCCTCGATCAGCGTGTTCGAGGGGACCCCGATGGCCCGCGTACGGGAGGTCTTCGAGACGAACACGTTCGGCGTGATGGCCACAACGCAGGCGGTGCTGCCCCAGTTCCGCGAGCGCGGATCCGGCGTCGTGGTCAACGTGACCTCCAGCGTGGTGCTGGGCCACATGCCCCTCACGGCCGTATACAAGGCAAGCAAGGCGGCCGTCGAGGGGTTCACCTCGTCCCTCGCGCTCGAACTCGCCCCCTTCGGCGTACGGGCCAAGACGGTCCAGCCGGGCGCCTGTCTGACGACGAACTTCGCGGGGAAGGCCATGGACGGCCCGCCGCTGGACGAGCTGGTCCCGCCGCCCTACGCGCCGTTCGCAAGGAAGGCCATGGCCGACTTCACCGGCCAGGATCTGTTCACCCGGGAAAGCGACGTCGCCGAGACGGTCTGGCGCGCCGTCCACGACACGACCGGCCAACTGCGCTTCCCGGCCGGCCCCGACGCCGTCCGACTCGCCCAGGCGATGTGACCGGACCGGATGCGCGCGCACGCGTACCGGCGTGGGGCTGTCCGAGACGGACCCGCCGGCAGCGGCGCTGTACGCGCCTGCATCCCAGGGCTGCCACAGACCGCCCGCAGCATCACCGAGTCGTAGGGCGCAGCCCCGAGAACCCCCGGGGCGCAAGAGAGGTTGTCAGCCCGATCAACTGCAATCAAGAGCCACCACCCTGGTTGCAGTTCTGGTTGCCTTCACCTGCGTACAGCGGCGTTCCCGAGGCTGAGGCCGCGCACTCCACCGCACGTCAGAACGTTGGCGAGCGTCGCCGGATCGGCGCATGACCCTTTGGAAAGCGTGTTGGGTTCACCCCCTCACGAGTTCGAATCTCGTATCCTCCGCCAGCCTGAACAGGCAAAACGTCAGCCCCGATCGCATCGCCGACCGGGGCTGACGTCGTCTACGGCTCAGTTCACGTGCAACGTCGCCGACCTGCTTGCGCGTCCCAAAGCCGTCATCGTTCGCGCAGGTTCGCCGACCCTCGATGCGGTATCGCGAGGTGTGCACGGTGCGGTCGGCGCCTTGGGGCGGCGAACACTCCAAGGGGTGTAGCGACTTGGCGACGTGACCGCAGACTCCGCCCTCATGTGCGATCGCGAAACATATTTCACTCGATACGGCCAAACCTGGGCAGAAGCTACCGAATCCCACCAACCGCATCCCATGCTTTCCCCAAGGCCCGATTAACGGCGCGAGAGGAAAAGCATGCAAGACGTCTTCTCCCGTATCACCGAACGAGTTCTGCACGAGTGCGGCGGGGACCCTTTCTGTGCGCACGTCGCAGATATTCGGACGTGCGCAATCAAAACCCATCCCACATACTGGGTGCTACGCAAGAAAACTCAGCTCGGGCGATCGAAGTCCGCCGCCAGTTTGCGCCTCTGGGAGTCGGCGAACACTTTGGCGCGCGAAAGCAACCCGCGAGATCGGGACAAGTGGCTGATGATCCTCTTGGATCTCTTGATGCCGTATCTGGGCGGCTGGTCAAAAGACTTGGCGCGACAATGGCACTACGAAGTCGCCGATATCCGGTCGGCAATGGTGGTAGGCGCCCTGGAGGAGTGGTCCTCCAGAGCCAGCATGCCTTCCAGGAAACTGCTGGATGCCATGATAAGCCGCGCGTTCACCAACGCTCGGCGTCTGGTGGAAAGCGGGAGACCGGAAACTTGTGCAGGAACTTTCGAATACCCGACTGCACCTGCCGCAGCAGATATAATCTCCACGATGCGGGCGTCGTCAATCGTCGAATCCGGCAAGATTCGGAATCCGGAGGCGAACGAGAGAATTCGCGGCGAGTGCTTCGGGGCCTTGCTACAACGCGTGGGAGCCATGGGTTGGACCAGGGATTTCCATGAAGAAATTCGCAACGGCTGCCGCGACGAGGCGGATACACCTGCCCTCACTCCCGCGCAGGAAGGACGGTCTTGGGTCGACGGAAAGAATCTGTACTACAGGATCTCTGACCTTCTACAGCAGGATATCCCCTTCCGCGCCGCTGCCCGAATTTTCAACCTCTCAGAATCTCAAGCGTCGAAGATGGCCCGGGATGGCACCCTCCCCTTCCGAGTGCGGTGGATCGGCAACAGCCGGTCCGCTTCGGTGAGGTCGATCATGCTCCTCTTGGAAATCCCGGACTCAATCGTGCACCCCGATGACGTGGAGAATGGAGCGGCCCACGCCAGCGGAGCAGAGAAGATGTATTGTTCAGTTCCGCCTAGGACGCACAGTCCAGACGGATAGAATCTCCGCTGACTCGTGCAGGCCAGGGAACCATCGACACGGGCAGTGACGCGGCGGCGGGTGCCAGCGCGGAGGTATTGGCCAGACGACGCCAGTTCGGCCTGAGGGGACGTATCAAATACAAACGCGAGCGGACACGCGAAGGAAAACCTGCGTCCCCGATACGTCGTACTAGACCTCGCCACTCAACACCTGGCCCGTTTGTGCCCCGACAATCGACCGGGCGCAAACTCGGTGGTGGTGACGCGCCTCCGCCGGCGCTCTTCCCATCTCTCACCCTGGCTGCAGTTCTGGTTGCATTCGCAGGTATGCAGGGGCGTTCACCGAGTAACCCGCCACGTGCCGGTCGGCTTCGGCATCAGGACCTCACGACCGCCTCGTAGCCAGTAATCTCGGGCACACCAACAAACTTGCGGCCTGTCGACGGGCGTCCGTTCCACGGGAAGGGGCTCCCCGGAAAGCCGTCGCGAAGGAGCCAGTGTGTCCGACGAGGCGTTCAGCATCGACAAGCGGCCGCTCAGAGATCTTCTGCAGCAGGTGGAGGACGGCAGGGCTCAGTTGCCCGAATTCCAACGAGGCTGGGTGTGGCCGTATCCGAACATCGTCAGCCTGCTCGCGTCAATCTCGCTGAGTTATCCCGTCGGC
Source organism: Embleya sp. NPDC050493 (assembly GCF_044458105.1). Lineage (NCBI taxonomy): Bacteria > Bacillati > Actinomycetota > Actinomycetes > Kitasatosporales > Streptomycetaceae > Embleya > Embleya sp. NPDC050493. Next base: position 204,569 of record NZ_JBITHP010000015.1, read on the forward strand.
ACCATCATGCTGCTCAAGTCAGGCGGCGACGTACGGTTCAAATGCCGTCCGATCGAGGGCGCCGAGCCGGTCGGCAACCCCGAGCCGGAATCACTGGTACTCGACGGGCAACAACGGCTGACCTCGCTCTTCCAGGCGCTCAAACTCGAACGCCCCGTAGTCACTCAGAACGTACGCAAGCAGCAGGTCTCCGGCTGGTTCTACGTCGACATGCTGAAGGCGCTGGACGAGAACACCGACCGGGAGGACGCCATTCGTTTCCTCCCGGCCACGCGCAAGGTGCTGAACTTCCGGGGTGAGCCCGTCGAGGACTACTCGACTCCCGAGCTCGAATACCGAGCCGGCCTCTTCCCCCTGTGCTCCGTCTTCGATGCGGACGAATGGGATTCAGGGTTCGAGGACTACTGGAACGGTGACCGAGCGAAGCGTTTGCTGTGGCGCTCCTTCAACAAAGCCTTCGTGAAGCCCTTCGACCGCTATCACGTTCCGGTGATCGAGCTGGGCAAGGCAACTCCGCGTCAGGCCGTTTGCCAAGTCTTCGAGAAGGTCAACACCGGCGGCGTCACGCTCACCGTCTTCGAACTCCTGACCGCCACATACGCAGCGGACGAGTTCGACCTGCGGCGGCACTGGGAACAGGAGTGCCGGACCGCATGGGCAGCACCCGAATACCGGGTCCTCAGAGAGGTGTCGAACACCGACTTCCTCCAGACCGTCACTTTGCTGGCAACCGCCGAACGGAACCGGCAGGAGGCTGCGCGAGGGACAGAAGAGGATCGACTGCCGCGCATCGGCTGCAAGCGCAAAGACATGCTCGCGCTCAGCCTCAAGGACTACCAACGTTACGCCCCGGACGTCATCGCAGGATTCAGGGCCGCAGCCAAATTCCTGCATCAACAGTTTTTGTTCGACACAAAGTTCCTGCCGTACGGAACCCAACTGATCCCGCTCGCCGCCATACTCGCACTAGCCGGCGACGACGCACAGAGTGCGGGCGCTCAGCAGAAACTCGCACGTTGGTACTGGTGCGGCGTTTTCGGAGAACTTTACGGCGGGTCGACCGAGACCCGCTTTAGTCAGGACTTGCCAGATGTGGTCGAGTGGATCCGTGGGGCCTCGACAGAACCACGGACCGTCACGGCCGCCCAGTTTGCCTCCGGGCGTCTGCTGACCCTGCGAACCCGCAACAGCGCCGCGTACAAGGGTATTTACGCGCTGCTACTCAAGGCCGGCGCCATGGACTGGCGTACCGGTGAGAAAGCAGAGGTCATCGGGTATTTCGATGAGTCCATCGACATCCACCACATCTTCCCCAAGATGTGGTGCGAAAAGGCCCAGCACAGCCCAAGCATCTACAACTCGATTGTCAACAAGACCCCTTTGGCGGCCCGAACGAATAGGATCATCGGCGGTGCTGCGCCTTCCATCTACCTCGGCAGACTCGAAAAGAGCGCGGAGACAAGCCCAGAGAGCCTCGGTCAACGCATCCGATCCCACCTCGCGGAGCCGGATCTCCTGGCCACCGACGACTTCGAGGCCTTCTTCGCCGCTCGCAAAGTCGCACTGCTCACCAACATCTCGGATGCCATGGGCAAGATGATCCTGATGGATGAGCCAGCAGGCGATGAGCCCTGGGTTAACCTCGACGCGTCGGACGACACCGACGATCTGTGATCGGTGGATCTTGACTGCACCTGGCCTGCCGTAGTGCAGTCGGGGTGCTTCCGCCCCCTGACTCGGCTGGATTCGGTCACCATCCGAACCGGGTTCACCTGACCCCTGCCCGCAGTTCCGCGAGAGCGTATCGGACGCACCACGGGCGGGATGGAGATCTTGGGCCTCGTCGACGATGACGTGCCGGTCGACGGCCGGCCATCCTCCAGCCGCAGGATGCGTGCGGCCTCATCGGCCACTTGCAGGAAAAACCACCGCCCGACGTCGCTCAGCCGGGGCGCGAAATGCCTCGACGGCGGCCCATTCGAAACCCATATCCTTCGCCCGCCTTAGCAGGCAACGTTGCCCTCGATCGCAGCGCGGCCGGGGGCAACATCGTTGTTGGTCTCAGGTCTGATCTCCCTTGCAGCGCATCAGCCAATGTCACGATCCGTGAGAGCGGGTTCGAGGTCCGAACTGCATCTGCAGCGGCTGCGCATGGGGTCGGTGCGGATGTTCGGCCAGGTCCTCCTGGGTAACTGTGTCCTGGCGGTCGTGCGGTTGGTGCTGGAGCGTGGCCCCGCCGACCTGGGTCCCTCGTTGGCGAGGCTTCCGTTCGGGCCGCCGGGCGGACAGGAGTCGGGGCAGCACGTGGTGGTTTGGTGCGGTGACGACCGTGGTGGATCTGTGGTTGCCCGGTTGTGGTGCGTCGATTGCCACCTGCCGCGTGGCGGACCCGGTGGGGCGCGGGGCTGGGGGTGTTGCCGTGTGCGTCGCTTCGGGCAACCGGTTCAGTTGATTCGGGGTCGAGTGGACCACTTGCCTGGGCCGGCTCTTGTTTACCGTTTCGGGCATGATCGAACAGCGTGGTGGGGCCGTACTGACCACACTCCTTCACCAGACTCCGCCACTTCTGCCGACGGACGCCGAAGTGATGGCGATGACGGTCGAATTGCCGCCCGGCGACGCGGGTACGCCGCCTCACAGGCACTCGGGGCCGGTCTTCGGCTACATGCTCGAAGGCGAGATGGTGTTCGAGCTGGAAGGCGAGCCGGAGCGGATCATTCGGGCCGGTGAGGCGTTCTGGGAGCCGGGCGGCGACGTCATCCACTATCAGGCGGGCAACAACCTCGCGGACGCGTGGAGCCGGTTCGTGGTGGTCATGGTCGGCGTCCCCGGCGAGCCCATGCTCACGCTCGTCGAGGAGGGTGAGTTGCTCGAACGGCGGGATCGGCGAGCGGCACAAACACTGCGAGCACCGCGAGCAGCTTTGTGAGTATCACGCCCGCCCACTGTCTCGACGCCGACGCCGACGCCGACGCCGACGCGGGCTCCGGCCCGGCTCCGGCTCCGACTCCGACTCCGACGCTGACACTCAGCCAATCCCGACCGAAGGTCGAAGTGCCACCCATGCATGTTTTCGTTGCCGGCTCGACCGGCGTTCTCGGCCGGCGGGTCGTACCCGCGCTCGTCGCCGCAGGGCATCGCGTCACCGCGCTGACGCGCCGGGCGGAGGCCGCGGCGGGTCTGCGAGCGCAGGGCGTCGCGGTCGCGGTCGCGGACGCCTACGACCGTGAGGCGCTCATGCGCGTGGTGAGCGAGGCCGGGCCCGATGTCGTGATGCATCAGCTCACCGACCTGTCCACGGCCGATCTGGCAGCCAATGCGAGGATGCGTGACGTCGGTACTCGCAATCTCGTCGATGCCGCCCACGCTGCGGGAGTTCGTCGCATCGTGGCGCAGAGCATCGCGTGGGCGTACGAGGCGGGGGAGGATCCTGCCGATGAGACGACGCCGCTGGACGACGCGGCGACCGGACCTCGACGCGGCACGGTCGATGGCGTCATCGCGCTGGAACGGGCGGCATGCGAACTACCCGAGTGGGTGGTGCTGCGCTACGGCCTGTTCTACGGCCCGGGTACCTGGTTCGCGGCCGACGGGATCAAGGCAGCCGACGCGCGGGCGCTTCGGCTGCCTGTCGGCCGGGACGTGTCGAGTTTCGTGCACGTCGACGACGCCGCCGCAGCGGCGGTGGCCGCGTTGGATTGGCCGTGCGGCGTGGTCAATGTGGTCGACGACGAGCCGGCGACTGCCGACGAGTGGGTGCCGGCGTTCGCCCGAGCGGTGGGTGCCTCGTCTGCCGGAGCCGTCCACGCCCCACATGCCCACTGGGCGCGAGGCGCGGACAACCACTTCGCCCGCAAACACCTGAACTGGAACCCTAACCACCACACTTGGCGATCCGGGTTCGACACCATATAGGCCAGCGGAATGAGGAGAGTGCGGCAGAAATGAACGAACGCGAACGCGAACGCGACCGCGACCGCGACCGCGACCGTCCGTCGGACGTCAAGGTCCGGCGAATCCTCGTCGCCGACCTGCCCGCGCACCTCAAGGATGTGCGCGACGTCTACCAGGCGGTGTTCTCCGCCGAGCCCTGGAACGAGGACGAGGCTGCGGCCGAGCGCTATGTGCGCCGACTCGATACCGACAAGGAACGCGACGGGTTCACCGTCGCCGTCGCCGAGGATCACAGCGGGGTGGTGGGATTCGCGGTCGCCTGGACGACACCCGCCGTGTTCCCGACCACTCGCAGCTATACGCGGGTCGAGTCGATTGTGGGGGCCGCTCGTACACAGGCGTGGTTGTGCGGCGCGCGGGAAGTGGACGAACTCGCGGTGCACCCGGGCGTGCGAGGCTCGGGAGTGGGCCGAGCGCTGCTGGCGGCGGTCACCGACGACGCCCCGGCCGGGAGGTGCTGGTTGCTGACTTCCGCGCACGTCGACCTGGCCGTGCGCTTCTACGAACGCGCCGGATGGCACCGACTCGGCACCGATGCATCGGGCACCACGGTTTTCCTATCACCGCACCACCCGGCCTTCGACGCTTCCTCCGCACCCCGTTGACAGCCTCGCCGAGCCGGCGCGTCGGCGTCCGAGCCGTGCCCGCCGTCGCCGGGGTCGATCTGCACATCGACCTCGTGCCACGCGGCGTCGGAGCCGGTCGCGCCGTGGAGGACGCGTTGCGCGAGGCCGTGCGGTCCGGTCGGCTGGCCGCGGGGACACGCCTACCGGGCTCGCGCACGTTGGCCGCGGACCTCGGGCTGGCCCGCGGCACGGTTGTCGGCGCGTACACCCAACTCGTTGCCGAGGGTTGGTTGACCGGATCGCCGGGCTCCGGCACGCGGGTCGCGCACGTGAGCGCGCCCGAACCCTCCGACGCCGGTCACGGCGCGGAATCCGGGCCGACCGAACGTCGTTGGCGGGCCGATCTGCGGCCCGGTCGACCCGACTTCACGTCGTTTCCCCGTACCGCGTGGACGACGAGTGTCCGCCGAGTCCTGAGCCGGGTCGAGGCGGGAGTCCTCGACTACGGTGACTTCGAGGGGACGGCGACCCTGCGCGCGAGCCTGGCTGCGTACGCCGCACGGGCCAGGGGTGCGCGGGTCACCCCGGACGCGGTCGTGATCACCGCGGGCTTCACCCACGGACTCGCCCTGCTGGCACGCGCACTGCACGGCCTGGGGGTGAGGCACGCCGCGACCGAAGACCCCGGACTCGCGCGGCATCGCGAACTGCTCACGGCAGCGGGTCTGGCCTGTGTACCGCTGCGCGTGGACGAGTTCGGCGCCGATCCGGCCGATCTCACCCCGCAGACGGGGGCCGCGTTGCTTACGCCCGCGCACCAACACCCCAGTGGTGTCGTGCTGTCGCCCGCGCGCCGCGCCGAGTTCGTCGCCTGGGCCGGACGCTGTGACGGCTTCCTGATCGAGGACGACTACGACGGCGAGTTCCGCTACGACGGCAGGCCGGTGGGGGCACTCCAGGCGCTCGATCCCGAGCGGGTCGTGTTCGCCGGCAGCGTCAGCAAATCCCTCGCTCCGGGGCTGCGTCTGGGCTGGCTCGTCGTGCCGCCGACGCTGCGCGCGCCGGTGTCCGCGGCGATGCGCGAGAGTGGCGGCGGCGTGTCCGTGATCGAGCAATTGACGCTCGCCGACATGGTCGCGCAAGGGGACTACGACCGACACGTGCGCCGTGTGCGTACGGCGTACCGGCGGCGGCGCGCCGAACTCGCCGATTGTGTGGGCACGTTCAGCGGGCTGCGGCTCGTGGGCGCGGCGGCCGGCCTGCACGCGTTGTTGCCTCTGCCCTCCACCGAGCACGAACGTCGACTGATCGCCGCCGGCGAGTACGTGGGGCTGCGGTTGCACGGCCTGCACTCTTCCGGCTACCGCCATCCTCCCGACGCGTCGGCCCCGGCCGCACTCGTCCTGGGCTACGCCACACCGGCACCGCACGCCTGGGGACAGGCTTTGGACCTACTCGGCGAAGTGTTGGAGGCGGAGGGATTGCGCGCGCAGGGTTGACCGGCGGTCGATCCCGGCCTTGCGCTTTCATGAAGCGGCGCTCCCCCATGCGGCCGGAGCGGAGCTCCGCCGGACGACCCCTATGATCCTGCGCATGGACTGGCCGGCGCGAGCCGCGAACCTGAGGCAGTGGACGAACAACGGTGTCCGGGCGCCTCACAAGCCGCTTCTGCTTCTCTACGCCCTCGGCCGCTACCAGCAGGACGCCGATCAGGAGCTTGTCTACAGCGCGATCGAAGCGGACCTCAAGCGACTGCTCGCAGAGTACGGACCGGGCAACCGGAGCACGCCCGCGTATCCGTTCCACCACCTGGTCAGCGACGGGGTATGGGAGGTACGCACGCGTCGCGGGGCCGGTAGCCCCGGGAGCGGCGTGCGGGAGCTGCGGGATTCCGGAGCCGCCGGGCGGCTGACTCCGGACTTGCGAGCCGCGCTGCGCCGCGACCCTTCTCTGCTCGGTCGGATCGCGCGCACGTTGCTCGACCTGCACTTCCCGCCCTCGCTTCATCAGGAGCTGTGCGAGGCCACCGGCCTGGAACTCGAGTACGCCGAGACCCAGCCGCTGATTCCGGGACGCCGGCCGCGAAGCCAGGCGCTGCGCGAACTGGTCCTGACCGCCTATGAATACCGGTGTGCGTTCTGCGGTTACGACGGCCGGATCGGCGCGATTCCCGTAGGGCTGGAGGCCGCGCACGTGTACTGGTGGGCGCTCGGCGGACCCGACGAGGTGGACAACGCGCTGTGCCTGTGCTCGCTCCACCACAAGCTCTTCGACAAGGGCGTCCTCGGGGTGAGCGACGAACACCGGGTCATGGTCGCGCAGCGATTCGTCGGCCATAGCCCGGCAGCACAGGACCAGGTCGTCTCCCTGGCCGGGCGCCCGCTGCTCGGCCCCCAGCCGGGGACACCGTCGATAGCCGCGGCCCACCGGTCCTGGCACGCCACACAGGTCTTCCACGGACCTTCGCGCCCTGCGATGGCTTCGTAGTCCCGGAGTTCGCCACCGCCCGACCACGTTGGCGGGTATCGAAGCATCTCCACGCCGCGTCTCGGGTTCACACCCCTACGGGTTCGAATCTCGCGCGCTCTGCCGACCCCCGAACAGGCGCAACGGCGCTCCTGGTTGTGGTGCAGTCGGGCGCGACGTCGTTGGTGGGATCGGTTGTTGGGGGTGGGCGTTGGGTAGCGAGGCGGCATGAGACGTTTCGAGGGGTACGGCGTGCTGATAACCGGTGCGGGGCGGGGCATCGGGGAGGCCGTCGGCCATCGGTTGGCCGGGGAGGGGGCCCGGGTGCTGGTGACCGACCTGGATGGGGAGCGGGCCGAGAAGGCGGCGGCGGGTATCCGGGCGGTCGGGGGTACCGCCGAGGCGTCGGCCTGCGATGTGGGCGACCGCGGCTCGGTCGAGGCGGCCGTGGCGTATGCGGTCCAGTGCTTCGGCACGCTCGACGTGCTCGTCAACAACGCCTATTCCTGTCACCCGGACGCGCCGCTTTTCGAGGACGAGACGGACGAGGTCTGGCACCGGGACCTGGACATCACGCTCACCGGGGCCTACCGCTGTGCCCGCGCCGGCCTCCCGCACCTCGCAGTCGCCCCCGACCGCCGCGGGGCGATCGTCAGCATCGGCTCGGTGAACGCCGAGCAGGATTTAGGCAACCACGCCTACAGCGCGGCAAAGGCGGGTCTCGCGAGTCTGACCCGCACCCTTGCCGGGCACGCGGCATCTCGCGGCGTCCGCGTCAACCTGGTCGCCCCCGGCACGGTCGACACCGAGGTCTGGGTCGGGCGCGAGTCCGCCCTGGAGGCCGCCGCCCCGCACTATCCGCTCGGCAGGGTCGGCCGGCCCGACGACATCGCGGCGGCGGTGGCCTTTTTGGCCTCCCGGGATGCCGCCTGGATCACCGGCGTGACCCTCCCCGTGGACGGCGGCATGCTCGGCAGCCGGGTGGGCATGCGCCGTGCCCTGCACGGGGAGTGAGCGTTGCCGCCAACCGTCGGGATCGTGTCCGACTGCGCGGCTGCGGTCCGGGTCACCGGGACCACGGCCGGCGGGGCGTGGTCCCGGCGTGCCGAGCGGACTCAGCCGGCCAGATGGCACACGGGGTGGTGCCTGCACAGCCAGTTGGTGCGCCAGGTGGAGATGTAGCGGTAGACGACGGCACCGTTGAGGTCCGAGTAGTAGAGATTGGTGTCGCTGAAGTCGGTGAACACCATGCTCGTGTACGACAGGTCCGCGTCGACGACGGTGGCCCGGGTGAGGTTGGTGCCGACGAGGTCGGCCCCCACCAGCCCGGAGCGGGTGAGGTCGGCGTCGGTGAGGTTGGCCCCGCGGAGGTTGGCACCGAGCAGACCGGTGTGCGAGAGGTTGGCGCCGCGGGCGTCGGCGTTGGTGAGGTCGGCGTGATTCAGGCCCGCGCTGAGAAAGTCGGCGCCCTTCAGGTCGGCGGCGGCGAGGCGGGCATCCGTCAGGTCGGCACCGAGCAGATGGGCTCCGTGCAGGTCGGCGCCGTACAGGTCGACGCCGGCCAACGAGCGGTACTCCAGGTCGATCCCCGCCAGATCCGCGAAGGCGAGGTTGGGCACGACGGTCGGGTCCTGCCGCCGCCAATCGTTCCAGGCAGCCGAGCCGCTCTTGAGCAGCGCGACGTGGGTCGGGTTCGGCCCGGCGGGTGTGCCGGTCGGGGCCGCGCCGGCAGTCGTGGCCATGGGCACCGCCACGAGGAGGGACGCGAACAGGGCGACCACTGCCGCCCATACACCGTGCTGTACGCGAAGCAAGCGCACGAGGAGCCTTCCTGACGAGCGATCACGCATCCGTGATCGGCAACGAATGAGGAGGACACCACCGCAATGGGCGCGGCCCGCACTGCGGCCCTCGACGGCGCGTCACGGGAAAACTAGAGCTCCGCCCCACCCACCCGAACCTGTCAAAAGTTGCGTCCTACGGGGGATTTGCCGGCCATTCGGACCTGCCGCGTCCATCGTCGCCTTCGCCTCTTCTGCCTTCGCCGCTTCGGTCCTTCGTCTCTTAGATCCTTCGTCTCTTCGGCCCCTCCCATCTGCGATGGACCGATCCCGGCCCCGATCGGGTCAGAGGTCCAGGACGAGGCGGGGGGATCGGGCTCGGGAGACGCAGGTGTATATGCGGTCCGGTGGGGCGCCGATGTCGTCGCGGTGGTCGGGGGTGCCGGCGAGGACGGTGAGTTCGCAACTGCCGCAGACGCCTTCGCGGCAGCCGGAGGGGATGGCGTGGCCGGCGTGGTGCAGGGCGTCCAGCAGTGATTCGTTCGAGGCGACCTGAATCGTCCGGCCGGAGCGGGCGCATGTCGCCTCGAAGGCCGTGTTGGGTGCGAACGTGCGGGCCGCCGGGCGGAAGCGCTCGGCGTGCAGACGGTCGGCGGGGAACGCGGCGTCGGCTGCGGCGAGCATCGACGACGGGCCGCAACAGTAGGTCAGTGCCCGGGGGTTCAGGTCGGCCGCGAGGGTGGCGAGGTCGAGTCTGCGCCGATCCTGCGTGGCGACGAGGTGTACCAGGTCGCCGTAGGAGGCGCGGAGTTCGGTGGCGAAGGGCATGGTGGCCGGTGACTTGCCGGTGTACACGAGTGTTGCCGGGACGCCGGCTTCGACGGCTGCCCGGAACATCGGCAGGATGGGGGTGATGCCGATGCCGCCGGCGAGGAACAGGTACTCCTGGGCCGGGACGAGCGGGAAGTGGTTGCGTGGCAGCGAGACTTCGAGGGTTCGTCCGGGGCGTAGGAAGAGGTGGATGTACTCCGATCCGCCTCGGCTGAGCGGGTCGTGGCGTACCGCGATGCGGTAGCTCTCCCGGTCGGCCGGGTCTCCGCACAGCGAGTACTGCCGAGTCAGGCGGTTCGGCAGGAGCAGATCGAGGTGCGCGCCCGGCTCCCAGGGGGCGAGCGGCTCCGTGGTGGCGCGCAGGACGAGGGAGACGACGTCGTCGGCCACCCGGTCCACGCTGTCGAGCAGGGTCTGTTGCATGGAAGTCACCTCGGGAAATCACCTCGGGAAGTTGCCTGGGGAAGTTGCCTGGGGAGGTCGCCACGGGGAGGTCGTCTCGGGGAACTGCCCAGGAAAGTCGCCTTGGGGAGTCACCCGCGGAAATCACCCAGGGAAATTGCCTGGGCCCCGGGGAGTCCCCTCGGCGCGCTCGGTCAGTACAGGTTGCGGTAGCCGAGTTCGAGGCCCTGTTCGATCAGTTTCGGATCGATGTCGAGTCCGAGTTGGGCTACGGCGACCTCACCCGTCGAGGGCAGTTCCGCGGCGAGGGCCTGGCTCGCGGGGTCCCACAGCCGGGATCGGATCAGCGCGCGGCCGCAGTGGAAGTAGGCCTCCGCCACCTCGACGACGATGGCCAACTCCGCCTCCCTGCCCTCGATTTGCATGCGAGTGAGCACGTCCGGCTCGTCGGTGGGATAGGCGCGGCCGTTGACTCGCAACGTCTCCCGGAGGCCGGGGATGAGGAACAGCAGCCCGATGCCGTCGTTCTCGGCGAGATTGCGGAAGGAATCGGCGATCTTGTTGCCGGGCCGGTCGGGAATCGCGAGCGTGTGCTCGTCGAGGACCTTCACGAAGCCCGGATAGTCACCGCGGGGTGAGCAGTCGGCGCGGCCTGCCGCGTCCGCCGTGGCCAGCGCCAGGAACGGGGAATGGGCAATGAAGCGGTGAAAGTGTTCGTCGATGCGGTCGAGAATCTTGGCCTCGGTCATGGCCTCGGGCTCCCCGAGCCGAGCGCGGACCTCGTCCGGTGGCACCCGTCGGGGGCGCGTGCGGGCATGCGTCATCGGGGGCTCCTTCTGCAGGTTCTCCGGAGTCGAGCGAGGGTGGGCGCGAACGGCCCGCCGGCCAGGCCGGCGCCCGGCGGGCGTTCGTACCTTCCTGCGATCGTCGTTTCTCGCTCCGAGGCAGGTCAGGGCACTATTGTGAGCAATTATTCAGTTCGCGCGCTACTCGCTTTTGGCGTGGTCGACCAGGAGGTGGCATGACATCGGACCGACGCCGGCTTCAACCACGTAAACAGCCCCGTCAGATCCGGGCCGAGCTCACCCGGCAGCGCATCCTCACGGCGGCTGCTCACGTTTTCGCCGAACACGGCTACGCCGCCGGCACCACCAACCGGATCGCCGAACAGGCCCGGATCTCGATCGGCTCGCTCTATCAGTACTACCCGAACAAGGACGCGATCCTGGTCGAGCTGATGAGCCGCCACCTCGACAGCGGCATGGTCGCCACCCACAGCCGCCAGACCGGTGAACTGCCGGAATCGATCGAGGAGATCATCCGCGTCTTCGTGCGCATCGCCATCGAGAACCACCGCGAGGATTCGCAGTTGTTGCGGGTCATGATCGAACAGGCGCCCCGATCCCCCGAATTGCTGGAGAAGATCCGCCGACACGAGCAGGTGCGGGTCACCTTCGTGCGGGAACTGTTCGACGGCCACCCCGAGGTCCGCATCGACGACACGCACACCGCGGCCCGACTCGTGGTCTCGACAGTCGAACTCGTCGTGCACCAACTCATCGCCGCACCGGAACCGATCGACATCCCCCGGTTCGAGAACGAACTCGTGGCCATGCTCACCCGCTACCTCACCGCCGGGCCGGGCGGGGGCGGGTAGCCGTGGGTACCTGGGAGGCCGTCGGCCTCCGGGAGCCCTGAGCACACCGGTAGCCGTGAGCACGCGGGGAGCCGTGAGCACGCGGTCGGGACGCCCGGCGGGACGGGCACGGGCGACGCTCGGTCGCGCGGGCCAAGCCCGCGGGCGCCCCTCCACGCGGGCGTCGGCCCGGCCCTTCCCGCGCGTTCCCGTGGTTCGGGGTCGAGGGCGCTTCCTCCGGGCCCGTGTCCTACCGCGAAGCGGTGTGCGGCCGGGCCGGGGTCAGGGGATGCGCCATTGCTGGGACTTGTTGCCGGGGGTGCACTCGGCCACCGACAGGGCCTTGCCGGGGCCGTTGTTGGTCAGGCAGTTCTGGCCCATGTAGTCCTTGATGTAGACCGCGCCCGAGGTGGGGGCGTCGGACAGCCGCCAGTTGGTCGAGTAGCCGAATCCGATGGCGAGTTCGGGGCGTGTGGCGTTCCCGTACGGCTGGCCGAGGGCGGGGCCGCTCAGGCTGCAGGTGTTGAAGGTGTCCCAGGTGGAGACCGAGTGCACCCAGCCGAACTGGGAGTTGCCGCCCATGATCAGCTCCTTGCCCTGGGTGGGGCTGTCGGCGGCAAGGCCGATCCTGCGTCCGTCGGCGACGCTGGTGATGGCGCCCCAGCGGTCGCCGCCGCAACCCTGCGGGACGCTCTGGGCCGGGGGCGAGGTGGATGCGGGCGGCTTCGGTTGCGTGCCGCCGCCGGGATTGCCGCCGCCTCCACCGGGTGAGCCGCCGGCCCCCGCGGACGTGGAGCCGTTCGCGCCGCCGGGAGGGGGTACCGGGGCGCCCGCGTTGCCGCTGCCCTGTGCGGTGCCCGGGGGTTGGCTCGCACTCGCGTTCGTGCTCGGGGTGCCGGTGGCGGCTGTCGAGGGCGGCGCCGAGGCCGGTCCGGGATCGGCCGCCGCGCCTCCGGCGGTCCGGCTCTCGGTTACGGCCGGTTGTGCGTTCGGTACGTTGCGGTCCGCGTCGGATCGGCCGGAGAAGGGCTTCACGAACAGGACCGTGGCGACGACCCCGGCGATGACGCCCAGGACCAGCAGGACGGCGGCCACGCCGTGCCGCTTCCAGGCCCGAGTGTTCGCGGACGTCGCCGTTGGTGCGTCGCGCGGAGCGGAAGTGGCTTCCGGCGGCGTCGGAGGGGACGCCGGGGCGGGGATCGCCTCGGAAGCGGAAGCGGAAGCGGAAGCAGAAGCAACAGCGGCAGCGGCAGCGGCAGCGGCAGCGGCAGCGGCAGCGGCGGCGGAATCGGAGGCGGGAGTGGATCCGGAGGCGGTAGCGGGAATAGATCCGGCATCCGTCGCAGGAACCGAAGCGGACGCCGGTACACCGGGCGACGAAACGTCCGCAGCGACGGACGCAGCGGCCGCGGCCGATCCCCCGGGCACGCTCGGAACGCCGTCCGCCGCTGCTCCCGACACCGAACCGCCGGGCGCCGCCGCCTTGGCAAGGTCGATACCGCCCGAACCCGGCTCGACCCCACCCGCGATGCCTGCGGCGACGCCCCCGGCAGCCGCGTTGCCCGCCACCGCACCCACGGAGCCGCCGCGGTCGCCGCCGGAGTCGGACGCGGAGTCGGACGCCGAGGAGCCGCCACCGGAGTCGGACGCGGGCTCGGCCTCGGAGGAGCCGTCAACCGAACCCAAACTCGCACCAGCCGAACCCCCGGAAGCCACACCCCCCGAACCCGAACCCGATCCCGAGCCCGATCCCGACCCCGACCCCGAACCCGCCGCCCCCGAGCCGGTCTCGACATCGACAGCCGCCGCCGCACCCGCGATGCCCGAAGCCGCCCCACCCGCCCCCACATCCCCGACGGCGGCCACCGTCACCGCCGTCACCGCCGTGACAGCCGCCTCCGACCCACCCACCGCCACCCCGCGCACCGCCTCGCGCGCCGCCGCGCGGGCCACCGCCGCCATCTCGGCCGCGTCGGCGTACCGCTCCTCCGGCTCCTTGGCCAACGCCTTCGCCACAAAAGCGCGGACCGCTTCGGGGAACGCCGCCGGGAGTACGGGCGCCGGCTCCCGAATGTGCTTGAGCAGCACCTCGAACACCGCATCACCGGAGAACAACGCTTCCCCGGTGAGGAGTTCGTAGCACAGCACGCCGATCGCGTACTGATCGGACGCCGGCACCGCGCCGCTGCCGCGGGCCTGTTCCGGAGCGATGTACCGAGCCGTGCCGAGCACCGCGTGCGAAGCGGTGAGCTTGGTCTCGGCCATGGAGCGGGCGATGCCGAAGTCGGTGACGGTCACCCGGTCGTCGGCGCCGATCATCAGGTTGGACGGCTTGACGTCGCGGTGCACGACGCCCCGCAGATGCGCCGCGTGCAGCGCGTCCAACGCCTGGACCGCAATGCCGAGCACCCGGTCGACGGGCATGACCGCACCGCCACCCTCGCCCGCACCCTCCGCCATGACCGCGTCCAGCGTCCGCCCGGCGACCAGTTCCATGACGATGTACGCGACGCGCGGCTCCGACCCGCTCTCGCCGTAGTCGTGCACGTCGACGATGCCGGGGTGATCGAGCGCGGCCAGCACCTTTGCCTCACGCCGGAAGCGCTCGGCGAACTTGACGTCGGCCAGCAGCGCGGGCAGCAGAAGCTTGACCGCGACCTGCCGTTCGAGTACGCGGTCGTCCGCCCGCCACACCTCGCCCATGGCGCCGCCGCCCAGCCGCTCGGCCAGCGTGTACCGGCCGCCCAGCACCGTGCCCAAACCCCACATGCCCCGCTCCCCCGTAGGCTCCCGAGTTTCCCGCCCGTCGGCGACGTGCGGTCCGCCGGGGCGTCAGCGTCAGGGCGCCGAGGTCCCCGAACCACCCGTGACAGGCGATCATTTCATCGCACCGCACCGACCGAGTCCGCCGGGAGTCCCTCACCCGCATCCGTCTTCCTACCGACGCCCGGCCCCGAACCGCCGCGGCAGCCCCCGAAGCCGCGCCCTTCAGGCTTCCGGTGGCCCCCGCAGTGCTGCGCCGCAGTCACCACGGTCGTCCGGCGCACCCGCGCACCGCCGCCACGACAGCAGCCGGGCGGCGCGGGAGAGTGAGGCCCGGGGTCCGGTACGACGAGCACCGAGCGTCGACGATGCCGGCCGTCGACGTGATGGACCGCGCGTAGGCAAGCAACGAAAGGACCGCCGCTCCGGGAACCACCGAGTCACGGTCGGCACCGGGGACGACCCGGTCGGCGGGCACGAATCCGAGCCCGAGAGCCGGGTCGGCCCCCACCAGGCTCGCCCTCGGCCCGCTCGATCGTGCCCACCGAGTCCCGCCGCCGAGTGCTCAGGTCGTCGTCGTCCGGAGCCACGTCAGTACCGCCAGGACGCGGCGGTGGGCGTCGGCGGACGGCGGGAGGGTCAGTTTTTCGAAGATGGCGGAGATGTGCTTCTCGACGGTGCCAGGGGTCAGCGACAGGAGTCGGCCGATGGCGCCGTTGCGGTGGCCCTCGGCCATCAGACCGAGAACTTCGCGTTCGCGAGGGGTCAACGCGGCCAGCGGGTCGTGCCGGTGCCGGCGGGTGAACAGCGCGGAGACGACTTCCGAGTCGAGGACGGTGCCGCCGGCCGCGACCCGGGTCAGGGCGTCGGAGAGGTCGTCGAGGCGGGAGACGCGGTCCTTGAGCAGATAGCCGACGCCGCCGCCGTCGGCGAGCAGGTCCTCCGCGTAGGCCTCCTCCACGTACTGGGACAGGACCAGGATGGCGGTGCCGGGTACTTCGCGGCGAATCCGCAGGGCCGCGCGCAGGCCCTCGTCGGTGAACGTCGGCGGCATCCGGACGTCGACCACGGCGACATCCGGGCGGTGCGCGGCAACCGCCTCGACCAGCGCCGAACCGTCGCCGACCGCGGCCACGACCTCCGCGCCGATCTCCTCCAGCAACCGCACCAGGCCCTCGCGCAGCAGCAGCGAATCCTCGGCCAACACCACCCGCTTCAACGCTCCCCCAGTCCCCTCGACGAAACCCCGGCCGTCCCGCAGAGCGACCCGCCCGACCACCGACCCCCGGTCACCACCACCCGCATCAACCCTCCCCCACCCCGCTCAACGGAACCTCGGCGGCGAGGGTGGTCGGCCCGCCCGCCGGGCTGTCCACGTCCAGCCGACCCTCGACCGCGGCCAGCCGATCGATCAGGCCGGCCAGACCGTGCCCCTTGCCGGGATGCGCCCCGCCGCACCCGTCGTCCCATACCCGTACGAACAAAGCCCGTTCGTCCATCCGCACGGACACCGCGCAGTGCTCGGCCCGGGCATGCTTGGCGACGTTCGTCAGTGCCTCGGTGACCACGAAGTACGCCGTGTTCTCCACCGCCGCGGCGAACCGCCGCCCCGGCGGCAGGTCGGTGGTCAGCTCGACCGGGATCGGACAACGCGCCGCCGCCGCGGTCAGCGCCGGGGCCAGGCCGCGGTCGGCCAGGATCGGCGGCGCGATCCCGCGCGAGAGGGCGCGCAGTTCGGACAACGCCTCGTGGCTCTGCGAGATCATCTCGGCCACCAGCGGCCTGGCCCGATCCGGATCGTCGTCCAGTCGGCGCGCCACCGTCTCCAGGTCCATGGTCAGCCGGACCAGTCGCTGCTGTGGACCGTCGTGCAGGTCCCGCTCCAGCCGGCGCAGCGTCTGCGCCTCGGCCGCCACCGCGCTGCGCCGGCCGAGCGCGAGTTGTTCGGTCCGGATCTGCAGGGCGCTGCGCTCGTTCGTCAGCAGACCGCGCGCGAGCGCCGCCTGTACCGCCACCAGCGCCCGCACCACCGGCGCCGCCGTCGCGAGCAGTAGCACGCCGATGCCGGTGTTGAAGGCGATCTCGGCCGCTCGCGAGGAAATGCCGAACATCAGGTCCAGCAGGCCCTGCTTGCCCGGGTCGCGCGGGATCGGCCACGACCACGCGGCGTAGAGCAGTTCACCGAGACCGCCCAAGGTCCAGGTCAGCGCGATGCAGCAGCTCACCACCCGCAGCGGGAAGGACACCAGGATGTGCGCCAGGTCGCGCCAGGACTGCGGCTCGCGCAGCGCGCGCCACCACCCCTTGAACCCCTCGCCCGCCCGTTCCCGGTAGGCGTGCGGCGGCAGTTCCCGCCCGGTGACGGCCACCACCCGCCGGCGCTCCAGCTCGGCGAAACCCCGGGCCGCGGCCAGCGTGGCGACCAGGATCGGTACGCCGAGCAGCACCGCGAAACTCGCCGCCCCGGCCGCGAGGCCGCCGATCGCGACCACGAACGCCGCCGCGCCCAGCGGGAATCCGACGAGCAGATAGCTCAGTTGCCGACCGAACCGGCCGCCGCGCGGGACCGGCGCCGCGACCGGGACGGGTATCGGCTCGAATGAGGTCGTCGTCTCGGTCATGGCCATATCCTCCCCGCCGGAAACGGCCGCGCCCAGCCGGCATTCCCGGTGGCGAGGGTAGGGCACACCCCCATACCGATCGGCAGCCGAAGCAACCGGCCCGACGACCGAAACGACCCGAGAGCCGAAACAACCCGGGCCGAAACGACCCGAGATCCGAATCAACCCGGGCCGAAACGGTCGAGCCGCCGAACCGAGCCGCCGAACCGAGCCGCCAGGCCGATCCGTCCCCTCTCCCGCATCCTCTCGACCCGTCGCCGCCTCAACCCCTCGGCTTGATGTTCTGATTGGCGTGGAAGAGGTTGTGCGGGTCGTACCTGTACTTGACCCCACCGAGCCGCTCGTAGTGCTCGCGATAGGTGGCCTCCACCCGATCGTGGCTCTCGTCGGCGCCGATGAAGTTGACGTAGGCGCCGCCCATGGAGTGCGGGTGCAGGTCCTGCCAGTAGTCGACGCACCACTGCCGGATGGCCTCGGCGTTGGCCGGGTCCGGGTCGATGCCGCCGATCACGCCGGACCACATGGCGTCCCGGTAGCCCCACGCGGTGTCCGCGGCGTCGACCCGATGCGCGGCTCCGTCGACCGGGTAGAGGTGCATCGTGGACAGCGCGGTGGGCAGGCTCTCCGCGTACTTGGCGTGTACGTCGACCGCGTCGTCCGGAATCGCGTCGAAGAAGTCGCCGCGCCAGTACCACTGCAGGCCGGTGGGGATCAGTTCGTCGAACATGGTCTGCAATATGGGATAGGGCATCGGCGCGGTGAAGTGGAAGGCGGGCGGGGCCGGTTCGCGCACCGCGGCGAGGTGGTCCTCGGCGGCGTCCGGGTCCCCGGTCCAGCACCACACGACGCCGCACATCTTGTGCCCGTGGATCTCCTCCGGGAACGGCGGACCCGGTGGGACCGTGAGCGCCGCGAAGAACCCGTTCAGGTCCTCGGGCGCCTGCGGCAGGAACTCGCGGTACCACCGCAGCACCTCGCGGGTCCGCTCGACCGGCCACAGGGTGACTCCGGCGGCCACGGTGTCCACCGGATGCAGACGGAAGCGGAACGAGGTGACGACGCCGAAGTTGCCGCCGCCGCCCCGCAAGGCCCAGAACAGGTCCGGGTGTTGGGACTCGCTCGCGATGACGAAGCTGCCGTCCGCCAACACCACGTCCGCGGCCACCAGACTGTCCACCGTGAGGCCGTACTTGCGGGTGAGGTGGCCGTGCCCACCGCCGAGGGTGAGACCGCCGACACCGGTCGTGGACATGATCCCGGCCGGTACGCCCAGCCCGAAGGCGTGCGTGGCGTGGTCGAGGTCGGCGAGCAGACTGCCGCCGCCGACCCGGGCCGTCCGGGCCACGGGGTCCACGCGTACCCAGCGCATCGGCGACAGGTCCAGGGTGACCGCGTCGTCGATCACACACAGGCCCGCGCCGCTGTGTCCGCCGCCGCGAACCGCGAGTTCGAGGTCGTGCTCGCGGACGAAGTCGACCGCGGCCATCACGTCCCCCGCGTCCGCACACCGCACCAGGGCGGCCGGATGTCTGTCGATCATCGCGTTGTAGATCCGGCGTGCCGGGTCGTAGTCGGAATCCTGCGGTGCGATCACCGGGCCGCGCAGCGCGCCGCGCATGTCTTCGAGGGTTTTGCCGTCCATGACCATCTCCCTGACGGGACGCGGACCGCAAACCCGCCCGGCCTTCTCGCTGACCGGCCCTCGGTAAGCAATCGTGCGCCAGTGCCCGGCGCCGCCGTGGCCTGCACGGTCACCGAACGCCGCAGGGCTTACCCCTCCAGCCTCTCGCCGAGTACACGGCGGCGCAATTCCGCGCCCCGCGCCGGCGAACCGGTCGCACGGCCGGGGTCGTGGGGGCGTCGATCGGGACAGGCTCTAGCTTCGGCAGCGGTTGCCGCAGGTGGCCAGACTGCACCAGCGGCGGCGTCCGCCGGGGTCCGCGAAGAGCCAACCGCAGTCTTCGTCGGGGCAGCGGCGGATGGTGAAGCGGCTCGGGTCCGCGAGGAGTTCGGCGGCGCTGCGGGCAGTGGCGTACAGGGGCGAGTGCAGACCTGCGGCGTCGGACAGCCGCCATTGACCCAGACCGTCCTCGCCGCGGACGAACACCGCCGAACCGGCCCCCTCGGAGGCGACTGCGGCCACCGCGTCGAAGGCGCGCGCGTCGTGCGGATCGGTCAGGCAGGCGTACAGGTCGCCGCGGAACACCCGCGCCCGCGCGAGCGCCTCGGCGGCCTCGTCCGGGTGCTCGCGGGCTCGCCGGCGCAGCCTCCGCACCAGGCGGTCGTCCACCAGGTCCAGGTGGCCCGCCCAGACCGCGAGGGTTTCGTAGCGGCGCAGCCAGTCGGCATCGGGGCGGCCGGGACGGCTCCAGCCGGCGTACGTGTTGCAGAACTCCAGCGCCGGGTGCCCGCCGGTGTTCCACGGCAACCACTCCCCGCCGACCCGGACCGCGTAGACGGGCGCCGACGGCCGGTCCAGACGCGGATCGCCGTGCAGGACCCGATCGTGCAGCGTGGTCAGTTCCGGACCCGGGTCGATGCCCAGCTCGGCCACCAGCAGCTTGCGGGTGTGCCGGTACACCTCCAGCGCCTCGGCTCGGCGCCCGGCGCGGTAGAGCGCCGTCATCCGGGCCGCGACCAGCCGCTCCCGGGTCGCGAACTCGTCGACGACCGGCGCCAGATCGGCGAGCACCCGGTCGTGCAGGCCCATGGCCAACCGGGCCTCGGCCCGCTGCTCCAGCGCGGCCGACCGAAGCTCGGCGAGCCGCCCGCCGAGTCGGCCACGCAGCGGTTCGTCGACCACGTCGGCGAGCAACGGACCCCGCCACAGCGCCAGCGCACGGTCGTGGAGGCGGATCCGCTCGGCGGGATCCCCGGCCTGCGCCGCCTGCTCGATCAGATTCACGAACTCCCACGCATCCACCGCGTGGCCGTCGGGGTCGATCGTGTAGCCGTCGTGTCGGGTCCGCACGCGCACTCCGTACGGCCCGAGCCGGGAGCGCAGCCGGGCGATGTAGGTGTGCACGGTGCCCCGAGCCCCGGCCGGCGGCGCCCCGTGCCACAGCAGGTCGATCAGCCGCGCGGTGCCCACCACCCGGCCGGCGTCCAGCAGCAGGACCGCCAACAGGCACCGCTCCTGACGGCGGCTGCCGACCGTGATCTCGGTGTCCTCGTGGCGCGCCTGGAACGGGCCCAACAAGCGGAACTCCATGGCTGCCACCTTCCCGGCCCGCGTGGTGAGAATCCGGTCAGCGACCGGGGCGAGGCTGGGCCGGTGCCGGGCGGGGCACCGCGGCCCGCCGGCTCTCCTCCCGCCGCCTCACCCAGGAGACACCATGCGCCGAACCCTCCTCGCCCTGCCGGTACTTGCCGCCGCCCTCGTCGCCGCGGCACCCGCCTCCGCGACGCCCGCAACCTCGCCGACCGCAGCCTCACCACCCACAGCCGCGTCGCCCGCGTCCGTGTCCGCCTCCGCAACCGCCACGGGCCGCTGGGAGCCCGCGCCGACGCCGCCGTTCGATTTCCCGGCCGGCGCGCGCTGTGATTTCCCCATGCACGCCGAACCGATCCTGGACGAGGTGGTCCAACAGGTGCTGGAGACCTATCCCGACGGCAGCCCGAAATGGGTCGCCTACAAGGGGCCGCTGATCGTCCGGGTCACCGACACCGCATCCGGTGCCGCGCTCGACGTGGACGCCGGCGGCAGCGCGGTCGTGCGGACCCGCCCGGACGGTTCCCGGCTGTGGTTCGTCCTGGGCCCCGTCCTGACCGGCTTCGGGGAGAACGGCGGCACCCTGCCGCGCGGCCTGTACCGGCTCGACGGGACGTACACGCTCGACATCGACGCCGCCGGCGGCAAGAAGCTGACCATGCTGCACGGCACCGCCGACGACCTCTGCCCGCGCTTGGCCGCCGCCGGGGCGTCGTGACCGACCGTGGTGCGCCACCTCGCGGGGCCGAGGTCGTCGGGAGCCCGGAATGAGCGGGCCTGCCGAGCCGAGGCTCCCGCGCCCGAGGCTCCCGGGCCGGGAGAGGTCGGATCGGGGGCTCCCGGCCCGGGGGATGCCGGCACAAAACCGCCGGCCCGATCGATGGGCGGATGATGGAGTAGGGGCATGACCAGTCTTCACGACACCGCCCTGACCTTCCGGGCGCTGCACACCGGTGCCGCGCCCCTCGCCCTCGCCAACGTCTGGGATGCGGCAAGCGCCCGACTCGTGGCGGACGCCGGAGCAAGCGCGGTGGCCACCACCAGCGCCGGAGTCGCCTGGGGCCTGGGCGCGGCCGACGGCGATCGACTGGGCCGTGAGCGGGCCCTCGAACTCGTCGCGCGGGTGGTGGCCGCGGTCGACGTGCCGGTCACCGCGGACATCGAGAGCGGCTTCGGCGACGACCCGGAGGGGGTCGCCGAGACCATCCGCGGCGTGCTGGCCGCCGGCGCCGTGGGGGTCAACCTGGAGGACGCCCTGCACGCCGGCCCCGTGCCGCTGCGGGCGGCCGCCGACCAGGTCGAGCGGATCGCCGCGGCGCGGGCCGCCGCGGACGCCGCCGGCATCCCGCTGTTCATCAACGCCCGGGTGGACACCTACCTTCGCGGCATCGGCGACGACGACGCCGAGCGACTGCGGGAAACGCTCGACCGGGCGACCGCCTACCTCGCGGCCGGTGCCGACGGCATCTTCGTCCCCGGCGTCACCGACCCGACCACCGTGTCCGGCCTCGCCGAAGCCCTGCCCGCCCCGCTGAACGTGCTGGCCGGCCCCGGCGCCCCCACCGTCGCCGAATTCGGCAAGCTCGGCGTGGCCCGGGTCAGCCTCGGCTCCGCGATCGCCGAGGCCGCGTACGCCGTGGTCCGCCGCTCGGCCCGGGAGTTGTTCGAGACCGGCACGTACAGCACGCTCACCGACTCGATCCCCTACGGCGACCTGAACGCCCTGCTGGCTTACTGACCACATCCACACCGCCGGCGCATCGCCCTCCCGGGGGCGGTGCGCCGGCGGTGTGCCCGCCCTCCGCCACGCGGGCCGGTGCATCACCCACTGAGACGCGAGCCCGCCCCCGCCGCTCCGGTCGGTCCGTACGTGCGTGCGGCGACCCGTCCACCCCGATCGAACGACGGAAAACAAACACGATCCGCTTCCCGCCGGCCCCACCGCCCGCCGCCCGCGAGCGCCGCCCGCCGATCGCGGGAAAAC
Organism: Embleya sp. NPDC050493; assembly: GCF_044458105.1. Classification (NCBI taxonomy): domain Bacteria; kingdom Bacillati; phylum Actinomycetota; class Actinomycetes; order Kitasatosporales; family Streptomycetaceae; genus Embleya; species Embleya sp. NPDC050493. The sequence continues at coordinate 226,784 of NZ_JBITHP010000015.1, forward strand.
CCCCTGACCCCGGGCCCGACCGCGGCACACAATGTGGATCCGGCGGACCGAGCGACAGGGGTGGGGGCGGCCCGACCGAGCCGGCCGCGACCGCGACGGCGGTGGCCGGGAGTGCCCCGGGCCGGCCGAGCCGCTGTCGGTCGGCACTGGGATCATCGAACGACACCGAGGGGAGGTGACGGACGTGGCGTACGGCGAACGCGCCCCGCAGGCGCCGATCGTGAGTCTGACCGACCGTCGAGCGCTGGAGGCCTGGCGACCGGCCGACGACGAAGTGATCGCGCGGGCCCGCAAACTCAAGGAAGAGGCGCTGCTCGACTTCGGCATGGAACTGTCGGTCATCGCCTCGTGGTTGTACACCAAGTGCCACCACCACATCCCGACCACCGCGATCGACACCGCGGCCGTGATGGCCTCCGGCGACGGCACCTGCCTGCTGTTGTACAACCCGCAGTTCTTCTGCGATCTGGGCCTGGACGGCGTGAAGTTCGTGCTCTTCCACGAGGCCCGACACCTGATCCAGCGACACCTGTTCGCCGAGTCCGAGCTGCGCGCCGACCCGGTCTTCACGCTCGCGGCCGAGGTGACCATCAACCACGTCGCGATGACCCGCCTGGGCCGCAGCACGCTGCCGATCCTGCGCCGGCTCGACCCGGCCACCGGTGCCTCGATCGAGGACCCCACCGGCATCGACCCGCGCAAGGTTCACCACTCGTACGTGCAGGACCTCACCGACCAGGGCCTGGCGCCGCTGTCCTACAGCGACTTCGTGGACACCGACGCAACGGTCTACGCCGAGCTCAAGCGCATGAAGAACCCGCCGGTGCCGCCCCCGCTGTGCGTGCACGTGATCCTGGGCGGCGGCACCGGGCACAACGACGGCATGGACGGCGAGACCGCCGGCCGGGTCGCCTCCGAGGTGCTGCGCAGCGTCCTGCTCGCCGCCCGCCGAGGGGAGCGGCTGGCCCGACAGGAACTGCTCGACCTGCTCTCGCGCACCGACGGCGCCACCGACCGCGCCACCAAGCTGTGGGGCGACCTGGGCGCGGGCTTCCTGCGCGGCGAGACCCAGCGCACCCGCCGGGTCGAGTGGTGGCAGCAGTGGCTCGTGGACGTGCTCGCGTCCAAGCTGCGCGAGGGCGAGCGCCTGGTCTATCCGAAGAAGCGCGGCGCGCTGCTGGCGGCGCTGGGTCACGACCCGATGCTCGCCCGGCGCGGTCTGGAGCGCACCAAGGTCGTGGTGATCGCCTACGACACCTCGGGGTCGATGCCCGACCACGTGGTGAGCTGGCTGACCGAACTGGTCGGCAAGGCCGACGGCGTCGAGACGCACTGGCTCAGCTTCGACGGCACCGTGATGCCGTTCAAGCCGGGCGAACGGGTGCTGGGCGGCGGCGGCACCAACTTCCAGAACGTGGCCGACTACGTCGAGGGCCGACTGGAGATCGAAGGATCGGGCCGCTTCGACGAATCGGTCGACGCGGTGGTGATGCTCACCGACGGCTACGCGCCACCGATCACCCCCGCCGACCCGGACAAGTGGATCTGGCTGATCACCGAGGGCGGGGACGACTGGCCGGAGCGGCACCACCCGCCGATGGACTGTCACCGCGTCCTCACCGGCGACCACTGATCGGGGCCGTCCATGCCGACGCGCCTCGCCGAAGAGCCCTCCGCAGCACGCCGTGCGCAGCACCCGGAAGGAACCATGACGATCACCGCTGACACCACGCGCGCCGGCCGCCCCGCGGCCGAGCCCAAGTGGAAGGCCACCGCCACCTACCCCGAACGCCCCAAGGGCTGGAAGGGCGTGTCCAAGCTGGAGGAGTTCATCGACGCGATGATCGACCTCGGCCAGACCGGCCAGATCTTCGGCGAGCACGGCATCGGCAAGACGGCGACGTTCTTCAGCCACATCCCCGACCGGCACGACGACACGGTCCTGGTCTTCGTACCGGCGGCGAACCTCACTCCCGACGATCTGCTGATCAACGCGCCCGTCCGGGACGAGCGCACCGGCGAACTGGTGCTGCGTCAGCTGATCATGCGTCAACTGCGGCCCGGGAAGCGGTTCGTGCTGCTGATCGACGACGCGTTGCAGGCGGGCGAGACGATCCAGTCGCAACTGATGCAGGTCGCCTGCAACTGGACGCTCGGCGAGCACGACCTGCGCGAACTGGGCTGCGTGGGCGTGTTCCTCACCGACAACGAGTCGCTGGCGGAGACCGCGACCCGGCGCACCGACCTGGCCATCCTGGACCGGATGGTCACGGTCAAGATCACCGCGACCGACACCGCGTGGCGGTACAAGCTCGCCGAGCGCTTCGCCGGCACCGACCTGACCCCGGTCTTCCAGGTCTGGACGAGCCTGTCCCCGGCACTGCGCCAACTGGTGTCCCCGCGCACCCTGGAGCACGTGATCGACTGCGCGCTGGCCGGCTTCCCCCTGGTGTGGGGGCTGCCGCTGGTCAACGGCGACCGGCTCGCGCTGACCGAGACGAAGAAGGACGGCTCCCCCGGCCCGGACCGCACCGACGAGGTGCTCGACCGGATCGCCGCGGGCCTGAACGTGCGCAACCCCGACCAGACGCCGGACTCGGTGCGCCGGATCGTCCGCGAAGCGATCCACCGTCGCTGGTCGGTGCTGATCCAGGGCCCGCCCGGCTGCGGCAAGACCGAGGTGGTGCGCGACGTGGTCCGCACCGAACTCGGCCGCGAACCGCTCTACTTCTCGCTGCCGGTGACCAACGTCGAGGACCTGTGCGCGCCGGTGCCCACCCCGGACGGCTCGCTGGAGAACCTGCTCGCCGCCAAGTTCACCGATCCCGGCGCGAAGGTGATCGTCTGGGACGAGTACAACCGGCCCAAGGACAAGTCCACCTTCGCCAAGCTGATGGAGGTCACCCAGGAGTGGTCCATCGCGGGCCGTCCGATTCCCGGCCTGCGTGCCCAGATCGCGCTGCAGAACCCGCCGTACCACCTCGGCCGCAAGATGCTCGTCTCGCGCAACAACATCGCGCAGGCGACCCGCTTCACCGCGTCCTTGACCATCCGTCCCGAGGACATCCCCGCCAACGAGTGGTTGATCAGCACCTACGGCCCGGTCGCCGAGACGGTGCTGGAGTGGTGGAAGAACGACATCGACGACGAGGGCCGCGACTGGATCACCAAGCGCACCCTGGAGCGGCTGATCAAGCTGCACAAGCGCGACCTGCCGCTGGAAATGGCCAAGGTCTACCTCGGCGACGGCGAATACGCACCGGTGCCGCTGAACGCGCTGGAGGCCAGGTTCGCGGAGAACCCGGCCACCGGCCTCGGCGACATCTCGGCCAATCTGGCCGAGTGGGTGCGCCGACTGGAGGCGGCCAACGAGGAGTCCGCCGAGGGCACCGACGACACCGATGTGGTGCACCAGGTGCTGGCCAACGCCGAGTTGTCGCAGCTGCGCGAACATCTGGACACCGTGGCGCAGTTGCTCGCCGGCCTGCCGCCGAAGCTGCGCTCCAGCTACCTGGTCGGCCAGTCCGTGGACAAGCAGCGGTTCTGGATCGAGGCGTTCGCGAAGATGCCGAGGAAGTAGACCGGGCCCCGGCGCACGAAGTCCCCGACACCCGCCCGCCCGTTCAGCGTCTGCGGCGGGCGGTGCCGAACAGGCTGCGGGTGATCTCCCGGCCGATTTGGGTGCCCATCGAGCGCAGCACGGACTTCACCGCCGAGTTGCCCATCATGCGATCGACCACGCCCGGTTCGGGCTCGTGCGCACGCTCGGGCGCCGGTCCGCGAGCCGCGTCCGGTTCCGCGGGCGGCGCCTGAGCGGCCGTCAGCTTCTCGTACGCCGACTCGCGGTCCACGGCCGCGCCGTACTTGGCGAACTGCGGCGACCCGGCCACCGCCGCCTGCATCGCCTCCGTCGGGATCGGCGCCATCAGCGACGTCGGTGCGCGAAGCCGGGTCCAGGCCACCGGCGTCGGGGCGCCGCTCTCGCCGAGCACGGTGACCACCGCCTCACCGGTACCCGCCTGGGTGAGCACCTGATCCAGGTCGTAGGCCGAGCGCGGGAACGTGGACACGGTGGCCTTGAGCGCCTTGGCGTCCTCGGGGGTGAAGGCGCGCAGCGCGTGCTGCACCCGGTTGCCCAACTGGGACAGCACCTCGGCGGGCACGTCCCTCGGCGTCTGGGTGACGAAGAAGATACCGACGCCCTTGGACCGGATCAGCCGCACGGTCTGGGTGATCGCGGTCGAAAACGCCTTGGAGGCACCGGTGAACAGCAGGTGTGCCTCGTCGAAGAAGAACACCAGGCGCGGCCGATCCGGGTCGCCCACCTCCGGCAGATCGTGGAACAGGTCGGCGAGCAGCCACATCAGGAAGGTGGAGAACAACTGCGGCTTGTCCTGCACCGCCGCGAGTTCGAGCACCGAGACCACGCCGCGCCCGTCGGGGGTGGTGCGCAACAGGTCGGCGGTGTCGAAGTCCGGTTCGCCGAAGAACGCCCCTCCGCCGTTGTTCTCCAGCGTGATCAGCGCGCGCAGGATCACCCCGGCGGTGGCCGCGGACAAGCCGCCGATCCGCTTGAGTTCCGCCTTGCCCTCATCGTCCGTCAGGTACTGGATCACCGCGCGCAGGTCCTTGAGATCGACCAGTTCCAGTCCGCGCTCGTCGGCGAAGTGGAAGATCAGGCCGAGCGAGGACTCCTGCGTCTCGTTCAGGTCCAGCACCTTGGCCAGCAGGGTCGGCCCGAAGTCGGTGATCGTGGCCCGGATCGGCACGCCCGGTCCGATCCCGCCGAGCGCGTGGAACTCGGCCGGACAGCCGGCCGGTTGCCAGTCCTGACCGACCTCGGCCGCCCGCGCGGCGACCCGGTCGCCGGGCACACCGGGTGCGGAGATGCCGGACAGGTCGCCCTTGACGTCCGCGAGGAAGACCGGCACGCCCTGCGCGGACAACTGCTCCGCGATCAGTTGCAGGGTCTTGGTCTTGCCGGTGCCGGTCGCGCCCGCGACCAGGCCGTGCCGGTTGAGCACCGCGAGCGGGACACGCACCTGCGCCTGGGGACGCGCGGCGCCCTCGACCACGGCCGCGCCCAGTTCCAGGGCGGGCCCGGTGAAGGCGTATCCGGCCGTGATGGCCGCGATCGTGTCGTCCTGCTCGCTCATGCGCTCCTCCGCTCGCCGAGATGCGGAAGACGAATACACCGATAGGACAAGAAATATCCCGATTGCCCCGCCGGATCGGCCATCCGAGCCGGCGTGATCCGTACCCCCGCTGCTTCTCTTCGGTGCCGGGTGGGGGTTAGGCGACCGCGATCCCGGTAGGCTGAGCCTGTGATCTTCAAGCGGATCGGTGACGGCAAACCGTACCCGGACCACGGGAGGTCGGGTGCCCGGCAATGGGCCGACATCGCCCCGCGGCCCGTGCGTCTGGACCAACTCATCACGACGAAGCGGCAACTCGACCTCGACACGCTGCTCGCCGAGGACTCGACCTTCTACGGCGACCTCTTCGCGCACGTCGTGAAATGGCAGGGCGACCTCTACCTGGAGGACGGACTGCATCGCGCGGTCCGGGCCGCGCTCCAACAGCGCCAGGTGCTGCACGCGCGCGTGCTCGAACTCGGCTGAGCACGCAACCCCGGCGGCCCGATCAGGTGGTCGTCTCGCGTACGGCCGTGCCCGGATACGCAAGGTGCCGCGTCGGCGCTAACCTCGACTCCATGGCGACCGGGATCACGGCCATGCCGTGCAGGAGGAGGACGGGGGCACACCGATGAGCATGCTCACTCCCCGCGGCATGGGAGGCCAGTACAAGATCACTGGCAAGCTGTATCCGCGGATGACGCGGCGCAGGCGACGCATGCCCGTCGTCATCGCGATCGTGGTCGGCCTGGTCGTGCTGGCCACGGCGGGCTGGGGCGTGTACCACTTCACGTCCGACGACAGCGGCGACAAGGCCGCCGCGTGCCCCTCGCCGACGGCCTCGGCCCCGCCGGCCGCCCCGCCCGCGGCGCTGCCCGATCCCAAGACGATCACGGTGAACGTCTACAACGCGACCAAGCGGGGCGGTCTGGCCAAGACCGTCAGTGAGGCGCTCAAGGTGCGCGGCTTCACCATCGGCAAGGTGACCAACGACCCGCTGAACCAGCCGATCGCGGCCACCGCCGAGATCCGGCACGGCTTCCCCGGCGCCACTCCGGCGAAGGTGGTCGCGGCCCAGGTGGCGGCGAGCACCGACAAGGAGGACCAGCGCACCGACGGCACGGTCGACCTGGTGATCGGCGACGGCTGGACCGACCTGGCCACCCCCGAGGCGGCCGCCGCGATCCTGTCCCCGCCGCCCCCGCCGCCTGCGAGCCTGCCCCCGGGCTGCTGAGCCGCCGAACGACCCCACCCGCTGCCGCCCCGCGCCCCCGCGGAGGCGGCAGCGGCACGCCGAGCCCGACCGCCCGCTGCCCGCTACCCCCGGCCCGCTGCTTCGCGGTGAGAGGGCCTCGGAGCGGCCGGCTCCCGGGTTCGGGGCCGGGACGGGACTGTACGGGACGGGCCGGGACGGATCAGTTTCGGCCGGGTTTGCCGAACTCCTCGATCAGCACGGGGTACTGCTCCCCGCCGTGTCCGGCGGCGATCGAGCGATCGGCCATGGCCTTGATCAACCTCGGCAGTTCGGCGTTGACGCCCACCGCCTCGCTCTCCTCGATCAGGTGCGCCATCGCCCGCACGTCGGTCTCCAGGGCCGACACCTCGGCCGGGTACGAGCCGCGGGCGATCTGCTCGGCATAGCCGGGCAGCCATTCGGCCACACCGGCGGCGATCTGTCGTGCGAACGGCGCGAACGCCGTGGCGTCGACCCCGGCCGTCCCGACCAGGGCGGTGCCCTGGAGCCAGGCGTTCAGGACGCTCCACATCATGGCCAGGCCGGCCACGTCGTACAGGGCCGCCAGTCCGTGGTCCGCACCGAGGTGGGTGACGGTGCCGAGGGCCTGGAGTGTCGACTTGTGCGCCTCGAAATACGACTGCGGCCCACTGTGCAAAATCACCGCCTCGGCGGTCCCGATCGCCGACGGAATGGCCATGATGGCGCCGTCCAGGTATCGGGCGCCGCGCTCCTCGGCCCACCGGGCGGCTTCCCGGGCCTGGGCCGAGTCGCCCGACGTCAGGTTGATCAACATCGTGCCGTGCAACGCGCCGGCACTCGCACCGAGCAGCTCGTACACGGCCGGGTAGTCGGTGACGCAGATGATCGCCACCGAACCGGCCTTCAGCGCATCGTCGACCGTCGGCGCCAGGCGGGCTCCTTCGGCCACCAATCGGTCGGCTCTGGCGGTCGTACGGTTCCACACGGTGGTGGGGTGCCCGGCCTTGAGGAAGGCACCGGCGAGCGCCCGACCCATCAGTCCGAGTCCGATGACGCTCACGGCCACGGGTGTATCGCTTGTCTTGTTCATGGCAGCATCGTCAACGTTGATACCGGTGTGAAGGTCAAGTGAGGTTCGATGCGAATCGGGGAACTGAGTCGTCGGACGGGCGTCAACGCCCATCAGTTGCGCTACTACGAGGCCCAGGGCCTGCTGACGGCCGACCGCGGCACGAACGGCTACCGCGAGTACGACGAGACCGCCGTGCTGCGGGTGAAACAGATCCGGCACCTGCTCGGCGCCCGGCTGTCCTCCGAGGACATCGCGTACCTGCTGCCCTGCGCGGTCGGAGAGGCCCCGGAACTGCCCGGGTGTCCCGAACTGCTCGCCGCGATGCGCTCACGCCTGCGGCGCCTGGAGGATCAGCTGGACCTGCTCGCCCGATCCCGCGACGCCCTCGCCGACTACATCGACGCAGCCGAGCGAACGGGCGGCGACAACTACCCACCCTTCGACGACACCGCCCTGGAGTGCCTCCCCGCCTGAGCGGCCGAAACGGGCCCGGACACAAAAAAGGACCCGACCGCATGCGGTCGGGTCCTTCATTCGTACTGCTCGAGAGCGGTAGCGGTGGGATTTGAACCCACGGATAGCTTGCACCATCACACGCTTTCGAGGCGTGCTCCTTAGGCCACTCGGACACGCTACCGAGAGAGAGCTTACCGGATGCCGGGGTGTGCTTCGTAACCGGTTTCCGGGGAGCGGGTGTGGGTGAAGAAGTCGCGCAGGACGGCGGTGCAGTCCGCCGCCGCGACGCCGCCGACCACCTCGGGGCGGTGGTTGAGGCCCCGGTCGCGCAGTACGTCCCACAGTGAGCCGGCGGCGCCGGCCTTGGGGTCCCATGCGCCGAAGACCACCCGGTCCACCCGGGCCAGCACGAGGGCGCCCGCGCACATCGTGCAGGGCTCCAGGGTGACCACCAGGGTGCATCCGGACAGGCGCCACTCACCGACGGCCTTGGCGGCCTCGCGCAGGGCGAGGATCTCCGCGTGGGCCGTCGGGTCGCCGTGCGCCTCGCGTTCGTTGCGGCCGCGGCCGAGCACCGCGCCGTCCGGGCCGAGCACCACGCACCCCACCGGCACATCCCCGGTGTCGACCGCCAGGGCCGCCTCGGCCAGGGCCAGCCGCATGGCCGGCTCCCACCTGCGCAACGCGGGGTCGAACGGGGGCTCGGGCACCGGTGGGGGCATCGTGCTCAGCGGACCGTCTCCAACTCGTCCGCGCAGCCCAGACGTTCCGCTATCACCGCGATGGCGTCCGCCGGCAGACCCGCCTCGCCCGCGAGGTCGGCCAGCAGCTGGGCCGACACGCCCAGGTCCACGAGCACCGTCTCGTCGCCGGCGGGGCCGGGCGGCAGCACGGCCTCGTCGTCCTCCTCCAGGCCGTCCAGCACGTCGGCCGTCAGCAACGCGTCCGCGTAGGCGCTGCGGGAGACCGCGGCCACGTCGGAGACGTAGATGCGCGGATCCTCCTCACCGTCCACCCGGACGACCGCGAACCAGGTGTCCTCCTGTTCGACGAACAAAAGCACCGGCTCGTCGTCCACCGCCGCCGACCGTGCCAGCGCGGTCATCCCCGCCGAGTCCTCGACATCGTCGAGGTCGGCTTCACGGGCCTCCCACTGCTCGTCTGTACGTACGAGCACTGCGGCGAAGTACGCCACGGGACTCTCCAAGATCGTTCGCTTCGGCGTTGTCCCTCGCATCGTGGCAGATACCGGACCACGACGACGGGAATTGGCGCACGTTGACGAACAAGGTCACCGAGACGATCAAGGATCGGTCGAATTCAGTAACGGAACGTACGCATCCGCATCATCTGCCGTAGCCGCTCATTGCGCACGCGTCGCGGTTGGATGCGGGCCCGCAGCTCGCGCGCTTCGGCCAGTTCGCGCAGGAAGAGGGTGCGCCGGCGGCGGCGCGCCGCCTCCTCCTCGCGGCGCTCGGCCGCCGTCGTTCGAGGTTCCCGACTCTCCATCACCACGCCCCTGGGCTCGAAATGCCTCCGGAACCGACGTGGCAGTAGTTCCCGGGACGCGCCGGCTCAGTCATCGACACCGGCAGGTCGCACCGGATGTGTGTTCGCAAATCGGTGTAACGATCGCAATTTGCCCGACATTCCCGCAAACACACGAGTCGGGCCGGTCGCCCGGCCGGCGAATGCCACCGAACACGCCTCGAATCCGACAACCCGGCAGGGTCGCCGCCAGGCCAAACGGCTAATGTCGCAGCATGCGGATTCACGTCGTCGACCATCCTCTGGTGGCCCACAAGCTCTCCACCCTGCGCGACCGGCGCACCGACTCGCCGACCTTCCGGAGGCTTGCCGACGAACTGGTCACGCTGCTCGCCTACGAGGCGACCCGAGGCGTACGCGTCGACCCGGTGGCGATCAGCACGCCGGTCAGCGAGACCACCGGCGTCAAGCTCTCCTACCCGCGTCCGCTGGTGGTGCCGATCCTGCGGGCCGGGCTGGGCATGCTCGACGGCATGGTGCGGCTGCTGCCGACGGCCGAGGTCGGCTTCCTCGGGATGATCCGCAACGAGGACACCCTCGAACCGTCGACCTACGCGACCCGGATGCCGGACGACCTCAGCGGCCGGCAGGCGTACGTGCTCGACCCGATGCTCGCCACCGGCGGCACCCTGATCGCGGCCACCAAGCTGCTTCTGGAGCGCGGCGCGCACGACGTGACCGCGATCTGCCTGCTCGCCGCGCCCGAGGGCGTCAAGGTGATGCAGGAGGCGTTCCAGGACACCGAGGCGAACGTCACCGTCGTGACCGCGTCGATCGACGAGCGGCTCAACGAGCACGGCTACATCGTCCCGGGCCTGGGCGACGCGGGCGACCGGCTGTACGGCACCGCCGGCTAGGGCAGGCCGCCGAAAAGGGTCCGGAGCGCCGCTCGGCCATCCGGCCGACCCCGGCACCCACCTGCGGGTTCGGCCGTTCGGGGGCGGCTCACGAGCGCGGACGCCAAGCGGGACCAAGGCCCTTCCACGTCAGGCCGAACGCCGGATGCGCGACGGCACACCTCGGCGCATGCTGGAAGGGTGCCCGGGGCTGGGCAGGAGCCCCGTGGGCACCCCGGGACTGTTTGCCGATGCTGCGAAGGTACGACCCACCTTTGCTCCGGCGGGGGTCCCACAGGGGAGAGGAAGTGGCCGGTCCCCCCGCGGCTGCTCCCTCTCCCCTATTGTTTCTCCCCGATACCTCATTCGGGGAGGCGGGGAGATGCAGGCGCAGACCAAAAGGATCCTGACGCTGCTCCTGATCGTTTTCGTCATCTACACGATCATCGCCACGCCGGAAAAGGCCTCCGACCTGGTAGCGCAGTGGTTCCAGGCGATGTCGTCCGCCGCCAAGTGGTGCGGCGATCAGATCAGCGGCTGGACGAGCTGAGGCGGGCACGTCGAGAGGTGGGGGCGGGACCGGTCACCGGCTCCACCGTCGACCCACACGCGATACGCAGATACCTGCTGCCCACCGAGACCTGCGCGATAGCGGTGCGTCGGCACTGGGCCATCATCCTGCGCCCGCTGGCGATCACCACCCTCGGGACGGCCCTGCTGCTCCTGCTGCTGTGGTACTTCCCGGCCGAGAACCTGGCCGTGCACTACGGCGTGTGGCCGATCGGGGCGGGACTCCTGCTGTGGTGCTCGGGGCACGTACTCACCTGGCGCAACGACTACTTCATCGTGACCGACAAGCGGATCATCCTGGCCGGCGGGCTTTTCGCCAAGCGGGTCAACATGATGCCGCTGACCAAGGTGACCGACATGAGCTACCGGCGCACTCCGGGCGGCCGAATACTCGGGCACGGGACGTTCGTGATGGAGTCCGCGGGGCAGGATCAACCACTCAAGGAGGTCGGATTCGTGCCCCGGCCCGACGCCGTCTACCTCAAGGTGTGCGATCAGTTGTTCGGTCCCGACGTCGACTAATCGGCATGACCGGCGAGTAACACGAAACAGCTGGTAAAACCTCGAATTTTCTTTGCGGTGATTTGCGGCTTTCGTACTGTCGACATGCCGCTAGATACACCCGCATCACCTGACAAATCGGGGATGTCGCAAGGGGTTTGGGGCGGTGACCCGCGCCGGTAAGGGGGTACCGAACGACGGCTGCCGTTCCACCATGGCCGGCAGCGGCCAGGTTCCGCTCCAGGACCGACGAGGAGGTGGGCTCTCCAGTGCTGCTGCGAGATGCTTCCCACGAGGGCACGGCCGGCTCGATCGCCGACCGGGCCGCGCCCGCGCGCCTTCCCCGTACCGGCATCCCCCGCGTTCGCGCGGTCAGGGGTTCCGGCACCGACACCCCTCAGGACACGCGCACGCTGTCCCGAACCCTCCTGCTCCGCCTCACCGATGTCGTCGAGGGATCGGCCGAGCACGCCTACGTGCGCAGCACCCTGGTCGAGCTGAACCTGCCCCTGGTGCGCTTCGCGGCCAACCGCTTCCGCAGTCGCACGGACCAGTACGAGGACGTGCTCCAGGTGGGCACGATCGGGCTGATCAAGGCGATAGACCGCTTCGACCCGCATCGCGGCGTCGAGTTCCCCACCTACGCGGTGCCGACCATCATCGGCGAGATCAAGCGCTTCTTCCGGGACACCTCGTGGAGCGTGCGAGTACCGCGCCGGCTCCAGGAGTTGCGCCTGGCGCTGGCCGAGGCCACCGAGCAGTTCAACCACAAATACGACCGCGCCCCGACGGTGGTCGAGCTCGCCAAACACCTGAACCTGACCGTCGAGGAGATCCTCGAGGGCATGGAGGCGGCCAACGCCTACTCGCCTGCGTCGCTGGACGCACACGACCTCGACGACGATCGCGACAACGCGCTGATCGCCCGGTTGGGACAGGAGGACGAGGCGCTCGACGGCGTCGAGTACCGCGAGGCACTGCGCCCGCTGCTGGCCCGGATGAGTCCGCGCGACCGGCAGATCATCATGCTGCGCTTCTTCGGCAACATGACGCAGTCGCAGATCGGCGAGCGACTGGGGATCTCGCAGATGCACGTGTCCCGCCTGCTGGCCCGTGCGCTGGCGCGCCTGCGCGCCGATCTGTCCGCCTGAGCGGTTCGGCCCCGACCGCTGCCCGGCAAGGACCCTGACGATCCGTCAGAGCCCTTGCCGGGCGGCAGGTCGAGGCCGTCCGCGGGGTCGACCGGGTGCTCAGAGGGTGAGCAGCCGTGCCCGGAGCTTGAGTTCGGTGGTCGGGTCGATGCCCAGACCCGTGCGCAGGTAGTCGTCGAACGAGCCGTACTTCGTCTGCACCTGCGCGAACGCCGTGTCCAGGTACGACTTCTGCACGTACAGGAGCGGGTCCATCAGGCTCGGGTCCTGCATCAGACCGGCGGCCTTGAGGCCGGCCTTCGTGCCCTCGTTGCGGGCCCGGAGGTTGTCGTTGGAGGCGAGGTAGTCGGCGTAGACGGTGGCGTCGTCGACACCGAGCGCCTTGAGGACGATCGCGGTCATCCACCCGGTGCGGTCCTTGCCCGCCGTGCAGTTGTAGATCACCGACTTGCCGTCCGCGATGTCCCGCAGCACGGTGGTGAACTGCGCGCGCTGGGCCGGGTCGTCGACGAAGCCGCGGTAGATGTTCTCCAGCGCGGCGGCGGCCTTGCCGTCGCCCAGCAGCTCCTGCTGCTTGATCGGATCCCGGCTGCCCACCGCGGCGTTGGTGATGTTGGTCAGGTTGCCGTCGGCGATCGGCAGGTTCTTGATCGGGGTGCCGGCGGGCAGTCGGTTCACACCGTTGCCGGCGATCTCGGTGTCCGTACGGAAGTCCGCCGCCACGTCCACGCCCAGGCTCGCGAGCCGGGCCACGTCCGCGTCGGTCGCCTTGCCGAGCGCGTCGGTGCGGAAGACCTGGCCGTACTTGACGGTCAGGCCCCGATCGGTGCGGTAGCCGCCGATGTCGCGCGCGTTGGGCGCGCTCTGCAGGCCCAGCGAGCGCGGCGCGGTGACCACGCCGACGAACGGGCCGACCGGGGTGACGTTGAAGTACCAGCGCTGGGCCGGGTCCAGGCCGGACACGGTCAGCGAGGTGCCGTTGGTGGTGCCGACGAGCCGGGTGAAACGATCCACGTCGGTGGACGCGTACACGCGCATCGGGCCGGGCCACCGGTCGGTCCAGGTGATCGTGTACGTACCGGCCGCGTCGACCGTGGCCGACGCGCTCGTGACGATGCCGAGTCCGCCTCGGGCCGAGACGTTGGCGTCGCTGCCGACCTCGTCGGCAGCGGCCGACGAGGTCACCGCGACGGAGCCGCCGAGCGTGAGCGCCGCCGTGACGGCGATGGTCGCGAGGCGGGTGGTGCGTATGCGCATGCGGTTGTGCTCCCGAAGAGGAAGTGTTCGTGAGCGCGCGGGAACCACCTGGAAAACAACCGGTCGTTGCTACCGCGCGACGAGCACCACTGTAGTGACGACCAGGCCACTTGCTCCAGACGGTGCCGTATGGAGAGACGAACGCATCACCGCGACGGGGCGGGCGCATCTGCGGAGAGCGACGAACACATCACCCGGAAGGGATCGCGCATCGGCACGGCATCCCGGCCGATGCTCGCGTCGACCGCCGGCCGGAACACCAACCACCCGTATTTTTCGGCCACTTCGTCCCACGGCCGTCGACCCGCTCGATCCGCCGGATCCGCGGCCCGGACGGGGAACGCCGGCACGGTGTCCGAGAGTTTCCCTGATACGCCGTCAAATAGGTACCGAGCACGGGGATTCCGGGTAGGAGCCCGCCATCCGCACGGTGATCCGGACGGCCCTGCGGCAAAGTGGTGGCCAATGCGCGCGCGTGCGCACACGGGCACGGGCCGTGCACGCTATACCTGTTGATACCTGTCGCACGGGTGGGGGATGGTACGCCCACCGGCGACACGACGGGACCGGCTCGCCGGCCGGCCCGACGCGAAGGAGGAAGCCGTGCCGGACGGTACCAGCAAGCGCCACACCCCCGGCGATGGTTCGCCGGCCGAGCCCATCCCGCGAGCACAGGGTCCACGACGTCCCGGCCCGACCGGTCGCGAACGTCCCGATCCGGACTACGACCGTCGGCCGGATGCCGACTACGACCGTCGCCCCGACCCGGAGTACGACCGCAACGGCGTCGCGCCCGACGGGCCGACGGCCTACCCGGACCTGGCACCGGATCAGGGCGGACGCCGCTCCGGCCGGGCGCGCCGGGTCGCGAACTGGTTCGGCTTCGGCGCACCCGCCGAGGAGGAGCCGGATCCCTACGACCGCCGACCCGGCTTCGGCCGGCGCGATCCGTACGAGGCCGACGCGGGGTACGACTACGGCCGCGACCAGGGCCCGGAGTACGACGCCGACTACGACGCGGCCCCGCCCCCGACATCGGGACGCACCCGGCGGCGGACCGGCTCCTCGCACTGGGAAGACGTCATGCTCGGCTCCTCGCCGTCCCCCGGCACGCCGATGTCGGACAGCATTCCCGGCGACACGATGCCGCCCGACCGGCTGCACCGCGAGCCGCAGGGCGTACTGCCCCCGTCCCGCGGCACCTCGCGTCCGGGACGCCGCGAGGACCCGACGCCGAAGTGGCAGCCCGAGCCCGAGGACGACATCGAACCCGCCGATCCGATGGATCCGGTCGACCCGCTCGACCCGGGACCGAGCCCGTCGTCCGAGCGCCGCCCGACCTACCCGCCGATCCCCAAGCGCAGGCCCGCCCCGGCGGCGGAGTCCGATCGGGCGACGGTCGACACGATGCCCGCCCTCGACGACGAGCCCGACGACCGACGCCGGTTCGACGCCGGCACCACACCGGATCAGGACGACGACGGGCCCGGCACCTCGTTCGTGCCGGTGCCCGCGGCCCCCCGCGTGCCCTACCGCCCCGGACCGGCCGCGGACGCGGCCGACGAGGTACCGCGAAGGATGTTGCGCATGTTGCCCCCACCCGCGCTCGCCGACGGCGGCGGCATGGTCGTCGACGGTGGCCGACTGGGCCGGTTGAACGTTCGCGCCGCCGGCGTCCGCGGCGAACTGCACCAGCAGCAGGGCCTGCCGAGGCAGAACTGCTTCGCCGTCGGCCCGGACCCGAGCGCGCGGTGGACCATCGCGATCGTCTGCGACGGCGTCGACAACGCACACGCGTCCGAACTCGCCGCGCAGATCGCGGTCCGCAGCGCCTACCGCACGGTCGCCAGGATGGTCGCACGCGAACGCCACGAGAACTGGGACTGGGCCGGGGTGCAGGCCGAGGTCGAGGAGGACCTGCGCACCAGGCTCGCCGGAACCGCCGACCGGGCGCACGAACTCGGCCGCTCGGAACCTGCCACGCGCCTGGCGATATTGGTCACCGCGGCGGATCCGCTGGAGGACGATCGGGTCGACATGGCCGTGCTCGGCGACAGCACCGTGCTCCGCCTGGCCCAGGGTGGTTGGCGCGCGCCGCTGGGCATCCGGGACGCGTCCGTGGAGACCGCCCCGGCGGCGATCCCCGACCAGGCGGGCGACGACCAGCTGCGCATCTGCCGAACCACGTGGCGTCCGACCGACGTTCTGGTCATGATGACCGGCGGCTTCGCCGAGGCACTCGGTCAACCCACGGCCGGACTCGCGCCACGTCTCGCCGAGGATTGGCGCACGCCGCCATCCCTCTTCGACTACCTGCGCGACGTGGACGAGGGCCTTCGCCTGCGCGAGGACGACGGTTGTGTGGTCGCACTGTGGCCGTCGACGTGACCGACTGAGGCGCCCACCCACAGCGGTGATCACCGCTGTGGCGAATACGTTTCACCGATTCACCGCATACCTCGGGCGGGTCCCCGAACAATTGGGGCCCGCCCGTCGGTATGTCAGCTGACGGCAATGAGTACGGCCACCGCGACGACGATGATCGCGATCACGACTCCGGCGATCAACATCACCGGCGGGGTGCTGCGCCGGGCCGGTTCACCGGGGGCCGCAGGGCGATCCTCGTTCACGAAAGCCCGGAACATCTGAGTACTGGCTGCAGGATCCATCTCGTTGTCAGGCATGCGCACGACCATACCGCACTCGAAAAACGCAAAAGGCCCATCCCTGTTCGGGATGGGCCTTTCACACGTAGATTCCGGCGGCGTCCTACTCTCCCACACCCCTTCGAGTGCAGTACCATCGGCGCTGGAGAGCTTAGCTTCCGGGTTCGGAATGAGACC
>NZ_JBITHP010000016.1:0-75718 GCF_044458105.1 Embleya sp. NPDC050493
AGCGCCGGCCCGGCTACTTGGCCTCAAGCGCCGGCCGGGCTGGGTGGCCTCAAGCGCCGGCCGGGCTGGTTCGCCTCAAGCGCCGGCGGGGCTGGGTGGCCTCATGCGCCGGCCCGGCTGCTTGGCCTCAAGTGCCGGTCGGGCTGGTTGATTGGGTGGGGTTGGGCCGCCGGCCGGGCTGGGGTGGCTCGGCCGGCGGGTGGGTCAGGCGTGGGTGCCGCCGTCTATGCGGAGGGATGTGCCGGTGACGAATTTGCCGTCGTCGGAGGCGAGGGCGGCGATCATGCCGGCGATGACGTCGGGGTGGGCCATGCCCTCGCCGATGATCGGCATCAGTTTGCCGAAGAGTTCCCAGTCGGCGTCGTCGGGGACCTGGTTGGGGGTGTCGTCGACGATGCCGCTGGAGATGCTGCCGGGGGCGACGTTGACCGCGCGCAGGCCCTGACGGCTGTATTCGAGGGCGATCGCGTGGGTGAACGCGTCGATCGCGCCCTTGCTGGCCGCGTAGGCCGCCATGTACGGGTGGGCGAAGCTCGCCGACGTGGAACTGAAGTTGATGACGACGCCGTTGCCGGTCTCCAGGAGCGGGGGCAGCGCGGCGCGGGTCATCAGGAACGTGCCCGTCAGGTTGACGGTGATGATCTGGTTCCACTTGTCGAGCGGGAACGTGTGGGTGTGTCCGGCGCGCAGGATCCCCGCCGCGTTCACCAGCACGTCCAGGCCGCCCAGGCGCTCGACCACCTCGGCCACGCCGGCGCCGACCGCGTCCTCGTCGGAGACGTCCAGGACGCCTGTGCTCAGCCGGGCGTCCACGCCCTTCTCCGCCGCCATCGCGCGGGTCTTCTCCAGCCCGTCGGCGTTGACGTCCGCCGCGTGTACCGTGCCCGCCTCGCTCAGCAGCCGCAGCACCGTGGCCTGGCCTATGCCCGAACCGCCACCGGTGACGATGATGCGCCGATCCTGGAACCGCTCCACAGTGTTTCCTCCTTGGACGGGGTGTACGGGTCCCATCACAAGCGGTTCCGACGCGCGGGAGCAAGCCTCCTGAACGGTTGGCCGGGAGTGAAATGAAACATGTTCCAGTTCACTTTCGCGGCCGATCGGATTAATTCGCCCGGATTGCGTGACGAATCGATCGGGAAGGGGTCACACCTCATGTGAGGGGAGCCCCCACCTCTCACGAAGCGGCGAAAGACGAGGTTCCAGCCATGGCAGACTCACCCGTCCGCACACCCGACACGACCACCGTCCGTTCGGAGCGGACCGAGCGATCGACGTCCGGCTCCGGACATCTCACCGAGGTGACCGCGCTGGCCACGGACCGAGGGCGGACCTCGATCGCCGACGGAGTGGTGGCCAAGGTCGCCGGGCTGGCGGCGCGCGAGATCCCGGGCGTGTACGCGCTGGGCACCGGGGTCTCCCGGGCCTTCGCCGCGATGCGCAAGGCGGTGCCGGGCGGTCGTCCGGACGTGGCCCGCGGAGTCAGCGTCGAGGTCGGCGAGAAGCAGTGCGCGGTCGACCTGAGCCTGGTGGTGGAGTACGGCGCACCGATCGCCGAGGTCGCCGCGGCCGTGCGCGACCACGTGATCGAGTCGATCGAGCGGATGACCGGCCTGGAGGTGGTCGAGGTGGACATCTCCGTGGACGACATCCACATCGAGCAGGACGACGAGGACACGTCCACGCGCAACCTGGAGTGAAACCCGGCCGGGCGTTGGAATGAGCCCCGGCCCCGGTGGGCCCGGGTGGGCTTCCGGGCCGGCGGCGCCGAGGATGCGCACGAAGGGCGGGACCGGATCACCCCGGGCCCGCCCTTTTGTGTACACGGTGCGCAACTGTGTGAGTGCGCGGCAGGGTCGCGCGGTCCGAGGCGATGCCGTCCGGGGCCGTGCCCCTCGCGGCTCGCCGCCCGCGGCCCGCTGCCCGGCGCAGCCGTCAGCGTCGGCGGCCGCGCAGGCTCAGGCCGACCGCGCCCAGCACGATCGCGACGATCGAGGCCGCGAACACCGACCAGGCCATCGTGGTCAGCGAATCGGTGAACACGTCGTAGACGGCCTCGATGCCGTCCCGGTTCAGGGTGTTGCGGGTGGCCAGGTCGTCGGCGACCGGCCCCTTCGCGGCGGAGACCAGGAGCAGCAGCAGGCCGCTGGTGAGGAACAGGCCGACGCCGGTCATGATCAGCGCGCGGAACCGGTTCACCGCGACCGCCAGGCCGACCAGCAGCAGCACCACGGTCAGAATCGGCAGCCACCTGCCCGCGTCGTCGACGGCCTGGAACGCGTCCCGGCCCTGCTTGGCCTCGGAGGCGTGCGGCAGTTGGGCCAGGTCGATCGGGATGCTGGTGGGCAGGGCCGCCTTCGACACCGGGATGCCCGCCTGGTTCAGCCGGGGCACGATCGCGTCGAGCGGGCTCTTGAGGTTGACCACCACCCGGTCGCCGTCCGTCGTGACGTTCTTGCTGTCCCGGCCGAGGATGGACGACATCACCACGTCGTGCGCGGTGGCGATGCCGTCCTTCCAGACCGCCTTGAACGACGGCTTGCCGATCTCCTCTGCCACCGCGCTCTGCACCACGCCGCGCGGCACCTGGCCGCGTACGCCCGGCGGGAGTTGCTTGATCACCTCGTCCGTCATCAGCCGGGCGACCTCGCTGCGGATCGCCGGCTCGTCGATCAGCGCGACCGCGTTGTCGGTGAACCCCTGCTCGGAGACCACCTCCCAGCGCAGCCACAGCGCGGACAGCGCCGGGATCGTCAGCAGCACCGCCAGCACCAGGCTGATCCCGGCGACGGTGCCGCGCAGCGCGCCGTAAGCGGGACGCGAGGGCGGCCGAGGCGGAGGGTTGTGGGAGCCGCCGCCCGGACCGCCCGGCTGGTACGGACCGCCCGGGTCGTAGGCGGGTGGTGGGGCGGGCGTGGACGCATAGGGCGGGGGCGGGGGCGGGTAGCCGCCACCCTGGCCCGGATACGAGCCCGGGGACGAGTGCATCGCGCTTCCTCCGTCGTTGTAGTCGAACCGCCGTGGTCGAACCGCCGTGGAATCGGCCCGGCACCCGAGAATCTCACCCGTACACCGCTGCCACTGCCCCGCGTGCGGTGTTGTACCTGTTCGGTGACACCCTCCCGGGTCGGTACCGGTGATCCGCACGTCGGCCCGGGCCGGTACGGGCGATCCACACACCCGGGCATAGCCTGCGGGGATGGACACTGTGGACAACGCGCCGCAAGCCGGCCGCCGGCGACCCCGGGTAGGCCATATCCAGTACCTCAATTGCCTGCCCATCTACTGGGGCCTGGCCCGCACGGGCTCGTTGGTGGATCTGGACCTGACCAAGGACACTCCGGACAACCTCAACGACGCCCTGGTGCGCGGCGACCTCGACATCGCGCCGATCAGCGTGGTCGAGTACCTGCGCCACGCGGACGACCTGGTGGTGCTCCCGGACATCGCGGTGGCCGCCGACGGACCGGTGATGTCGGTGATGCTGGTCAGCCAGGTGCCGATCGACCGACTCGACGGCGCGCGGGTCGCGCTCGGTTCGCAAAGTCGCACCGGGGTTCGACTGGCCCGGTTGCTGCTGGAGGAGAAGTACGGCGTGCGGCCCGAGTTCTTCACCTCGGCGCCGGACCTGGGCCTGATGATGCAGGAGGCGGACGCCGCGGTGGTGATCGGCGACGTCGCACTGCGCGCGACGCTGTACGACGCGCCGCGGCTGGGCCTGCTGGTCTACGACCTCGCCTACGAGTGGAAGCAGTGGACCGGGCTGCCGTTCGTGTTCGCGGTGTGGGCCGCGCGTCGCGACTTCCTGGAGGCGTATCCGGCCGAGGTGCACGCCGTGCACCAGGCCTTCCTGGAGTCGCGCGACCTGTGCATGCAGGAGGTGGACAAGGTCTGCGAGCACGTGGCCCGGTGGGAGGCGTTCGACGCGGCCACGCTGGAGCGCTACTACACCGAGGCGTTGGACTACTCGCTCGGCGAGCGACACCTCCGGGGGATGGCCGAGTTCGCCCGGCGCACCGCGCACGACACCGGGTATCCGGCCGACGTGCGGGTGCGGCTGCTCGACGCCCCGCGGGTTTCGTGAGCACGCCGGATAGGCTCGTTCACGAGCATTCGTGCCGCGCCCACCCGCTCGGCGCTCGTCCGCTCGACGCGCACTCGTCGTACGCGCACCCGTTCCACTCGTATTCGTTCCATGCGGAGGCTTCCCCGTGATCAGCGATCTCCAGCCGGTCCTGGACCGGGCCGCCGGCGGTGGGCGGATCACGCCCGACGAGGCACTCGCCCTGTACGTACACGCCCCGCTGCATGCGCTCGGCCGGGCCGCCGACGCCGCGCGGCGCATGCGCTACGCGGACACCGTCGACATCGCGACGTACATCATCGAGCGCAACATCAACTACACGAACGTGTGCGTCACCGCGTGCAAGTTCTGCGCGTTCTACGCTCCGCCCAAGAGTGAGAAGGGCTGGGTCCGGGAGATCGACGACATCCTGCGCCGGTGCGCGGAGACGGTCGAACTCGGCGGTACGCAGATCATGTTCCAGGGCGGGCACCACCCCGACTTCGGCGTCGAGTACTACGAGCGCTCGTTCGCCGCGATCAAGGCCGAGTTCCCGCAGCTGGTCATCCACTCGCTCGGGGCCTCCGAGGTCGCGCACATGGCCAAGGTCTCCGGAGTGGGCATCGAGGAGGCCATCACGCGCATCCACGCGGCCGGCCTGGACTCGTTCGCGGGCGCCGGCGCGGAGCTGCTCCCGGAGCGCCCGCGCAAGGCGATCGCGCCGCTCAAGGAGTCCGGCGAACGCTGGCTGGAGATCATGGAGACCGCGCACGGGCTGGGCGTGGAGTCCACCTCGACGATGCTGATGGGCACCGGCGAGACCAACGCCGAGCGGATCGAGCACCTGCGGATGATCCGCGACGTGCAGGATCGCACGGGTGGTTTCCGGGCCTTCATCCCGTACACCTACCAGCCGGAGAACAACCACCTGAAGGGGCAGACGCAGGCCACCCTGCTCGAATACCTGCGCCTGATCGCGGTGGCCCGCCTGTTCCTGCACAACGTCGCGCACATCCAGGGCTCGTGGCTGACCACGGGCAAGGAGGCCGGTCAGCTCACCCTGCACTACGGCGCGGACGACCTGGGCTCGGTCATGCTGGAGGAGAACGTGGTCTCCTCCGCGGGCGCCAAGCACCGCTCCAACCGGATGGAGCTGCTGCACCTGATCCGCGCCGCCGGCCGGATCCCGGCCCAGCGCGACACCACGTACAACCACCTGATCGTGCACGACGACCCGGCGAACGACCCGGTCGACGACAAGGTGATCTCGCACTTCTCCTCCACGGCCCTCGCCGGCGGCACCGCCCGCACCGAACTCAAGGTCGTCGACGCCCGCTGAAACCGGCTTGGGATGATGGGCGCATGTCTTCGACGCTGCATGTTGCGCCCGTTGTCCTGTCGATGGTCGATGCGGAGCCCATTCGCGACGGCGCCGTGCTCGTGGAGGACGGGCGGATCGTCGCGGTGGGCCCGCGGGACGAGTTGGGCTCGGCGGGCGCCCGTGAGCGGGTGTGGCGCGGGGTGCTGATGCCGGGGCTGGTGAATGCGCACGCGCATCTGCAGTACACCGACTTCGGGGATCTCGCGCTGTCCGGGCTGGCCTTCCCGGAGTGGATTCGCACGTTGATCGAGCGGCGGGCCGACTTCTCCGAGGTGATGTGGCAGGAGAGCGCGCGCCGCGGGGTGCACCACATGTTGCGGTCGGGGACCACGGCGGTGGCGGACGTGGTCACCGACCCGTGCGTGCTCGTGCCGGTGGGCCGGTCGGGGCTGCGCGGGATCAGCTACGTCGAGGTGATCGCGGACGACGCGATGTGGGCCGGCGGGCGGCGGGCGGCCTTCCTGGACACGCTGGACGGGGCGAGCGGCGGGCGGGTGTTGGGCGTGTCGCCGCACACCCCGTTCACGGTCGGCACGGCGGTGTTCAAGGAGTGCGTCGCGATCGCGCGCGAGCGCGGGCTGCGGCTGCACCCGCACCTGGCGGAGACCGCGCACGAGGCCGAGTTCATCCGGCACGGCACCGGTCGGTTCGCCGAACTGAACCGGGCCTCCGGGATGGCCCTGGAACTGCTCGACGGCGGCAGCGGCGGCGGCCCGGCGGCCTACCTGGCCGGGTTCGACGGGCTGGGCCCCGACGTGCACGTCGCGCACGGCGTGCACCTGGCCGCCGACGATCGCGCGCTGCTGCGCGAGCAGGGCACGGCGGTCGCGCTGTGCGTGCGCTCCAACTCGATCCTGGCGGCGGGGGAGCCGCCGGTCGCCGACTACCTGGCCGAGGGCGCGCCGCTCGCGCTGGGCACCGACTCGCTCGCCTCCTCGCCGTCCCTGGACATGTGGGAAGAGGCGGCGGCGGCCCGGGAACTGGCGATCCGTCAGGGCTACCGCTCGGACGACCTGGACCGGCGCCTGGTCGAGGCGGTCACGGTCGGCGGCGCGGCGGCGATGGGCGGCCTCGACGGCGCCGGCACGCTGCGCCCGGGCGGCCTGGCCGACCTCGCGGTGTTCGACGTGCCGACGCAGGGCGACCCGTACGCGGCGCTGCTCGCCCACGGCACCGGGTCGTGCGTGGCCACGGTGCTCGGCGGGCGGCTCGTGCATCGGCGCTGACGGCGGGTCGAGGGGCGGCGGGGCGAGGGGCGGCGGGTCCGCGGGGCGTGTGCCGACGGGGCGCACGATCGTTTTTGCACGACCACGCATAGCCGGGCGAACCCCGGGCAGGCGCCTGGTCGGAACGACACGGTCGCAGAACTCACCTTTCCGACCCGGGCCCTGCCTGCTCGGGATGATTGAGGAGGCACACCATGTCCGTCGGTACCCGAATTCGCTCCATCGTCCATGCCGTGACGCCGCGTCGTCGGCGAGGCCGTCGCACCGGCGGCGGCGGTGGTGGTGTGGGCATCGGTGCCCGCATCGGCCGCGTCGGCGGCGGTGTCGGAGCCAACAAGCGTGGCGTCGGCGGTGGCGTCGGCCGTCGATGATCGCACCGCGCCGACACGGCGCACACCGGGCGGGTCGCATGCGGTACGCGACCCGCCCGGTGCGTTGCGTGCCCCCAGGGCCCGGCGGCGGGTCCGGGCGCGAGATGATGGCCGGGTGACCCGAGCCTCCCTGGACAAGCAACCGCGTGAAGTCGCGTCGATGTTCGACGCGGTCGCGGCGCGCTACGACCTGACCAACACCGTGCTGTCGATGGGCCAGGACCGGTCCTGGCGCAAGGCCGTCGCGCGCGCCGTGGACGCCCGCCCGGGAGAGCGTGTGCTCGACCTCGCGGCCGGCACCGGCACCTCCTCGCTGCCCTTCCGGGACGCGGGCGCGGAGGTGGTGCCGTGCGACTTCTCCGTGGGCATGCTGCGCGAGGGCAAGCGCAAGCACCCGGAGTTGCCCTTCACCGCGGGCGACGCGACCAGGCTTCCGTTCAAGGACGCCACGTTCGACGCGGTGACCGTCTCGTTCGGCCTGCGCAACGTCAGCGACACCGAGGGCGCGCTGCGCGAGATGTTGCGGGTGACCCGGCCGGGCGGGCGACTGGTGGTCTGCGAGTTCAGCCGGCCCACCTGGCGCCCGTTCGAGACGGTGTACGTGGAGTATCTGATGCGCGCGCTGCCGGCGGTGGCCACCGCGGTCAGCAGCAACCCCGATGCGTACGTCTACCTGGCCGAGTCGATCCGCGCGTGGCCCGATCAGGCGGGTCTGGCGGCGCTGGTCGGCAAGGCGGGCTGGGCGCACCCGGCCTGGCGCAACCTCACCGGCGGGGTCGTCGCGCTGCATCGGGGTTTCCGACCGTGCGAGTGAGCCACGGGTCGTTCCGTGCCGGGCGAGTGGCCACGGGCCGTCCGCCCACCCGCTCCTCATAGACTTGTCCGGCCGGAACCGTCCCGGTTTCGGTACTGCCGCAGAGACTTCCAGGGGAGTCGTCCGTGACCGACCAAGCGCCCGTCACAACCACCAAGCGCGCCGACTCGACGCATGAGGCCGACGTCATCGTGGTCGGGGCCGGTCCGGCCGGATCGACCACGGCGTATCACCTGGCCAAGTCCGGCGTCAGCGTGATCCTGCTGGAGAAGACCGAGTTCCCCCGGGAGAAGGTCTGCGGCGACGGGCTCACCCCGCGCGCCACCAAGCAGCTGATCGCGATGGGCGTGGACACCTCGGTCGAGGCCGGTTGGCTGCCGAACAAGGGTCTGCGGATCCTCGGCGGCGGCATGCGCCTGGAACTGGACTGGCCCGACCTGGCCAGCTACCCCGCGCACGGCCTGGTCCGCAAGCGGGCCGACTTCGACGAGATCCTGGCCCGCCAGGCGGCCTCCGCCGGCGCCAAGCTGTACGAACGTGCCAACGTCACCGGTCCGATCCTGGACGACCGCACCGGCCGGATCGTCGGCGTCAACGTGCGGATGAACGGCGCCAAGGAGGAGACCGTCTTCCGCGCGCCGATCGTGGTCGCCGCCGACGGCAACTCGACCCGGCTCTCGCTCGCGATGGGCCTGCACCGCCGCGAGGACCGCCCGATGGGCGTCGCGGTGCGCACCTACTTCAAGTCCCCGCGCAGCGACGACGACTACCTGGAGTCGTGGCTGGAGCTGTGGGACCGGCGCGACGGCCAGGAGAAGCTGCTGCCCGGCTACGGCTGGGTGTTCGGCATGGGCGACGGCACCTCGAACGTGGGCCTGGGCCTGCTGAACACCTCCTCCGCGTTCAAGGACATCGACTACCGCGACCTGCTCAAGGGCTGGGTCGCGGGGATGCCCGAGGAGTGGGGCTACACCGACGAGAACCAGGAGGGCCCGATCCGGGGCGCCGCGCTCCCGATGGGCTTCAACCGCCAACCGCACTACACCAAGGGCCTGTTGCTGGTCGGCGACGCGGGCGGGATGGTCAACCCGTTCAACGGCGAGGGCATCGCCTACGCGATGGAGTCCGGCGAGATCGCAGCCCAGGTGATCACCCAGGCGGTGGCCCGACTCACGCCCGAGGGCCGCGAGCGCGCGTTGCACGACTACCCGCGCATCCTCAAGCAGACCTACGGCGGTTACTACACGCTCGGTCGGGTGTTCGTGAAGCTGATCGGCGACCCGCGGGTGATGAACTTCGCCACCAAGCACGGCCTGCCGCATCCGATGCTGATGAAGTTCGTGCTCAAGATGCTGGCCAACCTGACCGACCCGCGCGGCGGCGACGCGATGGACCGGATCATCAACGGCATGGTGCGGATCGCGCCCGCGGCGTGACGCGGGTGCGGGCGTGCGGGTGCGGGCGTGCCGCCCGGGCCCGCACGACGCGTGCGTAGTAGGGGCTGGCGGGACGCGCACCTGGTGTCGGTGTGGTGCGCACGCGGTGGTGGTGTGCTTGGCTCGACGGGCGCACCATCACACCACGACTCCCTACGACTTCGGAGGACCGCTCCCATGCAAGACGCCCGTGACATGCGCGACTTCATCGCCGGACTGCCCAAGTGCGAGCTGCATCTGCACATCGAGGGCACGCTGGAGCCCGAGCTGAAGTTCGTGCTGGCCGAGCGCAACGGGATCGAACTGCCGTACTCCTCGGTCGAGGAGATGCGTGCCTCGTATCGGTTCGACAGCCTCGCGTCCTTCCTGACGGTCTACTACGAGGGCATGCGGGTCCTGGTGCACGAGCCGGACTTCTACGACCTGGCCATGGCGTACCTGCGCAAGGCCGCCGCGCAGAACGTGCGGTACGTGGAGATGTTCTTCGACCCGCAGGCGCACACCGGACGCGGCGTGCCGTTCGACGTGGTCGTCCGCGGGCTCACCCGGGCGATCGGGGACGCGCGCCGCGAACTGGGCATCCGGGCCCAGTTGATCATGTGCTTCCTGCGCGACTTCCAGGCCGAGTACGCGATGGCCACGTTGGTGCAGTCGCTGGCGTACCGGGAGTGGATCGTGGGCATCGGGCTCGACTCCGACGAGCGCGGCAACCCGCCGGCCAAGTTCGCCGCGGTGTACGCGCGGGCCCGGGCCGAGGGCTTCCGGCTCACCATGCACTGCGACGTCGACCAGGAGAACAGCGTCGAGCACATCCGCCAGGCGATCGAGGACATCGGTGTGGACCGGATCGACCACGGCTCCAACGCCCTGGAGGACCCGAAGCTGGTCGCGGCGATCAAGGAACGCGGGCTCGGTCTGACGGTGTGTCCGGTCTCCAACTCCTTCGTGGTGGACGGGATCAAGGAGCAGGAGATCCGGCGGATGCTGGACGAGGGCATTCTGGTCACGATCAACTCGGACGACCCGGCGTACATGGACGCCTACGTGCAGGAGAACCTCGAACGCACCCAGGCCGTCCTGGGCCTGAGCCCGGCCGAGGTGGCCCGCTTCGAGTACAACGCGTTCGCGATCGCGTGGCTGCCGGAGGACCTGCGGGACGGGTATGTGGCGGAACTGGACGCGTACCTGGCCGGGTCCGCGAGCCGAGTCGCCACATGAGTCGAACCCCCGTTATTTTCACGGGAGTTCGATTATCCGGTGGCGCCTGGGAAAGCGGTGCGACCCAGGTGGTCGGATCCTCGACGTTCTTGAAGTCGAGGCTCTCCACCATGCCTTTGAGTGCCGGGTAGGGCACCAGGGTGGTGCTCTCGACCAGGATCCGCAGGTCGTGTCCACCCACGTCGACCATCATCAGCGCGCCCCCCGGGGGGCGGTGAATATCCGACGGCGGGCCCGGTGAAGTACCAGGTGTCGTGACCCCCGAGCACGGTCGGCGGACCGGTTCGGCGCGCCCGGGCCAGGCGACGGCAGTTGGGCGCGGTTCCGCGCGCCGGAGACGATCACCCAACGACCGGACGCGTCGGGCCATGCGATCACCAAAGCCGGCACGTCCCGCGCGGGCGGCGGGGTCACCAGGTCGCAGGACGCGGGATCGGCGGATGCGAGGGCCCCGGAAGGTCCCGGAACAACATCAGGCGCACTACTACGCATTGCGTGGTACCGTGCAACGCACAAGAGCAGGAGGGGTCATGGATCCGAGTCAGTTGCTCAAGGGAGTGCTGGACCTCGCGGTGCTTGCCGTGCTGCGCGAGGAGGACGGCTACGGCTACGACGTACTGCGCAGGTTGCGCAAGGCCGGCCTCGACGACGTCGGCGACGCGTCGGTCTACGGCACGTTGCGGCGGCTGTACAACGCCGGGCTCCTCACGTCCTACGTGGTGGCCAGCGACGAAGGCCCGAACCGCAAGTACTACGCCTTGAACGAGCCCGGCCGAGAGCGGTTCCGGGAGTCCACCGACACGTGGAACTCGTTCGCCCGGACGATGTCGGAACTGGTGGGGGAGACCCGATGAAGGACACCGCACTGCACCCCGTCGCGGAGGACTACCGCGTCGAGGTCGCCCGCATTCTGGCCGACCTGCCGGCCGCCGAGGCGGAGGAGATCCTGGACGACGTCGAGGTGAACCTGAGTGAGGTGGTCGCCGAACTCGACGGCGCGGTCACCTCCGAGTCGCTGCGCGCACGTCTGGGCACCCCGCACGAGTACGCGGCCGAACTGCGCGCGGCGGCCGGCTATCCGCCGCTGACGCCGACCGGGCCGGGCCGCCTCTCCGGCTTCGGCAAGGTCGAACTCCTCTGCCTGGGACTGCTCGTCGTGCTCGGCGCGGCGTTCGTGACCGGGATCGCCATCGGTTCCGAGAAGGAGGAGGCGAACCGGTGGTGGATCTTTCCGTGTCTGCTGGGCCTGGCTGTGGAAGCGCTGAACGCACTGTGGTTGCGCGGCCGTGATCCGGGGCTGCCCGAGGTCGCCGCGCTGTCGGTCACCCGACGCGCGAGGGCTCTCGGGGAGTCCTTGCGCACCGGCCGATGGGCGGAGCCGGTGCGCTTCCTGATGGGTCTGCAAAGTGCCTGGTGGGTGGCGCGGGCGCTGATCGTGGCCGTGCTCGCATGGGTCGTGGCCGGCGGCGTGTGGTGGCCGGTGGTCGCCGGCTTCCTGGCGCTGGTCGGGTCGTTGTGGCTGGGCCCGCGCGCGGCGCGCGATCGGCGACTGGTGTGGGTGGTGGTGCCGATCAACGCGTTCCTGATCGGGGCCGGGATCGGGATGCTCGCCGCGGGGCAACTGAAGCCGGACGACAGCTCGATGGAGTCCGTGAGCTACGGCCCGCCGCCGTACACGCCGAATTACCACACCATGGAGGGCCGCCAACTGGATGCCGGCACCCTGCTGGGCACGCTGGACGGGGAACGACTGCAGAACATCTATCCCTTCGACGCGCAGGGTCGTCCGCTCAAGGACGTACTGCTCTTCGACCAGAACGGCAAGCAACTCGGGCTCGCCCCCAACGACTACGACTATCGGTGTGGGCCCGCGGGACCGAACCTGGTGCGCAACCGCGACAGCCTGCCGTTCCCGCAGCCGCGAGTGGTCGTGGAACCGGGCGCGGCCGGATGCCGCGTCGAGGAGGGCACGGCGCCCTTCACGATCGCGATCCCGGTGCGACCGGGGGCACAGCCCTCGGCGAACCCGGTGCCGGGCGGGGCGCCGCAGCCTGGTGGGGCGCCGCAGCAGGGTGGGGCGCCGCAGCCTGGTGGGCAACTGCCGCAGGGGGCGCCGTCGCCTGGTGCGCCGGGGGCGTCGGGTGCGCCGAACCCGGTGAGTCCTCCGGCGGGTCCGGTGAATCCGAACACCCCGCCGGTGCCGCCGAACTCGGGTCCGCCTGCATCGCCGGCGAACCCGAAGTCCGGGGAGTCGGGCAACGCACCTGCACAGGGCGGGAGTTGAGGGTCGAGACGGGCGGCCGGCCCGCCTCGCTCCCGGCGCGGGGCCGCCTGGCGCGGGGGCCTGGCTCGGGTGCCGGCGCGCGGGTCCCGGGTCGGGACCCGAGTCGGGCTCCCAGTCGGGCCCGGCTCAGGTTGTGACGTGGCTTCGGGTGCCGGGGCCGACTTGGTCCCGACGCGGGCTCCGGCCCGGGGCCTGACGTGGACCCGAGGCGGGTCTGACGCGGGTTCGAGGCGGGCCGTGACGCGGGCGTTGGCCCGGGCTCCGAGTCGGGTCCGGGATCGGCAGGCGTCGGGCGCTCGGGCTCGGGCGGTTGGGTGCGGTGCCGGTCGGTGATGTGCGGGCCGGGCGTCCGGGTCGGCCGGCTGTTTGTCCGGGTGGATCGTACGTCCGGGCGGACCGTACGTCCGGGCCGGGCGGTGTGCTTGGTCTCGGTTTGCGTGCGGTGGATCGGTACCGGGCGGGCGGGGGGCGGGTGGATGGCGAGTGGGTGGCAGGACGACGGCAGGACGACGGCAAGGGCGTTCATCGAGCGTCGAGTGGGCGTTGAACGCACCGTGGGACAAAGGCCGGACGACTTCAGCCCCGGCCGCCGCTCGGTAGCTCGTGACGCATCAGTAAGGTCTCTTATCCATGCTGACGTTTCGTGTTCTGGGAGCGCTCGAGGCGTGGGACGGTGACCGACCGGCCGACCTGCGCGGCCCGCGCCATCGGGCCGTTCTCGCACGGCTCGTCCTGGCGCGGGGGCACGTCGTACCGGTCGACCGGTTGATCGAGGACCTGTGGCACGGCGAGTCGCCGCACCGCGCGCTCGGCTCGGTACAGACCTTCGTGTCGCACCTGCGCCGGGCGCTCGAACCCGACCGTGCGCCGCGCACGCCATCGACGGTGCTGGTGACCGCGCCGCCGGGCTATGCCTTCCGGGTCGGCACGGACGAGGTCGACGCGTGGCGCTTCGAGGCGTTGGTACACCGGGCCGGTGGCCTGCTGGCGGCCGGCGCCGCCGCGGAGGCGCTGCGCGAGTTGACCGCGGCGCTGGACCTGTGGCGCGGGCCGGCATACGCGCAGTTCGCCGACGAACCGTGGGCGCGGCCGGAGGCGGCCCGACTGGAGGAGTTGCGCCTGGTCGCGGTCGAACGCCGGGCCGAGGCCGGCCTCGCGATCGGGCAGGCGTCCGGGATCGTGCCGGGTCTGGAGGCGCACGCGGCCGCACACCCGCTGCGCGAGGAGAGTTGGCGGCTGCTCGCGCTGGCGATGTACCGATGTGCGCGCCAGGGCGACGCGTTGGCGGTGCTGCGCCGGGTACGCACCGCGCTGCGGGAGGAGTTGGGGGTCGAGCCGGGGGCGCGATTGCAGCGCCTGGAGGCGGACATCCTGGCGCACGCCGTGGAGTTGGACGCGCCGGTGGCGGTGCCGAGCGCGGCCGGGGTCACGGCGGGGGCCACGGCGGAGGCCGCGGTGGGGGTCGCGGTACCGCCGCTTCGGGAGGCGCCGGGGGCGGCGCGGATCCACCCCTCGACTTCGTCCGACCCCGTTGGCGGGCAGGTTTCCGCGGATGGGTCCGACCGGGCCTACGACCGGGTTGCCGTGGATGGGTCCGACCCGGCCTTCGGCCGGGTCCACGGCCAGGTTTCCGAGCATGTTTCCGGTACTGCGACGGGAGGCGGATTCGTGGCGCGCACGACCACCTTGATCGGCCGGGCCGAGGAGACCGCGACGCTGTTGGCCGCGGCGAAGCGCGCCGACGGGCGGCTCGCGGTCGCCTTGGTCAGCGGCGATCCGGGCGAGGGTAAGACCGCGTTGACGGAGCACGTACGGGAGTTGCTGGCCGCCGAGGGTTGGCGGGCCGCGTGGGGACGCTGCCCCGAGTCCGGCGGCGCGCCGGCCGGGTGGCCGTGGACCCAGATGTTGCGCACGCTCGCGGCGGTGAGCCCGCCGGACGAGGAGACCGCCCGGGTGCTGGCCCCGCTGCTCGCCGACTCGTTCGTCCCGGTGGGCGATCAGGCGGCGGCGAAGCTGAGGCTGCATCAGGCGGTGGTGGGCTACCTGGCCCGAGCCGGCGCCGAGACACCGTGGCTGCTGGTCCTGGACGACGTGCACCGCGCGGACGAGGAGACGTTGGCGCTGCTGTGCCACCTGGCCACCGACCGGGACGCGGCCGGGCGGGTGCTGCTCGTGGTCACGTACCGGCACAACGAGGTCGGCGACCTGCTCGCCGACGCACTCGCCCGGCTGGCGCGCTGCGGCCCGGAACGCATCGAACTCACCGGCCTGGCCCCGGAGGCGGTCGCCGACCTGGTGCGCGGCGCGGTCTCGGCGCCGATCGACGCGGACACCGTGCGGGCGATCGTGGACCGCACGGCGGGCAACCCGTTCTACGTCCTGGAGACGGCGCGGGTGCTCGCGGCGGAGGGGGCACACGCGGCGGTGTCCGAGGTCCCGGTCGGGGTGCGGGACGTGATCCGGCGGCATGTCGCGGGATTGCCGAAGGCCGCCCAGGAGGTGCTCAAGCAGGCGTGCGTACTGGGTCGGGACATCGACGTCGACGTACTGCTGGCGCAGGGCGGCACGGACGAGGACACGGTGCTCGACGCGGTCGAGTCGGCGCTGCTGACCGGCCTGCTCGTCGAGCCGGAGGCGGGCCAACTGCGGTTCACCCACGCGCTGGTCCGGGACACGCTGTACGAGGACCTGTCCCAGCTGCGCCGAGCCCGGATGCACGCCCGCACGGCCGAGGCGATCGAGGCCGTGCGGCCGCGGGACGTGGCGGCGCTGGCCCACCACTACCTGGCATCGGCATCGCGCGCCACGGCGGCGAAGGCCACCCACTTCGCGCGTCTTGCCGCACTCGACGCGGAAATGCACTTCGCGTACCGCGAGGCGGCCGAGCTGTGGCGCGGCGCCCTCGTGGCCTTCGACCGCTCGGGCGTCGCGGACGAGGCGGCCCGCAAGGAGATGGAGGCGGGAGTGGAACGCTCCCTCGCCCAGTCGGGCGACCACGGGTACGAGGCGGGCGCGTAGCGCTGGTGGGTGGCTGCGCGCTGGGTGGCGTGCGCGGGCGGGTGTGCTGCCGGCCCGGGTGAGGGTGGCGCGTCGGTGGGTGCGGTGCGGTTGGGCGGTCGCCTGGGTGGGTGTGGCGCGCCGGTGGTGTGGTGCTCGGGCGGGTGTGGTGCGTCGGTCGGCGTGTGGCGACGCTTGCCCGGCGGGTGTGTGGCGCCGGTGGTGCGTGGTTCGGATGGGCGTGTGGCGCGGTTGGACGATTCCCGGGTGGGTGTGGCGCGCGAGTGGTGTGCAGCTCGGGTGGGCGGTTGCCCGGGCGGGCGTGGCGCGCCGTGTGGTGCTCGGGTGGGGCGTTGGCGCGGGATGTGTGGTTCGTCGGTAGGTGTGTGGCGCGGGTAGGCGGTTGCGCGGTCGCCCGGGTGGGTGCGCCGGTGGTGTGTGTCTCGGCTGGATGTGGTGCGGGTGGGTGGTCGGCCGGGCGGGTGTGGCGCGTGGGTGGTGGGTAGCTCGCGTGGGTGTGGCGTGTCGGTGGGGCCTGGCTCGGGTGGGTGCGGCAGCGGGATTCGTGGGGCTTTCGGGTTGTCCGCCGGGTCCCAGGGGTCGGCCGCGCGCCTCCGGAGGTCGGTGGCGCGCGGCGTGGGTGAGCCGGGGCGGGCGGTTACGCGGGGATGTGGGTGGCGATGATCGTGGCGTAGTTGGCTTCACCGCGGCGGTTGGGGTGCAGGGGGGCGGCCAGGTCGGTGGGCACGTAGCCCTCCACCCACTTGGCGGCGGGAGCCTGGCACGCATCGTGGCCTGCGCTGGGGCCCGCCACGTCCACGTAGTCGGCGCCATGTGCCCCGGCCTGGGCGGCGATCGTCGCGTTGAGGCGGTTCACGCTGCCCTGGAGGTAGTCCGCGTCGACTCCGAGGACCGGCTGGTACGGCCAGCAGCCGCCGGGCTTGATGTACAGGCCGTAGCCGGTGACCACGACCCGGGCGTGTGGTGCGCGCTGGTGGATGCCGGTCAGGACCGCGCCGAGTTTGGGCGCGAACGCGTCGATGCGCTGGGCGATTCGGTCGACCCCGCCGGCCGTCCACTCGTCCCGGCACGGGGTCGCGAACGGGTTGAGCGTCGCACAGCCCTGGGCCACGCCCACCAGGCCCACGTCGTTGCCGCCGATGGTCAGGGTGACGAGCGTGGTGTCCGTACCGAGCGCGTCGAACTGCGGCGGTGCCTCACCCATGTCGACGCCGGCCAGGGACAGGTGCTGCGGCGACGTCATGTCGTTGCTGTCCGCGCCGCTGCACGTGACATCGCGCAACTCGGCGACGTTCAGGCGCGCCGCGAGCAGGTGCGCGTAGTTGTTGGTGGACCGGCCGCACGCAAGCGGCCCGGTGACGTCCGGGATCAGCGGACCCGAGGCCATCGAGTCCCCGAGCGCGACGTAGACCTGACGATCCGCCGCGCCCGCCGGCGCAGTCCCGGCGACCACGCCGGCCAGGACCAGTGCGCCGGCCGCGATCGCCGCCGCGGTGCCGCGGGCGAATCCGCGCAGACGACGGCTTGGCTTCCGGGGACTGCTGTGCAGCCGACTCCTCGTGCGTGCAGCAGAGTTCATGACGACTCCCGCCGGTCGTGGAATGTCCCACGCGTCATCATGCAGACTCGGACAGAGCGGCTTAACTGGTGAGTAACACAGACTTTCCGGAGGGTCCCTGTGACACGTGACAACTCGCCGCGTGACCGGACGCCCACCACACACCGCGCTCGGGCCGCGGCCGGCGCAAGGGCCTTGGCCGGCACGGCGGATGGGGCCGGTACGGCCGGTGGGCCGGGAACGGTCGGTAGGCCGGATACGGCTGGTGAGCCGGGTACGGTCGGTGGGCAGGGTACGGCCGTTGGGCCCGGCGCGGCCCAAGCTCCTGGCGCAGCGCGCGCTTCGGCCGCCGCGCCCGCGTCCGCCGCGTCCGCCGCGTCCGCCGCGTCCGCCGCTTCCGGTGCGCCCGCCGTGCGATCGTGTTCGGATCGAACGCGCCCCGCTCCGCTGCGGATCGGCGGTCGGCCGGTGGCGGCCCGCTTGCGGGCCGGCGCGCCCCGGTTGACCAGGGAGGTGCTGGATCGGCTGCCCGCCGAGTTGCCCGCGTACGCGGCGCTGCCCGCCGAGGAACTGGCCGGGGATATCGCCGAGATCGTGCAGCACACGGTGCGGCTGTTCGCCGACGTGGTCGAGGGCCGGCCGGCGGCGGGCGAGGCGAACCTCGCGCCGCAGCGCGCCTCGGCGGCCCAGCGGGCGGAGGAGGGCGTACCGCTCGACGCGATCCTGACCGCGTATCAGATCGGCGTCGAGATGTGCTGGCGGGAGATCACCGGCCAGGCACGTCCCGAGGAACTCGCCGATGTACTGGCCCTGTTCGCGGATCTGCTCGGACTCCAGCGGGCCATCGTCGCAGCGGTCAGTTCGGCCTACCTGGAGGCCCGCCGACTGCTGGAGGGGCCGGAACAGAGCGGCCGACACGCACTGTTGGCGGCCCTGCTCGCCGGCGAATCCGCGGACACGGTCGCCGGCCGGACGGGGGTACGGCCGGCCGCCCGCTACCTGGTCCTGACCCTCGTCCTGGCCGCGCATCCGGACGAGGCCCGCCCGGGCCCGTGCGCCGCCATCGCCGCGCGGCGCAAGCTACGCCGGATCCGGCAGGCCCTGGACGGCTTCACCGGCCGCCCCGCGCTGACCGCGCTCGACCCCGGCGGCGGGACCGCGCTGCTGCCGGCGGACGCCGCGCCCGACTGGCCCGACGTACGCGCCCTGATCGCGCACGCCGCCGACGCGGCCGACACCCCGATCACCGCCGCCGCCGCGCTCACCGAGCCGACCGGCATCCCGGACGCGGTGGACCGCAACACCGAGGTGCTCCGACTGATCCGCAGCAGTGGCCGCGGCCCGGGCCTGTACCTGCTCGCCGACGTCCTGCTCGACTACCAACTCAGCCGCCCCAGCGCCGCGTTGGCCGGCCTGGCCGGTCTCCTCGCGCCGCTCGACCGCAGACCCGAGCTGCTGCTGACGCTGGAGACGTACCTCACCCACGGCCGCGACCGCCGGGCCACCGCCGCCACCCTGCACCTGCACCCGAACTCCGTCGACTACCGCATCCGCCGGGTGACGGGCCTCACCGGCCTGTCCCCGAACCGCGCCGAGGACCTGCATCGACTGAACGCGGCCTTGGTGGCCCGACGCACGTTGGCACCGGGGCCGGTGGCCTGAGGGGGAGTTGGGCGGGGGCGGGACGGGGCGAGTCGCCTCGCCTCGCCTCGGGTCTGGGCGGGTCGGGTCGAGCGGCGTCGGGCCGGGGCAGGGCGGCTCGGACCGGGGCGGAGGGGCGCGAATCGGTCCTCCGTCCGAGGGCTCGGCCGGGGGAGCGCGGTTTCATGCCCGGTCCTCGGACCCGCCTTGCCACCCCGCCCGGTCGTCGACTTTGCCGACCCCACCCCGCCCGGCGTCGCCCCCGCTTGACCCTGACACCGTGTAAGGCTCTGCGCTGGGAGGTGTCATGTTCGGCATCGGAGACTTCGCCAGGCACGGCCGCGTATCGGTTCGCATGTTGCGGCACTACGACGCGATCGGGCTGTTGCGGCCCGCCCGGGTCGACCCGGACAGCGGCTATCGCTTCTACGAGGCCGGCCAACTCGCCCGGCTCAACCGGGTGATCGCGCTGAAGGACCTTGGCTTCACCCTTCACCAGGTCCGGAGCATCCTGGACGAGCGGGTGAGCGTTGAGGAATTGCGCGGGATGTTGCGTCTGCGGCAGGCCGAGCTCGCCGCCACGGTGGCGGCGGACGCGCTGCGGCTGGCCCGGGTCGAGGCGAGGCTCCGGACGATCGAGGCCGAGGGGCGAATGTCTGCCGACGACATCATGGTCAAGCGCATCCCCGCAGTCCGGGTGGCCGAGTTGACCGCCACCACCACTGCCGATGCCGACGGGCCGGAGGGGATCGGGCCGATCATCGACCCGCTGTACGACGAACTGTGTCGCCGATTGGAGGCCGCCGGAGTGGCTCCGACCGGGCCGGGCATCGCCTACTACGAGGCCGCGCCGGACCAGGACGACACCGTCGTCATCCACGCCGGCGTATCGGTGGCGACGGGGCCCCGAGCCGAATTCGGCTTTGCGATCGTGGACCTGCCCGAGATCGAGTGTGCCGCGACGTACGTCCATCGCGGCTCCATGGATAACGTGATGGCCGGCGTCCAGGCGATGGCCAGGTGGATCGATGCCAACGGGTATCGCTCCCTGGGGTACGCCCGGGAGCTCTACCTCGAATGGCCGGACGATCCGGAAGAGTGGGTCACGGAACTCCAGGAGCCGATCGCCGCCTGCTGAACTCCGCACATCCGTACATCCGTACATCCGTAGGTCCGTACATCGGACCGCCCGCACGCCTGCCCGCCCGCACGCCCGCCCGTGGGGCCGGTCGTTGCCGGCACGCCCAGCAGGGTCGTCTCACAGGGGGCGGAACAGGCGGGCCAGGTCGGGGCCGGTGGACGTGGCGACCATCGCGGTCAATACCCGGCGTACGGCGGCTACTTCGTCTGCGCCGACTTCCTG
Source organism: Embleya sp. NPDC050493 (assembly GCF_044458105.1). NCBI lineage: Bacteria > Bacillati > Actinomycetota > Actinomycetes > Kitasatosporales > Streptomycetaceae > Embleya > Embleya sp. NPDC050493. Next base: position 20,374 of record NZ_JBITHP010000016.1, read on the forward strand.
CGTCAACCTGGCCTCGTACTCGGCGTGGAACTCGCGTACCACCGCCAACATCGCAGTCCCGCCCGGCGCGAGGTGCAATTGCTTCGCGCGCTTGTCCGCAGGGTCCGGGCGGCGTTCGACGTAGCCGTGGGCGACCATCTCGTCGACTACCTTCGCCGCGCCCTGTGCCGTGATCCCGAGTCTTTCGCCGAGCTGTGTCGCGGTCACCGCCTCCCGGTCCAGAGTGCGGAGCACGAAGCCGTACGACGATCCCACCGCCGGGAATCCGCGTTCCGCCAAGTGTGCGTGCAGCTCGTGGACGAAGGCCTGGTAGGCGTGCCCCAACAGCAGTCCGAAATCCATGCTTGACGCTCTCCCGTCGGATATGCTCAACTCTGGTTGTACACTTCAGTTGTACACCTTGGTTTTCCACCTTGGTTGAGTACTCTAACGGAGGAACCTCGATGCCTCTCGTCAAAGCGGCCGACGCGCCGGTCTTCGAAGCCCCGCTGATGACCGCCGTCGGACTCGCCGCCCCAAGCCGCGGCTCGAAGGAGAACAGCGTCTGGCGCTTCACCATGCAGCCGGGCAACCCCGGCCGCGAACACGCCGTCACCCGCGAGGAGATCTTCATCGCGATCAGTGGCAAGGCCGTCGTCACTCTCGACGGCGAAACCCGCGACTTCCACACGGGTGACGCCCTCGTCGTCCCGGCACACGTGCTCTTCGGCATCGCCGTCTCGGGCGACGAGCCGTTCGAGGCGGTCGCGATCCTGCCCGTCGGCGGTCAGGCGGAGGTGGGCGGGGACCTGATCGATCCGCCGTGGGCCCAGTAGAGCCGTTGCGTCGGGATCCGCCCTGCCGTGGGCCCGGTAGGGCCGTCAGGTCTGGATGTGCCGTGGGTCCGGTAGACCGCAACACCTGCTTCTTTCCGCCTTTGCTCTGCCTCCGGGAGACGATCGCCATGCCGTTCATCGCCGCCGCCGAAGCGCCTGTCTTCGACAACCCGCACGCGACCTTCGTCGGCCTCGCCGCCCCGAGCCGCGGTTCCACCGAGAACGCCGCATGGCGGCTGACCCTCAAACCGGGTACGTCGTCCCCACCGCATGCGCTCACGCGCGAAGAGATCTTCGTCGCGTTGTCGGGCCGGCTCACCGTCACCATGGGCGGCGACACGTTCGAGGTCGAACCGGGCGATACGCTGATCGTTCCGGCCGACACTTCGTTCGCCCTGGCCAACCACGGCACCGACCCGTTCGAGGCCGTCGTGGTCCTTCCGGTCGGCGGCCAGGGACTCATCCCGGGCCAGGAGCCTTTCGTCGCCCCGTGGGCCCGGTAAGCGCCGTGCGGTCCCAGGTATCGCGCTGACCTCGGCTTCATTCGTCTCCGGGTGCGGAACATCGTGGACGATCGGGTGAGCGTCGAGGGTTGCGCGGGATGCTGTGGGGCCTGGCGCCGACCGGGACGAGGATCGCCGATTGCGAGGCCGCACCGGACGAGGACGACCGCGCCTTCGGCTGCCGAACGCCGGCAGCGCGCCGGCCGACGGGTCGGCGGGTCGGCGAAACGCCGATCCGCCGACCTCGACACTCAGCCCGGCCGGCTCCCACCGCACCGACACTCACCCGCGACCCGTATGCAAGTGCACACCCGCGCGCTTGAGAGCCGTCGGGACCATCGTGCTCACCCGAGTCGGCGGCCTCGTTCTCGTCCCCGCGTGCCGGTCGAACGCCACAGTGCGGCCCATTGGGTCGCCGTCAGATCCTTGGGCAGTGCGTGTGCCGGGACGCGCTGCTCCCGGAACCACGCGCGCAGCGCCGGGCCTGCGAACCGACCCGTCCGGGGCAGGATTTCGCGCAAACCCCGACCCGGGCCGGTGAACACCTTGCGTACCAACTCCTGGTACGGGTCCCGGCGTTCCTCGATCAATGGCGCGTCTCGGCGGGTCATCGACAGCAGCCCGCCGTCCACCGACGGCATCGGTCGGAACGCCCGAGCCGGCACCCGTGCGTGCAGGGTGAACTCGTACCAGGGCCACCAGGCCGCCGTCAGCATCGTGGCCCCGCCCACCCCCGCCCGCCGCCGAGCAACCTCCCACTGCACCAGCAACACCGCATGCTGCCAATGGTCGGTTCCCAACAACCGCCGCAGCAGCGGCGTGGTCAGGTGAAACGGCAGATTGCCCACCACGGTGTGCCGCTCGCGCGGAAACCGAAACCGCAGCACATCGGCGGCCACGACGTCGACATGGGCGGGTACTCGTCGCGCCAACCGTCGAGCCCGCTGCGGATCGAGTTCCACCGCGATGATGGGCCGCCCGGCTCGGCTCAGCGGCAACGTGATGGCGCCGTCCCCGGGGCCGATCTCGACGATCGGCCCGGTGGTACGGGCGACAAGGTCCTCGAAGAGTGCGATCACCGCACGATCGACAAGGAAGTTCTGACCGAGCTCATGACGTCCACCATGAGTGGGATGCAGATAAGGCACGAGGGGGCTCCGCAAAGGCAGTTCGGAGCCGGGCAGCACGAAGGGGCCGCACCGGCGAAGGGATCCGAAGTGCGGCGGAACCAGGAGGGAAAGGTTCTCGGCCCGCCGCTAGAAGCGGCGAGTCCTCGTGAAAGCGGAAGCGAACATCCCACAACCCTAGCCGGCCCACCCGACTCCCTTCACCTCATTTCCCCTCCGCCGACGCCACGCGCCACGGCGCCAGGCACCGACCTCACCCAGCAGATGCCGCACGCCGAACTGCGCACAATCCGCTCGGACTGGGCCACCTCGCGGGCTTCGGCGCAAACCCCGCGGACAACGCCACCATCGACGCGGTACTGAACGAGGCCCTGGGACGATGACGGGATGGCCGCGGGCACACTCGCGCGACATGGGGTCCGTGGGAGCGCCGGTCGGTTGTTCGGATCGGCCGGCGCTCGTGCACGTGGTTCAGCGGTTCCGGAGGTTGCGGACCAGGTGGTTCCACGATCCGGCGGGGATCGCGATGTGACCTATTGTGCGGTCCTTGGTGTCTCGGACCCCGACCTGGTCGAGCAGCCCGGCCGCTTCGACACATTCGCTGTTGCCGCCGCTGTGAGTCGACTTCCGCCAGTGTGCCGTAGTGACGTCGAGAGAGTTGGTCACTTGTAGCCTTCCTTGAGCTTGGCGATACGTTGCAGGGACTCTTCGAAGGGTAGGGCCGCTGCCTGGAGGCGGGAGAATGCGCCTCGGTACGGATCCACGTCGTCCTCGATGTACAGGCTCGTCGTCAGGTTCTCCACCAACACGATGTCCATGTCCTGCTGTTCCGGGAAGGTGAGCATCGCGAATCCTCCGCTGACGCCAGGGTGGGGTGCTGCGTCCAGTGGCATCAACTGCACGTTCACGTTCGGGAGATCACTCAGATCCAGAAGACGTTGACACTGGTCGCGCATGATCGGCTCCGGGAGGTGCATCCGGAGCGCAGCCTCGGGCAGCACGGCCCACACTTCGAGCGGCGAGTCTCGGGTCAGGACGGACTGGCGGCCCATGCGCACTTCCACAAGGCGATTCACGGTGGCCGGTGGTGAGGTCATGTTGATTGCGCCGATCATTGCCCGCGCGTACGCGGACGTCTGAAGCAACCCGGGAACGAGGAGCGGGTAGTACGCGCGCCATTCGGAAGCATCCGCTTCGAGGCTGATCAGATCCGCGTAGACGGCCGAGAGGACGTCGCGGTACGGCTCCCACCAACCTCGCTTCTTGCCTTCCCGAGCGAGTGCGGTCAACGCCTGCACCATGACGTCGTCCTCCACGGCGTAACAGTGCAGGAGCTTCTCGACGTCGGCCGTCTTGGTCGCCACGCGAGCGGTTTCGATGCGGCTGAGCTTCGCGGTGGTGAACCCCGCCGTTCGTTCGACGTCCTCCAGCGTCATTCCGGCAGCTTCGCGCAGACCGCGCAGCAACTTGCCGAGGCGGCGTCTGCGGACGGTAGGTGCGCTCATGGGTGTTCCTCTCGGCTGGCGGCAGGAGTCCGGCGTCGATGATGCCGGGCCGTGGTTCGGCGCTCGACGATCGGGACGCTAGCGCTCCTTGAGGAGTCGTGAGGGACTTTCTCGCACGAACATGCAAATTTACCTCTTTCGTGAATCAGCTTGCGCCCGAGAGTGCCTGTATGGAATCAATGGGTCACGGAACGAATCCGGCCACGCAAGCTGACGCCGAGGGTTCGCTTCGATTACGGCTGCCCTGCCATTGCGACGACCCCGATGTGGAGTTCGCATGCCTTGCCTGCCCTTCTCGCCTGCCGGTTCCGCCGCCTTCGACACCCGTTCGCCGATACGGCTCCGCTTCGGTGCGCATGTTCGGCATGCCGCGCCGTTGGTGGTGTTGACCGTTGGTCCGTCTCCGAAGGGGGTTGGCGTTGCGCGTCGGGCGGTCGGGGACTTGCTTTCGGGCTGGGGCGCGTCCGCCGACGTGTGCGATTGGGCGGCTCTCGTGGTCAGCGAATTGGTGACCAACGTGGTTATCCATACCTCTTCCCGCCGGATCGTGGTGGCGGTGATCGAGTCGGCGTCGGGGGAGTTGTTGGTTGCCGTGGCGAACCGCTCTCCTGCCCGCACATGGTGGCGACGGCATGGACACGTCGATACGGATGTGGCCGAATCCGGCCGAGGGCTTGCCATCGTCCGGGCCATGAGCGCGCGGATGGGGTCGGTGCATCGATGCGGACACACGATCGTCTGGGCTCGGCAGTCGGCGGACCGGACGCCTGAGAACCAGGGATGCGTCGGACCCCGAGGGCCCAATAGCCCTGCCTCTGCGGCGGGTTCGAACTGAGGCACGCCCGGCACCGATGTCCGGCCTCGGGTGCGCCCCGCAGCTTTCCGAGGCGCTGCTTCGGCTTGGGCCTGTCAACGCGCACGGCACGTGGCGTGCGGAGATCGATGGCGTTCCGGACCGAACGCTTGAACCGAAAGAACAAACCGGAGCGGCGCCATCGGCGGCCGCCTTCTCAACCGGCAGCGGCCGGGCGTCTCGATTCCAGGCGTGAGCCCGGCCGCTGCCTCCATCTATCCACCGTGAGGCGTGATGGAGATTCAAAAATATCGAGCCGATGTACAGCCGCCGATTCGTCTCGGTTGTCGCGTTCGGCACGTCGACGCACATGCCGACCTTCCGGAGGGGACCGTCGTAGCCCTTCCGCCCGCATCGGAGCGCGTTGCCGTGGTGCAACCGCATCGGGCGGGGCGGTCGCCCTACCTGTGCCCAATCGGTCACCTGGTGGTGCTCGACCTCGATGTGGAACTGCGCCGGGCGGTAAGGCGGTTGATGCGGGTGGACCACCTCGGTCGGGAACTCGGCGCAGTGCTGTTGTCGGTGACATCGACCGGGAAGCCCTGCCTTCGCTTGCCCGTGGAGCCGCCCGTGAAGACCGAGTCGATTCGGGAGGCGGGATGAGCAGGCGTTACGCGTGGCTCGAACTCCCCTTGGCGGTACGGGGGTTCATCGAGAGGGCGGTCGGGCCCGTGCTCTCGGTCGAGTCCGTTTCCGGTCCCCACACCAGTTCCTTCGCCGCGACCGTTACCACTCCGACCGGTTCGGCGTTCGTCAAGGTCGCCGAGGAGGCCACCGCGCCGCTGTCCGCGCGGGCGCAGACGAGTGAGGTCGCGGCGAGTGCCGTCACGGGGGTGTTGTCGCCGCGACTGTTGTCGCATGGCACGGTCGACGGGTGGCGGGTACTTGTCTTCGAGCACGTGGAAGGCCGCCCCCTCCGGCTGTGCCTCGATTCGCCCGACATGGTGTTGGTGGTCGGTGCCCTCGACCGCATCGCGCGCATCCGACCCGGCCGCAGCGCGGGTCTGCCCTCCTTGGTCGGGCGGCTGCGGGGACACCTGCCGCCGGGGCGCACCGGGCCGTTGTACGGCAACCGCCTGCTGCACACCGACCTGACCTCGGCGAACATGATCGTCCGGCCGGACGGGCGGTTGTCCGTGGTCGACTGGGGACAGGTGGCGCTGGGGCCGCCGTGGGCGGAGGTCGGCTGTCTCGGTGCGAACCTGGTGGACGTCGGCCACGACCTCGGCGAGGTACGCCGCTGGATGTGGCGCTTCCCCGACTGGCGACGGGCGTCTCCGACCGCACGGCGGATGCTGGCGGAGGCGATGGTCGGACACACCGGCGACCGCGCGACATGGTGGCCCCTCCTGACCGACCCGCCCATTGCCGGCTGATCCTTCGGATCCCGCGCCGAGCGGAGGTCACCTCGATGGTGGGCCTTGCTCGATGACGGCTCCGTCGGTGCAGGTGCGCCCGTCGAAGCACGAGCCCGGGCGTTCGGTCCCGTTTCGAGGGTGAGCGGAACTCGGGTGAGTCGAGGTTCCGGGCGCCCCCGGTCAGGATGCGCCGACCAACGCCACGGACTGGAGGACGACGCCGATGGCCAGGACCGGGAGACCGACTCGCCAACGGATGTGGCGCGGGAGGGTCGCGGTGAGGAAGAGGCTCAGGAGGGCTGCGGCGCCGCTGAGTTTGGCCATGAGGACCAAGTGGTCGCTGCGGGCGGTGGTGTCGGTCGGGCACGAGTGGTCGCAGGTGTCGGCGTCGACGGCGAGGGTCAACAGTACGAACGCGTCGACCACGGCCATGGTGAGGATCGCGGCGACGACCAGGACGACGAACGCGACGATCGGGCCGCGGCCGGCCTTGTGGTCTTCGGATGTGGCTTGGGACATGGCTCGACGCTAGGGAGGGACGGGCTGCGCCGGCATGAGCGTTGGTACTCATTTCGGCTGGACGAGTAACGCAGGTGGCAGGGGCCGAGGTGGCCACCGGTTGACCGTGTGGGTGGCCGGACTCGGGTATCGGTGCCCCCTTGTGGGTCATGGCGCCGCCTGCACGACACGCGTGCGAGTGGTGTGGTGGATGGGGGAGTTGGTGCGGATGGGTGGGGCAGGCCGCGCTACCCACCTCTCAACTCGGGCCGGCACGAACCGGAACCCACGATCGCCCCCGGTTCCCCGCCGCCCCGACCCCACCCCACCGGGCCCCATCCCACCCGGCCCCACCCCAGCCCTGCACGGCCGCTGCGCGCTCGGCAACACCCGGCGCGTCAGCGCCCACGACTTGATCGTCGACCAGTGATCGACGAGCGCGCGAGGAGAGCGGCCGGAGGCCGCCGGCGGCGCAGCCGCCCACCGCCCGAAGGGCGGTTTTCCAGTGACGCTCCGTGTGCAACCAGGCGGATCGATTATCACAACCGATCATGCTCGGCCAAATTTGGTACCCCTCCGGAACGGGTGGTATAGGCGGATCCCATGATCCACATCGTCCGTGAGCGGCGGATCGTTTAGTCGGCCGAAATTCTCACCCTGTGTGATTTTTGTCGGCACGCAACCGTTTCTGATCGATCATCAGGTGGGGAAGATCACACCATGATCGTTCCCTACCCGTGTCGCAGATCACATCGGAAGGGGCCTAGGATGGGCGCCGTTCCGGCAGCTTGTGAACCCGGTCACATGCGTGACTTCGGGGGACTGAGAAGGGAGATGGGAGCGCGGTGAACCTGTACGCGCCGATCCTCGTGCTCGGGGGCATTGCCCTGGCCTTCGGAGTGGTCTCCCTCGTAATGGGGGCGCTCACCGGGCCCAAGCGCTACAACCGGGCCAAGCTCGAAGCCTACGAATGCGGCATCGAGCCGACCCCGCAGCCGATCGGCGGCGGGCGATTCCCGGTCAAGTACTACCTGACGGCGATGCTCTTCATCGTCTTCGACATCGAGATCGTCTTCCTCTACCCGTGGGCCGTGTACTTCGACTCCCTCGGGATGTTCGGTCTCGTCGAGATGGTCATGTTCGTTGCCGCGGTCTTTGTCGCCTACGCCTACCTGTGGCGGCGCGGCGGCCTGGAGTGGGACTGACATGGGACCGATCAACACCGTGGGACCGATGAGCCGAGACGCCCAGGCTTCCCCACAGGCTTCCCCCAACGACTGACGGAGAGAGGGCATCCGCGTGGGTATCGAGGAGAAGCTGCCCAGCGGCTTCCTGTTGAGCACCGTGGAAGGGCTGGCCGGCTACTTCCGCAAGGGATCCTTCTGGCCGGCCACGTTCGGACTCGCGTGCTGCGCGATCGAGATGATGGCGACCGGCGCCGGCCGCTACGACCTGGCCCGGTTCGGCATGGAGGTGTTCCGGGCCTCGCCCCGCCAGGCGGACCTGATGATCGTCGCCGGCCGGGTCAGCCAGAAGATGGCGCCGGTCCTGCGGCAGATCTACGACCAGATGCCCAACCCCAAGTGGGTGCTGTCGATGGGCGTGTGCGCGTCCTCGGGCGGCATGTTCAACAACTACGCGATCGTCCAGGGCGTCGACCACGTGGTGCCGGTGGACATCTACCTCCCCGGCTGCCCGCCCCGGCCCGAGATGCTGATGGACGCGATCATCAAGCTCCGCGAGGAGATCCAGGCGATGCCGCTGGGCGTCAACCGCGAGAAGGCGGCCCGCGCCGCCGAACAGGCCGCCCTGAAGGCGCTGCCCACCATCGAGATGCTGCCCGCGAGCGCGCGCCGAGGCGCGCACGAGCTCAACCCCGGCATCCCGGTCGGCCACGGACCCGAGGGAGGCGCCCGGTGACCACCCCCGGCAACGGCACCCCGAGCCCCAAGCCCGACTCGAGCCCCAAGCCCGACTCGAGCCCCACGCCCACCCCGAGCCCCACGCCCGAGGAGAAGGCGCAACTGCCCGCCCCGCGCGACACGCACGGCGAACCGAGCGGCGAACCCATCGAGGTCCGGCACGGCATGTTCGGTGCGAGCGGATCGGGCGACACCTCCGGCTACGGCAAGCTGGTCCGCACCATCGCCTTCCCCGGCGCCGCCACCCGCCCGTACGGCGGCCCGCGCGGAACCGCGGAGGGCGAGGGCGAATTCGACCTGGTCGCCGACGAACTCTCCGGCGCCCTCGCGGAAGCCGGCATCGAGTTCGACGAGGCGATCGAGAAGGTCGTGGTCGACCGCGGCGAAATCACCTTCCACGTGCGGCGCGAGTCGTTGCCGCGGATCGCGCTGACCCTGCGCAACGACCCGGCACTGCGCTTCGAGCTGTGTACCGGCGTCTCCGGCACGCACTACCCCCAGGAGACCGGCCGCGAGCTGCACGCGGTCTACCACCTGCGCTCGATCACCCACAATCGGGCGGTCCGGCTCGAAGTCTCGGTCCCGGACGCGGATCCGCACCTGCCGTCCCTGGTGAGCGTGTATCCCGCGCTGGACTGGCACGAGCGGGAGACCTACGACTTCTTCGGCCTCGTCTTCGACGGCCACCCCGCGCTCACGCGCATCCTCATGCCGGACGACTGGCCCGGCCACCCGCAGCGGAAGGACTACCCGCTCGGCGGCGTGCCCGTCGAGTACAAGGGCGCCCAGATCCCGCCGCCCGACCAGCGGAGGTCGTACAACTGATGAGCGATCAGACAACGACACCCCCATCCGCCGCGCACGCGCGGGAGACCACCGAGGGCCGGGTCTACACGGTCACCGGCTCCGACTGGGACGAGGTGGTCCAGGCCGCGGCGGACGCCGAAGAGCGCATCGTCGTCAACATGGGTCCGCAACACCCGTCCACACACGGCGTGTTGCGGTTGATCCTGGAGATCGACGGCGAAAGCGTCACCGAGGCCCGGTGCGGAATCGGTTACCTGCACACCGGCATCGAGAAGAACCTGGAGTTCCGCAACTGGACCCAGGGCGTCACCTTCGTGACGCGCATGGACTACCTGATGCCGCTGCACAACGAGACCGCGTACTGCCTCGCGGTGGAGAAGCTGCTCGGCATCACCGACGACATCCCCGAGCGCGCGCAGGTGATCCGGGTCCTGCTGATGGAGCTCAACCGGATCTCCTCGCACATGGTCTGCCTGGCCACCGGTGGCATGGAGATCGGCGCGCTCACCGTGATGACCTTCGGGTTCCGCGACCGCGAACTGATCCTCGACGTGTTCGAGATGATCACCGGCCTCCGGATGAACCACGCCTACATCCGTCCGGGCGGTCTGGCCCAGGACCTCCCGCCGGGCGCCGTGGACAAGATCCGCGACCTGGTGAACATCCTGCCCGGCCGGATCCGCGAGTACGAGCTGCTGCTCAACGACAACGCGATCTTCAAGGGCCGCACCCAGGGCATCGGCTACCTCGACCTGGCCGGCTGCATGGCACTGGGCCTGACCGGCCCGGTGCTGCGCTCCACCGGGCTGCCGCACGACCTGCGCAAGACCCAGCCCTACTGCGGCTACGAGAACTACGAGTTCGACGTCGCCGTCGCCGACTCGTGCGACTCCTGGGGTCGGTACCTGATCCGCATCGAGGAGATGAAGCAGTCGCTGCGGATCGTCGAACAGTGCCTGGACCGACTGGCCCCCGGGCCGGTCATGGTCGGCGACAAGAAGATCGCCTGGCCCGCACAGCTCGCGCTCGGCTCGGACGGCCTGGGCAACTCGCCCGTCCACATCGCGAACATCATGGGCACCTCGATGGAGTCCCTCATCCACCACTTCAAGCTGGTCACCGAGGGCTTTCGGGTACCGCCGGGCCAGGTCTACAGCGCGATCGAATCGCCCCGCGGCGAACTGGGCGTACACGCGGTCAGCGACGGTGGCACCCGCCCCTACCGCGTGCACTTCCGCGACCCCTCGTTCAACAACCTGCAGGCCATGGCCGCGATGTGCGAAGGCGGTCAGGTGGCCGACGTGATCGTGGCAGTGGCGGGCATCGACCCCGTCATGGGAGGTGTCGACCGATGAGTACGGACCTGGGCATGCCGATGCCCCCGCCCAAGCCGGCTCCGCCGTTCCCGCCCGAGGTGCGCGCCCGGCTGGAGGTGGACGCGAAGGAAGTGATCGGGCGCTACCCACAGGCCCGCTCGGCGCTGCTGCCGCTGCTGCACCTGGTGCAGGCCGAAGAGGGCTACGTGACCGGCACCGGCATCGAGTTCTGTGCCGACATGCTGGGCCTGACCACGGCGGAGGTCTCCGCGGTCTCCACCTTCTACACGATGTACCGGCGCCGTCAGGGCGGCGACTTCCACGTCGGCGTCTGTACCAACACGCTGTGCGCGGTGATGGGCGGCGACGAGATCTTCGCGAGCCTGAAGGACCACCTCGGAATCGGCAACAAGGAGACCACCGCCGACGGCGTGATCACCCTGGAGCACATCGAGTGCAACGCCGCGTGCGACTACGCGCCCGTGGTGATGGTCAACTGGGAGTTCTTCGACGACGCGACCCCGCAGTCGGCCAGGGAACTCGTGGACGACCTGCGCGCGGGCAAGGACGCGGTGCCCACGCGCGGTGCACGCCTGTGCACCTTCCGGGACACCTCGCGGATCCTGGCCGGCTTCCCGGACGAGCGGCCCGGCGCGGTCGACGAGGGCGGCGCCGGCGGCACCGCCAGCCTGGTCGGCCTGCGGATCGCCAACGGCACGCACACCGACGAGGCGCCGCGCACCGACCAGGCGCCGCGCACCGCGCCCGCCCCTCGCAGCGCGGCCGGACGCGACGAGCAGCCGCCCGCGCCCAGTTCGCACGACGCCCCGGCGCGCACCGCCGAGTCCGACCCGGCCCACCCCGCGCCGCCCACCGGGGCCGCGACCGACCAGGACGGGGACCAAGCGCCGTGACCGAGCCCTCCCTCCTCACCCCCGTGCTCTCCGCGAACTGGGACGAGCACCAGCCGTGGACGCTGGACACCTACCGGCGCGGCGGCGGCTACGACGGCCTGCGCAAGGCGCTGGCGATGCACCCCGACGAGGTGATCCAGACCGTCAAGGACTCCGGTCTGCGCGGTCGCGGCGGCGCGGGCTTCCCCACCGGCATGAAGTGGGGATTCATTCCGCAAAACGACGGCAAGCCGCACTACCTCGTGGTCAACGCGGACGAATCCGAGCCGGGAACCTGCAAGGACATCCCGCTCATGTACGCCAACCCGCACGTGCTGATCGAGGGCGTGATCATCGCGTCCTACGCGATCCGCTCCGAGCACGCGTTCATCTACGTGCGCGGCGAGGTGGTCCCGGTACTGCGCCGACTGCACAACGCGGTCCGCGAGGCATACGCCGCCGGCTACCTCGGCAAGAACGTGCTCGGCTCGGGCTTCGACCTCGAACTCACCGTGCACGCGGGCGCCGGCGCGTACATCTGCGGCGAGGAGACCGCGCTGCTGGACTCGCTGGAGGGCCGCCGGGGGCAGCCCCGACTGCGCCCGCCGTTCCCCGCGGTGGCCGGCCTGTACGCCTCGCCGACCTGCGTGAACAACGTCGAGTCGATCGCGTCGGTGCCGCCGATCCTGAACAAGGGCGTCGAGTGGTTCCGCTCGATGGGCTCGGAGAAGTCGCCCGGCTTCACGTTGTACTCGCTGTCCGGACACGTCAAGCGGCCCGGGCAGTACGAGGCACCGCTCGGGGTGACCCTGCGCCAACTGCTGGACCTGGCGGGCGGGGTGCGCGAAGGACACCGGATCAAGTTCTGGACGCCCGGCGGCTCGTCCACGCCGATGTTCACCGACGAACACCTGGACGTACCGCTCGACTACGAGGGCGTCGGCGCGGCCGGATCCATGCTCGGCACCAAGGCGCTGCAGATCTTCGACGAGACCGTGTGCGTGGTGCGTGCGGTGCTGCGATGGACCGAGTTCTACGAGCACGAGTCCTGCGGCAAGTGCACCCCGTGCCGCGAGGGCACCTACTGGCTCACCCAGCTGCTCACCCGGCTGGAGCGCGGCGAGGGCACCGAGGAGGACCTGGAGACGTTGCTTGACGTCGCCGACAACATCCTCGGCAAGTCGTTCTGCGCGCTGGGCGACGGTGCCGCGAGCCCGATCCAGTCCTCGCTCAAGTACTTCCGCGACGAATACCTGGCGCACTTCGAGCACGGCGGCTGTCCGTTCGACACCGCGGCATCCACCGCGTGGGCGAGCACAGCCCCCGCTTCAACCGGGGCAGGAGCGCACAGCTGACATGACAGTCACGACCAACACCCCCGCGGGTGGGCCGCCGGCCCCCGAGCCGGAGGACCTCGTCACCATCTCGGTGGACGGGATCGACGTCTCCGTGCCCAAGGGCACCCTGGTGATCCGGGCCGCCGAGCTGATCGGCATCCAGATCCCCAGGTTCTGCGACCACCCGCTGCTCGACCCGGTCGGCGCGTGCCGGCAGTGCCTGGTCGACGTCGAGGGCCAGCGCAAACCGCTCGCATCGTGCACCACCACCGTCACCGACGGCATGGTCGTACGCACCCAACTCACCTCCCCGGTCGCGAAGAAGTCGCAGGACGGGGTGATGGAACTGCTGCTGATCAACCATCCCCTGGACTGCCCCGTCTGCGACAAGGGCGGCGAGTGCCCGCTGCAGAACCAGGCGATGAGCGCGGGACGTTCCACCTCGCGCTTCGCCGAGGTCAAGCGGACCTTCCCCAAGCCGCTGCGGATCTCCTCCGAGGTGCTGCTGGACCGCGAGCGCTGCGTGTTGTGCGCGCGCTGCACCCGCTTCTCCGAGCAGGTCGCGGGCGATCCGTTCATCGCGCTGATCGAACGCGGCGCACTCCAGCAGGTCGGGATCTACGAGAAGCAGCCCTTCGAGTCCTACTTCTCCGGCAACACGATCCAGATCTGCCCGGTCGGCGCCCTCACCTCGACCGCGTACCGCTTCCGGGCCAGGCCCTTCGACCTGGTGTCCTCCCCGACCACGTGCGAACACTGCGCGTCCGGGTGCTCGCTGCGCGCGGACCACCGGCGGGGCAAGGTGCTGCGCCGGCTCGCCGGCGACGAGCCCGAGGTCAACGAGGAATGGAACTGCGACAAGGGTCGCTTCGCGTTCCGTTACGCCACGCAGCAGGACCGGCTCACCTCCCCACTGATTCGGGACGAGGAGAGCGGCGAACTGGTTCCGGCGTCCTGGTCCGAGGCGCTGAGTGTGGCCGCGCGCGGGCTCGCCGCCGCACGCGGCAACGCCGGTGTCCTGGTCGGCGGCCGGGCCACGCTGGAGGACGCCTACGCCTACGGCAAGTTCGCCCGGGTCGCGCTCGACAGCAACGACATCGACTTCCGGGCCCGGGAGCACTCCGCCGAGGAGGCCGAGTTCCTCTCCGCCAAGGTGGCCGGCACCGGACTCGGCGTGACCTACGCCGACCTGGAGAAGGCCCCCGGCGTGCTCCTGGTCGGATTCGAGCCCGAGGACGAATCGCCGATCGTGTTCCTGCGGCTGCGCAAGGCCGCCCGCAAGGGCCTGAAGGTCTACGGCATCGCGCCGTTCGCCTCGCCCGGCCTGGTCCGGATGAAGGGCACCCTGCTGCGCGCGGCCCCCGGCACCGAGACCGAGTGGCTCTCCGCGCTCGGCGACCCGGCGGTCGAGGGCGAACTCGCCCGCGGCGCCGCCGACCTGCTGCGCACACCGGGCACCATCGTGCTCGTCGGCGAACGCCTGGCGGGCGTGCCCGGCGCACTGGCCGAGGTCACCGCACTGGCCGCACGCACCGGCGCCCGACTCGCCTGGATCCCGCGCCGGGCCGGCGAGCGCGGCGCACTCGACGCGGGTGCGCTGTACAACCTGCTTCCGGGCGGGCGACCGGTCGGCGACCCGGCGGCCCGCGCCGAGGTGGCCGCGGCCTGGGCGGTCGCCGACCTGCCCGGCGGCTACGGCCTGGACACCACCTCGATGCTCACCGCGGTCCGCGAACAGCGCCTGGCCGCCCTCGTGGTCGGCGGCGTCGACGTGGACGACCTGCCCGACCCGGCCGGCGCGATCGCCGCGCTGGACGCGGCCCGCTTCGTGGTCAGCCTGGAACTGCGGCACAGCGCGGTCACCGAACGCGCCGACGTGGTCTTCCCGGTCGCCGCGCCCGCCGAGAAGCCGGGCACCTTCGTCGACTGGGAGGGCCGGGAACGCCCGTTCGCCACCGTGCTGAAGAAGGACCAGCTCACCGGGGACCTGGCCGCGGTGATGTCCGACCTGCGGGTGCTCGACGCGATCGCCGAGGCGATGGCCGAGGAGCGCGAGGGCACCCCGATCGACCTGCCCTCGCTCACCGCCGCCCGCCGCGAACTGCGCCGGCTGGGCCGGTGGAGCGGGGACCGGGGGCCCGCCCCCGAGGGCCTGGCCCGCGAACTCCCGCGCCCCGGTGCGGGCGAAGCCGTACTCGCCACCTGGCGGCTGCTCCTGGACGAGGGCCGCGGGCAGGACGGCGAACCGCATCTGGCGGGCACCCGGCGTGCGCCGGTGGTCCGGCTGAGTGCGTCCACGGCCGCCGAGATCGGCGCCGAGGAGGGCGGCGGCGTCACCGTGACCTCGTTGCACGGGGAGGTCACGTTGCCGCTGCGCATCACCGACATGACCGAGCGCGTGGTCTTCCTGCCCGCGAACTCGCCCGGCTCCTCGGTGCGGCGCGCACTGCGGGTGGGCGCGGGCGAGGTGGTCAAGATCCGGCCGGCCGTGGTCGATCTCGCCCAGGCGGAGGGCCCCAACGGAAAGGGGCACGAAGTGCTTCCGAACAAGGGTGACGACGGGCGACGGGCGGGCGTCCCCGGCCTCAACGGTCGGACCGCACACGTTCATGAGGAGGAGCGGTGACGGACAGCGGCATGCAGCTCGCCGCCGTCGGGTTCGGCACCGACGTCTGGTGGCTGGTCCTGCTCAAGGCGGTGCTCATCTTCGCGTTCTGCGTCGTCATGACGCTGTTCGCGATCTGGTGGGAACGCAAGGTCGTGGCCTGGATGCAGATGCGCATCGGGCCCAAGTACACCGGCCCGCAGGGCCTGCTCCAGTCCCTCGCGGACGGCGTGAAGCTCGCGCTCAAGGAGGACATCACCGTCAAGGGCGCCGACAAGGCCGTCTACATCATCGCCCCGATCGTGGCGATGGTCCCGGCGTTCATGGCGTTCGCGGTGATCCCCTTCGGGCCCGAGGTCTCCATCTTCGGGCACCGCACGCACCTGCAACTGACCGACCTGCCGGTCGCGGTCCTCTACATCCTCGCGGTCGCGTCCGTGGGCATCTACGGCATCGTGCTCGCGGGCTGGTCCTCCGGCTCGACCTACCCGCTGCTCGGCGGGCTGCGCAGCTCGGCGCAGATGATCTCGTACGAGATCGCGATGGGCCTGTCGTTCGCGGCGGTGTTCCTCTACGCCGGCTCGATGTCCACCTCGGAGATCGTCGCCGCCCAGCAGGACACCTGGTACGCGGTGCTGCTGCCGGTCTCGTTCATCATCTACGTCGTCGCGATGATCGGTGAGACCAACCGCGCGCCGTTCGACCTCCCCGAGGCCGAGGGCGAGCTGGTCGGCGGATTCCACACCGAGTACTCCTCGCTGAAGTTCGCGCTGTTCTTCCTCGCCGAGTACGTGAACATGGTGGTGGTCAGCTCGCTGGCCACCACGCTCTTCCTCGGCGGCTATCTCGCGCCGTGGCCGATCACCGCGGTCTGGGAGGGCGCCAACTCCGGCTGGTGGCCGTTCCTTTGGTACTTCCTCAAGGTCCAGGCCTTCATCTTCGTGTTCATCTGGCTGCGCGGCACGCTGCCGCGGTTCCGCTACGACCAGTTCATGAAGATCGGCTGGAAGGTGCTGATCCCGCTCTCGCTGGTGTGGCTGATGCTGGTGGCCACCGTGCGCGCGCTCAAGAACGAGGGCTACGAGCAGTCCCGGATCGTGCTGTGGGTCGCCGGCGGCGTGGTCGCCCTGCTCCTGCTGTCGATCCTGTGGGACGCGGTCACGCCCAACCGGGACGAGGAGGCGGACGCGAAGGCGGCCGGACCCGAACCGTTCGACCCGATGGCGGGCGGGTTCCCCGTACCGCCGATGCCGGGGCAACAACTCCCGCCGGTGCCGCGCCGCAACGTGCGCAAACCCGAGCCGGTCGGGGTGCCGGCCGCGGCGGAGCCTCCGGCCGACCGCACTGAAGGAGAGGCATAGACCCGTGCCCAAGTTCCTCGGACCGGTCGCGGGGTTCGGTGTCACCTTCGCGACGATGTTCAAGAAGGCGAACACCGAGTACTACCCGTACGAGAAGAAGGTCACCGCACCGCGATTCCACGGCCGGCACCAGCTCAACCGGTACGCCGACGGCCTGGAGAAGTGCATCGGCTGCGAGTTGTGCGCGTGGGCGTGTCCCGCCGACGCGATCTTCGTGGAGGGTGCCGACAACACCGACGAGGAGCGTTTCTCGCCCGGTGAGCGGTACGGCCGCAACTACCAGATCAACTACCTGCGCTGCATCTTCTGCGGCCTGTGCATCGAGGCGTGCCCGACCCGGGCGCTGACCATGACCAACGAGTTCGAGCTCGCGGACACCAGTCGGGCGAGCCTGATCTTCACCAAGGAACAGCTGCTCGCGCCGCTGCACGAGGGCATGGTCCCGGCGCCGCACGAGATGTACCCGGGCACCACCGACACCGACTACTACCTGGGCAAGGTCACCGCGGCCGCGCCCGGCACGGTGACCCAGGGGCAGCCCCGCGAGGCGGCCGAGGTGCACGAGCAGGGGACGGAGGCGGGCCGATGAGTCCCGGAATCGACTTCGCGGCCGAGGTCACCAAGACCTCCACCGGCGAGGCGCTGCAGTTCTGGGTGCTCGCCGCCGTCGCGCTGATCGGCGCCCTGGCCACCGTCTTCATGAAGAAGGCGGTGCACAGCGCGCTCGCGCTGGTCACCACGATGATGTGCCTGGCGATCTTCTACCTGGCCCAGGGCGCGGTGTTCCTGGGCATCGTGCAGATCGTGGTCTACACCGGCGCGATCATGATGTTGTTCCTGTTCGTGCTGATGCTGGTCGGCGTCTCCTCGGTGGACTCGCTCAAGGAGACGCTGAAGGGTCAGCGGATCGCCGCCGCCGGGCTGGGCCTGGGCTTCGGCATCCTGCTGGTGTCGGCCATCGCCAACGCGTCCATCACGCACTTCACCGCGCTGGCCGGCAAGACGCCGGGCAGCCGGCCGGTGTACCCGGCCGAGACGAACGACGAGGCGGTGCGCGCGGCGTCCGAGGGGAACGTGCAGGGCCTGGCGCACCAGATCTTCACCAAGTACATCTGGGCCTTCGAGATGACCAGCGCGCTGCTGATCACCGCGGCGGTCGGCGCGATGGTGCTCGCGCACCGCGAACGCCTGGTGCCGCGCAAGACCCAGCGCGAGTTGTCCGAGGAGCGCGTGCGCGAGAACAAGCAGGTCGCGCCGCTGCCCACGCCCGGGGTGTACGCCCGGCACAACGCCGTGGACGTGGCCGCGCTGCTGCCGGACGGCAGCGTCTCGCAGTTGTCGATCAACGGCACGCTGCGCGCACGCGGCCAGATCCGTGACGTCAGCGCCGAGGCGGTGCACAGCGTCGCCGAGTTGGAGACCGCCGGCGCGGACACCGACGACGAGGCGTGGCCGGACGAGTCGGACGGTCCCGCGTCCGCACCGGTGCCCACCGCCCGGCAGGAACACGACGACGCCGACTCTTCGTCGGGCGACGGCTCGGGCAACGAGGTTGCCGCCGGCGCAGGCTCCAAGGAGGGGCGCCCGTGAACCCGGTGAACTACCTGTACCTGTCCGCGCTGTTGTTCACGATCGGCGCGGCCGGGGTTCTGCTCCGGCGCAACGCGATCGTCGTGTTCATGTGCGTCGAACTGATGCTGAACGCGTGCAACCTCGCGTTCGTCACGTTCGGCCGCATGCACGACAACCTCGACGGCCAGATCATCGCGTTCTTCACGATGGTCGTGGCCGCATGCGAGGTCGTGGTCGGACTGTCCATCATCATCGCCATCTTCCGCAGCCGCCGTTCGGCCTCGGTCGACGACGCCAGCCTCATGAAGTGGTAGGTCGGAACCGGTGATCGAAACCTCCTCCCTGGCCTCCGGCGTCGTGCTCGCCAACGAGGGTGGCGGCGGGCTGCACTCCGTCGCGGCAAGTGGCGCGTTTTCGGCGCTGTGGCTGGTCGTCGGCCTGCCGCTGCTCGGTGCGCTGCTGTTGCTCGTCGGTGGCAAGCGCACCAACGCCTTCGGCCACATCCTCGGCACCGCGATGGCCCTCGGGGCGTTCGTGGTCGGCGTGCTGATGTTCGTGACCATGCTCGGCAAGGACGACGCGGACCGCTCGGTCGACCAGCACCTGTGGACCTGGGCACCGGTCAACGAGTTCCAGGCCGACATCGGCCTGCACCTCGACCAGTTGTCCATCGTGTTCGTGCTGCTGATCACCGGTGTGGGCTCGCTGATCCACATCTACTCGATCGGCTACATGGCGCACGACGAGAACCGTCGGCGCTTCTTCGGCTACCTGAATCTGTTCGTCGCGGCGATGCTGCTGCTGGTGCTGGCGAACAACTACCTTCTGCTGTACGCCGGTTGGGAGGGCGTGGGGCTTGCCTCCTACCTGCTGATCGGCTTCTGGCAGCACAAGCCCAGCGCTGCGACGGCCGCCAAGAAGGCGTTCATCATGAACCGCGTCGGCGACTTCGGTCTGGCCGTGGCGATCTTCCTGATGTTCACCACGTTCGGCACCTTCGACTTCGCCGACGTGCTCGGCGGCAGCGCGAGCGCGAGCGACGGCACGATGACCGCGATCGGCCTGATGTTGCTGCTCGCCGCGTGCGGCAAGTCGGCCCAGTTCCCGCTCCAGGCCTGGCTCGGCGACGCGATGGAGGGTCCGACCCCGGTCTCCGCGCTGATCCACGCGGCGACCATGGTCACCGCCGGCGTGTACCTGATCACCCGGTCCGCGGAGATCTTCAACGCCTCGCCGGACGCACAACTGGCGGTCACCGTCGTCGGCGCGATCACCGTGCTGTTCGGGGCGATCGTGGGTTGCGCCAAGGACGACATCAAGAAGGCGCTGGCCGCCTCCACGATGAGCCAGATCGGTTACATGATCCTGGCCGCGGGACTGGGCCCGATCGGCTACGCGTTCGCGATCATGCACCTGGTCACCCACGGCTTCTTCAAGGCCGGGCTGTTCCTGGGCGCGGGTTCGGTCATGCACGGCATGAACGACGAGGTCGACATGCGCCGCTACGGCGGCCTGCGCAAGTACATGCCGATCACCTTCGTCACCTTCGGCCTGGGCTACCTGGCGATCATCGGCTTCCCGCTGCTGTCCGGGTTCTTCTCCAAGGACAAGATCATCGAGGCGGCGTTCGCCAAGGGCGGCACCTCGGGGTGGATCCTGGGCGCGGTCACCCTGGTGGCGGCCGGACTCACCGCGTACTACATGACGCGCGTGATGCTGATGACCTTCTTCGGCAAGGAACGCTGGAAGGAGGCGCCGGCCGGCGCCCCGGCCGACTGGCACGAGCCGCACCCGCACGAGTCGCCGGTCTCGATGACCGGCCCGATGATCCTGCTCGCGTTCGGATCGGTGTTCGCGGGTGGCCTGTTCGTGCTCAACGAGTCCTTTGTGAAGTGGCTGACGCCCGTCACCGGCTTCTCGCACGGCGACCTGCCGATGAGCGAGTGGGCGGTCACCGGTCTGGCGCTCTCGATGGTCGCCCTCGGCTCGGTGGTGGCCTACGTGCAGTACGCCCGCCGGGACGTGCCCGCGGTGGCACCGGCCGCGAGCCTGGTCACCGTCGCGGCGCGGCGGGACCTGTACCAGGACGCGGTCAACGAGGGCCTGGTGATGCGGCCCGGCCAGTACCTGACCCGCCTGCTCGTGTGGTTCGACAACCGCGGCGTGGACGGATTCGTGGGCGGACTCGCGGCGTTCTTCGGCGGCACCTCGGCGCGTGTGCGCAAGGTGCAGACCGGATTCGTGCGTTCGTACGCGCTGTCCATGTTCGGCGGCACGCTGCTGGTCGTGGCCTGCACGCTGATGGCTCGGATGGCCTGAACATGACCATCCGGACACGACCCCAGATCGCCCACCCCGTAGGCGCCTTGGCGGAGGGACTTCGATGAACGGCCACTTTCCCTGGCTGACGACGCTCGCGGCGCTGCCGTTCGTCGGCGGGCTGTGCGTCGCCGCCGTGCCGGCCGGCAAGCGCAAGCTCGCCAAGAACGTGGCGCTGCTGTTCAGCCTGCTCACACTCGCCGTCGCGATCGTGGTCGCGACCAAGTTCGACAATGACGGCGACCGCTTCCAGATCACCGAGAGCTACAGCTGGATCTCCTCGTTCGGGGTGCGCTGGTCGCTGGGCGTGGACGGGATCGGCCTGGTGCTGATCCTGCTCACCGCGGTGCTGATGCCGCTGCTGATCCTGGCCTCGTGGCACGACGCGGACGACGCCCCGGTGGGCGCCGACGGCGTGGTCGGCACCGGCAAGGCCGCGCCGCGCAGCACGCACGCGTTCTTCGCGCTGATGCTGCTGGTCGAGGCCATGGTGGTGGTGTCCTTCGCGGCCACCGACGTGTTCATGTTCTATGTCTTCTTCGAAGCCATGCTGATCCCGATGTACTTCCTGATCGGCGGCTACGGCGGCGCGCAACGCTCGTACGCGGCAGTGAAGTTCCTGCTCTACAACCTGCTCGGCGGACTGGTCATGCTGGCCGCCGTGGTCGGTCTGTACGTGGCAACCGCCAACCAGGGCATCGGGATCGACGGAAACGGCACCTTCGACTTCGTGAAGATCTCGCAGGCCGTGGCCACCGGTCAGCTGGACATCGACCCGACCGCGGAGAAGGCGCTGTTCCTGGGCTTCATGTTCGCGTTCGCGGTCAAGGCCCCGCTGTGGCCGTTCCACACCTGGCTGCCGGACACCATGACCGAGGCCACGCCCGGCATCGCGGTGTTGGTCACCGCGATGGTGGACAAGGTCGGCACGTTCGCGATGTTGCGGTTCTGCCTGGAGATCTTCCCGAACGCCTCGAAGTTCTTCGCCCCCGTGGTGATCACACTCGCGGTGATCGGGATCATCTACGGCGCGCTGCTCGCGGTCGGCCAGACCGACATCAAGCGGCTGATCGCGTACACGTCCATCTCGCACTTCGGCTTCATCATCCTGGGCATCTTCGTGATGACCAGTCAGGGCCAGTCGGGCGCGACGCTGTACATGGTCAACCACGGCTTCTCCACCGCGGCCCTGCTGCTGATCGCGGGCTTCCTGATCACCCGCCGCGGCAGCAGGACGATCGCCGACTTCGGCGGCGTGCAAAAGGTCGCCCCCGTTCTCGCGGGTACGTTCCTGGTGGCCGGACTCGCGACCCTCTCGATGCCGGGGCTCGCCCCGTTCGTGAGCGAATTCCTGGTGCTGGTGGGCGCGTTCGCGAAGTACAAGGTGGCCGCGATCTTCGCCACCACCGGCATCGTGCTCGCCGCCCTGTACGTGCTGGTGCTGTACCAACGCACGATGACCGGCCCGCTGCGGCCGGGCAATGAAAAGCTCCGCGACCTGGTGCCGCGCGAACTGGCGGTCGTGGTACCGCTGATCGCGTTCCTGCTCGTGCTCGGCGTCTATCCCAAGCCGGTGCTCGACGCGGTGAACCCGGCCGTGGACCACACGCTCAGCCGGGTGGAGCAGAAGGACCCGGCGCCCACCAAGCCCATCGAACAGGCCGCGGGCACCGAGGCGCACACCACTGGAGGCTCCAAGTGAGCATGAGCACCGCCGCAACGGCAACGCTCGCCGTGACGAAGGTGGACGCGCCCACCATCGAGTACGGCAAGCTCTCGCCGATCCTGATCATCGCGGGCGTCGCCGTGGTGGGCGTGCTGATCGAGGCGTTCCTGCCCCGACCGGCCCGCTACCGCGCGCAGCTCACGGTGGCCCTGGTCGGCATGATCGCCGCGTTCGGCGCGGTCGTCTGGCTCGCCCGGGACCTGCCGGACGACCACCGCGGCAGCATCACCGCGATGGGTGCGGTCGCCGTGGACGGCCCGTCGCTGTTCCTCCAGGGCACGCTGCTGCTGATCGGCATCGCCTCGGTGCTGCTGATCGGCGAGCGCAGGCTGGAACCGGCCGGCGGCGACGCGTTCGCCCCGCAGGCCGCGGCGGCGCCCGGCAGCCAACAGGAGAAGGACGCGGCGGCGGCGGGCTGGACGCAGACCGAGGTCTACCCGCTGACCATGTTCTCGCTGGTGGGCATGCTGCTCTTCCCGGCGGCGAACGACCTGCTGATGATGTTCGTCGCGCTGGAGATCCTGTCCCTGCCGCTGTACCTGCTGTGCGGGCTGGCCCGGCGCAACCGGCTGCTCTCCCAGGAGGCCGCGCTCAAGTACTTCCTGCTCGGCGCGTTCTCCTCGGCGTTCTTCCTGTTCGGCGTGGCCATGCTGTACGGCTACTCCGGCAGCGTCTCGCTGGACAAGATCGGGGTCGCCTCGGCCGGTGCGATGGACAACGACGCGCTGCTGCTGATCGGGCTCGCGATGGTCGCCGTCGGCCTGCTCTTCAAGGTCGGCGCGGTGCCGTTCCACTCCTGGACGCCGGACGTGTACCAGGGCGCGCCGACCCCGATCACCGGGTTCATGGCGGCGGCCACCAAGGTCGCCGCGTTCGGTGCGATGATGCGCTTCTTCTACGTCGCGCTGCCGGGCATGCGCTGGGACTGGCGGCCGGTGATGATCGGCGTCGCGATCCTGACCATGGTCGCCGGTGCGATCATCGCGATCACCCAGACCGACGTGAAGCGGCTCCTCGCCTACTCCTCGATCGCCCACGCGGGTTTCATCCTGACCGGAATGATCGCGATGAACGACGCGGGCGTGTCGTCCACGATGTTCTACCTTGTGGCCTATGGGTTCGTCACCCTGGGTGCGTTCGCGGTCGTCACATTGGTCCGCGACGCCCGCGGCGAGGCGACCCACCTGTCCCACTGGGCGGGTCTGGGCAGGCGTTCCCCGCTGGTCGCAGGAGTGTTCGCGTTGTTCCTGCTCGCCTTCGCCGGCATCCCGCTGACCAGCGGTTTCGCCGGAAAGTTCGCGGTCTTCCAGGCGGCGGCGCGAGGCGGTGCGGGCAGCCTCGTGGTGGTCGGTGTGCTGTGCAGTGCGATCGCCGCGTTCTTCTACGTGCGGGTGATCGTGTTGATGTTCTTCTCGGAGCCCAAGGCCGACGGTCCGACGGTTGTCGTACCGAGCGTGATGACCACCGCTGCCATCGCGCTCGGGGTAGCCGTTACCGTGGTCCTTGGCATCCTCCCGCAGCCGGTACTGGACCTCGCGGACAAGGCAGCCTTGTTCGTCCATTAAGCAAGACGCAGAGACTCTGCGTGATCGACAGGAGAGAACCGTCATGGCGATCGTGGGGCCCTTCGGGCTGAGCGTCACGGACGAGACTCTCGACGCCGAGATCAGGGCGGGGATGGCCGCCGTGGAGCAGGAGCTCCTGGCGGCCACCAAGAGCGAGTTCCCCTACCTGACGCAGACCTCGCGGCATCTGGTCGAGGCGGGCGGCAAGCGGTTCCGGCCTCTGCTGGTGCTGCTCGCCGCCCAATTCGGCGACTGGCAGGCGCCGGGCGTGGTGCCGGCGGCGGTGGTGTGCGAACTGACCCACCTGGCGACGCTGTACCACGACGACGTGATGGACGAGGCCCCGCTGCGGCGCGGCGCACCCAGCGCCAACTCCCGGTGGGACAACTCGGTGGCGATCCTGACCGGCGACTTCCTGTTCGCCCGGGCCTCGGAGATCGTCGCCGATCTGGGCAACGAGGCGGTGCGGATCCAGGCTCGGGCCTTCGCCCGGCTGGTGACCGGTCAGATCCGCGAGACGGTCGGCCCGGGGCCGGGCGACGACCCGGTCGAGCACTACCTGTCGGTGATGGCGGACAAGACCGGCTCGCTGATCGCGGCATCCGGCCAGTTCGGCGCGATGTTCGCGGGTGCGGACGAGCACGTGGTGGACATCCTGACCCGGTACGGCGAGCGGTTCGGCGTCGCGTTCCAACTGGCCGACGACGTGCTCGACATCGCCAGCGAGTCGACCGAGTCCGGCAAGACGCCGGGTACCGACCTGCGCGAGGGCGTGCCCACGCTGCCGGTGCTGCACCTGCGGGCGGGGGTGACCGGTTCGTCGCCGGCGGCCGACCGACACCTGCTCGAACTGCTGGACGGGCCGATCACGGACGACGACGAGCACGCGGAGGCGCTTTCGCTGCTGCGCGGGCATCCGGCGCTGGCGAAGGCCCGCGAGGACACTCGGCGCTATGCCGAAGCCGCTCGGGAGGTCCTGGCGCCGCTGCCGGAGTGCAGTGCGAAGCAGGCGTTGGCCTCGCTGTGCGAGCTGGTCGTGGAGCGTAGCGCGTAGTTTTCGGTGCCGGCCCGCCCACCCGTGACCCCGGGTGGGCGGGCCGCGGCCTTCTGCGGGAGTGCTCGGCGGCTGCTCCCTCGGGAGTAGCGAATGGGGTGGCGAGTCACCATCAAGTCCTGTGCTCGGGCGTACCGCACGTCTTGAGGTGGACGTTTTCCGGTGACGTTCGGCGGACGCCGAGTGGCCGGTCCCGATGATCCCCTTGTGGTGTCGCATTCGACACTCGAATCAGGGGGCAAGCTCCATGACTCGCACCACCCGCCGTTTTGTTCCGTGGCGCTTCGCGGTGCCGGCCGCGATCGCGGCGGCAACCGTCGGTGCCGTGACATTCGGCCCGACCGCATTCGCCGACGACTCGCATCCGGGGCTACCGGAGCAGACCGCCGACCAACTCGTCGCCAAGGTGGCCGCCGCCCGGGCCGACGCGCTCACCGGCACCGTCCGCATCGACACCGACCTGGGTCTGCCCGCCCTGCCCGGCAAGGCAGGCGGCAACGGCCCGCAGGCACTGCTGTCCGGTACCAACAGGCTCCAGGTGGCCCTGGACGGCCCGGACCGGCAGCGCATCGGCCTCATGTCCGACCTGGCCGAGTACAACGTCATCCACAACGGCCGCGACGTGTGGACCTACGACAGCCGCGCGCACGCGGTGACGCACGGCACGGTCGACCGGGGCCGGCCCGACGTCGCCTCGCTGGTGCCGACCACGCCGCAGGACGTGGCCCGGCAACTGCTCGACCTGGTCGGCCCGACCACCGACGTGCGGGCCGACGGGACCGGCCGGGTCGCCGGGCACGATGTCTACAAGCTGCGCTTCGCACCCAGGGCCCAGGGCAGCCTGATCGCCGCCGCGACGGTGTTCGTGGACGCGAAGACCGGGGTGCCACTGCGGGTGACGGTGGACACCGTCAAGGGCGGCAAGCCCGCGATCGACATCGGCTTCGAGCAGATCTCGTACGACAAGCCCGCGGCCGGCACCTTCGACTTCAAGCCGCCGGCCGGGGCGCAGGTCAAGGAGGTGGCACCGAACGAGGCACGGCCCCAGGCACCCGGCACGCCGAGCACGCCGGCGGCGCCGACCGGGGGGCATGCCGACCCGGGCCTGCTCGGTGAGGGCTGGGCGACCGTGGTCGAACTGCCCGCCGGCGGCGACGCCAAGGACGCCACCCGGCTGTTGGGCAAGCTGGGCAAGCCGGTTCCGGGCGGGACGCTGATCAACACGCGTCTGGTGAACGTGCTGAGCACCGACTCGGGCCGGGTCTTCGCCGGCGCGGTCGACGCCGACACGCTCCAGCGGATCGCGGCACAGCGATGACCGCGTCCACGGCGGTCGGCACCGCCGCGATCCGTACCGAGGGGCTGTCCAAGCGCTACGGCCGGGACCGGCTCGCCGTGGACGGACTCGACCTGACCGTGCCGGCCGGCTCCGTCTTCGGGTTCCTCGGGCCCAACGGTTCCGGCAAGACCACGACCATCCGGATGCTGCTCGGCCTGATCCGGCCGACCGGCGGTTCGGTCACCCTGCTCGACGGCCCCATGCCCGGGGCCGTCGGGCAGGTGTTGCCCAGGGTCGGCGCGCTGATCGAAGGCCCGGCCCACTACGGCTTCCTGACGGGTCGGCAGAACCTGGACCGACTGGACGCCGCCGACCCCACCTCGGACTCGCGCACCCGCGCCGCCCGGGTGGACGAGGCGCTGGCCAAGGTCGGCCTGACGGCGGTGGCCGGCCGCAAGGCGCGGGCCTACTCGCTGGGCATGAAGCAGCGGCTGGGCATCGCGTCCGCGCTGCTGCGACCGCGCGACCTGCTGGTGCTCGACGAGCCGACCAACGGCCTGGACCCGCAGGGGATGCGTGAGATCCGGGCGCTGATCCGCGGGTTGGCCGCGGACGGCACGACGGTGTTCCTGTCCTCGCACCTGTTGGACGAGATCGAGCAGGTGTGCACGGACGTGGCGGTGATGAGCCACGGCAGGCTGATCACCCAGGGCACGGTGGAATCCCTGCGCGCCGGTACCCGGGCCCGGCTGGTCGTCACGACTCCCGACGCGGAGGCGGCGGTCGTGGTGCTGGACAGGCTCGGCGCGACCGACATCGTCACCACCCGCGACGGCGTCGAGGCCGACCCGGCGCCGCTGGAGCCCGACGAGGTCTGCGCGGCGCTGGTCCGCGCCGACGTGCGCGTGCGTTCGTTCACCCTGGCACGACCGTCCCTGGAGGACGCGTTCGTCGCCCTGACCGGAGAAGGCTTCGATGTCACCGACTGACGCACTGCCCAAGACGGGTGTCCTGTCGCCCGCGTTCCGGTACTCGGCGGCGAACGAGACGTTCGGGTCCGAGCGGGCGCCGCGGCTGCGCGGGCTGATGCGCAGCGAGTTGCGCCTGGTCTTCCTGCGCCCGCGCACGGCCGCCATGTTGGGCTTCCTGGCCGTCGTACCGGTCGTCCTCGGGGTGGCGCTGCGCTACTTCCACGACGGCCACTCCTCGGGCGGGGGCGGTGGCGGCGGGTCGATGGACTTCGTGAACCAGGTGACCGGCAACGGGTTGTTCCTGGTGTTCGCGTCCCTGGCCGCCGCGCTGCCGTTCTTCCTGCCGATGACGGTCGGCGTGGTGGCGGGCGACTCGATCGCGGGCGAGGCGCACGCGGGGACGCTGCGCTATCTGCTGGTCGCGCCGGCCGGCCGCACCCGGTTGCTGGTGGTGAAGTTCGCCGGTGTGCTGGCGTTCTGCCTGGCCGCGACGCTCACGGTCGCGCTGTCCGCGCTGGTGGTGGGCGCCGCGCTGTTCCCGATGGGCGACGTGCCACTGCTGACCGGCGACACCATCTCGATGGGCGAGGCGTCCTGGCGGGCGTTGTTGATCGCGCTGTGCGTGGCGGCCTCGCTGGTGGGCCTCGCGGCGATCGGCTTGTTCGTCTCGACGCTGACCACGGTGCCGGTGGCGGCGATGGCCACCACGGTCGGCGTGGTCATCGTGACCGCGATCCTGACCGGCATCCCGCAGTTGTCGGCGCTGCACCCGTGGTTGTTCACCGACGGCTGGATGAGCTTCGGCGACCTGCTGCGGAACCCGATCCCGACCGACGAGATCATCCGCAACCTCGGTATCCAGACGGCGTACACGGCCATCTTCGGTGCGGCGGCCTGGGCCCGGATGACGGAGCGCGACATCACCACGTGAGCCGAACCGGCCAGGGCACGGGCGGCGACGTCGCGGCGGGGGCACGTACGGCTTCTCGGGTGCGTCGAGCGACCGTCGTCGACGCACCCCGGTCGTCACTGCGCGCCGATCGGCGGTCGATGGGTGCGCAGGGCGGTGATGTGGGTGTCCCGGGAGACGGGGCCGCCGAAGCGCAGGCGGTCGTAGTCGGTGAAGTCCGGCATCAGGGCGTCGAGTTCGTCGACCAGGGCGGACAGGGTGGCGGCCGGTGCGGGGGAGTCCGAGTCGGCCGCGGCCAGGGCGGCCTCGATCGCGGCGACCAGTTCGCCCTTGCGGCGGATGGTGGCCGGGGACACCGTGTGCAGGCAGACGTATCGGCCGCTGAGGTAGGCGTCCCACTCCTGTTCGCCCTCGTCCGGATCGGACCAGTGCCCAACGAACCAGGCCCGCAGCCGATCCGGGCCGCCGGCCGCGTCGGCGAGGGCGAACAGGTCGGCGGGCACCATCTCGGCGCCGTCCGAGCGCAGATAGGAGGGCAGCGGCAACAACCGGGCCGACATCAGTTCGCGTACCTCGTGCGGATCGCGCCCGACCTGCCGGCACAGTGCGCCCAGCTCGACGAACTGCCGATTCACGTACGCGTCGTCCGCCGGCGTCATCGCATGGTCCCCGTTGACCTCCCGAAACCGCGCCGCCACGGCCCGCACCGCCGCCCCCTCGGCACGCTGCCCCGCCATCGCCCACCTCCCACTCCGCCCCCGTCGCCGAAGGCCCTCCGTCGTACGCCCCGGACGCTAGACCCCCGACCCTTCGCCGTGCACCGAAGCGTCCGAGTGCTACCCGGGGCCGACCTGCCACAGTGGTGAGGTGAGTGCCTCCATGCGCGAGTACGGGTATGTCGGACCGGCGGACATCCGGGCCGAGGTCGTGCGGGCCGATACCGCGGGCCGGCCGATCCGATCGGCGGCCGACTTCGCGACCTGGGTCGAGACGCGGAAGCACGACGAGCCTTTCACGTATGTGGTGGGGCTGGACGGGGTGTTGCGGCTCGCGCCGCGGCGCAGTGAGCATGTGGCCTGCGCGGGTGGCGAGCGGGTGCTCGGCGCGGGGGAGATCGCGTTCGGGATCGAGGCCGGGGCGTGGGCGGTGGTCGAGGTCGGCAACCAGTCGACCGGCTACTGCCCGGAGCCGGGCTCGTGGCCGGCGGTGGCTGCGGCACTCGCGCGGATCGGGGTGGCGCACCCCGAGGGCTTCACCCACGAGTTCGTCTTCCGTCGGTGCCCGGAGTGCGGTGAGCGCAACGTGGTCAAGGAGGGCGACTTCGTCTGTGCGTGTTGCGAAGCGGAGCTGCCGGCAGACTGGAACTTCGGGTGAATGCCCAGGTCACAGGCGTACGCTGACAGGCCGGCGGGAGTCGGGGCCGGCGCTGACAGCGGGTTGTGGGGTTGGTCAGCGGTCTGTGCGGGGGCTGCCGGCGGTGCGGCGGATGCTCTTGGACATGGACACCACGAGCACCACCACCGCCAAGGCACCCGGAGTGATCGGCTCCTTCGTCCGCTTCGTCGTCTGCGGCGGCGGTGTCGGCCTCGCGAGCAGCGCGACGCTGGTCCTGCTGTCCGGCCACGTGCCGTTCGCCGCCGCCAACGCGCTGGTGACGGTGGGCTCGACGCTGATCGCGACCGAGCTGCACAGCCGGTTCACCTTCGGCCGGGACAAGCCCGGCAAGAGCGACCACGTCAAGGCGGCGCTGACGGTGTTGGTCTGCTACCTGTTCACCACGGCCGCGATGCTGATCCTGCGCGCGATCGAGCCGAACGCCGGCGTCCTGGTCGAGCAGGCGGTCTACCTCTCGGCCTCCGGCCTCGCCGGCATCGGCCGGTTCGCCTTCATGCGGCTGGTGATCTTCGCGAAGAAGAGCCCGAAGGCCACGCCGCGCGTGCTCGCCCGCGAAGCGGTCGTGACGGCCGCCTGACCGGCCCGGCGACAACCGCGACGACCGACGGGTCGGCTCGCGGGGAACGGCGACCGTGTCCCGCCGACTCCCCGTGCGAGCCGACCCGTCGTCACGTCAACCGACGAAGCAGAACTCGTTGCCCTCCGGATCGAGCATCACCCGGAACGACCCCTGATCGTCGGTGACCACGGGTCCGCGCGCACTCGCCCCGAGGGAGATCGCCAGCGCCACCGCCGCGTCCAGGTCGGCCACCCGCAGGTCCAGATGCAGCCGGTTCTTCCCGGCCTTGTCCTGCGACACCGGCTGGAACGCCATCCGCGCCGAGCCGGGCGGTTCGACGTGCGACCAACCCCGCTCCCGATCCACCGGCTCCCCACCCAACAACCCGGCCCAGAACCGGACCAACACCCCCGGCTCCCGGGCATCCACGACGATCTGATGCAGGTCTATGCGCATACGCGAGAGCCTAGGACCCGTCTTCGATTCCCCACCGCTGCCCGATCGGGTGAACCGGATCGGGAGGGGTGCTGCGGGGTCGGACCCGTAACTACGCTGAAGACGTTGCCTCGGGGAGAGGGAGGGCCGGGTGTAATGACCGCCGGATCGGGGGCCAACGGCCGGTTCCATGTCGAGGTCGAGTACCACGCGATACCCGTCCGGGCCGATGACACGTCGCTGGATTGAAGTGATTGCGTAACTGCGTAACAAGGCGCCGTGCCGAATCGACCGGCCACGCCCGACGCGAGCACGGCCCCGACGCGGCCCGAGGTCACCCGGCCCCGGCCCCGGTCTCGACCACCGGCGAGGCCCGCGAACACGCGCCCTAGGATCCCGATCATGGGGCGAACGACGGTCGAGACGATGCGAGGCCACTTCCACGAAGCTGCGAACGCGCGCGGTTTCGTGCTCGATTCGGCCCAGGAAGAGGCCGTCGATCGGCTCGCCGAGCTCGGCGTGGCACTGAGCCGAGGGCGCGGGCACGGCCCGTTCCGCCGCCGGCCGGCCGCGGGGCTCTACCTGTGGGGCCCGGTCGGCCGGGGCAAGACCTGGCTGCTCGACGCGTTCTTCGCGGCCGTACCGCTGCCCGCCGAGCGTCGCACCAGGGTGCACTTCCATGCCTTCTTCCGCCGTCTGCACGAGGCGGTCGACCGGCACCGCGACGACCACGGCCCCGAGCACAGCGCCGTCGACGCGGCGGTCTCCGAGTTGGTCGGCGACGTGGACCTGTTGTGCTTCGACGAGTTCCACGTGCACGACCCGGGCGACGCGATGCTGGTGACCCGGCTGCTGCGGGAGGTGCACGCACGCGGCGTCGTCCTGGTCTGCACGTCCAACTATCCGCCCGCCGGACTGCTGCCCGATCCGCTCCACCACCACCTGTTCGAGCCGACGATCCGCGAGATCGAGGAGCGGATGGCCGTGGTCACCGTGGCCGGTCCGCAGGACTATCGGGCCCTGCCCCGGGCCGGGACCGTGGTCACCGGGTTCGGTCGGGGCGCGGTGTTGTGGCCCGGCGACCCCGAGCAGTTGCGCGGCCAGGGTCTGCTGCCGCCCATCCCCGACGAGGCGGTCACGCTGCGGGTGAACCGCCGCGACCTGGCGGTCGAGGCGGCCCGGTCGGGGGAACTGTGGGGCGGGTTCGCCGCGCTGTGCGAGGGCCGTACCTCGCCGCTCGACTATCTCGTGCTCGCCGAGACGTATCCGACGTGGGTGATCGGCGGGCTGCCGCCGCTGAAGACCGCGACCGCCGAGGCCCGGCAGCGCTTCGTGAACCTGGTCGACGTCTGCTGCGACGCCGACGTACGACTCTTCCTGTGCAGCGACCACCCCCTGGCCGAACTCCTCGCCGGCGACGACCTGCCGACCGACATCGCCCGCACCGCCAGCCGACTCGGCCTGCTCCGTCGCGTGGGCCGGTCCGACGCTCCCGAGAGCACGTCGCAGTCGTCGAGCACATCCTGATTCGGCGGTCGAGTCGTCCGCGGGCGGCCTCACCCGAGCTCGCCGGTCTCACAGACCTCGCCCGTTCTCACCCGACCTCACCCGAGCCGGCCCGTTCCCACCCGACCTCAGTCGTCCTCCGGAAGCAGTTCGTAGTTCGGATCCGACATCGCCAAGTGGCCCTCGGCCTCGCCGACCACGCCCTTGACCCGCATTCGGCGGCCCGGTTCCACGCCGGCGAGGTGCCGGCGGCCGTGGAAGAGCAGCCGAAGGCCGCCGGTGCGGTCGTACAGCTCGACCTCCAGGGCCGGTCGGGCGGTCTCCGGCGACGGGGAGACCGATCGGACCCGGCCGACCACCTCGGCCCGCTGCCGCCACTTGAGCTCGGCCACCGAGGCGGGCCCGGTCGTGGGGATGATCGGCTCGGGTTCCGCGTCCCTCGCCGGCAACAGCCGGGGCACACACCTGGCCGCCGAGTCGGCGGAGGCGGGCGGTCGATGCGCCATCGCCGCGGCCATGTCGAACGGCACGATGGTGGCGATCGCGTGCGGCACCCGGGTCAGTGCGGACGCGATCGAGTCGGTGGTCCGGCCGTGCAGGAGGCGGCCGATCACCGGCGGATAGGTGTGCCGAGGCAGCAGCACGGTGATCCCGGACGCGCCGTCCGCCACCTCCCGCGCGGCCAATTCCAGCACCGCGCGGGCGAGCCGCCGATCCGGGCACTCGATCAGCTCCAGCGGGATGTCGGCGGCGCGACTCGCCTCCCAGCGTTTGCGCAGCACCCTGGCATGCCGGCTGTCCAGCACGAAGTGCGCCGCGCGCAGGTCGTCGGCCCGCAGGGCGCGGGCATAGCGCACCGCCTCGAGCACCGCGACGTCGAGCGAGTCGACCAGCACCACCACCACCGAGCGGTCCCGAAGGCCGAAGTCCGCCGTGGCCGGTGCCGCCGCGAGCGCCGCCGCCTCCTCCCGGTAGCGCCGGTTGACCCCGATCAACGCCCACACGCCCAGCGGGAAGAGCGCCACCACCAGCCACGCGCCCTCGGTGAACTTGGTGATCGCGAAGATCAGCACCACCACGCCGGAGACCACCGCCGCGAGCGCGTTCACCGCGACCCCGGCCTGCCATCGGCCGCTGCGGTGCGTCCAGTGATGCTTCGTCAGCCCCGAACCGGCCATCAGGAATCCGGTGAACACGCCGATCGCGTACAGCGCGACCAGCGAGTCCACACTCGCCCCGGTCACCAGCAGCAGCGCGACGGCGGCCACCGCGAGCAGGATGATCCCGTTCGAGAAGGCCAGCCGGTGTCCGCGCCTGCGCAACATCTTGGGCAGGAACGCGTCCTCGGCGACGAAGTCGGCCAGGAACGGGAAGCCGCTGAACGGCGTGTTCGCGCCGGTGTACAGGATCAGCGCGGTGGCCAGTTGTACGAAGATCAGCCCGGCCCGACCGAATACGCCCCCACCCAGCACCAGGTGCGCCTCCTGCGCGATCACCGTGGGATCGCCGTCCGTGTAGGGGAGCGCGTGGGTGGCCCGCGCGAGCAGCGAGATGCCCAGCACCAGCACCGCGAGCACCAGCGACATCGCCACGAGGGTCTTGCGCGCGTTGCGGCCCTGCGGTTCGCGGAAGGTGGACACGCTGTTCGAGAGCGCCTCCAGGCCGGTCAACGAGGACCCGCCGTTGGCGAACGCCCGCAGCACCACGAACAGCGAGGCGCCGTACAGCAATCCGCCGCCCGAATCGCCCAGCGGCACCGCCCCGGCCGCGTGCACGTCCGCCTGCGGCAACGAGCCCTCGCTCGCCCAGCGCACCAGCGCGACCGCGAACACGACCGCCATCGCGCCGATGAACAGGTACGCCGGCAGCGCGAACGCCCGCCCGGCCTCCTTGACCCCGCGCAGGTTGCCGTAGAACAGCACCACGACCACACCGACGCAGATCTCCGGCTTCCAGCCGCTGATGTCGCTCCCCCACACCAGGTGCAGCAGCGAGGCGATCGCGTCGGTGCCGGCCGCCGTCTGCACCGCGACGGTGACCACGTAGTCGATCAGCAGCGCGACCGAGGCGACCTGCGCGACGCGCGGCCCGAAGTTGTCCCGGGCGACGATGTACGAGCCGCCGGCCTTGGTGTACAGGCCGACCACGTCCCAGTAGGACAGCGTCAGCAACAGCAGCACCGCGAGGATCGCGTAGGTGACCGGCAGCAGCAGGGTGAAGGCGGCAATGCCGATGTAGGGCACCAGCGCACGCAACATCTGCTCGGTGCCGTACGCCGAGGAGGAGATGCAGTCCGAGGCCAGCACGCCCAGCGCGGTCGGATTGGACAACTTCTCGCCACGCAGTCGCGAACCGACCAGCGGCGGGCCGAGCAGTCGCTTCTTGACGCGGTATCCGACCGTCTCGGGAATTCGAACGTCCACACTCAGCGGAGCGGGCGGGCCGGTGGGTGACTGCATACCCCTCGGCTGCCCGTCCGCCTCGCCGCACATACCCGCGCTCGGCCGAACAGGGGCCGCAACGCGCGTGGGGCCCGACGCGATCTCCGCCGGGCCCCACGTTGTCTCGCCGGACTCTCTACCTAATCGATCGTCCAGGTGTCGTTGCCCCGGATCAGCGAGGACAGGTCACCGGCGCCGCCGCTGCTCGCCGCCTCGGCCATCTGCGCCGACATCAACCGGTCGTAGACCGGGCGCTCGATGTCGCGGAAGACGCCGATGGGGGTGTGCGTGTTGCTGGTCAGGTCACCCAGCCGGGTCAGCGCGAACGCCAACTCCGGGTTGTCCGCGTGCGCGTCGTGCACCAGCAGCGCGTCCTCGCCGACCTGGGCCACCTCGGCCACGTCCAGGGAGCCGCGCGCGCCGCGGATGACGCCGAACTGGCCCTGCGAGCCGAACCGGATCGGCTGCCCGTGCTCCAGCCGGATGGTCACGTCGTCGCGCTTGTCGGGGTCCTTGAGCAGCTCGAACGCGCCGTCGTTGAAGATGTTGCAGTTCTGGTAGATCTCCACCAGCGCGGTGCCCTCGTGGGCCGCCGCGGCGCGCAGCACCGAGGTCAGGTGCTTGCGGTCGGAGTCGATCGACCGGGCCACGAACGACGCCTCGGCGCCGATGGCCACCGACAGCGGGTTGAACGGGTGGTCGAGCGAGCCCATCGGGGTGGACTTGGTGATCTTGCCGGTCTCGGAGGTCGGCGAGTACTGACCCTTGGTCAGACCGTAGATCCGGTTGTTGAACAGCAGGATCTTCAGGTTGACGTTGCGCCGCAGCGCGTGGATCAGGTGGTTGCCGCCGATCGAGAGCGCGTCGCCGTCACCGGTGACCACCCATACCGACAGGTCCTCGCGCGAGGTGGCCAGACCCGTCGCGATGGCCGGGGCACGTCCGTGGATCGAGTGCATGCCGTACGTGTTCATGTAGTACGGGAAGCGGCTGGAGCAGCCGATGCCCGACACCCACACGATGTTCTCCTTGCGGAGACCGAGCTCGGGCATGAAGCCCTGCACCGCCGCCAGGATCGCGTAGTCCCCGCAACCCGGGCACCAGCGCACCTCCTGGTCCGACTTGAAGTCCTTCATGGACTGCTTGCCGTCGGCCTTCGGGATCAGCGACAGCGAAGGGAAGCCGCCAGCGCCGTTCGCAGACTCAAACACTCTCGATCACTTCCTGGATCACGTGAGCCAGCTCCTCGGACTTGAACGGCAGGCCGCGAACCTGGTTGTACGACATGGCATCCACGAGGAACTTCCCGCGCAGGAGCAGGGCGAGCTGACCCAGGTTCATCTCCGGGACGATCACCTTGTCGTACGACTTGAGGACCTCGGCCGTGTTGGCCGGGAACGGGTTGAGGTGGCGCAGGTGGGCCTGTGCGACCTTGCCGCCCGCCGCCCGGACCCGACGCACGCCGGCGGCGATCGGACCGTAGGTGGAACCCCACCCGATCACGAGCACCTTGGCGTCACCGGTCGCGTCGTCGACCCACAGCGGCTCGATGTCGTTCGCGATGCCGTCCACCTTGGCCTGCCGGGTGCGCACCATCAGGTCGTGGTTGGCCGGGTCGTAGGAGATCGAACCGATCCCGTCGGCCTTCTCGATCCCGCCGATGCGGTGTTCCAGACCCGGCGTGCCGGGCACCGCCCACGGGCGGGCCAGCGTCTCGGGGTCGCGCTTGTACGGCCAGAACTCCTTGGTGCCGTCCGGCATCTCCTGGTTCGGCTCGGTCGCGAACTCGACCCGCAGGTCCGGCAGTTCGGACGTCTCGGGGAGCCGCCAGGGCTCCGAGCCGTTGGCCAGGTAGCCGTCGGACAGCAGGAAGACCGGGGTGCGGTACTTCAGCGCGATCCGGGCCGCCTCGATGGTGGCCGCGAAGCAGTCGGACGGGGTCTGCGGGGCCACGATCGGCACCGGCGCCTCGCCGTTGCGGCCGAACATGGCCTGGAGCAGGTCGGACTGCTCGGTCTTGGTCGGCAGACCGGTCGAGGGTCCGCCGCGCTGCACGTCGATGATCAGCAGCGGCAGCTCCAGGGAGACCGCGAGGCCGATCGTCTCGGACTTGAGCGCGACACCCGGACCGGAGGTGGTGGTCACGCCGAGCGCGCCGCCGAAGGACGCGCCGAGCGCGGCGCCGATGCCCGCGATCTCGTCCTCGGCCTGGAACGTGCGCACGCCGAAGTTCTTGTGCTTGGCCAGCTCGTGCAGGATGTCCGAGGCCGGGGTGATCGGGTACGAACCGAGGTAGACCGGCAGCTCGGACAGCTGCCCGGCGGCCACCAGGCCGTAGGACAGCGCGAGGTTGCCGGTGATGTTGCGGTACGTCCCGGCGGGCAGCTTGGCCGGGGCCACCTCGTAGGAGACCGCGAAGTCGTCGGTGGTCTCGCCGAAGTTCCAACCCGCTTTGAACGCCGCCACGTTCGCCTCGGCGATCACCGGCAGCTTGGCGAACTTCCTGCGCAGGAACGCGATGGTCGCGTCGGTCGGCCGGTGGTACAGCCAGGACAGCAGACCGAGCGCGAACATGTTCTTCGCCCGCTCGGCGTCCTTCTTGGAGATCTCGAACTCGGCCAGCGAGCCGACCGTCAGCGTGGTCAGCGGGATCGCGTGCACGTTGTAGGCGTCCAGCGAGCCGTCGTCCAGCGGACTGGTCGCGTAGCCGACCTTGGCCATCGCGCGCTTGGAGAACTCGTCGGTGTTGACGATGATCTCGGCCCCGCGCGGCAGGTCGCGGATGTTGGCCTTGAGCGCGGCCGGGTTCATCGCGACCAGGACGGTCGGGGCGTCGCCCGGCGTCAGGATGTCGTGGTCGGCGAAGTGGAGTTGGAAACTCGACACACCCGGCAGGGTGCCCGCGGGTGCTCGAATCTCGGCGGGGAAGTTGGGAAGGGTCGACAGATCGTTTCCGAACGTCGCCGTCTCGGACGTGAAACGGTCGCCCGTCAGCTGCATTCCGTCACCGGAATCGCCGGCGAACCGGATCACTACCCGGTCGAGCTGCTTGACCTGCTTGGTCACGGGGAAGGACCTCCTCGGCGCTGCGGCGGTTGGTCCGCGCACCGCGCGGATGTCGCAGTTTTCATCGTACGGCTGTACAGATGGGGGCCGTGGCGCCCCCCGGAGCGGGCGAGGATCCGCCCTGGCGCGCGACGTGAGCGGCGTCACGCCTCGGACATGGCCCACCGGGGGCGCATATCCGGCTGTATCCGAACAAAACAACAGTCCGCCCCGGTATGGGACGGCTGCTCCGATCGACCGGATGATTGCATGGGTCCAGTAATTCGATCCCTACGATGTCAGGATCCGAGATACGCGAGTACCGCGAGGACCCGTCTGTGATCGGTGTCACTGGGTGCGAGACCGAGCTTCCCGAAGATGTTGCTGACGTGCTTCTCCACCGCGCCGTCCGACACCACCAGGGCCTGTGCGACCGCCGCATTCGTGCGTCCCTCGGCCATCAGGCCGAGTACTTCGCGCTCGCGCGGTGTGAGCTTTTCCACCACGTCGCGCTTGCGGGAACGGCCGAGCAGCTGGGAGACCACCTCGGGGTCGAGCGCGGTGCCGCCGCCCGCGACCCGCTCGACCGCCGCGACGAAGTCGCCGACGTCGGCGACCCGGTCCTTGAGCAGATAGCCGACGCCGCTGGTGTTGCCCGCGAGCAATTCCGTCGCGTACTGCTCCTCGACGTACTGTGACAGGACGAGCACGCCCACCTCGGGCAGGGTCGCCCGCATCCGCACCGCCGCCCGGATGCCCTCGTCGGTGTGCGTGGGCGGCATCCGCACGTCCACGACGCAGACGTCGGGGCGCAGTCGCCCCGCGACGGCGACCAGTTGCTCGGCGTCCCCGACCTCGCCCACGACCTCGTGGCCGCGAGCGGTCAACAGGCGGGACAAACCGTCCCTGAGTAGTACGGAATCCTCAGCGATGACGACGCGCACAGCGTTCACATCCCCCAAATCCGGTAGCCGCACCCGGAGAGCGGGTGCGGCTACAGTCTTCCGGATTCGAGTCGCCGCGGCGTACCGCGGGCGGGTCGGATCTCAGGTCCGGCGGATCCTCACAGCGGCAGCCACACGGTGACCCGGGTGGGCCCGCCCTCGGGGCTGTCCACGGTGAGCGTGCCGTCCACACCGCGCACCCGCTCGATCAGGCCGGCCAGGCCGGACCCCTTGCCCGTCGAGGCGCCGCCCGCACCGTCGTCGGCGACGATCAGGTACATCCGACCGTCCTGCCGGCCCACCGTCACCCACGCGTGCGAGGCACGGGCGTGCTTGGAGACGTTGGTCAGCAGCTCGGAGGCGCAGAAATAGGCGACCGACTCGATCGGGGCGGGTGGGCGATCGGGCAGGTCCACCTCGACCCGGACCGGGACCGTGCAGCGCGCCGCGATCGAGGACAGCGCCGCGTCCAGACCCCGGTCGGTGAGCACCGCGGGGTGGATGCCCCGGGCCAGGTCGCGCAACTCCTGGAGGGCGAGCTTGACCTCGTCGTGCGCGGAGGAGACCATCCGCGCGGTCTCGGTGTCCCGACTCGCGCTCAGGTTCTCCTTCGCCATGCCCAGGTCCATCGCCAGCGCCACCAGTCTGGCCTGCGCACCGTCGTGCAGGTCGCGCTCGATCCGGCGCAGGTCGGACGCGGCGGTGTCGACGGCGGCCCCCCGGGACACGGTCAGGTCGCGTACCTGTTCGGACAACAAGGCCGGACCGAGCAGGCCGCGCACCATCACCCGATCCACGTTGGCCATCCCGCGGACCAGCCACGGGGTCGCGAAGAACAGCACCACGCCCAACGCCACGGTCAGCGACACCGGGCCCGGCCCGGCCAGATAGTGGTCGGCGCCGCTCTCGTGCGGCCCGTCGCCGGAGAGCATCGCGCCCGGCATGTCGGCCCGGCGATACAGCGGCTGGGTGAGCGGATAGGTGATCGCGCTCAGCGAGGTCGCCCACAGCGCCGTCGTGGCGGCGAAGGTGAAGACGCCCCAGGGCAGTTGCAGGAACAGGTAGAGACTGGCCCGCCACCCGATCCGGTCGGTCAGGCCGGACCTGATCCACCCGGTGGGACCGGGCCGGTGCCGAAGCGGCGCGGGCGCCCGTACGTGCTCGTCCAGCAGCGCACTCGCCCGGGCCCGCTCCACCCGGCCGAACGCCCGGCTGCCCATCAGGGTCAGCGCCAGCAGCGGCAACCCCAGCAGGCACAGCGGGGTCAGGCCGACGCCGAGCGCGATGAACACCGCGACATAGGTGAAGCCGACGATGCCGATGGGCAGGTTGAGTACCAGATGGATCGTGTCGGTCCACGTGCGCACCGTGAACGGCGCGCGCAGGATGCCCGGCCGCGTTCGGGCCGGGACATCACCTGTGGACCCGTCGTAGGCAGTCGCGGGTGAGGGCATGGACATGGAGTTGCCTCGCTGGGAGAGAAGCCGATCCGTTGGGTCAACTCTGCCGGGTGACCCGGGCGGGTCCCATGGCGCGGGTCGGTGTCTTGGGGGTGGGGTTGTCCCTACCACCTCCGGCTCGGGAGCGGTATCGCCGATCCGGCCGGTCGACCGGACTGGACACCGGGGACAGGTCCGGCGCAACCCCCCTAGACTCCCGTGCCACAAACGTACGCAACGACCACGCAACGTTCGGGCAATGTCGATCAGGAGGCGGGCACCGGGTGGAGGGCTACTACGGAACGTACGCGCTCGTGGGTCTGGTGCTTCTCGTCGCGTCGGCCTTCGTCGCGGTGGCGTTCGCCGGCGGGCGACTGCTGCGACCGAGCGTGCCCACGCACGAGAAGCTCACGACCTACGAGTGCGGCGTCGATCCGGTGGGGGTGGGGTGGGCACAGGTCCACATCCGCTACTACCTCTACGCCTATCTGTACGTCATCTTCGCGGTCGACGTGATCTACCTGTTCCCCTGGGCGACGGTGTTCGACGCGCCGGGCTTCGGCGCCACGACCCTGGTGGAGATGTTCGTGTTCGTCGGCTTCCTGGCCACCGGACTGCTGTACGCGTGGCGGAAGGGCGTGCTCGCATGGACCTGACACCTGCACCGGTGGAGCGCACACCGGTCGATCTCCCACCGCCCCGACTCGGGGTGCTCTCCCGGCTCGCGCCGGACCCGGTGCGGCTGGTGCTGAACTGGGGACGGCGCTACTCCCTCTGGGTATTCAATTTCGGCCTGGCCTGCTGCGCGATCGAGTTCATCGCGTCCTCGATGGCCAAGCACGACTTCATCCGGCTCGGCGTGATCCCGTTCGCCCCCGGCCCCCGGCAGGCCGACCTGATGGTGGTGTCCGGGACGGTCAGCGACAAGATGGCGCCCGCGATCAAGCGGCTGTACGAGCAGATGCCCGAGCCCAAGTACGTGATCTCGTTCGGATCCTGCGCGAACTGCGGCGGGCCGTACTGGGATTCGTACTGCGTGACCAAGGGCGTCGACCAGATCGTGCCGGTGGACGTGTACGTGCCCGGCTGCCCGCCGCGGCCGGAGGCGCTGCTCCAGGGGATCCTCAAGCTCCAGGAGCGGATCGCGGTGGAGAACCCGGCCGCGCGGTACGCCCGCAAGCTGCCCGCCGCCGCGCTCGGCCGGCCGCTGGTTGCGCCGCCCACCCCTCCCGCGGGGGATCCCCGATGACGCCGGAGGAGATCCGCGCGGGCCTGGGCGAGGACCTGGTGCTCGCCGTGTCGGACGCGTACGGATTGGTCACCGTCGACGTCGCGCCGGAGCACTGGGTCGCCGCCCTGACCGCCGCGCGGGACGGGCTCGGCTGCGCGTTCTTCGACTGGCTCACCGGGGTGGACGAACTCGCCGACGGGTTCGACGTGGTCGCGCACGTGTGCGCGATCCCGACCGGGCCCAGGTTGTTGCTGCGCACGCGCGTGCCGCGCGAGGCCGCGGTGCTCGCGACCGCGACCGGCGTGTACGCGGGGGCTCGCTGGCACGAGCGCGAGACGCACGAGATGTTCGGCATCGTCTTCACCGACCACCCGGGCCTGGATCCGCTGTTGTTGCCGGACGGCTTCGAGGGACACCCGCTGCGCAAGGAGTTCGTGCTGGCCTCGCGGGTGGCCAAGGCATGGCCGGGTGCGAAGGAGCCGGGCGAGTCCGATCACGGCGCCGGGCCGGGCCGCGCCCCCGGCCGCCGCCGCACCCTGCCTCCCGGGGTACCGGATCCGGCGACGTGGGGCCCGCACAAGGAGGAGGCGGCGGCCGAGGCCGCAGCCGCCGCCGAGGAACGCCCGCGCCGCGCCCGCGGCGCCGCGGCCGGCTCGGCAGGCCGGGCCGCGACCGACGGACCACCGGCCCGCCGCACCCGCAGCGCCTCCGCCGGCTCGGCGAGCCAGGCCGCCGAGGGCGCACCGCCCGCGCGCCGCACCCGCAGCGCGTCCGAGGGGTCGGCGAGTCAAACCCCGGCGACCCCTGCGGTCGAGCCCGAATCGCCCGCGCATCCCGAGCCGGCGCCCCCCGCCGGATCACCCGAGGAACCCGAGTCCGCCGCGTCGGCTTCGCCGCCCGAGGCGCCCACACCCCGCGAAAGCGGTCCGCCCGACCCGTCCACCGAAGGGGACACCCCGTGAGTCTCCTCGACGTGTGCCTCCGGCTCGTTCTCGTGCTCGGGGCTTTCCTCGTGCTGCCCCTGCTGATCGGGCAGACCGAGCACAAGGTGATGGCGCACATGCAGGCGCGGGTCGGCCCGATCTACGCGGGCGCCTTCCACGGCTGGGCCCAGCTGGTCGCCGACGGCGTCAAGTTCGCGCAGAAGGAGGACATCGTCCCGGCCGGGGCCGACCGCAAGGTCTTCAAGCTCGCCCCGGCCGTCGCGCTGATCCCGTACTTCGTGGTGCTGATCGCGATCCCGATCGGGCCGAACGGCCTGGTCGGCCGCACCGTCGACGCCGGCATCGTGTTCGTGCTCGCGGTGATGGGCGTCGGCGTGCTCGGCTCGCTGATGGGCGGCTGGGCCTCGGCCAACAAGTACTCGCTGCTCGGCGGCATCCGCTCGGCCGCCCAGCTGATGGCGTACGAACTGCCGATGCTGCTGGCCGCGGCCTCGGTCGCGATGGCCGCCGGGACCGTGTCGCTGACCGGGATCGTCGAGGGCTTCGAGTGGTGGTGGCTGCCCTGGCAGGCGATCGGCGGCGTGGTGTTCTTCACCGCCGGCCTGGCCGAGATCCAGCGCCCGCCGTTCGACATGCCGGTCGCCGACTCGGAGATCATCTTCGGCGCCTACACCGAGTACTCCGGCCTGCGCTTCGCGCTGTTCCTGCTGTCCGAGTACGCCGGGATCCTGATCGTGTGCGCGCTGACCACCGTGCTGTTCCTGGGCGGGTGGCACGGCCCGTGGTCGGACTCGGTCGGCTGGTTGTGGACCCTGCTCAAGACCGGCGTGCTCGCGTTCGTGGTGATCTGGCTGCGGGTCAGCTATCCGCGACTGCGCGAGGACCAACTGCAAAAGCTCGCGTGGACGGTGCTCGTCCCGCTCGCGCTCGGCCAACTCGTCCTGACCGGCGTGGTAAAGGTGGCGACCTGATGAAGGGCCTGGCCAAGGGCCTCGCGGTGACCCTCAGGACCCTCACCAAGAGGTCCGTCACACAGTCCTATCCGGAGGTCCTGCCGGAACTGCCGCCCCGCTCGCGCGGGGTGATCGCGCTGTTCGAGGAGAACTGCACGGTCTGCATGTTGTGCGCGCGCGAATGCCCGGACTGGTGCATCTACATCGACTCGCACAAGGAGGTCGTGCCCGCCCGCGAACCCGGCGCTCGCGACCGCACCCGCAACGTGCTCGACCGCTTCGCGATCGACTTCGCGCTGTGCATGTACTGCGGGATCTGCGTC
Source organism: Embleya sp. NPDC050493 (assembly GCF_044458105.1). Taxonomy (NCBI): domain Bacteria; kingdom Bacillati; phylum Actinomycetota; class Actinomycetes; order Kitasatosporales; family Streptomycetaceae; genus Embleya; species Embleya sp. NPDC050493. The sequence continues at coordinate 63,885 of NZ_JBITHP010000016.1, forward strand.
GAGGTGTGCCCGTTCGACGCGCTGTTCTGGTCGCCGGAGTTCGAGTACGCGACCGGCGACATCCACGAACTCACGCACGAGAAGGACAAGCTGCGCGAGTGGATGTGGACCGTCCCGCCGCCCCCCGCGCTGGACGAGCACGCCGAGGACCCCAAGGAACTGATCCAGGCCCGCAAGGCCGTCGAGAAGGCGGAGAAGGCCGCTGCGGCGGCCAGGGCCGCCGCAGCGGAAGCGGAGGAGACCCCGTGAACCTCGCCGCCACCGAGCACGGCTTCCTCTCGCCCACCGGCGCCGAGATCGCCTTCGTCCTGATCGGCCTGATCGTGCTCGGCTCCGCGCTGCTCGTGGTGAGCACCCGCCAGGTCGTGCACGCCGCGCTGTGGCTGGTGGTCACGCTCGGCGGCCTGGCCGCCGAGTACCTGCTGCTCACCGCCGAGTTCATCGCCTGGGTCCAGGTGCTGATCTACGTCGGCGCGGTCGTGGTGCTGCTGCTGTTCGGCCTGATGCTGACCAAGGCGCCGATCGGCTACTCCGAACCGCCCGACCCCGCCGCCCGGATCCCGGCCGCCGTGGTCGCGCTGGGCGCCACCGCGACCCTGCTCACCGTGATCGTGGACGCGTTCCGTACCGCCTACCTGCACCTGGGCGACGACACCGTGGGCAGCACCGAGGTCACCGGGCAGAGCCTGTTCAAGGTGTGGGTGTTGCCGTTCGAGGTGTTGTCCGTGCTGCTCCTGGCCGCACTGATCGGCGCCATCGTGCTGTCCCGCTCCCGTTCCCGCTCGCGCGCGCACTCGGGCCGGAAGGACTGACCCCGCGATGCATCTGGTCTATCCGCTCGTCCTCGCCGTCCTGTTGTTCGGCATCGGGCTCTACGGGGTGATCGCGCGCCGCAACGCGATCCTCGTACTGATGTCGATCGAGCTGATGCTCAACGCGGTCAACATCAACCTGGTCGCGTTCGACATGTACCTGCGCGACACGCTGCACGCCGGTCAGGCGCTGACCCTGTTCGTGATCACCATCGCCGCCGCCGAGATCGGCCTGGGCCTGGCGATCGTGCTGATGGTGTTCCGCAACCGGGCCACCACCGACATCCCCGAACTGCACGAGCTCGCCGAGCACAAGGAGGGATCGGTATGACGGTCGCCGCCGCGACGGCCACCGGCCTGCCCGCGCTCGCCGCCCTGCTCGGGCTGTTCCTCGGCCGCCGGGTGCGCCCGGTCCTGATCGCCGTGCCCGCCGCCCTGGTGGCCACCGGACTCGCGATCGCCGTGGCCGTCGGCATCGGCGACGACACGCGCGAATCGGCGGTGCGGCTGACCCCCACCGGCGCCCTGGACATCACGCTGGGGCTGCGGGTGGACGGACTCGCGGCGCTGTCCGCGGTGCTGGTCACCGTGGTCGCGCTGCTGGTGCAGATCTACTCGGCCGCCTACCTGCGCGAGGATCCGCGCTACTCGTCCTACGCCGCGCTGGTGTCGCTGTTCACCGCCGCGATGTTGCTCGTCGTGTACACCGGCGACCTGATCGTGCTCCTGGTCGGCTGGGAGGTGATGGGCGTCTGCTCGTACTTCCTGATCGGCCACCACTGGGAGACCGAGGCGGCCCGCTCGGCCTCGATCAAGGCGTTCGTGGTCACCAAGTTCGGCGACGTGCCGTTCCTGATCGGCATCCTCGTGCTCGCCGCGGGCGCCGACTCGTTCCGGATCCGCGACGTGCTCGCCGCGGTGCCCGAGGGCGGCGCCGGGTGGGTCACCGCGGGCACCCTGCTGCTGCTCGGCGGCGTCGCGGGCAAGTCCGCGCAGGTGCCGCTGCAGACCTGGTTGCCGGACGCGATGGCCGGCCCGACCCCCGTGTCCGCGCTGATCCACGCGGCCACCATGGTCGCCGCCGGCGCCTACCTGGTGGCCCGCCTGTATCCGGCCTTCCTCGCCGCGCACGCGACGCTGATCGTGCTCGCGGTGCTGGCCGCGGCGACCATGATCGGCTCGGCCCTGGCCGCGCTCGCCCAGGAGGACCTCAAGCGGGTGCTCGCGTGGTCGACGGTCGGCCAGCTCGCCTACATGACCGGCGGCCTCGCGGTCGGCGGACGCGACGCGGCGGTGTTCCACCTGCTCTCGCACGGCGCGTTCAAGGCGCTGCTCTTCCTCGGCGCCGGGGTGGCCATCCACGTCGCCGGGACCGGCGCGCTGGCCGGCATGGGCGGACTGCGGCACCGCGCGCCGATCGCGTTCTGGACGATGACCGCCGGACTCGCCGCGCTCGCGGGTGTGCCGCCGTTCGCCGGCTTCTTCAGCAAGGAGGCGGTGCTCGGCGCGGCCGAGCACACCGCCGCCGGACACGGCCCGGTACCGCAGTCGGCCGGCTGGCTGGTCCTGGTGGCCGGGCTGCTCACCGCCGCGTTGACCGCGGCCTACGCGACCCGGGTGTGGCTGCGGGTGTTCCTCGGACCGGCGCGCGAGAGTGCGCCCGGCGCGGAGGTGCCCGCGCACGCGGACGCGGCGGACTACGGCAAGCCCGCGTACACGGGCGAGGCGCCCGCCGCGATGGTGTGGCCGCTGATCGTGCTCGCGGTGCCCACGGTGCTGTTCGGCTTCGTGGCCTTCCCGGGTCTGCCGCCCCTCGGCAGCGACCTGGGCTACGCCGAACTGACCCCGCAGCTGCCGACCACGGTGCTCGCGCTGGCCGCACTCGTGCTCGGAGCCGGCGTGGTCGGCGCGCTGTGGCGGCGCGACCCGGCCGGCGATCCGGCCCGGGTACTGGGTCCGCTGCGCGGCCCGGCGCTGCGCGGATTCGACGTGGACGGGCTGTACGCGGCGCTGATCCTGACTCCCGTCCGACTCGCCGCCAAGGCGAGTCGGTTCAGCGACGGCGCCGTCGTCGACACCTACGTCAAGGGCGCCGCGCAGAGCGCGTGGCTGCTCGGCGGCGGGATCCGCCGGGGCCAGAACGGCAACGCCCGGCTCTATCTGACCGGCCTGTTCGCGGGCGTGGTCGTGCTCGCCGTCGCCGTGGCGGTGGGCTCGTGACCCGCCGTCGCATGTCGCCCCCGACGCCCTCTCATGCCCAGGAGACCTTGCGGTGAGCGTCGTGCTGATCCTCGTCGTGGCCGTGCCGCTGCTCGGCGCCGCCCTGCTCCTGCTGCCCGGGATCGCGGATCGCACGGCCCGGCTGGTCGGTGTCGGCGCGAGCGCGGCGACCCTGGTCGGTGCCGTGGTGCTCGCGTGCGGTTTCGACCGCGGCCGCGGGATGCAGTTCGAGACGGACGTGTCCTGGGCGCCCTCGCTGGGCCTGCGCTTCCACCTCGGCATCGACGGCATCTCGCTGCCGCTGCTGCTGCTCACCGCGCTGCTCACGCTGCTGGTCGCCGTGCACAGCCTGTGGAACATTCCGCCCGGCGGCGACTCCCGCGCGTTCGTCGCGCTGTTCCTGCTCCTGGAGACCGGCACGCTGGGCACCTTCGCGGCGCTCGACCTGATCCTGTTCTTCCTCTTCTTCGAGGTCGTACTGGTCCCGATGTACTTCCTCATCAACCGCTGGGGGAGCCCGGGCGAACGCGGCCCGGCCTCGTACAAGTTCATCCTGTACACCCTGCTCGGCTCGGCCGTGATGCTGCTCGGCTTCCTGCTGATCCAGGCGAAGACCGGCACCTTCGACATGGTCGAACTCGCCGACCGGCACGGCGCGGGCATGTCGCACGGCGTCCAGGTGCTGGCGTTCCTGGCGATCGGCCTGGGCCTGGCGGTCAAGGTGCCGATGTGGCCGCTGCACACCTGGCTGCCGGACGCGCACACCGCCGCGCCGACGGCCGGCTCCGTGCTGCTGGCCGGCGTGCTGCTCAAGATGGGCACGTACGGCCTGATCCGGATCGCGGTGCCGATGTTGCCGGAGGGCGCCGAGACGTTCGCGCCGTACCTGGCCGCGTTCGGCGTGGTCGGCATCGTGTACGGCTCGCTGGTGTGCCTGGCGCTGCTGCGCGACCCGGACGGCGACCTCAAGCGCATCATCGCCTACTCCTCGGTGGGCCACATGGGCTTCGCCCTCCTGGGCATCGCGACGCTGACCCCGCAGGGCATCAACGGCGCGCTGTTCGTCAACATCGGCCACGGCCTGATCACCGGCCTGCTGTTCTTCCTGGCCGGCGCGGTCAAGGACCGACACGGCACCGCCCTGCTCGGCCGACTCGGCGGCGGGATGTACGGACGCACACCCCGACTCGGCGCGCTCGTCGCGTTCGGCGCGGTGGCCGGACTCGGGCTGCCCGGGCTGGCGGGCTTCTGGGGCGAACTGCTCGCGATGTACGGCGCGTACGAGCCCGCGGCCGGATTGTCCACCGGCGGCTACCGGACCTTCCTGGTCCTGGCCGGCCTGGGCACCGTGCTGACCGCGGCCTACATGCTCGGTCTGGTCCGCCGGTTGTGCATGGGCCCCGCGGGCGAGGCCCCGACAGGTCGCCCGGAGGTCGACGTGACCGGCCGCGAAGTCGTGGTGTGGACCCCGCTCGTCGCGCTGACCCTGCTCGCCGGACTGTGGCCGGCCACCGTGCTCGCGATCACCGACCCGGCCGTGCGTGCCCTCATGGGAGGCAGCTGACATGCCGTTCGACGTCCAGTCGATCGACTGGCTCGCGATCGGGCCGGTGGTCGCCGTCGCGGTCGCCGCGCTCGTGGTGCTGCTCGCGGACCTGTTCCTGGAGGGCCCGCGCAAGGCCGTGCTGCCCTGGCTCACGCTGGCCGGACTCGGCACGGCGCTGGTGCTGTTGGTGCCGCTGCGCACGGACGACTCCGAGGCGCGCGGCACGTTCTGCTCGCCTTCGGGCTGCTCGTACGTGGTCACCGACCTGACCCTGGTGCTCCAGCTGGTGCTGCTCGGCTCGGCGGTCGTGGTCGTGCTGTTGTCGATGCCGATGTTGTCGGTGCCGAGGACCGGGCCGACCGAGGGCGGCGAGGAGAGCGACGAGAGCGACGAGAGCGACGAGAGCGAGGTGCCCGGCGGCGAGTACCAGTTCCTGCTGCTGTCCTCGGTGACCGGCGCGGTCGCCCTGGCCGGCGCGCGCGACCTGCTGACCCTGGTGGTCGCCCTGGAGACGTTGTCGCTGCCCGCGTTCGCGCTGGTGGGCCTGCGTCGGGACGGCCCGGGCGGCGAGGCCGCACTGAAGTTCTTCCTGCTGTCCGTGGCCGCCACGGCGGTGATGTTGTTCGGCGTGAGCCTGGTCTACGGGAGCACCGGCAGCGTGCACCTGGCCAGGATCGCGGGCGACCTGGAGCACCTGGACCCGCGGTTGACCACGGTGGCCGCGACCGGTGCGGTGCTGACCATGGTCGGATTCGCGTTCAAGGTCGCGGCGGTGCCGTTCCACTTCTGGGTGCCGGACACCTATCGCGGCGCGCCGATCCCGGTCGCCGCCTACCTTTCCGTGGTCTCCAAGACCGCCGGATTCGCCGGACTGCTGCTGGTCGCCGGCATCGCGTTCCGGCCGTATGCGCACATCTGGGGTCCGGCGCTCGCGGTGCTCGCCGCCGTGACGATGACCGCAGGCAACGTGGCGGCACTGCGACAGACCGACGCGGTGCGCCTGTTGGCGTGGTCCTCGATCGCCCAGTCGGGTTACGTGCTGGTCCCGTTCGGGACCGCCGCCGGGCACGGCGAGGACCTGGCCGACACGCTGCCGGCGTCGGTCGCCTACCTCGCGGTGTACGCGGTGATGAACCTGGGCGCCTTCGCGGTGGTGACCCTGGTGACGCGCGAGCGCGGCGGCCTGGTCTCGGATCACCGCGCGCTGTTCCGCTCGCGTCCGGTCGGCGCCGCGGCGATGGCGTTCTTCCTGCTGTGCCTGGCCGGCATCCCGCCGGGTCTGGCCGGACTGTTCGCGAAGGTGACCGTGTTCCAGGCGGTGATCGACTCCGGCACCGGCTGGCTGGCGGTGGTGATGGCGGTCAACGTGGTGATCGCCCTGTACTACTACCTGGCCTGGACCGCGCAGCTGTTCGCGCCCGCCGCGCCGGGGTTGCCGAGCCCGTCCGGCGGCGCGTCCGGCCCGGGCGGCGGGCTCCTCGGCGCCACCCGGACACCGGCTCCGGTGGTTGCCGCGCTGGTGCTCACCGGGGCTCTCGGGGTGCTGCTCTCGGTCGCTCCCCAGGTGGTGCTGCACGTGCTCACCGTGCCGGGTCTGCTCGGCTGACCTGCGGTTCCGGTCCCGGGGCGGGGCTCGCGGCGGGGGGTTACGCCCGCTCCGGGAGGGAACTCTGCGAGGCGTTGTCCCGTTGCGAAAGAAGAGACAACGGGCAGAGGGCGACAACCCGGCGGATACCCCGCACGGGCCCGCATTGTCACCCCTGGGACGCTTGCGAGAGGACTCTGCCGTGCACGGCCAGCACAACGGACTGAAGACCGCCGTACTGCTCGGCGGCATGTCGGCGCTCATCCTGGTCGTCGGCAGCTTCTTCGGTCGGACCGGGTTGATCATCGCCCTGTTCGTGGCCCTGGCCACGAACGGCTATGCCTACTTCAACAGCGACAAGATCGCGCTGCGCTCGATGCGCGCGCGCCCGGTCAGCGAGGCGGAGAACCCCGAGCTGTACCGGATCGTGCGCGAGCTCTCCAACGACGCCCGGCAGCCGATGCCGCGCCTGTACATCTCGCCCACCGAGGCCCCCAACGCGTTCGCCACCGGCCGCAACCCGCGCAACGCGGCGGTGTGCTGCACGACCGGCATCCTGCGCATCCTGGACGCGCGCGAACTGCGCGGGGTGATCGGACACGAGCTTTCGCACGTCTACAACCGGGACATCCTGATCTCGTCGGTGGCCGGCGCGCTGGCCAGCGTGATCATGTTCCTGGTCAACTTCGCGTGGCTGATCCCGTTCGGCCGCAGCAACGACGACGAGGGTCCGGGCCTGTTCGGCATGCTGGCGATCATGATCCTGGGGCCGTTGGCGGCGAGTGTCATCCAGTTGGCGGTCAGTCGTTCGCGTGAATACCAGGCGGACGCCTCCGGGGCCCGGCTCACCGGCGACCCGATGGCGTTGGCGAGCGCGCTGCGCAAGCTGGACGCGGGCACCCAGGCGCTGCCGCTCCCGCCGGAGCCGAAGTTGCAGACCACGAGTTCGCTGATGATCGCCAACCCGTTCCGGCGCGGCGCGGGCGGGATGAGCAAGCTGTTCTCGACGCACCCGCCGATGGCGGACCGGATCGCCCGGCTCGAGGCGATGGCGGGGCACTGAGGCTCGGGATCGGTCGGGGGCGGGCGGTCCGGTTCCGGGCGGTCCGTGCGGCTCGGGTCGGCCGGCGCGTTTCGGCCCGGCGCGTGGGGAGCGGTGGGGTTCGGCCAGTTGGGTTCTGCCGTCGTCAGTCCTGCGGGGGACGTCAGCGGGCCCGGGGCGGGGTAGAACAAGTCCGTGAAAACTGTCCTGAACATCATTTGGCTCGTGTTCTCCGGCCTGTGGCTGGCCATCGGCTACGCCATCGCCGGCATCGTCTGCTTTCTGTTGTTCTTCCTCGTCGTGACCATCCCGCTGGGCATCGCGTCGTGGCGGATCGCGGTCTACGCCCTGTGGCCGTTCGGCCGCCGGGTGGAGTGGCGGCGCGACGCGGGCGCCGGGTCGATGCTCGGCAACATCCTGTGGATCGTGCTGTTCGGCTGGTGGCTGGCGCTCGCGCACCTGGTCACCGGCCTGATCCTGTGCATCACCATCATCGGCATCCCGCTGGGGCTGGCGAACTTCAAGCTCATCCCGGTCTCGCTCACCCCGCTGGGCCGGGAGATCGTCTCGACCGACGACCCGATGCACGTGGGCGTCTGAGCAGGCGGACCGGTCGACGGGCTCGCTGCCGGTCGGTCGGGGTGCCGGCCGGTCGGGATGCTCGCCGGTCGAGGTGCCGGCCGGTCGGGATCACGGCCGCTCGGGCGGCCGCTGGACCCGGACAGGCCAATCGCGTGATCTCGTACGAGGGAGACCCGAGCCAACCGCTGTAGCCGCGCTCCCGGTGTGTCGATATGTCCCGGTAGGCCCGGGTAGAGGCACTACACCCCAAACCGGGAAGCAGACCCCACACCGGGAAGCGCGGAGGTTGCCGTGGCGGCGACGGTCAGTGTCATCGTTCCGACCCGCGACCGCACGGCCCTGCTGGCCGATGCCCTGCGCAGCGTCGCCCTCCAGGGCATGCGGGACATCGAGGTCGTCGTGGTCAACGACGGCGGCGCGGACGTCGCGGGTGTGCTGCCACTGGGCGTCCGGGGGATGACCGTGCGGCTGCTCTCCTTCCCGCGCTCGCGCGGCCCGGCGGCGGCGCGCAACGCCGGCCTGGAGATCGCCACCGGGCGATTCGTCGCCTTCCTCGACGACGACGACATGTACCTGCCCGGCCACCTGGACCGGGCCCTGGCCGCGCTGGAGAGCACCGGCTCGGACGCGATCTACGCGGACTGCATCCTCAGCGGCGACCGGGCGAAGCCGGGTGAGACGCCGGGCAGCCCGTACCACTACGACTTCCCCTACGACCCGGACATGCTCTCGGTGGCCAACTTCGTACCCACCACCGCCGTGGTCGCGCGCAATCCCGCGCACACCGCGCCCGCGTCCTGGTTCCGCTTCGACCCCGAATTGCCGCTCCTGGTCGACTGGTCGTTGTGGCTGCGCCTGGTGCACGACCGGGGCTGGTCGTTCGCCCGGTTGTCCCAGCCCGGCGTGGTCTACCACCGGGAACCCGTCGACTCGCGGCTGTCCGGCGGCGCGGCGGCCCAACTCGACTCGCTGGGTCGGTACGAGGACACCTACCGCACGATCGTCGCCCGCTGGCCCGTGCCGCCCACCGGCCGCGTGGCCCGCTTTCGCCGACACGCCCTGACCATGTTCGCGATCGCCCGGGAACAACTCTCCACCGGCGCCCACCTGGCCCCGTTCGCCTACGAGGACGCCCTCCGCGTCCTGCACGCGGGCTTCACCGGCCGCCTGGAGGAGGACACCGTCCCCACCCGCCTGTCCGCAGCCCTGACCGGCGCCGACACCCAGAGCATCGACGCCTGCGGGCCACTGGTGGAGCGGGTGCAGCAGTAGGGCCCGGCGGCCCGGCGTCCGGCCGGCCGTGTGGTCGTGGGTACGCGGCCGGTCCCGGGCCAGGCCGTCCTCGGGAGCGGCGGTCGGTGGCCGCCGGTGGCCATCGCGGCCGGGCGGCGGAACGCGGCATGCGCAGCCGGGCAGCGGCATGCCCGCGGCATACATGAAGGGCACAGCGAGGACTCTCGACCACCGTCGCCGGCGATCCGTCCTCGCTGTGCCCTCGAACCCGGGTACCCCCGAGCCTGCCGCCGCCGCGCCGCCGCGCGTGACCGCAGGCCGACGGCCTCGGTCAGCGGTAGTTCACGAACTGGAGCGCGAAGTCCAGGTCCTTGCCCTTGAGCAACGCGATGACCTCCTGGAGGTCGTCCCGGTTCTTGGACGAGACCCGCAGTTCCTCGCCCTGGATCTGCGCCTTGACGCCCTTGGGCCCCTCGTCGCGGATGATCTTGGAGACCTTCTTCGCGTTCTCCTGGGAGATCCCCTCCTGGATCGACGCGAAGATCTTGTACTCCTTGCCGGACGCCTTCGGCTCACCGGCGTCGAGCGACTTGAGCGAGATGCTGCGCTTGATCAGCTTGCCCTGGAACACGTCGAGGATCGCGTTCACACGCTCCTCGGAGTTGGCGCGCATCTCGATCTGCTCGCCGGTCCAGCCGATGTGCGCGCCGACGTTCTTGAAGTCGAACCGCTGCGCGATCTCCTTCGAGGTCTGGTTCAGCGCGTTGTCGACCTCCTGACGGTCGACCTTGGACACGATGTCGAAAGAGGAGTCAGCCAAGGCTCGGAATCGCTTTCTGTGGGAACTGAGTGGGAGGGAAGGCAACCCCTCCAGCCTAGAGCGTCCCCCACGACCCCGACTCCGGCCGCGCGCCACCCACCCGATCGGATACCGAGTGGCGAAGCACCCCGGGTGGTCCGCTATTGTTGTCCCGTCGCGCCGCAAGGCGCACACGGCGGGTTGCCCGAGTGGCCAAAGGGAGCAGACTGTAAATCTGCCGGTGTATGCCTACGTTGGTTCGAACCCAACACCCGCCACACCGTGAAAGACGGCTTCCGACCAGAGGTTTTGGTCGGGGGCCGTTTTTTGTTGCGTGGACTCGGGTGTGCGGGGCGGGTGGTGGACGGCCCTCGTAGTGGAGTGGGCAAGCGGCGGGATGACGCCGACGGCGGTGCGGCAGGGTCGCCCGGCGGCGAGTCGACGCGGAGGGGTGTGCGGCGTTGGGCTTCTCGGGGTGCTTGGGGTGGGGCGGCGCCTCGTGGGTGTGTCCCGGGGCGTGGGAGGTTGCGGGTCGTCGGGCCGCGGATCCGGTGCGTCCGACCGGTCGGCCAGGATGGGACCACGACTGTCGGCGGATGTACGGGGGAGCGGATGAGCGTGAGCGGTGACGACGAACCGGTATCGCAGGAGCTGATCGACTATTGCGCGACCCTGCCGGGAGTACTGGTGGGCGCCTCGGTGCTGCTGCGGGATCGGCACGGCGGGCTCGTGGTGGTGGAGCCCAACTACAAGCCCGGCCTGGACCTGCCCGGCGGGATGGCCGAGCCGGGGGAGGCCCCGCACGAGGCCGCCGGACGCGAGCTGCGGGAGGAGCTGGGCCTCGAACTCACCGTCGGCCGGCTGCTCGCGGTGTCCGCGACGACGTCCGGGACGTGCGGGCGGGTCGTACTGGATTTCCTCTTCGACGGGCCGACGCTGACCGACGAGCAGGTCGCGGCGCTGGCCCCGGCCGATGCGGAACTGGACGCGGTGTACGTGCTCACCCCCGACCAGGCGCTGCCGCGCTTCCCGGGGCGGACTCGGCGGCGGGTCTCGGTGGCGTTGGAGGCGTACGCGTCGGGGGCCTGTCTGTACATGGTCGACGGGCGTGAGTACCGGCCGGCGAAGAAGCGGGTGTGGCACGAGGACGAGCCGATTCCGGTCGGCACTCCGGTGGGTCGGGCGGCGGGGTGGCTGTTCGATCCCGAGGGGCGGGTCCTGCTGGTCGGTGACCCGGACGGCGGGTACGCGCTGCCCGGCGGCGGCGCGGAGCCCGAGGACGCGGACGCCCTGGCGACGCTGACGCGCGAGGTCGCGGAGGAGGCCAACGCGGTGCTCGGGAAGACCACCCACGTGGGCTATCTGTCCGACCCGGACGGCGGCGACGTCAGGTCCCGCAGCGCCGCGCGGATCGCCGCACTCGGCCCGCTTGCCCCCGACCCGGCCACGGGCTGGTCGTGGAGCCGCGTCCTGGTCACCCCGCGCCGGGCCGCCGAGCTCCTCGGCGACGGCTACCAAGCGCGTCTGACGCAGGCACTCGCCGCCCAGCGGATCGCCCACGAACGCCTCGGCGTCCCGATCCTCGACGACGACAGCCGAGTCGACGTTCCCCCGGAAGGCGTCACCTTCGAGTAGCCGAGCGAGCCCCGACCATACGGCGGCCGACACGCGATGGGAGCCGGACCGATCCACCCCGGCCCGAAGGGGGCACCCCCGAAGCCGCCGAGCCCACCACAACGGACGGCCCCGAATCCGCGAGGTCCCGGAAGCGGGGGCCGGCGGCCGAGCCCCACGAGCCCGGCCGCCGCGTGCGGTGCGCGAGCCCGGTGGCCCGAGGACCGAACCGGTCACCTCGGACGGAGTGCGCGTTCGCCGCCCGGGACGGCCGGCCGGGCGACGGCGCCCAGCCGCGCGGCGTGTGGCCCGGTCCGGCGTCGGCCGCTCGCGCTTCGTGGGGGCGAGCAGCACAACCGGACTCGCCGACCGCCCCCATGACGGCGAGCCCTACCCGCGCT
>NZ_JBITHP010000016.1:75818-171315 GCF_044458105.1 Embleya sp. NPDC050493
CGCCGCGCTCGCCGCGCTCGCCGCGCTCGCCGCGCTCGCCGCGCTCGCCGCGCTCGCCGCGCTCGCCGCGCTCGCCGCGCTCGCCGCGCTCGCCGCGCTCGCCGGGGGACGGCGATGGGCTGGTCTGGCCGTAGGGGTCGTCGGCTCGCGTTCTAGAGCGGGTGGTTCAGGTGGTGGGTCAGGTTTCCGACGTAGTCGGTGATCATGTGGCGTCGGGTGAACCGCCATGTTCCGTCGGCCCGTTCGAAGGTGTCGTGGTAGCGGCCGGTGAAGATCGGCTGGAGGGGGAAGTCGGGCAGGGCCTGGAAGACCGTCACGTAGCTGCGGCACGTGCCGGTGCCCGCCTCGTCGTCCACATCCAGGACCAGGTTCGTGGTCACGTGCCGGGTGTGCGGTGTGCCGTTGTCGGGATAGCGGCGCGTCCACCCCTCGAACATCGCGCGTGCACCCGCCGCGCCGACCACCTCCCGATCCTGGCTCTCGGAGGTGATCACCGCGTGTGCGAACAACTCGCCCACGCCCACGTAGTCGCCCGCGTCGATGCGCTCGGCGTACAGCCCGATCAGATTCGGAATCGCGTGGTAACCGGACGGCATGAAGGGTGGCCTCCCGACCTCTCGACGGAGCGTCCCCGCGGCACGGCCGGCCGGCGGCCTCCGCGAAGTAGGCAATGAAGCAAGCAATGCAGGACCGGGCGACGGTAACTGACATGGCGTCAGATGTCTTCGGTGCGGGCGGCCGATCCCCACCCCGGCGGCGCGCCCGTCACCACCGCCGACCGCCCTTCACCCCGGCCGACTGCCCGTCACCCGCGCGCCCGTCACCCCCGCCGACCGCCCGTCACCCCGGCCGGGAGCGCACCCGCCACCCCCGCCGACGTCCCCTCACTCCCCGCCGTCCACCCCGACCGCGCCCCGGATGTCCCTCGTCAACTCCAGCAACTCCGCCTCGCGGTCCGCCCGTTCCCGCGGCCACCCCGCTGCGTCCGGGCGGGTCTGCCACGGATGCGGCCCGTGCAACGGCCGGTACTCCACGCCCAGCGCGTCCAGCCGAGCCAAGTGCCCCGACGTCAACCGCGCCACGAAGTCGGCGAAATCACCCGACCCGGACCCGGATTCGGACCCAGGCCCCGACTCCGGCTCCGACGACGGCCCCGACCCCGCCCCCGACCACACCGCCTCCGCGAACGCGCACAACCTCGGAAAGGCCATGTAGTCGATCCGCCGCACCGAGTCCATGTGCTCGGTCCAGATCTGCGCCTGCCCGCCCAGCACCCGCGCGCCATCCTCGGCGGACAACGCCGACGGCACCGGCCGGAACGCGTACACGTCCGCCAGCGTCAGCAGCGGCCCGACCGGAATCGGCTCGTCCGCGCCCTCGCCCTGGCGGTAGTCGAGGTACACCGAGGTGTCCGGACACGCCACCACGTCGAACCCGGCCCGGGCCGCCGCGATCGTGCCGTGCTCGCCGCGCCAGCCGCCGATCAGCGCGTCCGAGGGCACCGCCGCGCCGCCTGCCAACACCTCGTCCCAGCCGAACAGCACCCGCCCGTGCGCGGCCAGCATCCCGGCCAACTCGGCCACGAACCAGCCGCCGAGCGAGCCCGGGTCGGGATGACCCATCCGCTCCCACGGCCCGGTCGGCACCTCGTCGCCGCCCACGCACACATACCGGGACGGGAAGATCGTGCACACCTCGGCCAGCACGTCGCGACAGAAGCCCAGCGCCTCCTCGGTCGGCGCGAGCACCCCGTCGGACAACCCGCCCCACCGGGTGCGCACCCCCTCCACCGGCACCGCGCCGAGCGACGGGTAGGCCGCCACCGCCGCCTGCACGTGCGCCGGCAGGTCGATCTCGGGCACCACGGTGATGTGCCGATCGGCCGCGTACGCGACGATCTCGCGCAGGTCGTCGCCCGTGTAGTAGCCGCCGTGCGGTCGCTCGTCGAACGTCTCGTGTTGCCGCGATCCGCGCATGCTGCCCGTGCGCCACGCGCCCACCGAGGTCAGCCGGGGCCACCCCGGCACCTCGATCCGCCAGCCCTGGTCGTCGGTCAGATGCAGGTGCAGCACGTTCAACCGGTGCACCGCCATCAGGTCCACGAAGCGCAGCACGTCCTGCTTGGGCAGGAAGTGCCGGGCCACGTCCAGCATCACGCCGCGCCAGCCGAAAGCCGGCTCGTCCTCGATCACGCACACCGGCAGCGACCACTCGGCCGTGCGCACCCGCGCGCGCCGGAACGCGTCCGCCGGCAGCAGTTGGCGCAGCGTCTGCAGGCCGGCGAACACCCCGGCCGCCGAGCCGCCGCGCAGTTCGACCGCCGAGGTGGTGATCTCCAACCGGTACCCCTCGGCCGGCAGCGCGTCCGGATCGAGCAGCAGCGTGATGCCCGGACCGGGAGCCAGGAGACATCCGGTCGCCGGTCCGAGCGCGCCGCGCAGCCACGCGGCCTCGGCGGCCAGCTCCGGCGGATGGGTCACCCCCGTGGCCGCCGTCAGCACGAACGCGCCCGCCCCCGGGACGACCCGAGCCGGCCGCGGCACCACGGACACCGCCGCCGCCGACGACGAGGCCGAGGACAACGAGGACGAGGAGGAGGTGGCCATCAGGGAATCAGTCCTTCACCGCTCCGCCGAGCCCCGAGACCAGGTGCCGCTGTACCAGCACGAAGAAGATCAGGACCGGAATGGTCATCAGGGTGGACGCGGCCATGATGCCGCCCCAGTCGTTCTCGTCCGGCTTGAAGAACACCATCAGCGCCGCCGGCAACGTCTGGTGGTCGGTGTCCAGGATGAACGTCTTCGCGAACACGAAGTCGTTCCACGCGGTGATGAACGAGAACACCGACGTGGCCGCGAGCCCGGGCGCCACCAGCGGGAACAGGATCCGCCACAGGATGGTGAACCGGTTCGCGCCGTCGATCCGGGCGGCCTCCTCCAGCGATTCCGGGATCGCCTTGACGAAGCCGCGCAACATCCAGATCGCGAACGGCAGCGAGAAGGCCAGGTTGACCAGCATCAGCGAGCCGAGCGTGCTGAGCCCGAACCCGGGCGCGACCGAGCCGATGTCGCGGACCAGGAAGAACAGCGGGATGGTCAGCGCCTCGACCGGCACCATCTGGGCGACCAGGAACATCACCAGGATCGTGGTGCGGAACTTGAAGTGGAACCGGGTCAGCGCCACCGCGGCCAGGAACGAGACCAGGCCGGAGAGCACGACCACCACGGTCGCCACGATCAGGCTGTTGAGGAAGTAGCCGCCGAATCCGCTGACCCCGAACGCGTCGCGGAAGTTGTCCAGCGTCGGATGCCACGTCCACGGCCGCGGATCGACCGAGTTGATCTCACCGTCCGGCTTGAGCGCGGAGAGCACCATCCAGTACAGCGGGAACACGGTCAGCAGCGCGATCACGATCGCGGTGGTGTTGGCGATCCGCCGGGACACCTTCCGGTTGCCCCGGGTGCGACGGATCCCGGCCGGACGACCGGTGGCGGCGGCCACAGGCTTCGAGACGGACGCGCTTCCGGCGCCGGGGCCGGTCCCCGAGGAAGCGGGCGAAGAGGCGGACACAGTGCTCACAGCTCCTCCCCGGAGCGACGCAGCGCGCGGATGTAGAAGACCGTGACCACGAGCAGGATCAGCGTCATCAGCACGCCGATCGCCGCGCCCAGGCTGTAGTCCGAGGACGCGAACGCCTTCTGGTACGCGTACACGTTGAGGACCAGGTTCTGGCCGGCGATGCCGCCGCCTCCGGTCATCACGTAGATCTGGGTGAAGACCTTGAAGTCCCAGATGATCGACTGGATCACCACGATGGTCAGGATCGGCCGCAGGATCGGCAACATCACGTGCCGGAAGGTGGTCCACGTGGACGCGCCGTCCAGTCGGGCCGCCTCCAGGACCGAGACCGGGATCGACTCGATGCCCGCGTACAGCGAGATCATCACGAACGGGAACGAGTGCCACACGACCACGACGCCGACCAGCGCGAACGCGGACCACTTCTCGTAGAACCAGTTGTGGCCCTGCATGCCCAGAACCTCGTTGACCAGGCCCAGGTTGGTGTCGAACAGGAACATCCACACCGTCGAGCCGGTCATTGCCGGAGCCGCCCACGCGCCCAGCGCGGCGAACAGCAGCAGCAGCCTCGGCCACTTGCCGACCCGGGTCAGCAACACCGCGAGTGCCGCGCCCACCGCGAGGGTGGCCACGACGCAGGCCGCCGCGAAGATCACGGTCTGGAGCAGCACGTCCCAGAACTGGTCGTCGCCCAGCAGGGTCGAGTAGTTGTCGAAACCGACGAACTCGGCGACCTCGCCCGCCGACGCCTGCGGCTGACCGAACTCGAGGAAGGAGAGCAGGCCGAGCTGGTAGAGCGGGTAGCCGAACAGCGGGATCAGGATGACCGCGGACGGCAGCAGCAGCCAGAACGGCATCCACGAACGGCGCCGCCCGGTCTTGGTCTTGTTCGCGCCGCCGCGCGGGCGGACCGCGGCCGAGGCCGGCCGGTCCGCCCGCGCGGGCGTGGTGGTCGTGGTCACCGTGCTACTTCCCGGCGAACGCGTTGTCGATCGCGGTCTTGGCCTCGCCCGTCGCACCCGAGACGTCGGACTTGCCGGTGACCACCTTCTGGAACATGGTCGGCACCACGGACTGCGAGTCGATCTTGGCCCACGCGGCGTCCTTGGGCACGAACTTGGTGCCCGCGTTCAGGGTGTCGACGAACGGCTTGAGCCACGGGTCCCTGGCGACCACGTCACCACGTGCCGAGGCGAGCGTGGGCAGGTTGCCCATCGCGTCGAACATCTGGAGCTGGTACTTCTTGCCGCCCAGGATCTTCATGAAGTCGACCGCGAGCGAGCGGTGCTGCGAGGACTTCATCACGCCGAGGTCGTTGCCCCCGGAGAAGGCGGGCGCGATCGAACCCGGGGTGTTGCCCGGCAGCGGGACGACCGCGTACTTGCCCTTGGCCACGCCCGCCTCGACCGCGCTGCGCGAGGAGTTGGGCAGGATCGCCATGCCGGCGGTGCCGGCCGCGAAGGCCTCCACCGTCTTGCCGCCGGTCAGGTCGGCGCACTGCTGCGGCGGACAGATGTCCTTGGCGAACAGGTCGGTGTACGCCTTGACGCCCGCCTGCGACTGCGCCGAGTCGATCGTGGAGACGTACTTGCCGCCCTGCTGGGTGGCGATGTCGCCGCCGCCCGCCCACAGGAACGGCAGGCCGCCGAAGGTGTACTTGCCGCCGACCGCGATGCCGAGCATGTCCGGCTTGGCCGCACGCACCTTCTTGGCGGCCTCGACCAGCTCGGCGTACGAGGTCGGCGGCTTGATGCCGAGCTCGGTGAACACGTCCGTGCGGTAGTACAGCGAGCGCAGGCCCAGCCACCACGGCAGACCGTAGGTCTTGCCGTCGACCAGCGTGGTGTCCTTGAGGTCCTTGGGCAGGTCGCCCGCCTCGGACCAGTTGCCCAGGTCGGCGGAGATGTCCGCGAGACCGCCGGCCGCGACGTAGCCGAACAGGTCGGTGTTGCCGAACTCGACCACGTCCGGCGCGCTGTTCGGGTCGTTGAACGCGCCCTTCATCTTCTCCGCGCGCGGGCCCGCGTCGGTCGGTATGTAGCCGATCTCGACGTTCACCTTCGGGTGCGCGGCCTTGAAGTCGGCGACGGCCGCGTTGACGACCTTTTCCTTGGGCGCGCGGTTCGCCTCGTCGTACAGCCACACCTTGAGCGTGCCGGTCTGTTCGTCGGCGGACTTCGACTTGGACGCCGTGCCCGGCGCGCACGCCGCCAGCGCGATGCCGGCCACTGCGACGGCGGCCAAACTCCGGATCTTCACGACAATTCCTCCTGCGGCGAGGCAGGCCGGAGCGATCGCGGGTGATCCCGCGACCCGAGGGTCGGCCTGTACGTCTGGACGTCTGCATCAATCGACACGAACGGGCCGCAAGGGGGGAAACATCCGGTGCGGCGTGAGCGGGACGTTAGAAAGCGGCGCCGCGTTCCGACAAGGCGTCCCGGCGAACGTTGTGCACTGCAAAACTGTGTGCTGCGAAAGTGGCACCGGGCGCTCACGGACACGTAACGTCCGTGCTCGGTCGACCCGGCGACCGCCGCACCCGGCGGTCGACGACACACACCGCCCCTCCGGGCAACCGGGCGGAGACCGGCGGATACGAGCGGACACGAAGGGTAGGGAGGGCGCGCATGTACGACGTACTGCTGCGCGGCGGGCAGGTGCTCGACGGCACCGGCGCACCCGCCTTCCGGGCCGACGTCGCGATCACCGGCGAGAGGATCGCCGCGATCGGCCGCCTGGACGGCGCACGGGCCCACACCGAGCTCGACGCGAGCGGCCGGTACGTCGCGCCCGGCTTCGTCGACGCCCACGTGCACGGGGACGCCGCCGTGCTCGATCCCGAGGTCCAGCTCGCCGCGCTGCGCCAGGGCGTGACCACCTTCGTGCTCGGCCAGGACGGCCTGTCCTACGCCCCGGCGACCCCCGCCGCGCTGGCCTACGTCACCCGCTACTTCGCCGCGATCAACGGCACCCACCCCGGCCTGGGCGAGGGCCCGGTCTCGGTCGCCGACCTGCTCGCGAGCTACGACCGCACCACCGCGGTGAACACCGCCTACCTCGTCCCGCACGGCACCGTCCGGCACAGCGCGCTCGGCCCCACCGCACGCGCCGCGGACGCCGCCGAACTGGCCGCGATGACCAAGGCGGTCGAACAGGGCCTGGACGAGGGCGCGTGCGGGTTGTCCACCGGCCTGGAGTACGTGCCCGGCCGCTATGCCGACACCGCCGAGCTCGCCGCCCTGCTCGCCCCGGTCGCGGCCCGCGGCCTGCCGCACGTCTCGCACATGCGCGGCTACGAGGCCGCCGCCGGCCCGGCCATGCGCGAAATGCTCGACGTGGCCCGTGCGGCCGGCGTGGCCACCCACGTCTCGCACTACCACGGGCCGGCCGAGGAACTGATCGCGATGGTGGACGCGGCCCGGGCCGAGGGCCTGGACCTCACCTACGACGCGTACCCCTACCTGCGCGGCTGCAGCATCCTGGCGATGGTCGCGCTGCCGCGCGCGCTGGACGATCCCGACCCGGACAAGGTGGTCGCCGCGCTGGCCCGACCGGCCACCCGACGGCTCCTGGCCGACGAGGTGGACCCGGCCCTGTGGCCCCGGATCACCCTCGCCCACGTGCCCGCCGCCGACTTCCGCTGGGCCGAGGGCCGGCGACTCGTGGACGCCGCCGCCGAGGTCGGCGCGAGCCCGGCCGAGTTCTGTGCCGACCTGCTGATCGCCACCGACCTGGTGGCGAGTGCCGTGTTCGACCAGCCGCCGACCAACAGCGACGAGTCGGTCCGCGCGCTGCTGCGCCACCCCGCGCACATCGGCGGCTCGGACGGCATCTACATCGGCGGCAGCCCGCACCCGCGCGGCTGGGGCGCATTCGCCCGACTGCTCGCCCGGCACGTGGTCGAACTCGGCGACTGGACCTGGGAGCAGGCCGCCGTGCACCTCGCGTCGCACCCGGCCCGCCGCTTCGGGCTGAACGACCGGGGCCTGCTCCGGGCCGGCCTGGCCGCCGACATCGCCGTGATCGACCCGACCCGGGTGGCCGACCTCGCCGACTACGGCGACGCCCGCCGGCCCGCCGCCGGCATCGACGACGTGCTGGTGGCCGGTGTCCCCGTACTCTCGTCCGGAGCCCTGACGGGTCACACGCCCGGGCGCCCGGTCGGACCGTCCTGAGGACATGCCAGTGAACACCCACGAGCACGAGCGCGGCGCCGACGAGGCGCCCGGCGAATCGCGCGGCGAGACCCGAGCCGGATCGCGCGCCGAGGGCCTGCCGACACCGCCGCGCAACCAGTCGGCATCCCTGCGCCGCGCCCTCGCCGTCCTGGAGCAGGTCCGCGACCACGCGGGCGCCGAGGGCCTGAACCTGACCGAACTCGCCGACGCGCTCGGGCTGTCCAAGAGCACCGTGCTGCGCCTGGCCCAGCCGCTCCTGGACACCGGGCTGCTCGCCCGCGACCGCCGGCACGGCCACTTTCGGCTCGGCCCCGGCGCGCTCGCGCTCGGCCAGGCGTACCTGGCCGGCATCGACCTGCGCACCGCCGCCGCGGAGGAGGCGCACCGGCTCATGCGCGAGGCCGGCGGCACCGTGCACCTGTGCGTGCCGGACGCGCCGCACATCGTCTACATCGACAAGGTCGAGAACGAGACCGCCGTGCGGATGGCCTCGCGGATCGGCAGCCGCGCGCCGATGTACTGCACGGCCGTCGGCAAGGCGATGCTGGCCTGGCTGCCCGAGGACGTGTTCGCCCAGGTGGTGGACGCGGGCCTGCCCATCGTCACCGCCCGCACCCTCACCGACCCCGTGCTGCTGCGCACCGAACTGGCCCGGATCCGCAACCGGGGCTACTCGGTGGACGACCGGGAGAACGAGCCCGAGGTGCGCTGCGTGGCAGCGCCTATCTTCGATCACAACGACGTCGTGGTCGGGGCCCTGTCGGTCTCCGGTCTCACGTCCCGCGTCACCGCCGCGCGGGTCCGCGAGCTGGGACCTGCGGTCGCGGCGGCCGCCCTCCGTGTATCGCGCACTCTGGGAGCGACCCGATGATCCTCGACTCGTACACCAAAGGCACCTGGCTGCCGTATGAGGAACTCACCGACGACGAACTCGGCGCCGCCGAACACAGCCTGTTCGACGGCCCGTTCACGTGGCCGGTGATGGTCGCGCGCAAGTCCGCGCTGATCGCGAACGTGGCCACGATGGCCGAATACACCACGCGCCACGGCGTGTTGTTCGCACCGCACGGCAAGACCACCATGTCGCCCGAGCTGTTCGCCGAGCAACTGGCCGCGGGCGCCTGGGGGATCACCGTGGCGACCGCGAACCAGGCGCTGGCCGCGCACCGGTTCAAGGTGCCGCGGATCCTCCTGGCCAACGAGGTGCTGGACGAGAAGGTGCTGCGCTGGGCCGCGACCCGGCCCGACCTGCTGTTCTACGTGGACTCGCGGGCGGGTGTGCAGGTGGCCGCCCGGGCGCTGGCGGCGGTGCCCGGCGGGAAGTTGTCGGTACTGATCGAACTGGGCCGCACGGGTGGGCGAACCGGCTGCCGCGGCGTCGCCGAGGGCGTCGCACTGGCTCGGGCCGCGGCCGAGGTGCCGGGGCTGACCGTGGCGGGCGTGGCCGGCTACGAGGGCGGCCTGCCCGACGCCGCGGCGGTGTCCGGGTGGTTGCGCGAACTGGCCGCCCTGGCCGACGGGATCGCCGACCTGGTGCCGGGCACGCCGATCGTCTCGGCGGGCGGCAGTGCGTGGTTCGACGCGGTCGTGGACGTGCTCGCGCCGGACGGCAAGCCGCTCCCGGACCGCACGATCATCCTGCGCAGCGGTGCCTACGTCTCGCACGACGACGGCCTGTACGCGCGGGTGACCCCGTTCGTGCGGCACCCCGAGGAGGGCTCGCTCGCGGGCGCCCTGGAGGTGTGGGCGCAGGTGGTCTCCGCGCCCGAGCCGGGTCTGGCCGTGCTCGGCGCGGGTCGTCGCGACGTGCCCTTCGACCAGGACCTGCCGATCCCGTTGCGGGTGCGCGCGCTGGACGGGACACTGCGCGAAGCGGGGCCGGCACGCGTGGTCAAGCTCGACGACCAGCACGCGTACGTCGACCTCGGCGACAGCACGATGACCCCGGGTGAGCTGGTCTGCCTGGGGATCTCGCACCCCTGTACGGCCTTCGACAAGTGGCGCGCGGTGCCGGTGGTGGACGACGACCACCGGGTCGTGGACGTGCTGAACACCCACTTCTGAGCCGGGGACGGGCGCGAACTCCGGGTCCCCGGCCCCGGATCCGCCGCCCGACCCGAGCCCGACCCGAACCCGACCCGATCCGGACCGACCCGACCCGATCCCGGGGCGAGCCCGAATCCGATGCCACCGACGACGCGAATCAGGCGAGAGGACATCATGACCGCCGAACCCCGGGAAGCCCCGGACGTGGTCACGCTCGGCGAGACCATGGTGCTGCTCACCGCGCCGCACATCGGTCCGCTGCGGCACGCCCGCACGCTCGACGTCGCCACCGGCGGGGCCGAGACCAACCTGGCGATCGGGATCACCCGACTGGGCGGGCGGGCCGCCTGGATCGGTCGGGTCGGTGACGACGAGTTCGGCCGGCTCGTACTGGCCGTGCTCGGCGGCGAAGGGCTGGACACGCGCGGCGCGGTGGTCGACCCGGACGCGCCCACCGGGCTGATGGTCAAGGCCCGGCGGACCAGCGCGGCCACCGACGTGCGCTACTACCGCGCGGGCAGCGCCGGTTCCCGGCTCTGTCCCGAGGACGTGGACCCCGCGCTGGTGCGCTCCGCCCGGATTCTGCACGTCACCGGCATCACGCCCGCACTGTCGGCGACCGCGCGTGCGGCGGTGCGCGCGGCCGTGGCCGAGGCGAACGCGGCCGGCGTACCGGTCTCGCTCGACCTGAACTACCGGCAGGCGCTGTGGTCGGCGGAGGACGCGGCCACCGAGTTGCGGGCACTGGCCGCCGGCGCGGACATCCTGTTCGCCACCGAGGACGAGGCCCGCCTCGTGCTCAAGGCGCCGGCGCACACCCCGGTGCTCGACCTCGCCCGCGAACTCGGCGCGCTCGGCCCCACCCAGGTGCTGCTCAAGCAGGGCTCGCGCGGCGCCGTCGCGATCGTCGACGGCCGCGTGCACGAGGTGCCGCTGCACCGGGTACACGCGGTCGACCCGGTGGGCGCGGGCGACGCGTTCGCCGCCGGCTACCTCGCCGAGCTGGTCGAGGGCGGGACGGTGGCGGCCCGGGTGGCCACCGCCGCCGCGGCCGGCGCGTTCGCGGTCACCGTGCCCGGCGACTGGGAGGGACTGCCCCGCCGGGACGAACTGCGGCTGCTCCAACAGGACGACGCGGTCGCCCGCTGAACCCTCGGCACACATACCGTCCGGAACACCCGAGAAACCGATCAAGGAAGCGAACCACCATGGCCCACAAGGAAATCCGCACCGACGCCGCGCCCAAGCCCGGTGGCACGTACTCGCAGGGCATCGACGCCGGCGACTTCGTCTACACCGCGGGCATGGGCCCGATCGACCCGGCCACCGGGGCGACCGTCGGCGACGACGTGGCGACCCAGACCCGCCAGGTCCTGGACAACCTCAAGGCCGTGCTGGCCGAGGCCGGCCTCGACTTCAGCCACGTGGTGAAGGTGACGACCCACCTGGAGCACCTCAAGCGCGACTTCGCCGGCTACGACGAGGTCTACCGCGAGTACTTCACCGCGCCGTACCCGGTGCGCACGACGGTCGGCTCGGACCTGATGAACATTCTGGTCGAGATCGACGTGGTGGCCCGCCGCCCCTGACCTCGGCGGACGCGGCCGGTCACAGCGGCTGGAGGAATTCCAGCCGGTTGCCCACCGCGTCCTGCGCGTAGCACCGGCGGTGGCCGGGGAACTCCCCGTCGGGGACGACCTCGGTGCCGTTCGCGGTGAGCCGGGCGATCACCTCGTCCAGGTCGGAGACCAGGATGCCGGGATGCGCCTTGCGCGCGGGCCGGAAGTCGGCCTCGACGCCGAGGTGGATCTCCAGCGTGCCGGCGCGCACCCACAGGCCGCCGCGTGCGGCCAGGACCGGCGGCTTGGCCACCTCGGTCATCCCCAGGACGTCGAGGTAGAAGGCACGGCACGCGTCCTCGCTGCCGGCCGGGATGGCGAGTTGTACGTGGTGCAGGGCGAAGGAAGTCATGCGCGCATGGTTACTCCACCGCCGAACCGCTGCCAACCCCTCTCGGGCTCGCGGCGATCGCCCGCCCGGCCCGACACATGGCACGGCCCCGCTCGATGCGTGCGAAACGCATCGAGCGGGGCCGAGGTGTTTTCTCAGCCGGCGTTGACGCAGGTGTTGCCGAAGGTCGGGTTGAGTACGCCGATGAGGATGTTCACGGTGTTGCCGCAGACGTTGACCGGGACGTGAACCGGAACCTGGATGTTGTTGCCGGAGAGCACGCCGGGCGAGCCGACGGCCGCACCGTCCGCCTCGGAGCTTGCCATGGCGGGGCCGGCAGCGCCCGCGAGAGCGGCGCCCACAGTGGCGGTCAGGACGGCGGCCTTGGCGATACGCGACATCTTGTGTCGGTCCTTTCGGTTCGTACAGTGCCACCCGCGGCGGGTGGATCCTGCACAACGCGCCAGGACGCGGTCGGATACGGCGAGGCGCCCGAACGAGCGGTTGCCCCGGCGAAGTTACGCCGGATGGGCGGCGGCATGCAGCCGCAGGGCCAGTTCCCGGGCCACCTGTGCGAGTTCCGCGGGTGCGGTCGCGGCCAGCGCACCCAGCACCTCCGCCGTCGCCTCGACGACCGCGCGCGGCACCGTCACCGGGGCCAGCCCCTCCAGCACCGAACGGGTCCGCGCCGCGACCGGCGCCGGCGCGAAGGCCGGCGCGGGAGTGGCCGAATCGGCCGAACCGGCCGCTTCGATCGGGTCCCCGTCCGGCCCGGGGCCGGGAATCAGGCTGCGCAGTCCTCTGGGCACGGCGGGCACTGTCATTCCACGGAAGTTAGTGCAATCGCCGCCGCGAATTCCCCTCTCGGGCGCGATTTTCGGCCATCGCCCTTAGTTTCCCCCGGGGTTTCATCCTGTCGGGTGACGGCACTGTCGGATTCGGCGGCTAACGTTCCCGCCAACCTGGTCACCGGCGCCGAGCGCCTTGTGCCGCTTGGCATTTGACGGGGTGTCACCGACTTTCGCGGACAGCAGTGGAGGGAACGATCGTGGGATGGATCCGGGCGGGCGACTATGAGGTCGCCCTGCAGGACGGCAAGGTGGTGTGCCGCAATGCCAAGGGGCGGCAACTGAAGTCGGTGCCCGGAAAACTCGCCGAGGACCCGGCCGTCGTGGGCCTGCGGCAGCTCGTCGAATGGCTGGAGCGGCACGACCGCTCGTGCCTGGACGCGGTCGAGCGCTGGATGGTCGGCTCGCTCCCGGTTCCGGTCGCGCTGCTCTCCCGAGTGTGGCCGGATCCCTCCTGGCAGCGGGTCCTGCGCGACCTGGTGGTCACCGCCGACGGCGCCGACGTGGCCGGATTCCTGCGCGGCGCGGATCCCGAGCGCGGCGTCGGCATCGTCGACCCCGACGGCGACACCGTCTACCTCGACGCACAAACCGTCCGGATCCCGCATCCGGTCCTGCTGGAGGACCTGGAGGACCTGCGCGAGTTCGCCGTCGAGCTGGGCGTCGAGCAGCGGGTGCAGCAGCTCTACCGCGAGGTCTGGCACCGGCCCGCGGACCTGGACGGCTCCCGCAGCGCCGTCGAGGAGTTCGCCGGCGGGCGCTACGACCAGTTGCGCTTTCTGATCGGCCGGGCCACCCAGCTGGGCTACCAGGTGCGCGGCGGCCAGGCCGTGTGCGCGGTGCTCGACGGAGACCGCGAGGTCGAGGCCCGGATGTGGCTGGGCGACTACGACGGCTACGAGTCGACCGAGACCGGCTCGGTCTCCTGGACCGAGGGCGGCAGCACGCTGACCCTGGACCGGGTCCCGCCGGTGGCCTGGTCGGAAGGCATGCGCATGGGCGCCGCGCTGTACGCGGGCCGCACGATCGAGACCACGGAGGACGCGGCGTGAACAGCACCGGCATGAACCGCAAGAGCACCACCCCCGACGCCTCGCGCGGCCTGCTGGACGCGGGCGGCATCCTGCCCGTGGGCACCCTGACCGGCGACGACATCGACACGCTCACCGTACGCACCTACCTGCACCCCGCGTTCGAGGACCGCCCGATCGTGCGGCTGGTCCCGGCGACCCTGGGCGAGGCCGAGGACCTGGCACTGGGTTTCCTGGGGCTGGCCCGCGAACCGGACGCCCCCGAGGTCGGCCAGGTGCGCCGCGAGGCGCTCGGCTTCCCGGCCTGGGCCCTGGTCAACGACCCGGCCAACGGACACCACGCACTGGCCCTGGTCCGCGACATCGAGCGACTGGACCGCCAGGCCAAGACCAGGCCCGGCGCGGCCAAGGACGGCTTCGCCGAACTGGCCGTGCGACTGGGCCGGGCCGTACCGCACTTCCTGCCCACCTTCCACGAGCAGGCCGCGCGGATCTTCCTCAAGCACGACAACAAGACCTACGCGTCCGCCTTCTTCGGCAAGGCCCGCGAGGCCGAGCAGGTGCACAACCTGCCGATCGAGGAGGAGCGGCTGCGCGCGGTCTTCCTGGAGTTCGCCTTCGCCGGCGCGCTGACCGCCAAGGCGCTCAAGGAGCACGCCAAGGCGCTGTCCGCCCGGCTGGGCCCCGCCCAGGCGTGGGTGCAGTTCCGCCAACTCGCGGTCGAGCGCTGCACCGCGGGCATGCCGCCGTACGCGGGCCTGGCCGAGGACGCCCGCGCGCTGATCCGCGCGGCCGGCGGCGACCACACCGCCGAGGAGCACGCGCTGCTGCGCGAACTGCTCGCCACCCCCGCGATCGGTCGTGCGCCGCTGTCCTTCTGGAAGGTCAACCGCAAGCCGATCGCGACCCTGGCCGCCGCCGAGCCCGACACGCAGGCCCGCCTGCTGGAGATCCTGCCCACCCCCGGCGGCTCCACCCCGGACGCCGAACTCGACGACTTCTGGCTGGACCTGCTCGCCGAGGCCGGCGCGCTGGACCGGCTGGTCGACGGCGACCTGGAGACCGGCGCCCGCGCCCAGTGGCTCACCCGCTGGACCACACACTGCCGACGCGGCTGGCGGTACCGTTCGCGCAGCGAGCGCACCGCGAACCTGCTCGTGCGGATGGCCGGCGCGCTGCGCGCCGAGGCGGTGCCGGCGTCCCTGTTCAGCGGCAACGGTTGGCATGCCGGCGTGGACATCGACCTGCTCGACGTGGCGCTGAGCGAGGGCATACCGCTGACCGACCCGGACCCCGAGGGCTCGTTCGACCTCGGCGAGTGGTGGAGCGACCAGGCCGCGGGCCGCCGCGAACTGGCCGCGATCGCCGCCGACGAGCGCCACCTCCCCCTGCTGTACCGGGGGATCGGCAGGCTCAAGAGCCCCCATCACGCGGCCACCGCCGCGCATCCCGTGCTGCGCGGCGTGCTCGCGGCCTGGCTGACCGAGCAGGGCGCCAAGGTCACCGCCGCGGCCGGCCTGCCCGACGCCGAGCGCGAGTTCGCGGCGCTCAACGAGTTCCGCGACGTGGCCCTGGAGGTGACCCCGGACGTGGTGTCCCGGGTCCGCGCGTTCGACGCGGTCACGCTGTTGGCCGACACACTGCGCGCCGGCGTCTACGACGAACTGGGCTGGCCCGCGCTGGACGAGGCGATCGAACGCTTCGGCCGCAAAAGCGAGATCCGGCTCGACGAGGCATGGCCCGCGCTGGTGCTCTCCACCGACAAGCGCGCCATCGTGGTCGGCCCCGAGGGCATCCTGCTCGAACACGAGCTGCGCCTGCCCAAGGAACGCACCACCTGGCATCGCCCCAGCCTCCGCTACGTCGACGGACAACTCCTGGTCGCCTGGTACAACAAGGAATACGACTGGGAGGCCTACTGGTCCGGGCGCCCGAACGAGACCTTCATGCTCACCGGCGAGAGCCCCAACGCCGGCTCGGACGCCAATCCGCTGCTCTCTCTGGCGCTGCCCGACGGCGGTCGCACCACCGGCGCCCGCCCGCTGTACGCCGGCGACACCAAGCTGCCGCCGCGCCGGGGCGTGCTCACCGACGGCACCACGCACTGGTCGCTCGACTTCGACCGCAGCGAACGCAAGTGGACCGAGTACGACCCGGCCACCGGTACCCACGGCCGGGCCTCGCTGCCCGCTCCGTTCGCCGCCGCGGTCGCCGACGGCGGCTCGCTCGTGCCCGACCGGTGCGAGTTGCTGCCGCTGCTGCCCGGCCTGGAGCAGAGCCCGTTCGGCACCGACGGCAGGCTGCTGGGCCGCTGGGTCCGGGTCGACGGCGACACCGTCACCACGGGTTCGGTGGACGGCCACACCGTCAGTGCTCCGGTGCGCACCCGGCGGCACTGGGACAAGATGCCGCTGCAGGTCCCGATGGGCGCGCTGCGCCTGCCCGGCGGCGCGGCTCCCATCGTGGTCATGGACAACGGCAACGTGTCGTTGTGGGCCGGTGACGTGCTGCTGGGCCACTGCGTCGGCAACAGGGGCGGCGTCGAGGTGGCCCTGGGCAGCAGGATCGTCCCGCCGCTCGCGTTCTGGCACGCGCTGCGACCGCGCGACGAGGCCGGCTCGCTGGCACTGCGTGCGATCACCCACGAGCGGGCCGGCGAACTGGTCGCCGAGGTGCACGCCGACCACGAGCGCGCGATGGCCGAGTACGCGATCGCCAAGAAGTCCTCGGACAAGGCGGTCCGCCCCGACACGCTGCGGATCGACCCGGTGCACCGGTTGTTGCCCGAACTGAGCCACGCCGGCCTGGTGCGCTGCGTCGCCGGGCTGGCCCGGGACACCGCCCGACTGGCCCGGCGCCTGCGCGACTTCGGCAAGGTCACGGTCAAGGAGCAGAAGACCCGCGCGGTGCCCACCGGTCCCGCCCACGGCCAGGACTCCGAACTGCGCGAGGCGCTCGCCGGGATCGCGGGCACCGGCCGGTACAGCTATTACGGCAACTCGGGGGCTTCCGCGTGGACCACGGTGAACCACATCACCGCGGTGGCCGAGGCCCTGGCCCGCACCGACGGCCCGGCCGAGTGGACCACCGAGTCCGGTCGGCTGGCCGATCCGCACGTCTCGTGGCACGAACTGCTCGACCACCGGGCCGCCATGCTCGCCCGCGCGCTGTCCCCGTTCACCTCCGAGGAGCACCGCGCGTCGCTGCTCGTGGTGCTGGAGGCGCTCGCCGCTGGCCCGCTGGGCACGCCCGCCGGCACGCTGCGCAAGGTCGTCCTGTGCGAGCCGAGTGCCAAGAAGGGCAAGGACCGCAAGCGTCAGGGTCGCACCATCCGGCGCGGCGACCGCACGGTGTTCGTCCTGGACAGCCAGTACACCTACGGCGACAAGGACCACTGGGTCGCGCTCGACCACGACCCCTCGGGGCGATTCGAGGCGATCGACGGCTTCACCACACACGAGGAACACCGCTACGTCGAGCCGATGTCCCCCGAGCGGGTCGCCGCGGTGGTGCACGGGATCCGCGAACACGGCCCCGTGGCATGGCGGCCGGAGGCGGTGCAGACCCTGGTCGAGGGCACCGGCCTCGGTCGCGCCGAGGCGAGCGTGCTGCTGGCCGGCCTGATCGCCGGCGACCTCGACAAGGACCAGCGGGCCGTGCTCGGACTCAAGGCCGCGGAGGCGACCAACGCCCGCGAACAGCTGGACCGGCTCGACGGCACCGCGCGGGCCGGCGTCCTGGGCGCGCTGATCCCCGAGCGGGCCGAGGATGTCCCCACCCTGTGGACGACGGGCCACGACCTCGCGGCCGGCTGCCGGGCGTGGGACGCCGCGTTCGGCCGGGTGTTGCGGCTGCCCGAGGAGGTCGCGGCGGACGTTCGCGGCATCTCCGCAGCCGCGTTCGAGTACGTGCTCTCGCCGGAATCGTGCAGGTGGATCACCGGCACCTCCACCCACACGTTGGACAAGGACGGCCGGCTGCGTGCCTCCGACAGCGAGGCGGTGCCCAGCGGCCACGGCCTGAACGCCACGGTGACCGCGCTCGCCTGGCTCGCCTACCGGCTGCCCTACGGCGATCCGCTGCGCGCACACCTGCCGCACGTGCTCGGCCTGCTGCGCACCCGACTGGCCGACCCGGGCCTGGTGTTCGACCTGGACATCGAGTACGCGGAGCGCGGCAACACCGCGACCCTGCTGCGCGAAGCCGTCGGACTGCCCGCCACCGGCGGCGCCGATCCGGACGGCATCCTCCGGATCGAGGACCGCTTCTGGCTCCGGCCCTGGTACGGCGAGAGCGAGTTCGCCGAGGTCCGACCCGCCGGCTTCACCGGCGCCGACGACCCGTGGTTCGACCGGGTGATCGCGCTCCGCGGCGCCGCGCCTTCGGCCAACTTCGAGTCCTTCCGCCGGATCCTGGACCCGGCCTTCGAGGAACTCCTGCGCGCCGACGGCCCGCCCGGCATCCAGCAGGACCCGGCGTACGCGGTGCCCGACCTGGTCGGCGAGGTGGCCAAGACGCACGGCATCGGCGAGGACGCGGCGGTCCTCTACCTCCAGCTGCTCGCCCTGCCGGACCCCACGGACCGTCAGGTCGCCCGCTGGACCGGCTGGAAGCCCGCGCGGCTGAAGAAGGCCCGCGCCGAACTCGCGGCCACCGACCTGGTCGTCGAGGCCAAGCGCTCGCGCGCCGGCCGCACGCTGTTCCTGCCCGGTGGCTGGTCCGCGCTGAAGAACCCGGCGCTGCCGTTGGAGACCTGGAAGGAAGGGCTGTACGCACAGCCCACGAACACCGCGATCGTGCCCGACCGCCCGGTGCCCGACCTGTTCCGCCGGGCCTGGCAGCGGGTCCTGGACGGCGATGCGCCAGGCTTCGAACAACTCGTCACCCGCACCACCCGGAAGGGCCGCCGCTGATGGCAACCGCAACCGAACCCGCCGCGAGCGCGCGCCAGGTACAACCCCCCGAGGACCTGTACGCCCTCGAACTCGCCTTCCTGGCCGCCCACGACCGCGGCCCGCGCCCGCCGGCCTGGCGGCTGACCCCGCGCGCGGTGGTCACCTTCGTGATGGGCAGCGGCGACGAACTCAAGCTGCCGGAACCGGTCGACGGCCTCCCGCGCACGCTGACCATCGGCGCCAAGTTCGTCGGCGAACGAGCCCTCGTCGAGCGCTGCGTGGTCACCCTCGCCGGCGAACGCGGCCTGCTCCTGGTGGGCGAGCCCGGCACCGCCAAGTCGATGTTGTCCGAACTGCTGGCCGCCGCCGTGTGCGGCACCAGCGGACTCACCGTGCAGGGCACCGCGGGCACCACCGAGGACCAGCTCAAGTACGGCTGGAACTACGCGCTGCTGCTCGCCCAGGGCCCCAGCCGCGGCGCCCTGGTGCCCTCGCCGGTGCTCACCGCGATGACCACCGGCGCGGTGGCCCGGATCGAAGAGGTCACCCGCTGCCTGCCCGAGGTGCAGGACGCGCTGGTCTCGCTGCTGTCCGAGCGCCGGATCGCCGTGCCGGAACTCGCGGGCGGCGCCGACGCACAGGTGCACGCCGCACCCGGCTTCACCCTGATCGCCACCGCGAACCTGCGCGACCGGGGCGTCTCGGAGATGTCCGCCGCCCTCAAGCGCCGCTTCAACTTCGAGACGGTCGGCCCGATCGGCGACCACGACGCGGAGATCGCGCTGGTCCGTCGCCAGGCCAGGGCCGCGGTGGAACGCACCGGGACCGCATACGGTGTCGACGACACGGTCCTGGAGGTGCTGGTCACCGCGTTCCGCGACCTGCGCACCGGCCGCTCCGCCGAGGGCTGGGAGATCGAACGCCCCTCCACCGTGCTGAGCACCGCCGAGGCGGTCGCGGTGGCGTCCTCGCTCGCGCTGGCCGCCGCCTACTTCCCGGGCGACCGGGACGTGCTGAGCCTGCTTCCGGGACACCTGCTCGGCGTCGCGAAGAAGGACGACCCGGCCGACGCCGCCCGGCTCCTGTCCTACTGGGACGCCGCGGTGCGCCGCCGCGCGGAACACGGCTCGGCCACCTGGCGCACCCTGTGGGACCTGCGCGGAGTCCTGGAGGGCTGACGAGGTGTCGACCACACGTACGGACGGGCCCATCGACGAGGCCCGTCCGGCCGCCGCGCGCCTGGCCGCGTCCCGGCAGCCGTACCTGATCGGGGTGCGCCACCACGCCCCCTCGCTCGCCGCCGCCGTGCCGGCCCTGCTGGACGCGGCCCGTCCCGACGTGCTCCTCGTCGAACTGCCGCACGAGGCCGCGCCCTGGCTCGAATGGCTCGCCCACGAGGACACCCGCGCGCCGATCGCCCTGGCCGGCATCGGCCCGGGCGGCCTCGGCTTCTACCCGTTCGCCGACTTCTCGCCGGAGTTGGCCGCCCTGCGCTGGGCCGCCCGCAACGGCGTCCCGGCGATCCCGTGCGACCTCCCGCTGGGCCACCCCGGCTGGGACCGCTCCGACCACGCGCCGGACGGCGCCGGCGACGGGGAGCGCGACGACGAGGGCGCGGCCGCCGGTGCGGGCGGGCTGCGCGCCGCGCTGCGCGACCGGCTCACCGGCCGGGCGGGCGACGACCTGTGGGACCGGCTGGTCGAGGCCACCGCACCCGGCTCCACCGCCGAGGCGATCCGTCGGGCCGCGCTCACCGTCGGCTGGGCCCTGCGCCGCGACGCGGGCACCGTGGACCCGGTCGACCTGCGCCGCGAGGCATGGATGCGCGCCACGCTGCACGAGGCGACCACCGCCGGTGCGCGTGCCGCGGTGGTGCTCGGCGCATTCCACGCGCCGGCCCTGCTGGAGCCGGACACCACCGCACCCGCCGCCGAGATCGCCGACGTCACGATGTCGCTGATCCCGTACACCTACCCGCTCCTGGACGCGCGTTCCGGCTATCCGGCCGGCATCCGCGACCCGGAGTGGCAGCAGAGCGTGCTGGAATCCGGCGGCGACCCGGCCGCGCTGCACGAGGCGCTGATCGCCGCGGCCGTGCGGATCTGCACCGACCTGCGCGGCCAGGGCCACCCCAGCGGCCCGGCCGACGCCCGCGAGATCGTGCGCCTCGCGGGCGACCTGGCCAACCTGCGCGGACTGCCCGCGGCGGGCCGCGGCGAACTGCTCGAAGCGGTCCAGACCGTGCTCACCCACGGCGAGCCGCTGGGCCGGGGTCGATCGGTGGCCCGCGCGCTCGAACGTGTCCTGGTCGGCAAGCGGGCCGGCCGCCCCGCACCGGCCGCACCGCGCAGCGGCCTGGGTCCCGAGGTGGAGCGCCGGATCACCGAACTGGGCCTGCCCGGCCCCGCCGACCCGGCCGAACGCGACCTGCGCCTGGACCCGCTGCGCAGCGACCTGGACCGGCGCCGCGAACTGCTCCTGCAACAACTGACGACCTGTCGGATCCCGTACGCCGAACCGGTCGCGGTGGTCGGCACCGGCGGCGCGGACGCGGTCACCACGCGCTGGCGAGTGCGCTGGACCCCGTCCGCGGCGGCCCTGTTGGACGCGGCCGGCGTGAAGGGCGTGACCCCGGAACAGGCCGCCGAGGGCACCCTGCGCGCGCAGCACCGAGCCGAACTCGACGAGGGCGGCCCCACCGCGGAACAGATCCTCACCGGCCTGGAACGCGCCGCCGCCTGCGGCCTGACCGAGCTCACCGCCGCCAGGATGGCCGAGGCCGGCACCACCCTGCCGACCATCGCCACCCTCCCGAACCTGCTCACCGCCCTCACCCTGACCGACCGCATCCGCGCAGGCCACCTGGGCATCGAACCCCCGCCCACCCCGAACCGGTCCAGCACGGCCGCCGCTCCCACCCCGGAGTCGGCCGCACCCCCCGGCACCGCCACGAACGAACCCGACCCGAAGTCGGCCGGGCTCCCCGACGCCGGCGAGGACATCACCCAGACCCTGCTCACCGCCGCCGTCCGCCACCTCGACGGCCTGACCGGATCCGACGACCCGGCCGACGCCCGGGCCCTGGCCGATCTGGCCGAGCGCGCCGACACGTTCGGCGGGATCCGGCTGCACTCGGGCCTGGCCCGGCTGGCCGCCGACGGCTCGCCGCTGATGTCCGCCGCGGCCGGTGCGGTCCGGGTCCTGCTCGGCCACGAGGACGCGGCCGGCCTCGGCGACCGGATCGGCTCCTGGATCGACACCGCGACCACCCCGCCCGCCCGGGCCGACCTGACCCGCCGACTCACCGGACTGCTCACCGCGGCCGGCCCGCTCCTCCAGACCGGCGGCCCGGTCCTGACGGCGCTCCTGACCCGCGTCGACACCCTGGCCGACCGCCCGTTCCTGGACCGGCTGCCGGCCCTGCGCGGCGGCTTCGACACCCTCAGCCCCGCGGCCCGCGACCGGGTGCTCGACGCGGTGGCCGACCACCTGGGCGACCGGGTGGACACCGACGCCGACCCGATCGACCTGGCCCGCTGGACCACCGCCGACCTGACCGCCCGAGAAGCCCTCACCCACCGCGGCCTGCTTCCCACCGCCCACCCCACCCCCGAAACCGAGCCCGACTCGGGACCCGCGCCCGCCCGCGAGGCCGCACCCGCCCAGGGATCCGATCGCGCCCCCGCAACCACGTCCGCCTCCGGATCCGAGCCCGCCCGCGAGGCCGCGCTCGCTTCGGGGTCCGAGCCCACCCCCGAAGCAGCCCCCGATCCCGGGCCGCACGACCTCCCCGGCGCCCACCGCTGGAAGCTGATCCTCGGCCGCCGCTCCGACCGGCTCCGGGGCAACGCCGGCAGGATGGCCGGCGCGCTCGACGAGCTCTACGGCACCGGCCGAGGCGAAGGCTCCCGCAGCGACCTCGGCGACGGCAACGGCGGCGGCCGGGAAGCCCCCTACCCCGGCGTCCGGGAATGGTCCGAGGACCTGATCACCCTCTTCGGCTCCGAGATCCGCGAGGAGGTCCTGGCCGCCGCCGCGGCAGCCGGCCGTACCGACGTCCTCACCCACCTCGACCCCGCCGCGGCCCGCCCCTCCGTGGACCTGCTCAAGACCGTGCTGGCCCACGCCGGCGGCCTCCCGGAGGCCAAACTCGCGCTGCTGCGCCCGCTGATCGCCCGGATCGTCGCCGAACTCACCCGCGAACTCGCGACCCGGCTGCGCCCCGCCCTCACCGGCATCACCACCCCACGTCCCACCCGCCGCCCCGGTGGCGCACTCGACCTGCCGCGCACGCTGCGGGCCAACCTCACCACCGCCCGCCGCACGGCGAACGGCACCGTGGCCGTCGTCCCGGAGCGGCCGATCTTCCGCACCCGGTCGAGCCGCAGCAACGACTGGCGGCTGATCCTGGTCGTGGACGTGTCCGGCTCGATGGAGGCGTCGACCATCTGGTCCGCGCTCACCGCATCGATCCTGGCCGGCGTCCCGTCGCTGAGCACGCACTTCCTGGCGTTCTCCACCGAGGTGATCGACCTCACCGAGCACGTCCACGACCCGCTCGGCCTGCTCCTGGAGGTCGAGGTCGGCGGCGGCACGCACATCGCCGCCGGTCTGCGCGCCGCCCGCGAACTGGTCACCGTGCCCTCACGCACGCTGATCACCGTGATCAGCGACTTCGAGGAGGGCTACCCCCTGGGCGGCCTGCTCGGCGAGGTGCGCACCCTGGCCTCGGCCGGCTGCCACATCCTGGGCTGCGCGAGCCTGGACGACTCGGGCCGCCCGCGCTACTCCGCCGCCGTCGCCGGCAGCCTCGTCGCCGCCGGCATGCCGGTCGCCGCCCTGAGCCCCACCGAACTGGCCCGCTGGGTCGGAGAGAAGGTCCGATGAGCACGCAGGGCCTGCCACCCGTCGCGCCGGACGTCACCGCCGACATCATCGAGGCACTCACCCCGCGCCTGCGCAAACGCCTGGACGCCGCGATCGGCAAACTCTCCGCCTGCCCGATCGCCCGCGACGGCGACACCGTGCGGATCACCGTCGGCGAGGACGCCGAACTGACCCTGTCCATCCCGAGCGGATCGGTCACCCGGGCCGAAGACCTGCGCTGCTCGTGCCTGTTGGCCCCGGCGTGCGTACACCGCGCCGCGGCCGCCGCCGCGGCTCCGGTCGCCGACAGCGCACCCCCACCCGCACCGGACACCTCGAACGCCGCCGACACCTCGGCCACTTCCACCGAGGCCCCCGACCCCGACACCGCCGCGGAACGGGACCAAACCCCCGGGCTCACCGAACCCGCCGCGGCCGAACCCACCGCAGCCGAACGCGCCGCCGCCGACGCGCTGTGGACCGCCGGCGCCGCGATCGTGGACGCCGGCGTCGACACCGCAGGCGCCGTGCTCCAGGCCGGCCTGTTGCGCGCCGCGCACACCGCACGCCTGGCCGGGCTGCACCGCGCGTCCGCCGCCGCCGTCGCGGTGGCCACCGGCCTGCGAGCCGCCCGGACCGGCGATCCCGCATACCGACTCGCCGAACTGGTCGCCGCGCTGCGCGAACTGCTCGACGTGGCGCACACCCTGCGCACCTCGACCGGGGAGTCGGCGCAGGCCCTCGACGTGTTGCGCGGCACCTCCCGCCGGGCCTACGCACCGGCCGGGTCGTTGCGGCTGTACGGGTTGTTCACCGAACCCGTGCTGACCGCCCGCGGTTTCGCGGGCGCGGTGACCACCACCGTCGATTCGACCGGCACCCTGCGCACCATCGGCGACGTCGCCCCCGGCGGCGCCGATCGTGCGGTCGGCGCCGCGACCCGCGCGATCCGGGTCGGCGACACCTCCATCGACCCGGCCGCGCTCACCCGCGCCGGTCTGGTCGTCTCCGGCGCCACCGCGTCCGCGGGCGGGCGGCTCGGTGCCGGCCAGGGGGTGCGCGCCGCCCGGGCGAGCGGTGCCGCCTGGACCGACGACCCGCTCGGCGCCCTGTGGGACGTCCCGCCGGCCACCCAGGTCGACCGCGTCGTGAGCCATCGCGACCTCCCCCCGGACGATCGCCCCGCGGGCGCCGACCTGCTCTTCCTCGACGTCACCGTGCTCGGCCCGACCCCCGGCGCCCGGGACCGGGTCCGTGCCGTCTGCGCCGACCTGGACGTGCACCTGCTCGTCGCGCACGCCGACCCGGCCTTCGCCTACCGCGACAACCTGCGGCTGCTGGCGACCTGCCCGGGACTGCGGTTGCGACTGATCGGTCGACTCGAACCGGGCGCGGACCGGGCGGTCCGGGTGCTCGCGGTCGGCATCCCGCCGGGCGAGGGACCGACCCTGCGGCTGGTCGAGGACCGTCTGGGCCGGGTCGACCTGGGCCTGGACCGTCTGCACCGCGCCGACCTCCCGGCCGCCGCGGCACCCCCCACCGCAACCGTCGCGACCGAGGAACTCCCGGCCGGCCCGCTGTACCTGATGCACCGTCACGTAGAGCGAGCGATCAGCGGCGGTCGGCCGGTGCTCGCGCTGGCCGGTTCCACCGCCGCCGACACCGCCCGACTGCGCCGGGTCGGGCTGAGCACCGGAGCGAGCCTGGTCGAACGGCTCACGCACGTCGCGGCGGGCCGCGAACGGGATGTTTTCGGGCGTCTTCGCGCGGGTGACAACGACCTTTTGTCCGCTGCGTGGCTGGCCGCCGCCGTCTACGCGCAAACCGTCGAAGGCGCTCTGACCAGGGCTGTTTGGTCCACCGAGTAGTCGAGCCGGGGGCGTTGCGCCAATCGATTTCCGATCGGTGACAGGCAGCGTGTATGGTTTTCCTGCTCGCCCCAATAGCTCAGTCGGTAGAGCGTCTCCATGGTAAGGAGAAGGTCTACGGTTCGATTCCGTATTGGGGCTCAGACGATGGGATCCCCGCCTGGGAACAGGCGGGGGCCTCGTTGAGGCGGCGTAGCTCAGACGGTAGAGCAAGCGGCTCATAATCGCTGTGTCACCGGTTCAAGTCCGGTCGCCGCTACCAAGCGAGCCGATTCGGGGGAGACTCCGCATCGGCTGCTTTTGCTGTATTCACCCCTGACCGCAAGGAAGGCACTCCAGTGGCTGCCACCGACGTCCGCCCGAAGATCACGCTGGCCTGCGTGGAGTGCAAGGAGCGGAACTACATCACCAAGAAGAACCGGCGCAACGACCCGGACCGTCTTGAGATGAAGAAGCACTGCCCCCGCTGCAACGCGCACACCGCGCACCGCGAAACCCGCTAGGCGGTTCGCACCACGACACCGACGAGGCCACTCCCCGCGAGGGGGGTGGCCTCGTTGTCGTATTCTCCGCAGCGTTGCCCACACCGGCCCGCCACCCACCAGGGAGAACCGCTTCATGCCGCTGGACACGAAGTTCATCGGGCGGACGTATCCGCCCACCGAGCCGTACGAGGTGGGCCGGGAGAAGATCCGCGAGTTCGCCGCCGCGATCGGTGACGCCGATCCCGCGTACAACGACCCCGAGGCGGCCAAGGCGCTCGGCCACCCGGACGTGATCGCACCGCCGACGTTCGCGATCGTGGTCACCATGCGCGCCGCCGACCAGGTGGTCCACGACCCCGAGCTGGGCCTCGACTACTCGCGCGTCGTGCACGGCGATCAGAAGTTCACCTACACCCGCCCGGTCCGCGCGGGCGACCGGCTGACCGTGGTGACCACCGTGGACAACATCAAGTCCCTCGCGGGCAACGACATCCTCACCACCCGCGCCGAGGTGACCACCGTGGAGGGCGAGCACATCGTCACCGCGCTCTCGACCCTGGTGGCCCGCGGCTCGGCCGACGACACGGAGGCCTGATCATGACCGCCAAGATCTCCTTCGACGACGTCGCGGTCGGCACCGAACTGCCCGCGCGCAGCTTCCCGGTCACCCGGGAGACCCTGGTCCGCTACGCGGGCGCGTCGGGTGACTTCAACCCGATCCACTGGAACGGCCGGTTCGCCACCGAGGTCGGCCTGCCGGACGTGATCGCGCACGGCATGTTCACCATGGCCGAGGCCGCGCGGGTGGTCACCGACTGGCTCGGCGACCCGGGCGCGCTGATCGAGTTCGGCGTGCGCTTCACCAAGCCGGTCGTGGTTCCGGACACCGCCGAGGGCGCGACGATCGAGGTCACCGGCAAGGTCGCGGTGCTCCTGGACGACCGCCGGGCCCGGGTGGACCTGCTGGTCACCGCCGGCGGCGCCAAGGTCCTGGGCGTGCCCCGGGCCGTGGTCCAGCTGGCCTGAGCACCGGCCCGATCGCGGGATGCGAGAATCCAACGGTGCAGCCTGAAACCGACGCGCCTCTCGCCTCCCTGACCACCCTCCGCCTCGGCGGTCCGGCCCGTCGGCTCCACACGGCCACGACCACCGACTCGGTGCTGGCGACCGTCCGCGCCGCCGACGAGCAGGGCACCCCGTTGCTCGTGCTCGGCGGCGGCAGCAACCTGGTCGTCGGCGACGACGGCTTCCCGGGCGACGTGCTGCGGATCGCCACCACCGGACTGCGCGTGGACGGCACCGACCTGAGCGTCGAGGCCGGCGTGCCGTGGGACGACGTGGTCACCGCCGCCGTCGCCGCGGGCCTGTCCGGTATCGAATGCCTCGCCGGCATCCCGGGCAGCACCGGCGCCACCCCGGTGCAAAACGTCGGCGCCTACGGCCAGGAGGTCGCCGAGACGATCACCTCGGTCGAGGTCTACGACCGGACCGAGCGTGGCGTGCGATCGCTGACCGCCGCCGAGTGCCGCTTCACCTACCGGCACAGCGTGTTCAAGGGCGACGACCGTTTCGTGGTGCTGCGCGTGTGCTTTCGCCTGCGCGACGACGCGGGCCGCTCGGCACCGATCCGGTACGCCGAACTGGCTCGTACGCTCGGCGTCGAGCCGGGCGAGCGGGTCCCGGTCGCGGCGGCCCGCGCGGCGGTGCTCGGCCTGCGGCGCGGCAAGGGCATGGTGCTGGACCCGGCCGACCACGACACCTGGAGCGCGGGCTCCTTCTTCACCAACCCGATCCTGACCCACGACGCCTTCGCCGAACTGACCGCCCGGACCGCGCGGCACCTGGGCCCCGACGTCGCCCCGCCGTGCTACCCGTCCGGCGCCGACCACGTGAAGACCTCCGCGGCCTGGCTGATCGAACGGGCCGGCTTCGCCAAGGGCTACGGACAGGGCCGGGCGCGGATCTCCACCAAGCACACACTGGCGCTGACCAACCGCGGTCGGGCCAGCACCGAGGACCTGCTCACCCTGGCCCGCGAGGTCCGCGACGGCGTCCACGAAACCTTCGGCGTGACCCTGGTCAACGAACCGGTCCTGATCAACGCCAAGCTCTGACCCGAGCCCAGGGCCCGCGGCCTTCCCACCTCACTCGACGGTCGGGCGGGCGGGCACCAAATCCTGCTCGACCGAAGCGCCGGGTGCCGCCAACCACCCGTCCACCCCGTCCAGCAGCGCCCGCTGCACCGGCGTAGGTGCCACCGAGCCCAGGATCGACTGCCGGGCCAGCTCGGCCAACTCCGTGTCGTCGAACCCGAGCTCGTCCCGGGCCAGCTCGTACTGCGCGGCCAGCCGGGAGCCGAACAACAACGGGTCGTCGGCACCCAGCGCGATCGGCACCCCCGCGTCGAACAACTTCCGCAGCGGCACGTCCGAGGCCTTGTCGTAGACGCCGAGCGCGACGTTGGACGCCGGGCACACCTCGCACACGATCCGCTGCCGCGCGAGCAGCGCCATCAACTCGGGATCCTCCACCACCCGGATCCCGTGCCCGAGCCGGCGCGCGCCCAGCACGTCCACGCATTCGCGGATGCTGCGCGGCCCGTCCAACTCGCCGCCGTGCGGGTTCGCGAACAACCCGGCATGCCGGGCGATCTCGAAGGCCCGCTCGAACGCGGGCGCCCGACCCCGCCGCTCGTCGTTGGACAATCCGAAGCCGACCACACCGCGATCGGTGTACTGCGCGGCGAGCCGGGCCAGCGTGCGCGCCTCCAACTGGTGCTTGGTGCGATTCGCCGCGATCACCACGGCGATCCCGATCCCGGTCGCCTCCCGGGCGGCCTCCACCGCGTCCAGCACGACCTCGACCGCCGGCGTCAACCCGCCCAGGCGGGGCGCGTACGAGGTCGGGTCCACCTGGATCTCCAGCCACCCCGAACCCTCGGCCCGGTCGTCCTCCGCCGCCTCACGGACCAGCCGATGCATGTCGTCCGGGGTGCGCACACACGAGCGGGCGATGTCGTACAACCGCTGGAACCGGAACCAGCCCCGCTCGTCGGTGGCCCGCAATCGGGGTGGTCGACCGGAGGTCAGCGAGTCGGGCAGCCGCACTCCGTGCAGATCCGCCAGTTCCAACAGGGTTTCCGGCCGCATGGATCCCGTGAAGTGCAGGTGGAGATGAGCCTTCGGGAGGGTGCGGACATCGCGTGCGGGACGATCCATCCACAGATCATGGACCACCGGCCGCGCGCACGTGAGGGGTACCGCGGATGATCCCCTGAAGGAGAGCCGAAACTTCGGGGGCCGGCACGTGAACGACCCCGCCGGCACCCGCGCCGAGAGGCCGCAACGCGCCGGGGCCGCCACCCGGTCACCCGCGCGACGGCCCCGGACCCGTACCGACTGCCTCGTCCGTCCCGACTGCCGACTACTTCGCCTCGCCCAACAACCGGGCGATCCGGCCGACACCCTCCACCAGGTCCTCGTCGCCGAGCGCGTAGGACAGCCGCAGGTAGCCCTGGGTGCCGAAGGCCTCGCCCGGCACCACGGCCACCTCGACCTCGTCCAGGATCAGGTTCGCCAACTCGGCCGAGGTCTCGGGACGCACGCCCCGGATCTCCTTGCCCAGCACCGCCTTGACCGACGGGTACACGTAGAACGCGCCCTTGGGCTCGGGGCAGTGCACCCCCGGGATCTCGTTCAGCATCCGCACGATCGTGCGGCGGCGCCGGTCGAATGCCACCTTCATCGTGTCCACCGCGGCCAGATCGCCGGTCAGCGCGGTGAGCGCGGCGGCCTGGGCGACGTTGCACACGTTCGAGGTGGCGTGCGACTGGAGGTTCGCGGCGGCCTTGATCACGTCCTCGGGGCCGATGATCCAGCCGACCCGCCAGCCGGTCATCGCATACGTCTTGGCGACTCCGTTGACGATCAGGCAGCGGTCCGCCAGTTCCGGCACCACCACGGGCATCGACACGAATTCGGCGTCGTCGTAGACCAGGTGCTCGTAGATCTCGTCGGTCAGCACCCACAGCCCGTGCTCGGCCGCCCAGCGCCCGATCGCCTCGGTCTGCTCCCGCGAGTACACCGCGCCGGTCGGGTTCGAGGGCGAGACGAACACCAGCACCTTGGTGCGCTCGGTGCGCGCCGCCTCCAACTGCTCGACGGACACCAGGTAACCGGTGCTCTCGTCGGCGACCACATCCACCGGGACACCGCCCGCGAGCTTGATCGACTCCGGATAGGTGGTCCAGTACGGCGCGGGCACGAGCACCTCGTCGCCCGGATCCAGGACGGCCGCGAACGCCTCGTAGATGGCCTGCTTGCCACCGTTGGTCACGAGCACCTGGGCCGGATCCACCGCCAGGCCCGAGTCGCGCAGCGTCTTGGCGACGATCGCGGCCTTCAACTCGGGCAGCCCACCGGCCGGCGTGTAGCGGTGGAACCTCGGCTCGCGACACGCGGCGACCGCCGCGTCCACGATGTAGTCGGGCGTCGGGAAGTCCGGCTCGCCGGCGCCGAAGCCGACCACGGGTCGACCGGCGGCCTTGAGCGCCTTCGCCTTGGCGTCGACCGCGAGCGTCGCGGACTCGGCGATGGCACCGATTCGGGTCGAGATCCGGCGCTTCGGCGCGGGCACGGACGGGGAGCTGGGGGTGGGAGCCGTCATGCCGGCCATGGTCGCATTTCCGCCCCGGCGCGGGCATGTCGATTCCGCGCGGGTGCGCCGAACCGCCGGCCTGCGCGCCACGGGTTCGACCTGACGCACTCGACCCCGTACACTCGACGCTTGGCGGTCCCAACCTGCATGCTGCCGCGCCCGAAAATGTTGTGTTCTCGGGTCGGCGACTCCGCTAGGTTGATGACACCACGTGAAGGGCACTAGCTCAATTGGCAGAGCACCGGTCTCCAAAACCGGGGGTTGGGGGTTCAAGTCCCTCGTGCCCTGCGATGTGCGACTGCGGTCGATCCCCGGATCGACCGTGACTCGTACGCAGTCAGCGCAAACTGTCGGCGCCGACAACCCCGTCGGTGATCCACGGTCGGACCGGATCAGGTGAGGACGAGTTGACGGAGGCCCACGGCTCCACGGCTACGCCTGAGCACAGCAGCTCTGATGGCCGCGGCTCCGACGACGAGCCCCCCGGCGGTCGCCGGGCGAACCGCCCGAAGGGTTCTTCGGGCAAGCCGGAGCAGAAAAAGAAGAACCTGTTCGCACGGGCGGCTCTTTTCTACCGGCAAATCATCGCCGAGCTGCGCAAGGTCGTTTGGCCGACCCGCAACGAGCTGAGCACGTACACCACGGTGGTCATCGTGTTCTGTCTGATGATCATCGGAATCGTCTACGGACTCGACCTCGGCTTCGCGAAGGCCGCGCTCGCCATCTTCGGCTGAGCCCCATCCTTTCGTAGCGCGCCTGCAACGACC
Organism: Embleya sp. NPDC050493; assembly: GCF_044458105.1. Classification (NCBI taxonomy): domain Bacteria; kingdom Bacillati; phylum Actinomycetota; class Actinomycetes; order Kitasatosporales; family Streptomycetaceae; genus Embleya; species Embleya sp. NPDC050493. The sequence continues at coordinate 106,988 of NZ_JBITHP010000016.1, forward strand.
GTTCGACCCCCAGCCAGGAAGAAGCACCCAACGTGTCTGACCCGAACCTGTCCGCCGACAACTCCGCCGACGAGACGGTGGCCCTGTCGGAGCAGGCGGAGGCCGCAGCTCTCGAGGACGCAGCCCTCGAAGACGCGGCCGAGGCCCCGGCCGTCTCCACCGATGACGAAGTGGAAGACACCGAGGCCACCGAGGACGACGCCGAGGGCGCGGACGACGAGTTCGAGGACGACGACGCCGAAGCCGCCGAGGCCGAGGACGACGACGCCGAGCTCGAGGACGCCCCCGAGGGCGACCCGGCCGAGGACTTCAAGGACGCGCTCCGTCGCGCCCCGGGCGAGTGGTACGTCATCCACTCGTACGCGGGCTACGAGAACCGCGTGAAGGCCAACCTCGAGTCCCGCACCACCTCGCTCAACATGGAGGACTACATCTTCCAGGTCGAGGTGCCGCAGGAAGAGGTCGTCGAGATCAAGAACGGCCAGCGCAAGACCGTCAAGCGCAACAAGTTCCCCGGCTACGTGCTGGTCCGGATGGACCTGACGAACGAGTCGTGGGGCGCCGTCCGGAACACCCCCGGTGTGACCGGCTTCGTCGGCAACGCGCACGAGCCCTTCCCGCTCACCCTCGACGAGGTCGTCAAGATCCTCGCTCCCGAGGAGGAGAAGGCGACCGGCGGCGGCAGCGGCGCCAAGAGCACGACCGAGGTCAAGGTGCTCGACTTCGAGGTCGGCGACTCGGTCACCGTCATCGACGGCCCCTTCGCGACGCTGCAGGCGACGATCAACGAGATCAACGCCGACTCGCAGAAGGTCAAGGGCCTGGTGGAGATCTTCGGGCGCGAGACGCCGGTCGAGCTCTCGTTCAACCAGATCCAGAAGAACTGATACTTCCCCCAGGTGGGACCCCGTTTCGCCGGGGTCGCATCCGGGTGGTGGACAAGGCGCCCTCACAACGGTGGTTATCGTTGAGTGGGCGCCGCACCGCGTGGCGGGCCCGAACACGTCCGCGCTCCGCGTGGTGATCGGGACGTACATCTCGTCGAAGGACCCGGAAAAAAAATGCCTCCCAAGAAGAAGAAGCTGTCAGCGATCATCAAGCTGCAGATCAAGGCCGGCGCAGCCACGCCGGCCCCGCCGGTCGGTCCCGCTCTGGGCCAGCACGGCGTCAACATCATGGAGTTCTGCAAGGCGTACAACGCGGCGACCGAGTCGCAGCGTGGCGACATCGTCCCGGTGGAGATCTCGGTCTACGAAGACCGTTCCTTCACCTTCGTGACGAAGACGCCGCCGGCCGCGCGCCTGATCCTCAAGGCCGCCGGTGTCGAGAAGGGCTCGGGCGAGCCGCACAAGACCAAGGTCGCCAAGGTCACCCGCGAGCAGATCCGCGGCATCGCGCAGACCAAGATGGCCGACCTGAACGCCAACGACATCGACGCCGCGGAGAAGATCATCTCCGGCACCGCGCGTTCGATGGGCATCACGGTCGAGGGCTGATCGAGCCCCGCAGTCCGGCAGTACCAGAACCGACGCGAGGACGTGTGCGCAGGCCCACGACCTTGCGGAGTGGAAGGGTCCGCGCGACCCGCTCCCACCACAACTCCTTTCGGAATTCCAGGAGCTTTCAGTGAAGCGCAGCAAGTCCTACCGCGAGGCCGACACCAAGATCGACCACGAGCGGCTCTACTCGCCGCTCGAGGCCGTTCGACTGGCCAAGGAGACCTCGCCCACCAAGTTCGCCGGCACCGTCGAGGTGGCCATGCGTCTGGGCGTCGACCCGCGCAAGGCCGACCAGATGGTCCGCAGCACCGTCATCCTCCCGCACGGCACCGGCAAGACCGCCCGGGTCCTGGTCTTCGCGACCGGTGACCGTGCCGAGGCTGCCAAGGCTGCCGGCGCCGACATCGTCGGTTCCGACGAGCTCATCGACGAGGTCGCGAAGGGTCGGCTCGACTTCGACGCCGTCGTCGCCACCCCGGACCTGATGGGCAAGGTCGGCCGCCTGGGCCGCGTGCTCGGCCCGCGTGGCCTCATGCCCAACCCGAAGACCGGCACGGTCACGCCCGACGTGGCGAAGGCCGTGAACGAGATCAAGGGCGGCAAGATCGAGTTCCGCGTCGACAAGCACTCGAACCTGCACTTCATCATCGGCAAGACGACGTTCGACGACACCCAGCTCGTCGAGAACTACGCCGCCGCCCTCGAAGAGGTGCTCCGCGCGAAGCCGTCGGCCGCCAAGGGTCGCTACATCAAGAAGGTCGGCGTCTCGACCACGATGGGCCCCGGCATCCAGGTCGACCCCAACCGCGTCCGCAACCTCCTGGTGGAGGAAGAGGCGGTCTGATCCGCCCCGCACGCGAACGAGGCCCGGCACACCGCACGGTGTGCCGGGCCTCGGCACGTCCGGGCACTCGGCGGCGCCGGAGAGGCGCGGGGAGAAACCTCCCGGGTGGCCCGCCCAAGGGCCTGCCGAATCCGCCGAACCTGCCGGGCATGCCGTCGATGCCGGGGCGGCCGTCGATGCCCGGGACGCCGTCGTCGCCCGTCCTGCGGTAACCGATTTGCTCCGAACGAGTGCCGTCGCGTACCTTGGCACCAAGCCAAAGACCGTCGGTCGTTGTCGTCGTGCCGCAAGGCAGGGTCGGCAAACGAAGGTTCCGCATCGCGGACGACCTGCGCAGGTGTGAACGTGAGACGTTGCCCCCGAAGCACGCGGATTCCGCGTGATTCGAGGATGTACGCCCCGTGCGCCTGCGCCGGGGCGTTTTTCGTATGTGGACCCCTTCCGCCCTGCGGACCGGCGTATTCATCCGGCACACGGTCGACCGGCACGGTCGATCGGCAATCGCATCGCGGAAGGAGGCCAGCCCTATGGCGAGGCCCGACAAGGCGGCCGCGGTCGCCGAGCTCACGGAGCAGTTCCGTGACTCGAACGCCGCAGTGCTGACCGAGTACCGCGGGCTCACCGTCGCGCAGCTCAAGGAGCTGCGTCGTTCGCTCGGTGAGAACGCGCAGTACGCCGTGGTGAAGAACACGCTGACCAAGATCGCCGCCAACGAGGCGGGCATCGATCAGCTGGACGACCTCCTCGAGGGCCCGTCCGCGATCGCGTTCGTCACGGGTGACCCCGTGGAGGCCGCGAAGAGCCTGCGTGACTTCGCCAAGGCGAACCCCCTTCTCGTCATCAAGGGCGGCGTCCTTGAGGGCAAGGCGCTCAGCGCCGACGAGATCAAGAAGCTCGCGGACCTCGAGTCCCGCGAGGTGCTGCTTGCCAAGCTGGCGGGCGCCATGAAGGGATCCATGGCCAAGGCCGCGGCGACCTTCCAGGCACCGCTGTCGCAGTTCGCCCGCACCGCGGACGCACTGCGCGCGAAGGTCGAGCAGGGCGGTGCCGGCGAGCCGGCTCCCGCCGCCGAGGCCGAGACCGCCGAGTAGTTCGGCAGTCGCGACCTCGGTCGCCGGGGGCAGCGCCCCCGCCATCCCACACCACCCGGCACCAGCCGAATTGATCAGGAAGGACCGCCGATCATGGCGAAGCTCAGCAACGACGAGCTGCTTGCGTCGTTCAAGGAAATGACCCTCATCGAGCTCTCGGACTTCGTGAAGCTCTTCGAGGAGACCTTCGACGTCAAGGCTGCCGCCCCGGTCGCCGTCGCGGCCGGCCCGGCGGGCGGCGGCGCCGCTGCCGAGGCCGTCGAGGAGCAGGACGAGTTCGACGTCATCCTCACGGGTGCCGGCGACAAGAAGATCCAGGTCATCAAGGAGGTGCGCGCGCTCACGAGCCTCGGTCTGAAGGAGGCCAAGGACCTCGTGGACTCCGCCCCCAAGGCGCTCCTGGAGAAGGTCTCGAAGGAGGCCGCCGAGAAGGCGAAGGCCGCCCTCGAAGGCGCCGGCGCCTCGGTCGAGGTCAAGTAATTCGACGCCGCCCTCCGGGTGGCATCACCGAAGGCGATCGCCCGTCAGGGCGGTCGCCTTCGGGCTTTTCCGGAGCGGATCGCAGACCGCCCGACGGCGCCGGGGGACCCCGCGACGGGTGGCACAGAGTCGGACATACCTCTCTCGGCCTCGCTCGAAAGGGTGATACTCCCAACACTCCGAGCGCCCGTCGAACCCCCTCGCACCAGGCCCGTCGCAGCTCGCCGAGGGCGCGCGCCAGGGCGCGCGGGTCGCCCTTCGAGCGCCGGATCCGGGCGTTGTCGGACCGGCGGTCTACCGTGTTTTCCAGGCTTCCCGAGGTTCCGCGCGAACCCGGTCGGCCGATGTGACGAGACTCTCGTCGCAGGCCGCGGGATCGGGACCTACGTCCGGTTTTCTCGGGGCGCGGAAGGGTTCCGTCGGCTCTGAGGGGGAAAGCAACCCCTTGACGAACGGATCGGGGCGCGCAATTCTTCGGACGCACCCCTGAAGCACGGTTGCCGGATGGTTTCTGAATCCGGGTGGTGGACCGGCCCTTCATAGGGGCTGGACAGCGGTGTGCCTTGTGGCTACACTGACCCTTTGCGCTGCCTATTGACTTCTCCCGGTGTATGAACCCGGGCCGTCCAGTATGCGCATAGTGAGTCCGAGCCCTCGGAAGGACCCCTCTTGGCCGCCTCGCGCACCGCCTCCGCTACCAACCCCGGCGCCGCCACTGCCCCGCTCCGCATCTCCTTCGCCAAGATCAGGGAACCCCTGGAGGTTCCGAACCTTCTCGCGTTGCAGACCGAGAGCTTCGACTGGCTGCTCGGCAACAGTGCGTGGAAGGCACGGGTCGAGGCCGCCCTCGCGGGCGGACAGGATGTGCCCACCAAGTCCGGCCTCGAAGAGATCTTCGAAGAGATCTCTCCGATCGAGGACTTCTCCGGTTCGATGTCCCTGACGTTCCGGGACCACCGGTTCGAGCCTCCGAAGAACTCCATCGAGGAGTGCAAGGAGCGCGACTTCACGTACTCGGCGCCGCTGTTCGTCACGGCCGAGTTCACCAACAACGAGACCGGCGAGATCAAGAGCCAGACGGTCTTCATGGGCGACTTCCCGCTCATGACGAACAAGGGCACCTTCATCATCAACGGCACCGAGCGTGTCGTGGTGTCCCAGCTGGTTCGCTCCCCGGGTGTGTACTTCGACAGCCAGGTCGACAAGACGTCCGACAAGGACATCTTCAGCGCGAAGGTGATTCCCTCGCGTGGCGCCTGGCTCGAGCTGGAGATCGACAAGCGCGACACCGTCGGTGTCCGCATCGACCGCAAGCGCAAGCAGAGCGTCACCGTGCTGCTGAAGGCGCTCGGCTGGACCGACTCCCAGATCCTGGAGGAGTTCGGCCAGTACGAGTCGATGCGGCAGACCCTGGAGAAGGACCACACCCAGGGCCAGGACGACGCGCTGCTGGACATCTACCGCAAGCTGCGTCCGGGGGAGCCGCCGACCCGCGAGGCCGCGCAGACTCTGCTCGAGAACCTCTACTTCAACCCGAAGCGTTACGACCTCGCCAAGGTCGGCCGCTACAAGGTGAACAAGAAGCTCGGTGTGGAGCAGGCGCTGGACGCCGGCGTGATGACCGTCGAGGACGTCATCGCCACCATCAAGTACCTGGTCAAGCTGCACGCCGGCGAGACCGAGATGGAAGGCGCCTCCGGCCAGGAGATCGTGGTCGAGGTCGACGACATCGACCACTTCGGCAACCGTCGTCTGCGCAACGTCGGCGAGCTCATCCAGAACCAGGTCCGTACCGGCCTGGCCCGGATGGAGCGCGTCGTCCGCGAGCGCATGACCACCCAGGACGTCGAGGCGATCACGCCGCAGACCCTGATCAACATCCGGCCGGTCGTCGCCTCCATCAAGGAGTTCTTCGGCACCAGCCAGCTGTCCCAGTTCATGGACCAGACGAACCCGCTGTCGGGCCTGACCCACAAGCGTCGTCTGTCCGCGCTGGGCCCCGGCGGTCTCTCCCGTGAGCGGGCCGGCTTCGAGGTCCGTGACGTGCACCCGTCGCACTACGGCCGGATGTGCCCGATCGAGACCCCCGAAGGCCCGAACATCGGCCTGATCGGCTCGCTCGCGTCCTACGGTCGGGTCAACGCGTTCGGTTTCGTGGAGACCCCGTACCGCAAGGTGATCGAGGGCCGGGTCACCGACGGCATCGACTACCTGACGGCCGACGAGGAAGACCGCTTCGTCATCGCCCAGGCGAACGCGCCGCTGAACGAGGACGACTCGTTCGCCGAGGCCCGTGTGCTCGTGCGTCGCCGCGGCGGCGAGATCGACTACATCCCCGGCGACGAAGTCGACTACATGGACGTCTCGCCGCGCCAGATGGTGTCGGTCGCGACCGCGATGATCCCGTTCCTCGAGCACGACGACGCGAACCGCGCGCTCATGGGCTCGAACATGATGCGCCAGGCCGTGCCGCTGCTGAAGGCGGAGTCCCCGCTGGTGGGCACCGGCATGGAGTACCGCGCCGCGGTCGACGCCGCCGACGTGATCACCGCCGAGAAGCCCGGCGTGGTCCAGGACGTCTCGGCCGACTACATCACCGTGATGAACGACGACGCGACGTACACGACGTACCGCGTGCAGAAGTTCATGCGCTCGAACCAGGGCACGTCCTTCAACCAGAAGGTCGTCGTCGACGAGGGCGCGCGGGTCGAGGCCGGCCAGGTGCTGGCCGACGGTCCGTGCACCGAAGAGGGCGAGATGGCCCTCGGCAAGAACCTGCTCGTGGCATTCATGCCGTGGGAGGGCCACAACTACGAAGACGCGATCATCCTGTCGCAGCGTCTGGTGCAGGACGACGTCCTCTCCTCGATCCACATCGAGGAGCACGAGGTCGACGCCCGCGACACCAAGCTCGGCCCGGAGGAGATCACCCGGGACATCCCGAACGTCTCCGAAGAGGTCCTCGCCGACCTGGACGAGCGCGGCATCATCCGGATCGGCGCCGACGTCGTACCCGGCGACATCCTGGTCGGCAAGGTCACGCCCAAGGGCGAGACCGAGCTGACCCCGGAGGAGCGCCTGCTCCGTGCGATCTTCGGCGAGAAGGCGCGCGAGGTGCGCGACACCTCGCTCAAGGTCCCGCACGGCGAGTCGGGCAAGGTCATCGGCGTCCGCGTCTTCGACCGCGAGGCCGGCGACGAGCTGCCGCCGGGCGTGAACCAGCTGGTCCGCGTCTACGTCGCGCAGAAGCGCAAGATCACCGACGGTGACAAGCTCGCCGGTCGGCACGGCAACAAGGGCGTCATCTCGAAGATCCTGCCGGTCGAGGACATGCCGTTCCTGGAGGACGGCACCCCGGTCGACATCATCCTCAACCCGCTCGGTGTCCCGTCCCGGATGAACCCGGGTCAGGTCCTGGAGACGCACCTCGGCTGGATCGCCAAGACCGGCTGGAGCGTCGAGGGCGACGACGAGGACTGGAAGGGTCGCCTCCGGGCGATCGCGGCCGACCAGGGTGCCCCCGGCACCAACGTCGCCACCCCGGTCTTCGACGGTGCGCGCGAGGAGGAGATCACCGGTCTCCTCGACTCGACCAACAAGACCCGCGACGGCGTCCGTCTGATCGACGGCACCGGCAAGGCGAAGATGTACGACGGCCGCTCCGGCGAGCCGTTCCCGCACCCGGTATCGGTCGGGTACATGTACATCCTCAAGCTGCACCACCTGGTCGACGACAAGCTGCACGCCCGGTCGACCGGTCCCTACTCGATGATCACCCAGCAGCCGCTGGGTGGTAAGGCCCAGTTCGGTGGCCAGCGCTTCGGTGAGATGGAGGTGTGGGCACTCGAGGCATACGGTGCCGCCTACGCGCTCCAGGAACTGCTGACCATCAAGTCCGACGACGTCCTCGGCCGCGTGAAGGTGTACGAGGCGATCGTCAAGGGCGAGAACATCCCGGAGCCGGGCATCCCCGAGTCCTTCAAGGTGCTCATCAAGGAGATGCAGTCGCTCTGCCTCAACGTGGAGGTCCTCTCCAGCGACGGTATGTCGATCGAGATGCGCGACACCGACGAGGACGTCTTCCGCGCTGCGGAGGAGCTCGGTATCGACCTGTCGCGGCGTGAGCCGAGCAGCGTCGAAGAGGTCTGAGGCTCCCTCCCGGGTCCGGCCGTGAGGCCGGCCCCGGGATTTCGACCCCAGTCCTGATGAAGACACACACTGGTGAGCACGGCACAGCCCCCGCCGTGACCGCCGGGACCAAACCCCGAAAGAGGGATTGACGAAACAGTGCTCGACGTCAACTTCTTCGACGAGCTGCGTATCGGCCTCGCTACCGCAGACGACATTCGCCAGTGGTCGCACGGTGAAGTCAAGAAGCCCGAAACCATCAACTACCGCACCCTGAAGCCGGAAAAGGACGGGCTCTTCTGCGAGAAGATCTTCGGTCCGACCCGGGACTGGGAGTGCTACTGCGGCAAGTACAAGCGCGTCCGCTTCAAGGGCATCATTTGTGAGCGCTGCGGCGTCGAGGTCACTCGCGCCAAGGTGCGTCGTGAGCGCATGGGCCACATCGAGCTCGCCGCGCCGGTCACGCACATCTGGTACTTCAAGGGCGTGCCCAGCCGCCTCGGCTACCTGCTCGACCTCGCCCCGAAGGACCTCGAGAAGGTCATCTACTTCGCGGCGTACATGATCACGTACGTCGACGACGAGCGTCGCCAGCGCGACCTGCCGTCCCTCGACGCCAAGATCTCGGTCGAGCGTCAGCAGATCGAGCAGCGTCGCGACGCCAGCGTCGAAGAGCGCCAGAAGAAGCTCGAGACCGACCTCGCCGAGCTGGAGGCCGAGGGCGCCAAGTCCGACGTCCGCCGCAAGGTGCGCGAGGGTGCCGAGCGCGAGATGAAGCAGCTGCGCGACCGCAACCAGCGCGAGCTCGACCGCCTCGACGACGTCTGGACCCGGTTCAAGAACCTCAAGGTCCAGGACCTCGAAGGCGACGAGATCCTCTTCCGTGAGATGCGTGACCGCTTCGGCACGTACTTCATGGGCGGCATGGGCGCGCAGGCGCTCCAGCGTCGGCTGGAGTCCTTCGACCTCGACGCCGAGGCGGAGAAGCTGCGCGAGATCATCCGCACCGGCAAGGGCCAGAAGAAGACCCGGGCGCTCAAGCGCCTCAAGGTCGTCTCCGCGTTCCAGCAGACCCGGAACAGCCCCAACGGCATGGTGCTGGACTGCGTCCCGGTGATCCCGCCGGACCTGCGTCCGATGGTGCAGCTGGACGGTGGCCGCTTCGCGACCTCCGACCTGAACGACCTGTACCGCCGCGTGATCAACCGCAACAACCGGTTGAAGCGTCTGCTCGACCTCGGTGCCCCCGAGATCATCGTGAACAACGAGAAGCGGATGCTCCAGGAGGCCGTCGACGCGCTGTTCGACAACGGCCGCCGCGGTCGTCCGGTGACCGGCCCGGGCAACCGGCCGCTCAAGTCGCTGTCCGACATGCTCAAGGGCAAGCAGGGTCGTTTCCGCCAGAACCTGCTCGGCAAGCGCGTGGACTACTCCGCGCGTTCGGTCATCGTCGTCGGCCCGCAGCTCAAGCTGCACCAGTGCGGTCTGCCGAAGGCCATGGCGCTCGAGCTGTTCAAGCCGTTCGTGATGAAGCGCCTGGTGGACCTCAACCACGCGCAGAACATCAAGTCGGCCAAGCGCATGGTCGAGCGTGCCCGCCCTGTGGTGTGGGACGTGCTCGAAGAGGTCATCGCCGAGCACCCGGTGCTGCTCAACCGTGCACCGACGCTGCACCGTCTGGGCATCCAGGCGTTCGAGCCGCAGCTCGTCGAGGGCAAGGCCATCCAGATTCACCCGCTCGTGTGCACCGCGTTCAACGCGGACTTCGACGGTGACCAGATGGCCGTTCACCTGCCGCTCTCCGCGGAGGCGCAGGCCGAGGCCCGCATCCTGATGTTGTCGAGCAACAACATCCTGAAGCCGGCCGACGGTCGCCCCGTCACCATGCCGACCCAGGACATGGTGCTCGGGCTGTTCTTCCTGACCTCCGAGCGGGAGAACACCAAGGGCGACGGGCGCGTCTTCGCGTCCACGGCCGAGGCGATCATGGCGTTCGACGCCCGTGAGCTCGACCTGCAGGCGAAGATCGAGCTGCGACTGCCGGCGGGCACCGTCCCGTCGCGCGGCTGGGTCGCGCCGGAGGGCTGGGAGCCGGGTTCGCCGCTGCGCGTGCGCACCTCGCTCGGTCGCGCGCTGTTCAACGAGCTCCTGCCGGCGGACTACCCGTTCGTCGACGAGGAGATCGGCAAGAAGACGCTGTCGATCATCGTGAACGACCTGGCGGAGCGGTACCCGAAGGTGGTCGTGGCGGCGACGCTGGACAACCTGAAGGAGGCCGGCTTCCACTGGGCCACCCGTTCCGGTGTCACCGTCTCGATCTCCGACGTCGTCGTTCCGCCGGCGAAGAAGGAGATCCTGGAGCGCTTCGAGGCCCAGGCCGAGAAGGTCCAGAAGCAGTACGAGCGCGGCCTGATCACCAAGGACGAGCGTCAGCAGGAGCAGATTCAGATCTGGACCAAGGCGACCAACGAGGTTGCCGAGGCGATGAACCTGAACTTCCCCAAGACGAACCCCATCTTCATGATGGTCGACTCGGGTGCTCGCGGAAACATGATGCAGATGCGTCAGATCGCGGGTATGCGTGGTCTGGTGTCGAACGCCAAGAACGAGACGATTCCCCGTCCCATCAAGGCGTCCTTCCGTGAGGGTCTGTCCGTCCTCGAGTACTTCATCTCGACGCACGGTGCCCGTAAGGGTCTGGCCGACACCGCGCTGCGTACCGCCGACTCGGGTTACCTGACCCGTCGTCTGGTGGACGTCTCGCAGGACGTGATCGTGCGCGAGGAGGACTGCGGCACCGACCGCGGTCTGGTCCTGTCGATCGCCACCCGCGGTGCCGACGGCGTGCTCCGCAAGGACGACGACGTCGAGACCAGCGTGTACGCCCGCAACCTGGCCGAGGACGTCGTCGTCGACGGCAAGGTGCTGGCCCCGGCCAACGCCGACCTCGGCGACGTGATCATCAACCACCTCGTCGCCGAAGGCGTCGAGTCGGTGAAGACGCGTTCGGTGCTGACCTGCGAGTCCAAGGTCGGTACGTGCGCCATGTGCTACGGCCGCTCGCTGGCGACCGGCAAGCTCGTGGACATCGGCGAGGCGGTCGGCATCATCGCCGCCCAGTCGATCGGTGAGCCCGGCACCCAGCTGACGATGCGTACCTTCCACACCGGTGGTGTGGCGGGTGACGACATCACGCAGGGTCTGCCGCGTGTCGTCGAGCTCTTCGAGGCGCGCACCCCCAAGGGTGTCGCCCCGATCAGCGAGGCGGCCGGTCGGGTGCGCATCGAGGACACCGAGAAGACCCGCAAGGTCGTGGTGGTCCCGGACGACGGTTCCGAGGAACTGGCGTACGCGGTCAGCAAGCGCTCGCGCCTGCTGGTCGACGAGGGCGACCACGTCGACGTCGGTCAGAAGATGCTCGTCGGTGCGGTCAACCCGCACGACGTGCTGCGCATCCTCGGCCAGCGTGCGGTGCAGATCCACCTCGTGGCGGAGGTCCAGCAGGTCTACCGCTCGCAGGGTGTGTCGATCCACGACAAGCACATCGAGATCATCATTCGGCAGATGCTCCGCCGCGTGACGATCATCGAGTCGGGCGACGCCGAGCTGCTTCCGGGCGAGCTCGTCGAGCGCGGCCGGTTCGAGACCGAGAACCGTCGGGTGATGTCCGAGAGCGGGCACCCGGCCTCGGGTCGTCCGCAGCTCATGGGCATCACGAAGGCGTCGCTGGCCACCGAGTCGTGGCTGTCGGCGGCCTCCTTCCAGGAGACGACCCGAGTGCTGACCGACGCGGCGATCCACGCCAAGTCGGACCCGCTGCTGGGCCTGAAGGAGAACGTGATCCTCGGCAAGCTCATCCCGGCCGGTACGGGCATGCCCCGCTACCGCAACATCCGGGTCGAGCCCACCGAAGAGGCCAAGGCGGCGATGTACTCGATGTCCGGGTACGACGAGGCCGACTACTCCGCGTTCGGTTCGGGCTCCGGCCAGGCCGTCCCGCTGGAGGAGTACGACTTCGGCGGCTACCAGGGCTGATCCGCCCTCGGCACAGTCGTGACAGGGACAGGGCCGTCACCCTTCGGGGTGGCGGCCCTGTGCCATGTCCGTACCTCCGTCCGGGCAGACCCCTCCACCCCGGCCCGGATCGGTGCGACGATGCTTCCAACGCGCCGTCCCACTCCGGGAGAACCCCATGAGCACCCCTGGCGGGTCCGAGTACGGCCCCTACCACGAGCAGCCGCACGGCGACGCGCAGAGCCCCTACGGCGAGCCCTACCCGCCCTACGGGTACGGCTACGGACCGGGGGAGTCGCCCGCACCGTACGGCTACGGCCAGGCGCCCCAGTACGGGCAGCAGTCGCCGTACGGATACGGCTACTACCAACACCCCGGCTACGGCGGCTACCTGCCCCAGCCGGGCACCAACGGCCTGGCCATCGCGTCGATGATCCTGGGCATCGTCTGGCTGTACTGGCTGGGCAGCCTGCTCGCGGTGATCTTCGGGCACATAGCGCTGGCCCAGACCGCGCGCACCGGGCAGCAGGGCCGCGGCATGGCGATCGCCGGCGTGGTCCTGGGCTGGATCGGACTGGCTCTGCTGGCACTGGCCATCGTGGTGCTCGTGCTGGACTCCGACGGCCACGAGTATTCGGAGTACCTGAACCTGTTCGGCGCGCTCCGCGCGGTGGGCTGAGTCACGTTCGAGCCATCCGGTGGGCGCAGGGCGCGCGCTCGTTCGCCTCAGGCCGCAATGCCGGGTACGGTGGGGCTCGGAGGGTGATGTACCGCCCTGAACGATTCGGTGCTCCACCAAGGTGAGAGCGCCGAATTCCATGTCGTGGCGGGGGTCTTTCTTTTCGCTTTGACCTCTGCTGCTGTGGTAGGTAGTCTCTCTCCTTGTGCCTGGGGTGTCCCCGGGCTCTTGTGCCTGCGCTCACCGCAATCCCGACGGGATGCGTGCGTGAGAGGGCGCGAGAGACCGACCCACAGCCTCCTGAGCAAGCACACTCCCAAGACCGGGCGACACGCCCGACCGCGGGGGTCGGACTTGCGGGTGGCTCCGGCGTCGACCGGGATGCAGGCCGATTCAGACATTGCAGTCGCTTCAAAAAGACCGCTCGGCACGAAGAAGACGGAGACGCGGTGCCCACGATCCAGCAGCTGGTCCGAAAGGGCCGCCAGGACAAGGTCGACAAGGCCAAGACTCCGGCGCTCAAGGGGAGCCCGCAGCGTCGCGGCGTGTGCACCCGTGTTTACACGACGACGCCGAAGAAGCCGAACTCGGCGCTTCGCAAGGTCGCGCGTGTGCGCCTCACGAGTGGCATCGAGGTGACGGCCTATATCCCCGGTGAGGGTCACAACCTCCAGGAGCACTCGATCGTGCTCGTTCGCGGTGGTCGTGTGAAGGACCTCCCCGGTGTCCGCTACAAGATCATTCGTGGTTCGCTCGACACCCAGGGTGTCAAGAACCGCAAGCAGGCGCGCAGCCGCTACGGCGCGAAGAAGGAGAAGAGCTAATGCCGCGTAAGGGCCCTGCCCCCAAGCGACCGGTCATCATCGACCCGGTTTACAACTCGCCGTTGGTCACCTCGCTGGTGAACAAGGTCCTGATGAGCGGCAAGCGCTCCGTCGCCGAGAAGATCGTCTACGGCGCACTCGAAGGTTGCCGCGAGAAGACCGGTACCGACCCGGTCATCACGCTCAAGCGCGCCCTCGAGAACGTGAAGCCGACCCTCGAGGTCCGCAGCCGCCGTGTCGGTGGCGCGACCTACCAGGTGCCGGTCGAGGTCCGTCCGGGCCGCTCCACGACCCTCGCTCTCCGCTGGCTCGTCGGCTACTCCCGCGCCCGTCGCGAGAAGACGATGACCGAGCGTCTGATGAACGAGCTCCTGGACGCGAGCAACGGTCTGGGTGCCGCGGTCAAGCGCCGCGAGGACACCCACAAGATGGCCGAGTCCAACAAGGCCTTCGCGCACTACCGCTGGTAGTTCCACCCGCAACGACGAGAAGCCGAGAGAAGACAAGCCACGATGGCTACCACTGCTCTTGATCTGGCCAAGGTCCGAAACATCGGCATCATGGCCCACATCGACGCGGGCAAGACCACCACCACCGAGCGGATCCTGTTCTACACCGGGGTCAACTACAAGATCGGTGAGGTTCATGAGGGCGCTGCCACCATGGACTGGATGGAACAGGAGCAGGAGCGCGGCATCACCATCACGTCTGCCGCGACGACCTGTCACTGGACGCTCGACGACGTCGATCACACGATCAACATCATCGACACCCCCGGCCACGTCGACTTCACCGTCGAGGTGGAGCGTTCGCTGCGCGTGCTCGACGGCGCCGTCACCGTCTTCGACGGTGTCGCCGGCGTGGAGCCGCAGTCCGAGACCGTTTGGCGTCAGGCCGACCGGTACGGCGTGCCGCGCATCTGCTTCGTGAACAAGCTCGACCGCACCGGCGCCGAGTTCCACCGCTGCGTCGACATGATCGACGCGCGACTGGGCGCGGTTCCGCTGGTCATGCAGCTGCCGATCGGCACCGAGATGGACTTCCAGGGTGTTGTCGACCTGGTCGCCATGAAGGCGCTGGTCTGGTCGGCCGAGGCGGCCAAGGGCGAGATGTACGACGTCGTCGACATCCCGGCCACGCACACCGAGGCCGCCGCCGAGTACCGCGGCAAGCTGCTCGAGACGATCGCCGAGTACGACGACGAGATGATGGAGCTGTACCTGGAGGGCCAGGAGCCCACCACGGAGCAGTTGATCGCCGCGATCCGTCGCGCGACCATCGCCTCGACCAAGGGTGAGAACAAGGGCAAGCCGACGTTCACTCCGGTGTTCTGCGGTACCGCGTTCAAGAACAAGGGTGTTCAGCCCCTGCTCGACGCGGTCGTCCGTTACCTGCCGTCGCCGCTCGACATCGAGGGCATCCAGGGCCACGCGGTGAACAAGGAGGAAGAGGTCATCGTGCGCCAGCCGCGCGATGACGAGCCCTTCGCGGGCCTCGCCTTCAAGATCATGCGTGACCCGCACCTGGGCAAGCTCACCTTCGTCCGGGTCTACTCGGGTGTCCTGGAAGCCGGCAGCTCCGTGCTGAACTCGGTGAAGGGGCGCAAGGAGCGCATCGGCAAGATCTACCGGATGCACGCGAACAAGCGTGAGGAGATCCCGTCGGTCGGCGCGGGCGACATCATCGCGGTGATGGGTCTCAAGGACACCACCACCGGTGAGACGCTCTGCGACCCGGCGAACCCGGTGATCCTCGAGTCGATGACGTTCCCGGCCCCGGTCATCGAGGTCGCGATCGAGCCGAAGTCCAAGGGCGACCAGGAGAAGCTGGGTGTCGCCATCCAGTCCCTCGCCGCCGAGGACCCCTCGTTCCAGGTGCACTCGGACGAGGAGACCGGCCAGACGATCATCGGCGGCATGGGCGAGCTGCACCTCGAGGTGCTGGTCGACCGGATGAAGCGCGAATTCCGCGTGGAGGCCAACGTCGGCAAGCCGCAGGTGGCCTACCGCGAGACGATCCGCAAGGTCGTCGAGCGCGTGGACTACACGCACAAGAAGCAGACCGGTGGTACCGGTCAGTTCGCCAAGGTGCAGATCGCGCTCGAGCCGCTCGAGGGTGACGCGTACGAGTTCGTCAACAAGGTCACCGGTGGCCGTATCCCCAGGGAGTACATCCCCTCGGTGGACGCGGGTGCGCAGGAGGCCATGCAGTACGGCGTTCTCGCCGGCTACCCGATGGTCGGCGTGCGTCTGACGCTGATCGACGGTGGCTACCACGAGGTCGACTCGTCCGAGCTCGCGTTCAAGATCGCCGGTTCGCAGGCGTTCAAGGAAGCGGCTCGGCAGGCCAGTCCGGCTCTTCTGGAGCCGATGATGGCCGTCGAGGTCACCACGCCCGAGGACTACATGGGCGATGTGATCGGCGACCTCAACTCGCGTCGCGGCCAGATCCAGGCCATGGACGAGCGCTTTGGTGCGCGCGTCGTCAAGGCTTTGGTCCCGCTGTCGGAGATGTTCGGCTATGTCGGCGACCTCCGCAGCAAGACCTCGGGTCGCGCGAGCTACTCCATGCAGTTCGACTCCTACGCCGAGGTTCCGAGGAACGTCGCCGAGGAGATCATCGCCAAGTCGCGCGGCGAGTAATTCCGCCACCGCGGCATCAGCGATACCAGGGGGACCCGGGGTCCACAGGACTCCGGTGCCCCCGCCCCGGCTCACCCCCGATACCCGACGTCGTACGGCGTAAAGAACCAGTCCACAGGAGGACCCCAGTGGCGAAGGCTAAGTTCGAGCGGACTAAGCCGCACGTCAACATCGGCACCATTGGTCACATCGACCACGGTAAGACGACGCTGACCGCGGCGATTACCAAGGTGCTGCACGACGCGTACCCGGACCTGAACCCCTTCACGCCGTTCGACCAGATCGACAAGGCGCCGGAGGAGCGGCAGCGCGGTATCACGATCTCGATCGCGCACGTCGAGTACCAGACGGAGAACCGTCACTACGCGCACGTCGACTGCCCCGGGCACGCCGACTACATCAAGAACATGATCACCGGTGCCGCGCAGATGGACGGCGCGATCCTCGTGGTCGCCGCCACCGACGGCCCGATGCCGCAGACCAAGGAGCACGTGCTCCTGGCCCGCCAGGTCGGCGTTCCGTACATCGTGGTCGCGCTGAACAAGGCCGACATGGTGGACGACGAGGAGATCCTGGAGCTCGTCGAGCTCGAGGTGCGCGAGCTCCTCTCCGAGTACGAGTTCCCGGGCGACGACCTTCCGGTCGTGCGGGTCTCGGCGCTCAAGGCGCTCGAGGGCGACAAGGAGTGGGGCGAGAAGCTCCTCGGCCTCATGGCCGCCGTCGACGAGGCGATCCCGACCCCGCCGCGTGACACCGACAAGCCGTTCCTCATGCCCGTCGAGGACGTCTTCACGATCACCGGTCGTGGCACGGTCGTCACCGGCCGCATCGAGCGTGGCATCGTCAAGGTCAACGAGACTGTCGACATCGTCGGCATCAAGGAGACCAAGACCACCACCACGGTCACCGGCATCGAGATGTTCCGCAAGCTGCTCGACGAGGGTCAGGCGGGCGAGAACGTCGGTCTGCTCCTCCGTGGCATCAAGCGCGAGGACGTCGAGCGCGGCCAGGTCATCATCAAGCCCGGTTCGGTCACGCCGCACACCGAGTTCGAGGCCCAGGTCTACATCCTGTCGAAGGACGAGGGTGGCCGTCACACCCCCTTCTTCAACAACTACCGGCCGCAGTTCTACTTCCGTACGACGGACGTGACCGGCGTGGTGACCCTCCCCGAGGGCACCGAGATGGTCATGCCGGGTGACAACACCGGCATGGACGTCGCGCTGATCCAGCCGATCGCCATGGAAGAGGGCCTGCGTTTCGCCATCCGCGAGGGTGGCCGCACCGTGGGCGCCGGCCAGGTCGTCAAGATCAAGAAGTGATGAAATCCCGCCCGCCGGTCCACCTGGGTCGGCGGGCGGGGCTTTGTCCGGATCGATTCCACCCCCTAGGTGGGACCGGATATCCATCGCTCGGGGGCTCCCTCAAACCTGGGAGAGTCGCTCGATTGGCCAAGCCCGCCATTCGTGGGGCATACTAGCCAAGTTGCTCGGATAGACAACGGGCTGCGTCGTGCCTGTCGTACAGACGGAATCGGGCGCCGGCCCTGTTGACTCCGAACAATCGGTGGACTTCTGTCCTGCCACCCATGCAGCCGGCGTCGTCGCTTAGCGACCTCGTGTCGTCCTTTCGCTTGCCGCAGCGAAGGTGACGCCGAGAGTACGTTGCCCAGGCCCCCAGGCCGCCCGTAAGGGTTTCCAAGGGGTGCTTGTGAGCAACAGAGCGACACGCCCGACCGCGGGGGTCGGCGGGGAAGGGAAACCCCAAGGGGTTTTCAGCCCAAGTCTTCTCCCCGTGTCAGCGGGGGTGATCCGCAGCGGTACGAGAGAAGGAATTCGAAGCAGCCATGGCGGGACAGAAGATCCGCATCAGGCTCAAGGCCTACGACCACGAGGTCATCGACAGTTCGGCGAAGAAGATCGTCGAGACGGTGACGCGTACTGGTGCGCAGGTTGCGGGACCGGTGCCGCTGCCGACCGAGAAGAACGTGTACTGCGTCATCCGCTCGCCGCACAAGTACAAGGACTCGCGCGAGCACTTCGAGATGCGCACTCACAAGCGGCTCATCGACATCCTCGACCCCACGCCGAAGACGGTCGACTCGCTTATGCGTCTCGACCTGCCGGCCGGCGTCGACATCGAGATCAAGCTCTGAGGACGCACCGACGATGACGAAGCAGATGAAGGGCATTCTGGGCAAGAAGCTCGGCATGACCCAGGTCTGGGACGAGAACAACCGCGTCGTTCCAGTGACTGTGGTCGAAGCCGGGCCCTGCGTCGTGACCCAGGTCCGCAACGCCGAGGTCGACGGCTACTCCGCCGTCCAGATCGCGTTCGGCGCGATCGACCCGCGCAAGGTGAACAAGCCGCTCGCCGGCCACTTCGCCAAGGCCGGGGTGACCCCGCGTCGCCACCTGGTCGAGCTCCGCACCTCCGACGCCGGCGAGTACACGCTGGCGCAGGAGATCACCGCCGAGGTGTTCGAGGCCGGCCAGAAGGTCGACGTCATGGGCACCTCGAAGGGCAAGGGCACGGCCGGTGTCATGAAGCGACACGGCTTCAAGGGTCTCGGCAGCTCGCACGGTACGCAGCGCAAGCACCGCTCGCCCGGCTCGATCGGTGGCTGCGCCACCCCGGGTCGCGTGTTCAAGGGCGTGCGCATGGCAGGCCGCATGGGTAACGAGCGCGTCTCCACCCAGAACCTGACCGTTCACGCCGTCGACGCCGAGAAGGGCCTGCTCCTGATCAAGGGCGCGGTCCCCGGTCCGAACGGCGGCCTGGTTCTGGTGCGCACTGCTGCGAAGGGTGTGTGAATTTCATGACCAGCATTGACGTTCTTTCGCCCGCCGGCGAGAAGTCCGGGACGATCGACCTCCCCGCGGAGCTGTTCGACGTCCAGGTGAGCATCCCGACGATCCACCAGGTCGTCGTGGCCCAGCTCGCCGCGGCTCGTCAGGGCACGCACAAGACCAAGACTCGTGGCGAGGTCCGCGGTGGTGGGCGCAAGCCGTACCGCCAGAAGGGCACCGGCCGCGCCCGTCAGGGCTCGACCCGCGCGCCGCAGTTCGCCGGTGGTGGCGTCGTGCACGGTCCCGTGCCGCGTGACTACGAGCAGCGGACCCCGAAGAAGATGAAGGCGTCCGCCCTGCGCGGTGCCCTCTCCGACCGGGCGCGTCACGAGCGCATCCACTGCGTTTCCGCGCTGATCGAGGGCGACAAGCCGTCGGTCAAGGCGGCGAAGACGCTGCTCGGCAAGATCAGTGAGCGCAAGAACGTGCTCCTGGTCGTCGAGAAGTCCGACACCACTGCCTGGCTGAGCGCCCGCAACCTTCCGCAGGTGCACTTGCTCGAGGTCGGGCAGCTGAACACCTACGACGTGCTCGTCTCCGACGACGTGGTCTTCACGAAGGCCGCTCTGGAGCGCTTCATCGCCGGACCGGCGCAGGCCGCCTCGGCGGTCGCGAGCTCCGACGAGCTCGAAGGGAGCCACGCGTGAGCACCGACACCGTCGAGAGCACGACGAAGGTCACCAGCAAGACCTACACCGACCCGCGCGACGTGCTGCTGAAGCCGGTGATCTCGGAGAAGAGCTACGGGCTCATCGACGAGAACAAGTACACGTTCATCGTGCACCCCGACGCCAACAAGACCCAGATCAAGCAGGCCGTCATCGCGGTCTTCGGAGTCAAGGTCGAGAGCGTCAACACGATCAACCGCGTTGGTAAGCGCAAGCGCACCAAGACCGGTTTCGGCAAGCGCAAGGACACGAAGCGCGCGATCGTCACCCTTGCAGAGGGCGAGCGGATCGACATCTTCGGTGGACCCGTCGGCTGACGGCCGCTGATACGGACGAGGACTAAGAGAAGCCATGGGCATCCGCAAGTACAAGCCGACGACGCCGGGCCGTCGTGGCGCCAGCGTCGCCGACTTCGTCGAGATCACGCGGTCCGAGCCGGAGAAGTCGCTGGTCCGCCCTCTGCACAGCAAGGGTGGTCGTAACAACCACGGCCGTGTGACTGCTCGCCACCAGGGTGGCGGCCACAAGCGCGCGTACCGACTGATCGACTTCCGGCGCAACGACAAGGACGGCGTTCCGGCGAAGGTCGCTCACATCGAGTACGACCCGAACCGCACCGCGCGCATCGCCCTTCTGCACTACGCGGACGGCGAGAAGCGCTACATCCTGTGCCCGAACAAGCTGAAGCAGGGCGACCGGATCGAAAACGGTCCGGGCGCCGACATCAAGCCGGGCAACAACATGCCGCTCCGGAACATCCCGGTCGGTACGGTCATCCACGCCATCGAGCTTCGGCCCGGTGGCGGCGCGAAGATCGCCCGTTCCGCGGGTGTCAGCGTGCAGCTGCTGGCGAAGGAGGGCGCCCACGCGACCCTCCGCATGCCGTCGGGCGAAATTCGCCTGGTCGACGTGCGCTGCCGGGCGACGGTCGGCGAGATCGGCAATGCCGAGCAGTCGAACATCAACTGGGGCAAGGCCGGTCGCATGCGCTGGAAGGGCAAGCGCCCGACCGTCCGCGGTGTGGCGATGAACCCCATCGACCACCCGCACGGTGGTGGTGAGGGTAAGACCTCTGGTGGTCGCCACCCGGTGAGCCCCTGGGGTAAGCCCGAGGGTCGTACTCGCCGGCCGAAGAAGGCCAGCGACAAGCTCATCATCCGCCGCCGCAAGACGAACAAGAAGCGCTAGGAGCAGTCTCGATGCCGCGCAGTCTCAAGAAGGGACCCTTCGTCGACGGCCACCTCATCAAGAAGGTGGACGTACAGAACGACAAGGGAACCAAGAACGTCATCAAGACCTGGTCCCGCCGCTCGATGATCGTCCCGGCGATGCTGGGCCACACGATCGCGGTGCACGACGGCCGTAAGCACGTCCCGGTGTTCGTGACCGAGTCGATGGTCGGCCACAAGCTCGGCGAGTTCGCGCCGACTCGGACCTTCCGCGGTCACGAGAAGGACGACCGGAAGTCGCGTCGTCGCTGACGCGGCGAATCGCATGGATATCGAGATGAGCAAGGGGACGTCGATGGAAGCCAGGGCTCAGGCGCGGTACATCCGCGTCACGCCCATGAAGGCCCGCCGTGTGGTGGACCTCATCCGTGGCATGAACGCCGCGGAGGCCCAGGCGGTCCTGCGATTCGCTCCGCAGGCCGCGAGTGAGCCGGTCGGCAAGGTGCTGGACAGCGCCATTGCCAACGCCGGTCACAACCACAACTTGGACACGAACATCCTGTACGTGTCCGCCGCCTACGTGGACGAGGGTCCGACCCTCAAGCGTTTCCGTCCGCGGGCACAGGGCCGGGCGTACCGCATCCGCAAGCGCACCAGCCACATCACCGTGGTTGTCGCCGAGAAGGAGAGGACCCGCTAGTGGGCCAGAAGGTTAACCCGCACGGGTTCCGTCTCGGCATCACCACGGACTTCAAGTCCCGGTGGTACGCCGACAAGCTGTACAAGGACTACGTCGGCGAGGACGTCAAGATTCGTCAGATGATGACGAAGGGCATGGAGCGCGCCGGGATCTCGAAGGTAGAGATCGAGCGCACCCGTGAGCGCGTCCGCGTCGACATCCACACCGCCCGGCCGGGCATCGTCATCGGCCGTCGTGGTGCGGAGGCCGACCGCATCCGCGGTGAGCTGGAGAAGCTCACCGGCAAGCAGGTTCAGCTGAACATCCTCGAGGTCAAGAACCCCGAGGTCGACGCTCAGCTTGTGGCGCAGGGTGTGGCCGAGCAGCTCTCGAGCCGCGTGTCCTTCCGCCGCGCGATGCGCAAGGCGATGCAGAGCTCCATGAAGGCCGGGGCCAAGGGCATCAAGATCCAGTGCGGTGGTCGTCTGGGTGGGGCCGAAATGTCCCGCTCGGAGTTCTACCGTGAGGGTCGCGTGCCGCTGCACACGCTGCGCGCCAACGTCGACTACGGCTTCTTCGAGGCCCGTACGACGTTCGGTCGCATCGGCGTGAAGGTGTGGATCTACAAGGGCGACGTCAAGAACATCGCCGAGGTCCGCGCCGAGAACGCTGCGGCTCGTGCCAGCAACCGTCCCGCCCGCGGCGGCGCTCCCGAGCGTCCCCGTCGTGGTGGCGAGGGTGGCGGCGGCGGTCGTGGCGGCGAGCGCGGTGGCCGTGGTGGCCGCGGCGGACGTCCGCAGCAGAACGACGCGCAGGCCACCGGTTCCTCGGACACCGGCTCCGCGCCGGCGGCCGAGGCTGTGAACTCGGCGCCCGAATCCGGATCGGAGGCCTGACCCCGATGCTGATCCCCCGCAGGGTCAAGCACCGCAAGCAGCACCACCCCAAGCGTGGTGGCCGCGCCAAGGGCGGTACGGAACTGGCGTTCGGCGAGTACGGCATCCAGGCCCTCGGCCAGGCGTACGTGACCAACCGTCAGATCGAGTCCGCTCGTATTGCCATCACCCGGCACATTCGCCGTGGTGGCAAGGTGTGGATCAACATCTACCCCGACCGTCCGCTGACCAAGAAGCCTGCCGAGACCCGCATGGGTTCCGGTAAGGGCTCGCCCGAGTGGTGGGTCGCGAACGTCAAGCCCGGTCGGGTGATGTTCGAACTGTCGTACCCGAACGAGAAGGTGGCTCGTGAGGCGCTTACCCGCGCCGTGCACAAGCTGCCGATGAAGTGCCGGATCGTCCGGCGCGAGGCTGGTGAGGCGTGATGGCGGCCGTTACCAAGGCGTCCGAGCTCCGCGAACTCGGTGACGAGGAAATCGTCGCCAAGCTCCGCGAAGCCAAGGAGGAGCTGTTCAACCTCCGTTTCCAGGCGGCGACCGGGCAGCTCGAAAACCACGGGCGGCTCAAGGCTGTCCGTAAGGACATCGCCCGGATCTACACGCTGATGCGCGAGCGCGAGCTGGGCATCGACGTGCAGGAGACCGGAGGCGCGGCGTGAGCGAGAAGACTGAGATGACTGAAGCAACCCGGGGTTTCCGCAAGACCCGTGAGGGCCTCGTCGTCAGCGACAAGATGGACAAGACCGTCGTCGTCGCCGTCGAGGACCGCGTGAAGCACCCGATGTACGGCAAGGTCATCCGCCGCACGAACAAGCTGAAGGCTCACGACGAGCAGAAC
The DNA here is from genome assembly GCF_044458105.1 of Embleya sp. NPDC050493. Classification (NCBI taxonomy): domain Bacteria; kingdom Bacillati; phylum Actinomycetota; class Actinomycetes; order Kitasatosporales; family Streptomycetaceae; genus Embleya; species Embleya sp. NPDC050493. Next base: position 130,287 of record NZ_JBITHP010000016.1, read on the forward strand.
GCCTGTGGCGTCGGTGACCGTGTCGTCCTCATGGAGACTCGGCCGCTGTCCGCCAGCAAGCGCTGGCGCATCGTCGAGATCCTCGAAAAGGCCAAGTAGCGAGCGCCGGTCGCCCCACCATCCGTGGGTCGTGACCGCGACGTGACGATCAGGAGTTAGACGTGATCCAGCAGGAGTCGCGACTGCGAGTCGCCGACAACACGGGTGCGAAGGAGATTCTCTGCATCCGTGTGCTCGGTGGCTCCGGCCGGCGCTACGCGGGCATCGGGGACGTCATCGTTGCCACCGTCAAGGACGCGATCCCCGGTGGCAACGTGAAGAAGGGCGACGTCATCAAGGCAGTCGTCGTGCGGACGGTCAAGGAGCGCCGGCGTGTCGACGGCTCCTACATCCGCTTCGACGAGAACGCCGCCGTTGTCCTGAAGAACGATGGCGAACCCCGAGGCACCCGTATTTTCGGTCCGGTCGGCCGTGAGCTTCGTGAGAAGAAGTTCATGAAGATCATCTCGCTCGCGCCGGAGGTGCTCTAACCAATGGCGAAGGCGATGAAGATCAAGAAGGGTGACCTGGTACAGGTCATCACGGGCAAGGACAAGGGCAAGCAGGGCAAGGTCATCGCGGCCTACCCGCCGAAGGAGCGCGTCCTGGTCGAGGGCGTCAACCGGATCAAGAAGCACACCAAGGTCGGTCAGTCCGCCAAGGGTGCCAAGACCGGTGGCATCATCACCCAGGAAGCCTCCATCCACGTCAGCAACGTGATGCTGGTGGTGGAGAAGGACGGTAAGAAGGTCCCGACGCGGACCGGCTTCCGGTTCGATGACGAGGGCAACAAGATCCGGTACGCCAAGCGGACCGGTGAGGACATCTGATGACGGTCACCACTGAGGCGCGCGAACTGCCGCGTCTGAAGCAGCGTTACCGCGAGGAGATCCTCGGCAAGCTGCGTGAGGAGTTCTCGTTCGAGAACGTCATGCAGGTTCCGGGCGTCACCAAGATCGTGGTCAACATGGGTGTGGGCGACGCCGCCCGCGACTCGAAGCTGATCGACGGCGCGATCAAGGACCTGATGGCCATCACCGGCCAGAAGCCCCAGGTCACGAAGGCCCGCAAGTCCATCGCGCAGTTCAAGCTGCGTGAGGGTCAGCCGATCGGCGCGCACGTTACACTGCGCGGCGACCGCATGTGGGAGTTCCTCGACCGTCTGCTGTCGATCGCGCTGCCGCGTATCCGCGACTTCCGCGGTCTCTCGCCGAAGCAGTTCGACGGCCGCGGCAACTACACCTTCGGTCTCACGGAGCAGTCGATGTTCCACGAGATCGACCAGGACAAGATCGACCGCGTTCGCGGCATGGACATCACTGTGGTGACCAGCGCCAAGAACGACGACGAGGGCCGCGCTCTGCTGCGTCTCCTCGGCTTCCCGTTCAAGGAAGCGTGAGCAGTCGGCTCGCCGACTGAGGAACGCAACAAGGAGACTGAGACGTGGCGAAGAAGGCCCTGATCGCAAAGGCCGCCCGCAAGCCGAAGTTCGAGGTTCGTGGCTACACGCGCTGCCAGCGCTGTGGCCGTCCTCACTCGGTGTACCGCAAGTTCGGCCTGTGCCGCGTGTGCCTGCGCACGATGGCGCACGCCGGCGAGCTGCCGGGCGTCACCAAGAGCAGCTGGTAGTTCACGACGGTCGCCTCGGCGACCGACGCGGCACCCGCACATCGGTCGTCCCGTGGGGACGAACGAGAACAGTAACGACGTCGTAGGTCCCGCACCGCAGTCGTCGCTTCGCCGCTCTCCCTCGGGAGGGCGGCGGGGCGAGGGATCGCACGCCGGGAAACCACGGCGAGAAAGGCCTTGAGGCCGTCATGACCATGACCGACCCCATCGCAGACATGCTGACCCGTCTGCGGAACGCCAACTCGGCTTATCACGACGACGTCGTGATGCCGTTCAGCAAGATCAAGTCGCACATCGCGGAGATCCTCCAGCAGGAGGGTTACATCCAGGGCTGGCGCGTCGAGGACGCGGAGGTGGGCAAGAAGCTCACCGTCGTCCTCAAGTACGGCCCGAACCGCGAGCGCTCGATCGCCGGCGTCCGCCGCGTGTCGAAGCCCGGTCTGCGGGTGTACGCAAAGTCCACGAACCTGCCGAAGGTGCTCGGTGGCCTCGGCGTCGCGATTATCTCGACGTCGACCGGTCTCCTCACCGACAAGCAGGCGGCCAAGAAGGGCGTGGGCGGGGAAGTCCTCGCCTTCGTCTGGTAAGGGAAGGGAAGGAGAGCAATGTCGCGCATCGGACGTCTCCCCATCCCGGTTCCCACCGGTGTGGACGTCACCATCAATGGCCGCGAGGTTGTCGTGAAGGGCCCCAAGGGTTCCCTGTCGCACACCATCGCCGCCCCGATCGAGATCGCAAAGTCGGATGACGGCACCCTCGCGGTGACCCGTCCCGACGACGAGCGTCGCTCGAAGGCCCTGCACGGGCTGTCCCGGACGCTGGTGGCGAACATGATCACTGGTGTGACCCAGGGATACATCAAGAAGCTCGAGATCAGCGGTGTCGGTTACCGAGTCCAGGCGAAGGGCTCCTCGCTGGAGTTCGCGCTCGGATTCAGCCACCCCGTCGTCGTCGAGGCCCCGGAGGGCATCACCTTCGTGGTCGAGGCCCCGACCCGTTTCTCGGTCGAAGGCATCGACAAGCAGAAGGTCGGTGAAATCGCCGCGAACATCCGCAAGCTGCGGAAGCCCGACCCGTACAAGGCCAAGGGCGTCAAGTACGCCGGCGAGGTCATCCGCCGCAAGGTCGGAAAGGCTGGTAAGTAGGCATGGCTGTCGGCGTGAAGACCGGCAAGGGCGTTGCGAAGAAGTCTGTCGCACGCAAGCGCCGGCACATTCGGGTGCGGAAGAAGGTTTCCGGCACCCCGCTGCGGCCCCGTCTCGTCGTGAGCCGCTCCACCCGTCACATGGTGGCGCAGGTTATCGACGACATCGCCGGCCACACTCTCGCTTCGGCCTCCACGATGGACCCGTCCATCCGTGGTGGTGAGGGCGACAAGACCGCTCAGGCTCGCAAGGTCGGCGAATTGGTCGCCGAGCGCGCGAAGGCTGCCGGTGTAGAGGCTGTCGTGTTCGACCGCGGTGGTAACAAGTACCACGGTCGTATCGCCGCCCTCGCGGATGCCGCACGCGGAAACGGGCTCACCTTCTGAGCCCGCTGCTCCGGACAAGCTTCGAACGACAGATGAGGACATTCTGATGGCTGGACCCCAGCGCCGCGGTGGCGGCGCCGGCGGCGGCGAGCGGCGGGACCGGCGGGATCGACGTGATGGTGGCGCAGCCGCCGAGAAGACCGCTTACGTCGAGCGCGTCGTCGCGATCAATCGCGTCGCCAAGGTCGTGAAGGGTGGTCGTCGCTTCAGCTTCACCGCGCTGGTCGTGGTTGGCGATGGCGATGGCACCGTAGGTGTCGGTTACGGCAAGGCCAAGGAGGTGCCGGCCGCGATCGCCAAGGGTGTTGAAGAGGCCAAGAAGCACTTCTTCAAGGTCCCCCGTATCCAGGGCACCATTCCGCACCCGATCCAGGGTGAGAAGGCTGCCGGCGTCGTGCTCCTGAAGCCGGCCTCGCCGGGTACCGGTGTCATTGCCGGTGGCCCCGTGCGCGCCGTGCTCGAGTGCGCCGGCATCCACGACGTGCTGAGCAAGTCGCTCGGTTCGTCGAACCCGATCAACATCGTGCACGCGACCGTCGCGGCGCTCCAGGGGCTCGTTCGCCCCGAGGAGATCGCGGCTCGTCGTGGCCTGCCTCTGGAGGACGTGGCCCCGGCCGCGCTTCTGCGGGCCCGCGCGGGGGTTGGTGCGTAATGGCACGTCTCAAGGTCACGCAGACCCGATCCAAGATCGGTGGCAGGCAGAACCAGCGGGACACTCTCCGTTCGCTCGGTCTCAAGCGCGTCCACGACGTGGTCGTCAAGGAAGACCGCCCGGAGATCCGCGGCATGATCGCGACGGTGTCGCACCTCGTCACCGTCGAGGAGGTCGACTGACATGGGTGCTGACAACCCGCTGAAGGTGCACCACCTGCGGCCCGCCCCGGGCGCCAAGACCGCCAAGACCCGCGTGGGTCGTGGCGAGGGCTCCAAGGGCAAGACCGCCGGTCGTGGCACCAAGGGCACCAAGGCTCGTTACCAGGTGCCGGCCCGCTTCGAGGGTGGGCAGATGCCGCTGCACATGCGGCTGCCCAAGCTCAAGGGCTTCAAGAACCCGTTCCGGGTCGAGTTCCAGGTCGTGAACCTGGACAAGATCGAGTCCCTGTACCCCGAGGGTGGCGAAGTCACCGTCGAGGGTCTGATCGAGAAGGGCGCGGTTCGCAAGAACCTGCCCGTCAAGGTCCTGGGCACCGGCGAGATCTCGGTTGCCGTCCAGGTGAAGGTGCACGCCTTCTCCGGCTCGGCGAAGACGAAGATCGCCGCCGCGGGCGGTTCGACCGACGAACTGTCGGTCTGACCGTAGGCGTGGACAAGGTTTGACCGTCATGGCCCGTTCGGATCGGTACCGAACGGGCCTTGACGTCGTTGGAGGCTATAGCGCAGGGGCGTCACGCCGGTAAGGTGGTGACGCCCCTGTGGTGTGCTGTGTCGTGGGGGCGGATCCATTGCCACACCCCCACACATGACCTGCTCTGTTTTTGCCGTGTGTTGTGTCATGTCGCAGGAACGTCGGACCGGTGCGATACTTCCGGGCCGTCGGCGCTGTTATTGTCCGTGAGGTTCCCTGTGCGGGACCTGACCAGTGGTCCTCTCCGGACCGACGACTCGATCGACTCGCCCCTAAGACGGGCGGGGCGCAGGAGGCAGTGTGCTCACCGCGTTCGCCAGGGCGTTCCGCACGCCCGACCTGCGCAAGAAGCTGCTGTTCACGTTGGCGATCATCGTCCTCTTCCGGATCGGGTCGCATATCCCGGTACCGGGCGTCTCGTTCGAGATGGTGCGCTCTTGCGTAGAGGACTCCAACCGGAACAGCCTGTTCGGCCTCGTGAACATGTTCAGCGGCGGTGCGCTGCTGCAACTCACGATCTTCGCGCTGGGGATCATGCCGTACATCACGGCGAGCATCATCCTGCAGCTGCTGACCGTGGTGATCCCGCGGCTGGAGGCCCTCAAGAAGGAGGGCCAGTCCGGGACCGCGAAGATCACCCAGTACACCCGGTACCTCACCATCGCGCTGTCGATCCTGCAGTCGACCGCGCTGATCGCCACCGCCCGCAGCGGCGCGCTGTTCTCCAGCGCCCGCAGCGCGACCTGCGACCCGCAGGGCATCGTTCCCGACGACTCGCTCTTCCGGGTGATCGTCATGGTCGCCGTGATGACCGCCGGCACCTCGACGATCATGTGGCTCGGTGAGCTGATCACCGACCGCGGCATCGGCAACGGCATGTCGATCCTGATGTTCGTCTCGGTCGCCGCCGGCTTCCCGGCCGCGCTGTGGACGATCAAGGAGCAGGGCACCATCGGTGGCGGCTGGGTGCCGTTCTTCACCGTCATCGCCATCGGCCTCGTGATGGTCGGCCTGGTGGTCTTCGTGGAACAGGCGCAGCGCCGGATCCCGGTGCAGTACGCCAAGCGCATGATCGGGCGTCGCGCCTACGGCGGGACCTCGACCTACATCCCGCTCAAGGTGAACCAGGCGGGCATCATCCCCGTCATCTTCGCCTCGTCGCTGCTGTACATCCCGGCCCTCATCGCCCAGTTCAGCGGTGGGAAATCGGACTGGGCGGTGTGGATCGAACGCCACTTCGTCAAGGGCGACCACCCGCTGTACATGATCACGTACTTCCTGCTGATCGTCTTCTTCGCGTTCTTCTACGTGGCCATCACGTTCAACCCCGAAGAAGTAGCCGACAACATGAAGAAGTATGGTGGCTTCATTCCGGGGATCCGCGCCGGCAGACCGACTGCGGAATACCTGAACTACATCCTCACCAGGATCACGTGGCCCGGATCGTTGTACCTGGGCATGATCGCGCTGGTACCCAGCATCGCGCTCGTGCTCTTCAACGCCAACCAGAACTTCCCGTTCGGCGGCACGAGCATCCTGATCATCGTGGGAGTGGGTCTGGAAACCGTGAAGCAGATCGAGAGTCAGCTCCAGCAGCGCAACTACGAAGGCTTCCTCCGCTAAATGCGTATCGTTCTCGTGGGGCCTCCCGGCGCGGGTAAGGGAACCCAGGCCCAGTACATCGCCGCCAACCTGTCGATTCCCGCCGTCTCGACCGGTGACATCTTCCGCGCCAACGTGAGTCAGGGCACCCCGCTCGGCCGCGAGGCGAAGACCTACATGGACGCGGGCAACCTCGTGCCCGACGAAGTGACCATAGGCATGGTCCGGGAGCGCCTCGCGCAGCCGGACGTCGCCGCCGGTTTCCTCCTCGACGGGTTCCCGCGCAACACCGCTCAGGCGAAGGTGCTCGACGAGATCCTCGCCGAGAACGACACCGAGCTCGACGTGGTGCTCGAGCTCAAGGTCGACGACTCGGAGATCATCCAGCGCATCTCCGGTCGCCGGCAGTGCCGCGCGAACGGGCACGTCTGCCACATCCTGACCGACCCGCCGAAGGTGCCGGGCGTCTGCGACGAGTGCGGCAGCGAGTTGTACCAGCGCGACGACGACCGCGAGGAGACCGTCCGGCACCGCCTGGACGTGTACAAGGAGCAGACCGAACCCTTGGTCGGCTATTACTCCGAGCGCAACCTCCTGCTGCCCATCCAGGCGACGGGTCCGGTCAAGGAGGTCACCGGGCGCGCGATGACCGCGCTCCGGGAGTTCGGCGCCTGATCGGGCGCCGGCCGCGACAGACATCACACATGGGCGATCCGGGGAAACCCCGGATCGCCCATCGTGTTTTTCAGCCGAGACCATTCGGCCGGGACAATGCCACGGCCGAGACGAGGCTTCGGCGATATTCACAGACGAGGACGGCCATGCCGGTGTTCAGGAAGCGGCACATGCGAATCGAGCGCAAGACGCCCGAGCAGATCGAGAAGATGCGTCGTGCCGGGGCCGTCGTGGCGAACACGCTGGAGTTGCTGCGCGAGGCGGCGAAGCCCGGGGTGACCACGGCCGATCTGGACTCGATCGCCGAGCGGTCGATCCGTGCGGCCGGCGCGATTCCCTCGTTCAAGGGCTATCACGGCTTCCCGGCGTCGATCTGCGCGTCGGTCAACGACGTGGTGGTGCACGGGATTCCGGACGAGACGCCGCTGCGGGACGGGGACATCATCTCGATCGACTGCGGCGCGATCCTGGACGGCTGGCACGGCGACTCGGCGATCACCGTGCCGATCGGCACGGTGCGGCCCGAGGTGCTCGAACTGAGCCGGGTGTGCGAGCAGTCGATGTGGGCGGGCATCGAGGCCGCGGTGGCCGGCGGTCGGCTGACCGACATCAGCCACGCGGTGGAGAAGTCGATCCGGGCCAACCCGCTGCCGGGCGGCGCCAAGTACGGCATCGTCGAGGACTACGGGGGCCACGGCATCGGCACCGAGATGCACCAGGACCCGCACGTGCTCAACTACGGCCCCGGCGGCCGGGGTCCGCGCCTGGAGGTCGGCGTGTGCCTGGCGATCGAGCCGATGGTCACCCTCGGCAAGCCGGACACGTACACGCTCCCCGACGAGTGGACGGTCAAGACCACCGCGGGCGGCCACGCGGCGCACTGGGAACACTCGATCGCGATCACCGAGAACGGGCCCGTGGTACTGACCCGTCCCTGATGCCAGACCCCCGTCGATGGTGGGGCTGGCACCATGTACGACGCCGCGGTGCCTGCCTACTGTCGAAGGCATGGTGAGGCTTCCGACCATGCGGGCATCCGACGTCGACCGTGAAGCGGCGGTGACGCTTCTGCGCGACCACCACGCGGTCGGACGGTTGACGCTCGCAGAGTTCAACGAACGTATGGGGGCCGCCTTCGGGGCGGTCACGCTGGGGGAGTTGGCCCGGCTGATCTCCGATCTGCCGCCGCCCGAGCACCTGGAGGCGGACGTCGAGGTGATCCGCGCGCGGATGGCCTACGAGGCGGCGCGCACCCGGGCCGCCCTCGCCCGGCCGGTCGCGCCGGAGGCACCGGTGCTTCCGCCGCCGCCGGCGTCGACGACGTGGCCGACGCCCAGACCCGCACCGCCGCCGGCGGTGGCCCGGGAGCGGGTGTACCGGGACGTGGGTCCGGTGCCGCAGGAGCGGGACGGGTGGGCCGCCGGGGCGCGGGCGCTGCGGGCGGCGTGGACCACGCTGAACGCGATCACCGCGTTGAACGTGGTGATCTGGCTGCTGGTCGCGGTGGCCGGTACCGGCGTCGTGTACTTCTGGCCGGTGTGGGTCTACGGTCCGGCCGCGGCGGTGCTGGGCTCGATCCAGATGTGCTTCTGGCGACACGGGCGCCCCGCGCCCTGATGACCGGGCTTCGGATCAGGGCCTACGCTCGTGGTATGGACCGTGATCCGAACGCCCTCGCGACCCCCGCGGACCGCGAACGTGTGACCGCCGAGCTGCGTGAGCACCTCGCGTCCGGCCGGCTGGCGCTGTCCGAATACCGGGCGCGCCTGGACGCGGTCCGCCGAGCGGGTACGGTGGGGGAGCTCGACGCGGTCTCGGCGCAGTTGCCGGGCCGCGAGGATCGGGACGACGCGGCGGGTGCGACGCCGCCGCGGGAGTACCACCCATACGTCGACGCGCCTCCACGAGCCGGTGCCTACGGTCCGGCGGAGGGGCGGCGTCAGCGGGTTTCCAACGCGACGCTGAACAAGGTCTGGTTGGTCGTGATGTCGCTCGGCGTGTTGCTATGGGCGCTGGTCTACTTCGTGAAGTAGACCCGCAGGCGCCCCGGCGGGAACGGAACCGATGGTTCCGGGCCCGGTTTCGCTTTCACGCGCCGAGTGCCTTAGACTGACTCGTCGGCTCACATGTAGCCAGGTTTGGCGCGCCCGTCGTCTGGGCGCCAAAAATTTGAGCTTCGTCATGTGGCCGGGTAACGGTAGCTGATCCCGAGATACGAAGCGCGGAGGACATGCCCAAGAAGCAAGGGGCCATCGAAATCGAGGGCACCGTCATCGAGTCGCTCCCCAACGCCATGTTTCGCGTGGAGCTTCAGAACGGGCACAAAGTCCTCGCGCACATCAGTGGGAAGATGCGGATGCACTACATCCGTATTCTTCCGGACGACCGGGTTGTCGTGGAGCTGAGCCCTTACGACCTGACCCGCGGCCGGATCGTCTACCGCTACAAGTAGGCGAGCCCCGGCCCTGCCCACGCCGTGCGTGGTGTGCGGGGCTTGGACGCAAACCGATAACCGACTCGGCGACGGCGGCGTGCCCGCACGCCCTCGTCACACGTACCGGAGAAATCATGAAGGTCAAGCCGAGCGTCAAGAAGATCTGCGACAAGTGCAAGGTGATCCGCCGTCACGGCCGGGTCATGGTGATCTGCGAGAACCTGCGCCACAAGCAGCGCCAGGGCTGAGCAGCAACCCCCTCGCACAACGAGCGATCGACGCGCGACGCACCCCGTAAGAGCCGCAGCACCCGACCCCCGCCTCGTGCGGGACGCCACCCTCGGCCGGAGGCCGAGGACCGAGGACATCTCCAGAAGGTGTGCCGGACCGGTGCTGGGCCAGACCTCCGACTAAACCAGGAGCCACACATATGGCACGCCTCGTCGGCGTCGACCTCCCCCGTGAGAAGCGGGTCGAGGTCGCTCTGACCTACATCTTCGGCGTCGGGCGCACTCGTGCGCTGGACACGCTGAAGAACACCGGTGTCAACCCTGACACCCGCGTCCGCGATCTCGCCGAGGACGACCTGATCAAGCTTCGCGACTGGATCGAGTCGAACTACCGCGTCGAGGGTGACCTCCGCCGCGAAGTTCAGGCCGACATCCGCCGCAAGGTCGAGATCGGTTGCTACGAAGGTCTGCGTCACCGTCGCGGTCTTCCCGTCCGCGGTCAGCGCACCCACACCAACGCGCGTACCCGCAAGGGCCCGCGTCGCGCGATCGCCGGCAAGAAGAAGCCGGGCAAGAAGTAGTCCGCGTACGACGGATCACGCGGTCCTCAATTCGTAGCGGACCGACGACCTCAGGAGTTTCCAGCAGATGCCTCCCAAGAGCCGCGCGGGCGCCAAGAAGGTGCGCCGCAAGGAAAAGAAGAACGTCGCTCACGGGCACGCCCACATCAAGAGCACGTTCAACAACACCATCGTTTCGATCACGGACCCCAGCGGCAACGTGATCTCGTGGGCCTCCGCGGGCCACGTCGGCTTCAAGGGTTCGCGCAAGTCGACCCCCTTCGCCGCGCAGATGGCCGCCGAGTCCGCCGCGCGTCGTGCCCAGGAGCACGGCATGCGCAAGGTCGACGTTTTCGTCAAGGGCCCGGGTTCCGGTCGTGAGACCGCCATTCGTTCGCTGCAGGCCACCGGCCTGGAGGTGGGTTCCATTCAGGACGTCACCCCCGTGCCGCACAACGGCTGCCGCCCCCCCAAGCGCCGCCGCGTCTGACCAGCAGCTGACTAGGAGTTAAAGAACAATGGCGCGTTACACCGGCGCGGACTGCAAGCGCTGCCGTCGCGAGAAGATGAAGCTGTTCCTCAAGGGCAGCAAGTGCGAGGGCCCGAAGTGCCCGATCGAGATTCGGCCTTACCCGCCGGGTGAGCACGGTCGTGGCCGTACCAAGGACAGCGAGTACCTGCTGCAGATGCGCGAGAAGCAGAAGTGCGCGCGCATCTACGGTGTGCTCGAGAAGCAGTTCAAGGGCTACTACGAGGAAGCGAACCGTCGCCAGGGCAAGACCGGCGAGAACCTGCTTCGCATCCTCGAGTCGCGCCTGGACAACGTGGTCTACCGCGCGGGCTTCGCCAAGTCGCGTGACCACGCCCGTCAGCTGGTTCGCCACGGTCACATCGTGGTCAACGGCGTCAAGACGGACATCCCGTCGTTCCGGGTCTCCGACAACGACATCATCGAGGTCCGCAAGGACTCGGTCGAGCTGACCCCGTTCGTGGTCGCCCGTGCCGAGGCCGGCGAGCGCACCGTCCCGGCCTGGCTCGAGGTCATCCCGGGCAAGATGCGCATCCTTGTGCACTCCCTCCCGGCGCGTCAGGTCATCGACACGCAGGTGCAGGAGCAGCTCATCGTCGAGCTCTACTCCAAGTAAGAGCTCCACGGGATCGGGCGGACCGGGATTGTGCCGGTCCGCCCGTATCCTTGTTTCCACTGGCGTCAAATAGCGGGCGCCATCATCAGGAGGCATCCCCATGCTTATCGCTCAGCGGCCGACCCTCACCGAGGACGTCGTCGACGAATACCGTTCGCGGTTCGTCATCGAGCCCCTCGAGCCCGGCTTCGGCTACACGCTCGGCAACTCGCTCCGTCGTACGCTCCTCTCCTCGATCCCGGGCGCGGCTGTCACCAGCATCCGGATCGACGGCGTCCTGCACGAGTTCACCACCGTGCCGGGTGTCAAGGAGGACGTCACCGACCTCATCCTGAACATCAAGCAGCTGGTCGTCTCCTCGGAGCACGACGAGCCGGTCGTGATGTACCTGCGCAAGCAGGGCCCGGGTGTGGTCACCGCCGGCGACATCGCGCCGCCGGCCGGTGTCGAGGTGCACAACCCCGACCTGGTCCTGGCGACGCTGAACGCCAAGGGCAAGCTGGAGATGGAGCTGACCGTCGAGCGCGGTCGCGGCTACGTCTCCGCGGTGCAGAACAAGCAGGCGGGCCAGGAGATCGGCCGCGTGCCGGTCGACTCGATCTACTCGCCGGTGCTCAAGGTCACGTACAAGGTCGAGGCCACCCGTGTCGAGCAGCGCACGGACTTCGACAAGCTGATCGTCGACGTCGAGACCAAGCAGTCCATGCGTCCGCGTGACGCGATGGCCTCCGCGGGCAAGACGCTGGTCGAGCTGTTCGGTCTCGCGCGCGAGCTGAACATCGACGCCGAGGGCATCGACATGGGCCCGTCGCCGACCGATGCCGCGCTCGCGGCCGATCTGGCGCTGCCGATCGAGGAGCTCGAGCTCACGGTCCGCTCGTACAACTGCCTCAAGCGCGAGGGCATCCACACCGTGGGTGAACTGGTCGCGCGCAGCGAGGCCGACCTGCTGGACATCCGCAACTTCGGTGCGAAGTCCATCGACGAGGTCAAGGCGAAGCTCAACGGGATGGGTCTGGCCCTCAAGGACAGCCCGCCCGGGTTCGACCCGACCGCCGCCGCGGACAGCTTCGGCGACGAGGACGACCACGGCTTCGCGGAGACCGAGCAGTACTGAACGACACCTTCGGGTGTAGTCACCACCCGGGCCGACCGGCCCGGGTGGACTGACGTCGGTACCTGACACGGCCGGCGCAGGAATATCTAGGAGAGAACATGCCCAGGCCCACCAAGGGTCCGCGCCTCGGCGGCGGCCCGTCCCACGAGCGGCTGATCCTGGCCGGTCTCGCGACGGCGCTGTTCGAGCACGGTCGGATCACCACGACCGAGGCCAAGGCGCGTCGGCTGCGTCCCGTCGCCGAGCGACTGATCACCAAGGCGAAGAAGGGCGACCTGCACAACCGTCGCCAGGTGCTCACGATCGTTCGTGACAAGAGCGTCGTGCACTCGCTGTTCGAGGAGATCGCTCCCCGGTACGAGAACCGCCCGGGCGGTTACACGCGCATCACCAAGATCGGCAACCGCAAGGGCGACAACGCGCCCATGGCGGTCATCGAGCTGGTCGAGGCGCTGACCGTGGCGCAGACCGCGGTCGGCGAGGCCGAGGCCGCCACGAAGCGCTCGGTCAAGGAGCAGGAGACCGCCAAGGTCGAGACGACGAAGGTCGTCGAGACCGAGGAGGCGCCCGCCGCCGAGGCCGAGCAGGCCGAAGAGGGCAAGGACGCCGACAAGGCCTGACGGTCTTCTCGCATGCTCCACGCGTTCTGATTCACAGTGCGAGCCCGTTCCCCGTATTCGTACGGGGGACGGGCTCGCGCCATGCCCGGAGGTGGTTGACGTGGTGCGCTTGCGCATCGATCTGTCGTACGACGGCACCGAGTTCGCGGGCTGGGCCCGCCAGCGCGAGTTGCGCACCGTGCAGGGCACGCTGGAGAGCGCCCTGACCACCGTGCTGCGGCTGGCCGAGCCGGCCCAGCTGACCGTGGCCGGGCGGACCGACGCCGGCGTGCACGCGCGCGGCCAGGTGGCGCATCTGGACGTGCCGGACGAGGTCTGGGTCGCGCTGGGCGACGTGGCCCTGCGGCGGGTCACCGGGGCACTGCCGCGGGACCTGCGGGTGCGGGACATCACCGTGGCGCCCGAGGGCTTCGACGCGCGGTTCGGCGCGATCTGGCGGCGCTACGCGTACCGGGTGTGCGACGCGCCGGGCGGGGTGGACCCGCTGCGGCGGGGCAACGTGGTGTGGCACGACCGGCCGCTGGACGAGACCCGGATGAACGCGGCGGCGCGGCGGTTGTTGGGCGAGCACGACTTCGCGTCGTTCTGCCGCAAGCGCGAGGGGGCCACGACGGTGCGCTGTCTCCAGGACTTCTCCTGGGCGCGCGAGACGCCGACCGGGGCCGATGTGGGTCCCGCGTTTCGGCCGGTGATCGTGGCCACCGTGCGGGCGGACGCGTTCTGCCACAACATGGTGCGCTCGCTGGTCGGCGCGATGTTGGCGGTGGGTACCGGGCGCAAGCCGGTGGACTGGCCGCTGGAGGTGCTCGGGCGCGCGGTGCGCGACTCGGGCGTACATGTCGCGCCCGCGCACGGGCTCACCCTGGAGGAGGTGGCCTACCCGGCGGACGAGCTGCTCGCCGATCGGGTCACCGCGACCCGGCGGCGCCGGGACGGCAGCTGAGTCGGGGCGGCAACCGGGGCCGGGTCAGCCCTGGATCTGTTCCAGGGCCTTGCGCCTGTTCTCCTCGTCGATCTGCTTGGACCTCGCCTCGCCGCGCGCGGTGAGCGAGTTCCACAGGAACTTGTCCACGTCGTCCTGGGCCTGGGCCATCGGCTTGTCGTCGCCGACCGGGTCCTTGCCGTCGGCGTACCAGTCGAGGGTGAACAGGGCGTAGCGACCGACCGAGTTCCGCAGCTTGCCGTGCTTTTGCTTCTTGGCGTCCAAGACCTTGACGCCGGGGCCGGCCAGCGGCAGGAGTTCGCCGCCGTCCTTGCCGTTCTTGACCGCGGTGGCCTTGTCCGCGGACGGGAACGAGCCCACCGCGGCGGTGGAGACGATGCCGTCCGGGCCGATCACCGCGAGTCGGATGAGCTGGGTGCACTGCTGATTGCGCGCGGCCGAGCCGAGCTTGGGGTCGGTGCCGTCCGAGCAGGTGTTGTCCAGCTTGCTCGCGACCACCGAGTACTGCCGCCCGTTGACGGTGAACTTCGAGGCGGGGAACAACGATTCGACCGTGAACGGCGCGGTGTCCAGGGTCGGATCGGCGAGCACGGCCTGGGCCGGGGGCGGCGGCGGGACGGTGGGCGCGGGGCGGAAGGTCGGCTTGGCCGGGGCGAAGGACGCGGCGGAGGGGCCGGTCGAGGTGCCGGGGCCGGCGCTCTTCTCGTCGTCGCCGCCGGACATCGCCATGGCCGCGGCGACCACACCGCCGACCAGCGCGAGGCCGAGCACGGAGCCGCCGATGGTGAACAGCAGTCGGCGGCGACGGGCCGCCGCGTCCCGCCGCTCCGCCAGCGCGTCCCAGTCGGGCCCGGCGGAGCCGGCGAACTGCTGTTGCGGCGTTGGCTGTTCGGGCACGGGCCGGGATTGCGCGAAGGGCTGCTGGGGCTGCTGATGCGGTTGTTGCCCGTGCGGGTCGTGCGCGTGCGAGGGGAACGGATCCCACGCGTGTTGCGGCTGCCCCGGCGTGCCGGGCCCGCCCGGGCGCACGCTCCACGGCTGCTGCCCGTCGTCTCCCGGTGGTGTACCGACCCCCGACATTTCCGCCCCCTGCAAACGGTGACTTGCCTCGGCTCCCCATGCGCCGAAGCTCCAGTCGTTCGGCGCATCGTACCTACCCGCCGATCCGGTGACGGCCGGCGTGGCATGGTAGGAGCACCCGCCTCGATGGCTTACGCTGGGGAGGGGCATGAGCAGATCATTGCCCCATTGCTCGTTTTGACCGGCACCCCCTTGACCCGGTATTGTGCCGGTTCGTTGTGCGTATTGGCTTGCTTGAGTGGAGTCGGTACGCCGGGCCGCCGGCCACCGGAGTCCGCATTCGGTTCGGAATCATCTCCCGGACAGCCAGTCGGCATCCGTCAGCACACACTCACGAAGAAGCGAAGGCTATCGACCGTGCGCACGTACAGCCCCAAGCCCGGCGACGTCCAGCGTCAGTGGCACGTCATCGACGCGACCGATGTCGTGCTCGGCCGTCTGTCCACCCAGGCTGCTGCCCTGCTCCGGGGTAAGCACAAGCCGGTGTACGCGCCGCACGTCGACACCGGCGATTTCGTCATCATTGTGAACGCCGACAAGGTGCACCTGTCGGGTAACAAGCGCAGCCAGAAGATGGCGTACCGCCACTCCGGCTACCCGGGTGGCCTCCGCGCCGTCCGCTACGACGAGCTGCTGGAGAAGAACCCCGAGAAGGCCGTGGAGAAGGCCATCAAGGGCATGCTCCCGAAGAACACCCTGGGCCGGCAGATGTTGTCGAAGCTCAAGGTGTACCGCGGTTCCGAGCACCCGCACTCGGCGCAGCAGCCGGTTCCGTTCGAGATCACCCAGGTCGCGCAGTAGTCACGGCCACCGCCTGACGAACGAATAGTTTGAGGAGAACAGTGGCCGAGACCATTGCAGAAACCCCGATCGAGGAGACCGAGGGTCTTCCGCTCGAGAGCTACACCTCCGAGTCGCTCGCCTCGCGCTTCAGCGAGCCGCAGGCGGGTTCGGCCACCGGCCGCCGCAAGGAAGCCGTCGCGCGCGTCCGCATCGTGCCGGGCACGGGCAAGTGGAAGATCAACGGGCGCACGCTCGAGGAGTACTTCCCGAACAAGGTGCACCAGCAGCTGGTCAACGAGCCCTTCAAGGTGCTCGAGCTGGACGACCGCTACGACGTGCACGCCCGCATCCACGGTGGCGGCGTCTCCGGCCAGGCCGGCGCGCTGCGTCTGGGTGTGGCCCGTTCGCTGAACGAGGCCGACGTCGAGGCGAACCGCCCGGCGCTCAAGAAGGCCGGCTTCCTGACCCGTGACCCGCGTGCCACGGAGCGCAAGAAGTACGGTCTGAAGAAGGCGCGCAAGGCGCCTCAGTACAGCAAGCGCTAAACAGTCTCGCAGCACCCTCTGCGGCTGTTTGCAGCGTCATCAGGCCCCGGGGGCACGGTTCGTGCCCCCGGGGCCTGATGCGTTTTCCGGCGGTACTCCTGCGGGGGTGGCGTCGCGAGGTAGTGTCCGAGACATCCGGAATGTATGCGGGAGATCCAACTGTGGGACGACTCTTCGGTACGGACGGCGTGCGTGGCCTGGCGAATGGCCGGCTGACCGCGGAACTGGCGCTCGATCTCGCGGTCGCCGCCGCGCGGGTGCTGGGCTCACGCGGTCGGGACGGGATTCCGCAATCAGGGCACGGTCGCAGGCCGTTCGCCGTGGTGGGTCGTGACCCTCGGGCGTCCGGAGAGTTCCTGGAGGCCGCCGTGGTCGCGGGTCTGGCGGGGGCGGGCGTGGACGTGTACCGCGCCGGGGTGCTGCCGACGCCGGCGATCGCCTATCTGACCGGGCTGCTCGGCGCGGACATGGGCGTGATGCTCTCGGCGAGCCACAACGCGATGCCGGACAACGGGATCAAGTTCTTCGCGCGCGGCGGGCACAAGCTGCCGGACGAGGTGGAGAACGAGATCGAGGCGCTGCTGGGCACCGCGTGGGAGCGGCCCACCGGTTCCGGGGTCGGCCGGGTGCAGGACCACCCCGAGGGCCACGAGCGTTACGTCGAACACCTGTTGTCCTCGCTGCCGCATCGCCTGGACGGGCTCAAGATCGTGGTGGACTGCGCGAACGGCGCGTCCTCGGCGGTGGCACCGGACGCGCTGCGCCGGGCCGGGGCCGAGGTGATCGCGATCCACGCGGAGCCGGACGGCCTGAACATCAACGACAACTGCGGTTCCACACACATGGACGCGCTCGCGGCCGCGGTGGTCGAGCACGGTGCGGACGCGGGTATCGCGCACGACGGCGACGCGGACCGGTGCCTGGCGGTGGACGCGCGCGGCGAGTTGGTCGACGGCGACGCGATCCTGGCGGTGCTCGCGCTGGCGATGCGCGACGGCGGGCAGCTCGTGGAGAACACGCTGGTGGCCACCGTGATGTCCAACCTCGGGCTCAAGCTGGCCATGCAGGCCGCGGGCATCAAGATGGTGGAGACCGCGGTCGGCGACCGCTACGTGCTGGAGGCCATGCAGGCCTCGGGGTTGTCCCTGGGCGGCGAACAGTCCGGCCACGTGGTGCTGTTGGACCACGCGACCACGGGCGACGGCACGCTGACCGCGCTGCGCCTGCTGGCACGCGTCGCGGAGACCGGCAAGCCGCTGCACGAGCTGACCTCGGTGATGACCCGGCTGCCGCAGATGTTGGTCAACGTCGCCGGAGTGGACCGCACCCGGGTGCACACCACGCCCGAACTGGCCCGGGCCGTCGCACTGGTGGAGGAGCGCCTGGGCGACACCGGTCGGGTGCTGCTGCGCCCGTCGGGTACCGAGGCGTTGGTCCGGGTGATGGTCGAGGCGCAGACGCACGACCAGGCACACGACGAGGCGACCGGCCTGGCCGAGGTCGTGCGCACCCTGCTCGCGCTCGACTGACCGTCTCCGGCGGAGTCGAACTCCCCCGGCATCAGGAAGACTTGGCGACCCCAGTCGATGCCGGCGGGGGTCGCCGCTTGCCGCGGGCGGCCTGAAGGCTCCACAAGCCGCGCTGGACGAGCAGGGTGAGGGTGCCCGCGAGCACGATGCCGGCCAGGTTCAGGCCGAGTTGGCCCATCGAGCCGGCCGCCTGCGCGTAGTCGGAGTACCGGATCGCCACCGCCGCGTTGGCCGCGGCGGGCACGGTGGTGACCGAGATCAGCACGCCGATCAGCGCGCCGGACTTGGCGCTGGTCAGCGAGAGCATGCCCGCGACGCCGGCGAGCAACGCGACCCAGAACGAGAGCCAGTCCGGCTGGAAGATGAACTCGGTGAGCGGGCGCGGGCGTTCGAGCATGTCGCGGTCGAACAGGCCGAGCGCGTCCAACAGTGCGGTGAACCCCATGGTGGCCGCCATCGCCACCGGGAAGCCGACCAGCAGGGCGAGCGCACTGCGGCCGGCGAGCCGGGGCCGGCGCTGTACCGCGGCCACGCACAGTCCGGCGAGCGGGCCGAACTCCGGTCCCACCACCATCGCGCCGACGATCAGGATCGGGTTGTCGAGCAGTACACCGCACGCCGCGATCATGGTGGCCAGGGCCAGGAAGGCCAGGAACGTCACGGAGAGCACGGACTCCTCCGAGGTGGCCTCCTCGATCTCCTCCCACACTACGGCGTCGGCGCTGTCGCCCGGCGCGTCCTGCTCGGCCCGGTCCGCGGACCGGGACAACATCACGTCCAGGTCCTCGAGCGCGATCGAGCCGTCCTCGTGCAGGTCCAGCGCACGCAGTTCGGCGAGCACCGTGCTGGTGGCCTCGCGGGCGAGATCGCAGGCGATCACGTCGCCCGCGGGCTGCACCGCGGCGCCCGGCCACACCACCAGGTGGGTGGCGCCGGGTTCGGTGAGCAGCAGGTCGCGGACCGCGGCACTGCGGTCGGCGGGCACGATCAGGCGTAGATGAAACATCCCGTGAAGGTACTCGGGCTCACAGCTTGCGCAGCCGCAGTCGGCTCACCGAGTGGTCCGCGTCCTTCTGTAGGACCAGGGTGGCCCGGGCGCGGGTGGGGCGGATGTTCTGCACCAGGTTGGCCTCGTTGATCGTGGCCCAGGTGTTCTCCGCGTAGCGCAGCGCGTCGTCGGGGGTCATCACCGCGTACTTGCGGAAGTACGAGGCCGGGTCGCGGAACGCGGTCTGGCGCAGCTTGACGAAGCGTTCCAGGTACCAGCGGCGGATGTCCTGGGTGCGGGCGTCCACGTACACGCTGAAGTCGAAGAAGTCGGACAGCGCGAGCCGGGGCCGGCCGTCCGCGGTGGGCGACGCGGGTTGCAGCACGTTGAGGCCCTCGACGATGAGGATGTCGGGCCGGTGGATGGTCAGTCGCTCGTTCGGCACGATGTTGTAGGTCAGGTGCGAGTACACCGGCGCGGTGACCTCGGGCTTGCCCGCCTTGACGTCGGCGACGAAGCGGACCAGGGCGCGTCGGTCGTAGGACTCCGGGAAGCCCTTGCGGTGCATGATCCCGCGGCGTTCCAACTCCTCGTTGGGGTAGAGGAAGCCGTCGGTGGTCAGCAGTTCGACGTGCGGGTGGTCGGGCCAGCGGGCGAGCAGTTCGCGCAGGATGCGCGCGGTGGTGCTCTTGCCCACGGCGACGCTGCCCGCGACGCCGATCACGAACGGTATCCCCGGGTTGTCGCCGTTGCCCAGGAAGGTGGTCAGCGCGCGGCCGAGGCCCCGGGTGGCGCCGACGTAGAGGTTCAGCAGCCGGGACAGCGGCAGGTAGACGTCGGAGACCTCGTCGAGATCGACCACGTCGCCCAGGCCGCGCAGGCGTTCGAGTTCGTCGGCGGTCAGCGGGAGCGGCGTCCCGGCCCGAAGCCGGGTCCAGGCGGCGCGGTCGAGTTCGACGAAGGGGGACAGGTCGCGAGCCGGCCCCTGAGCCGCGAAGGAGTGCACGTGTCCATTGTCCCGAGTGCGCGCCCGCGACCCGTCGCCGGGCCGTCGAACGTGTTTCCGCCGGCCCGATGTCGACCCCGTAGGCTGGCCCCCATGTGCGGGATTGTGGGATATGTGGGCGCTCAATCGGCGCTGGATGTGGTCATCGGCGGGCTCAAGCGGCTGGAGTATCGCGGCTACGACTCGGCCGGGGTGGCCGTGCTCTCCGACGGTGCCCTGGTGAGCGAGAAACGCGCGGGGAAGCTGGCGAACCTGGTGGGTGCGCTGGCCGAGGCGCCGCTCCCGGTGGGGACGTGTGGCATCGGCCACACGCGGTGGGCCACGCACGGTGCGCCCAACGATGCGAACGCGCATCCGCACCTGGACAACGCGAGCCGGGTCGCCGTCGTACACAACGGGATCATCGAGAACTTCGCGGCGCTGCGGGCCGAGCTGGCCGAGCGCGGGCACAAGCTGAGCTCCGAGACGGACACCGAGGTGGTCGCGCACCTGCTGGCCGAGGAGTTCCCGGGCGCGGGCCGGGACCTGGCCGAGGCGATGCGCCGGGTGTGTCGCCGCCTGGAGGGCGCGTTCACCCTGGTCGCCGCGCACGCGGACGCCCCGGACGTGGTGGTCGGCGCGCGTCGCAACTCGCCGCTGGTGGTCGGTCGCGGAGTGGGCGAGAACTTCCTCGCCTCGGACGTGGCCGCGTTCATCGAGCACACGCGCGAGGCGATCGAGCTGGGCCAGGACCAGGTGGTCGAGCTGCGCCGGGACACGATCACGGTGACCGACTTCGACGGTGCGCCGGCGGTGTTTCGCGAGTACCACGTGGACTGGGACGTGTCGGCCGCCGAGAAGGACGGCTACGACTACTTCATGCTCAAGGAGATCGCCGAGCAGCCCAAGGCGGTCGCCGACACGCTGCTCGGCCGGATCGGCACCGACGGGCGCCTGGTGCTCGACGAGGTACGGATCGCGGACGAGGTGCTGCGCGAGATCGACAAGGTCGTGATCATCGCCTGCGGCACGTCCTTCCACGCCGGGCTGATCGCCAAGTACGCGATCGAGCACTGGACCCGGGTGCCCTGCGAGGTCGAGCTGGCCAGCGAGTTCCGCTACCGCGACCCGATCCTGGACCGGCAGACGCTGGTGGTGACCATCTCGCAGTCCGGCGAGACGATGGACACCCTGATGGCCCAGCGGCACGCCCGCGAGCAGGGCGCCAAGGTGCTGGTCATCTGCAACACCAACGGCTCGACGATGCCGCGCGAGGCGGACGCCGTGCTGTACACGCACGCCGGTCCCGAGGTCGCGGTCGCCTCGACCAAGGCGTTCCTGACCCAGCTGGTCGCGTGCTACCTGGTCGCGCTGTACCTGGGTCAGGTGCGGGGCACCAAGTGGGGCGACGAGATCACCGAGGTGATCGAGCAGCTCGCGGCGATGCCGGAGATGGTGGACAAGGTCCTGGACACGATGGAGCCGGTGCGCGAACTGGCCCGATCGCTCAAGGACGCCGGTTCGGTGCTGTTCCTGGGTCGGCACGTGGGCTACCCGGTGGCCCTGGAGGGTGCGCTCAAGCTCAAGGAACTGGCGTACATGCACGCCGAGGGCTTCGCGGCGGGCGAGCTCAAGCACGGCCCGATCGCGCTGATCGAGGAGGGCCTGCCGGTCGTGGTGGTGGTTCCGTCGCCGCGCGGGCGCTCGGTGCTGCACGACAAGATCGTGTCCAACATCCAGGAGATCCGGGCGCGCGGCGCGCGCACCATCGTGATCGCCGAGGAGGGCGACGAGGCGGTCGTGCCGTACGCCGACCACCTGGTGCGCATCCCGGTCACGCCGGTGCTGCTCCAGCCGCTGGTGTCCACCGTGCCGCTGCAGGTGTTCGCGTGTGAGCTGGCCACCGCCAAGGGCCACGAGGTGGACCAGCCGCGCAACCTGGCGAAGTCGGTCACGGTCGAGTAGTTCGACCCGGCCCGCCGGCCGCCCCGTGCCTGCTCGAACGAGGAGGCACGGGGCGGCTTTTGCGTGGTGGGGCGGGATTTTGGTGGGCGCTCGTCCGGATCAGCCGAGGTGGGTGTCGCCCTGGGCGATCAGGAGCTTGCGCAGCAGGCCGTTGAGCTGGTCGCGCTCGGCCTCGTCGAGCACGGCGAGGAAACGCCCCTCGTTCTCCAGGTGGCCGAGCAGGATGTCGTCCACGAGCCGGACCCCCTCGGGAGTCAGCTTGACCAGGACCGAGCGGCGGTCCTCCGCGCTGACCGAGCGCTCCACCAGCCCCTTTTTGGTGAGCTTGTCCACCCGGTTGGTGATCGCGCCCGAGGTCACCATCGCCGAGCGCAGCAGGGAGCCTGCGCTGACCCCCTCGACGCCGCCGGAGCGGCGCAGGGTGGCCAGGACGTCGAACTCGGAGAAGTCGAGCCCGTACCGGGCGAAGTAGGTACGCAACGTCTGGTCGATGTGCCGGCGCAGCCGGTTCATCCGACCGACGGCCGCCATCACGTCCAGGCTGCTCCGATCGATGTCGGGGCGCTCGCGGTGCCATTGGTCCCACACGTCGTCGATGGCGTCGCGGGTGTCCACGTCGTGTGTGTCGCGTTCGGTCATGCCACCAATTTATCTCAACGCTCATCTACTTGACGCTCGCAGATCCAAGGTATTTAATTATCTCAACGTTCAGATAGTCGCTGTTCGCAAAACTAACGTTGAGGTGAAGTCATGGCGGTTCAGGGTGGTAGCAAGGGACTCGGTCGGGTGGGGATGCTCCTGGCGACGGCCGTGGCCCCGGCCACGTGGGGGACCACCTACCTCGTGACCACGGAGATGCTTCCGGCGGACCGCCCGCTGCTCGCCGCCGGCGTGCGGGCGCTGCCCGCGGGCCTGCTCCTGGTCGCCCTGTCCGGAAGACTGCCGACGGGGGTGTGGTGGTGGCGGTCGTTCGTCCTCGGCATGCTCAACGTGGGGCTGTTCTTCCCGCTGATCTTCGCCGGCGCCTACCGGCTGCCCGGCGGGGTCGCGGCCACGATCGGCGCGGTGACGCCGCTGATCGTCGCGGGCCTGTCGTTCCTGATCCTCAAGGTCCGGCCGCAGGCGCGGGTGCTGCTCGCCGGGGTCGGCGGCGTGGTCGGGGTCGCCCTGCTCGTGCTCAGCTCGCAGGCCAGGATCGACCCGATCGGCGTCGGACTGATGTTGCTGGCCACCACCTTGATGGCGACGGGCGTGGTGATGTCGGCCCGCTGGGGCCGGCCCGAGGGCGTCTCGCTGCTCGCCACCACCGGTTGGCAGCTCACCGTCGGCGGCATGGTGATCGTCCCGCTGATGTTCGCGATCGAGGGCATGCCGCCGGTGCCCACCGGCCGCAACCTGCTCGGCTTCGGCTACCTGGTCCTGATCGGCACCGCCCTCGCCTACGTGCTGTGGTTCCGCGGCATCGAGCGCCTCGGCGCCGGCGTGGCGTCCTTCCTCGGCCTGGTCAACCCGGTGGTCGCCACCCTCGCCGGCCTGGTCGTGCTGAGCCAGACGCTGACCCCGCTCCAGGTGCTCGGACTGGTGATCGCCCTGGGCGCGATGCTGCTCGGACAGCGGCAGCCCAAGCGCCGCACCGAGGTGCGGGTCGACCTGCCGGTCACCCGGGTCGCGGATGTCGAGACGAAGGAGCGGAACCGGGCCGAGGTCGTCGAGGCCTCGTGACCCGACGGCACGACCACACGGCGAGCCCACCGGGCCGCATCCCCCGCGGGATGCGGCCCGGATGCGTGTGTGCCCGGACCCGGGTGGGCTCGGCCCGGGCGGGTCCGCGGTGTTCGCGGGCGGTGTCTGTAGGCGGTGTTCGCAGGCGGTGTTTGTACGCTCTGGGTGTGATCATCGGTGTGGGTATCGACGTGGCGGACATCGCGCGGTTCGGGCAGTCGCTGGAACGGACCCCGGGATTGGCCGATCGGCTCTTCACCGAGGGCGAGCGCTGGGTGCGCCCCGGACAGGAACGCGGCGTCGCGTCGCTGGCCGCCCGGTTCGCCGCCAAGGAGGCACTGGCCAAGGCGCTCGGCGCGCCCGGCGGGCTGCACTGGTGCGATGCCGAGGTGACCACCGGGGAATCCGGCCGGCCACTGCTCGCGGTCCGTGGCACCGTGGCCGCCCGGGCCGCCGAACTGGGCGTGCGGCACTGGCATGTGTCGCTCAGCCACGACGCGGGCATTGCTTCCGCTGTCGTGATCGCCGAGGGCTGAGGGGGCGTCCGCATGCGGGCAGCGCACGAAGTCGGACAGGTACGGGCCGCGGAGGCCGCGCTGCTGGCCACGCTGCCCGAGGGCACGCTGATGCGGCGCGCCGCGGCGGGACTGGCGAACACGTGCGTACGGGTGCTCGGCCGGGTGTACGGCGCGCGGGTCGCACTGCTGGTGGGCAGCGGCGACAACGGCGGGGACACCCTGTACGCGGGCGGCCTGCTGGCCCGACGCGGGGCGCGGGTGGATGCGCTGCTGCTCGCGCCGGAGCGGGCGCACCCGGGCGGCCTGGCCGCGGCGCGGCGGGCCGGGGTGCGGGTGTGGGACGCCCGCGAGCCGGCCCGGTCCGATCTGATCGACCTGCTCGGACGGGCCGACCTGGTGCTGGACGGGATCGTCGGGATCGGCGGCCGCGGTGCGTTGCGCCCGCCCGCGCCCGAACTGCTCGCGCACGTACGGGATGCGATCGTGGTCGCCGTCGACGTGCCCAGCGGGGTGGACGCGGACACCGGGCGGGTCGAGGGCGCCGCGGTGCGCGCCGAGGTGACGGTCACGTTCGGCACCTACAAGCCCGGCCTGCTGGTCGACCCCGGCGCGGGACACGCCGGGGTGCGGCACCTGGTCGACATCGGGCTCGACCCGCACCTGCCGGACCCGCGGCTGACCGTCCTGCAACACGCGGACGTGGCCCGACTGTTGCCCGAGCCCTCGGCCGAGAGCGACAAGTACTCCCGCGGGGTGCTCGGCGTGGTCGCCGGCTCGCCCAGATATCCCGGCGCGGCGGTGCTCGTGGTCGGCGCGGCCGTGCGCGGCGGCGTGGGCGCGGTCCGCTGCGCCGGCCCCGCGGACGTGCTGGGCCCGGTGCTCGCGGCCTGGCCGGAGACGCTGGCCACCACCGCGGCGCCCGCCGACGCGGGCCGGGTGCAGGCGTGGGTGGTGGGTCCGGGACTGGACACCGATCCGGACGCCGAGGCGCGCCTGACGAACGTGCTGCGCTCGCAGGTGCCCGTGCTGGTGGACGCGGACGGGCTGACCCTGCTGGCTCGGACGAAGCCCGGCACCTGGTCGGCCCCCGCCCTGCTGACCCCGCACGCGGGCGAGGCGGTGCGCCTGTTCGCCGCCGCCGGCATCGAGACGACCCGCGAGCGGATCGAGGCCGAGCGGCTGGAACACGCACGTCGACTCGCCGCGCTGCACGACTGCGTGGTGCTGCTCAAGGGCACCACGACGGTGGTCGCCGCGCCCGACGGCCGGGCCCGGATCAATCCCACCGGCACGCCGTGGCTGGCCACCGCGGGTAGCGGCGACGTGCTCTCCGGCCTGGCCGGCGCGCTGCTCGCGGCGGGCCTGGATGCGCTGGACGCGGGTTCGGTGGCCGCCTATCTGCACGGCCTGGCCGCCCGTGCGCTGCCCGGCCCGGTGACCGCTCCGGACCTGATCAGGGCGCTGCCCACGGTGTGGGCGGACGTCACAGGCACGTGACAGGGAACGCCGGCCCGGCACGGGCCTGCCACACTGGGACTCTCGAACTCCGGGACGCCCGGTCCCGGATCCGTCCGGGACCACGGTCCGGACTCTCGTCGCTGACCGTCGTCGGAAGGACCACCAGCCACATGCGTGCCGAGGCGCGGATCGATCTCGATGCGATTCGGGGCAACATCGCGGCCGTGCGCGCGCGAGTGGGCTCGGCGGCGGTGATGACGGTGGTCAAATCGGACGCCTACGGGCACGGCATGGTCCCGTGCGCGCGAGCGGCCCGCGAGGCCGGCGCCACGTGGTTGGGCACGGCGGTGGTCGAGGAGGCACTCGGCCTGCGCGCGGCGGGCGACACCGGCCGGGTGCTCACCTGGCTGTGGGCCCCCGGGGACAGGTTCGAGGACGCGGTGCGCGCGGACGTGGACATCTCGGTGAGCGGGCTCTGGGCGATGCGCGAGGTGGTGGAGGCCGCCCGCGCCGCCGGCCGCACCGCGCGCGTGCACCTCAAGGCCGACACCGGCCTGGGACGCAACGGCTGCACGCCCGCCGACTGGCCGGCCCTGGTGGACGCCGGGCTCAAGGCGCAGGCCGACGGCTCCGTCGAGGTGGTCGGCCTGTGGTCGCACTTCGCCTGCGCGGACGAGCCCGGGCACCCGTCGGTCCCGGCCCAGCTGGCCGAGTTCACCGCGATGCTGGCCCACGCCGAGGGCTGCGGGGTCACCCCCGAGGTGCGGCACATGGCCAACTCGCCCGCGACCCTGCTGCTGCCGCAGGCGTACTTCGACCTGGTCCGGGTGGGTCTGGTCAGCTACGGCCTCTCGCCCGTGCCGCAGGTCGGCGGCCCCGCCGACTTCGGACTGCGCCCCGCGATGACGCTGGCGGCCAGCCTGGCCGGGGTCAAGCGGGTGCCCGCCGGACACGGCGTGTCCTACGGGCACTCGTGGGTCGCGCAGCGGGACACCACCCTCGCCCTGGTGCCGACCGGTTACGCGGACGGCATCCCCAGGAACGCGAGCAACGTCGGCCCGGTCCTGGTGGCCGGTCGCCGACGCACCATCGCGGGCCGGGTCGCGATGGACCAGTTCGTGGTCGACCTCGGTGACGACGACGCCGCCGCGGGCGACGAGGCGATCCTGTTCGGCCCGGGCGACCGGGGCGAGCCCACCGCCGAGGACTGGGCGCGGGCGATCGACACGATCAGCTACGAGATCGTCACCCGGATCGGCGCGCGGGTGCCTCGCGTCTACAGCGGAACGGCCGGCAGCGGAACGGCCGGCACCGGGGCGGTCGCGCCGTGACCACCCCCGTGCCGAGCGGCTCCGGCGGCGGGCGGGCGCTGGGCCGCCGGGCCGGCATCCTGGGCGCCGCGGTCGGCGTACTCGCGGCCGGTGCCGCCGCGGGCGTGGCGATCGAGCGGATGACCGTCGGGCGGGCGTTCCGCCGGCGCACCGAGGCCCAGTTGGACGCGCTGGCCGAGTTCGGCACGCTGCGCGGCGAGTCGCGTGTGGTCACCACCGGCGACGGCGTCGAGTTGTACGCCGAAGTGGACGGCAGACTCGACGCCGCGGTGACCGTGGTGCTGTGCCACGGCTACTGCCTGGACATGGACTGCTGGCACTACCAGCGGGCCGAACTGCGCGAGGAATACCGGCTGGTCCTGTACGACCAGCGCAGCCACGGGCGGTCCGGCCGCGGCGCGCCGGAGACCTCGACGATCGACCACCTCGGCGCGGACCTGTACACGGTGCTGACCGAACTGGCGCCCGAGGGGCCGCTGGTGCTGCTCGGCCACTCGATGGGCGGGATGACCATCATGGCGTTGGCCGATCAACATCCGGAACTGTTCGGGGACCGGGTGATCGGCGTCGCGCTGATGAACACCTCGGCGGGCCGCTGGGCGACCGTGACGCTGGGCATCCCGGCGGCCGGCGCCCGGCTGGTGCACCGCGTCGCGCCGGGATTGTTGCGCACGCTCGGCCGCCGGGCCGCACTGGTGGAGGCGGGCCGGCGGGCCGCCCGGGATCTGGTCTACCTGTTCACCGAGCGGTACGCGTTCGACTCCGAGGTGGACGCGACCCTGGTGCGTTTCACCGATCGCATGATCTCCGGCACCCCGATCGACGTGATCGCCGAGTTCTTCCCGGCCTTCGAGACGCACGACAAGCTGGCCGCGCTGCCCGCGCTGGCGGATGTGCCGACGCTCGTGGTGGCCGGCGAGGGGGACCTGATCGCGCCGGCCTCGCACAGCGAGGCGATCAAGGAGGCGCTGCCGGACGCCGAGTTGCTGGTCGTGCCGCAGTCGGGACACCTGACCCCGCTGGAGCACCCGGAGGTGGTGAACGCGGCGCTGCGCGAGCTTCTCGCGCGCGCCGTGCGGGCACCGAAGCGGCGGGCCGGGCGATCCCGTGGGCACACGTGCGACGAATCGTCCGCATAGGTCGGAATCGACGGAGAGCGGGATCCTGATGGACAGTGATCCCGAGCGGTGATCCCGAGTCGCGACCCCGAGCACGATCGGGGCCGGCTCGGGGACGGCGGACCCGAGGCGGTTCGGGCCCGCGAGTTCGGTCTGGTGGGAGTGCTGAAGTGGTGCGAAGTGTGACGGTGACGGTCGGCGGCGGTGCGGACACGCGCGCGCTCGGCACACGCCTGGCGAAGCTGCTGCGGGCCGGCGACCTGATCGTGTTGTCCGGCGGGCTCGGCGCGGGCAAGACGACGCTGACCCAGGGCATCGGGGTCGGCCTCGGCGTGCGCGGCGCGGTGACCTCGCCGACGTTCGTGATCGCCCGGGTACACCCGTCCGAGGTCGGCGGGCCGGCCCTGGTGCACGCGGACGCCTACCGGCTCGGCGGGTCGGCCGACGTCACCGCCGAGATCGACGGCCTGGACCTGGACGCCTCGATGGAGGAGTCGGTGACCGTGGTCGAGTGGGGCGAGGGCATGGTCGAGGAACTGACCGAGGACCGCCTGGAGATCGCCATCGCGCGCGATCAGGCCGGCGTGGACGCGCTCGCGGGGAGCCCGACCGACTTCGCCGGCGACGAGGTGCGCACGATCGTGGTGACCGGGGTCGGTACCCGCTGGGCGAGCGCCGATCTGGACGCGCTGACCGGCTGATCCGCCGAGCCCCCGACCTGCCGACCGGTTTCCGGGGGGCGACGGATCACGGGCCGGGTGCCGCCGGCGACTCGGGTGCGGTCGGGACATCGGGCGAGTTCGGGGCCCGGCTGGGCGGGCGGCTGGTCGCTGCGCCGCCGGAGCCGGTCGGCCCGGCCGAGCCGGCCGGCGGACGGGTGCCGGTCGCCGGGGGTGTGGTCGGCGGTGCGGTGGTGCCGGTGTCGCCGCCGGCCGGCGGGCCGCTGCTCGCGGTGGCCGGGGCGCTGGGCGTGGCGCCGGAGGTGTCCGGCGGCACCAGGCTGGTGTCCGCGCCGCCGAGGCCGCCCGAGGTGTCCTCCGGGAACTCGGCGACCGGATGCCCGGCGAGCGCGGCCCGCATGTAGGTCGTCCACATCCGGGTCGGCAGGTTGCCGCCGTCCACCCGGGCCAGCCCGGCCACCCCGGACATGGACAGGAACGCGTGTGTGTTCGCGTCCTCTCGGAACATCCCCATCGAGGTGGCCAGGTCCGGGGTGTACCCGACGAACCACGCCGAGCGGTTGTCGTCGGTGGTGCCGGTCTTGCCCGCCGCCGGGCGGTTCAGCGCCTGTGCGCGAGAACCGGTGCCACCGTCCACGACGCCGCGCAGGACCTGGGTGACGGCGTTCGCCTGCCGGTCGTCGTAGGCGTCCTGCACGTCGTGCTCGGGCAGGTCGATCGAGTCGCCGGACCGGGTCAGTTTGTCCACCGGATAGGCGTCGCGCTGCTTGCCCTCGGCCGCGAAGGTGGCGTACGCCGAGGCCATGTCCAGCGCACTGGGGGTGGAGGTGCCCAACGAGACCGAGGGCACCGGTCGCAGGCCCGGCGTGCTCGCGGGCAGTCCCGCGTCCACCGCGGCCCGCACCACCCGGTCGGGGCCGACGTCCATGCCGAGTTGGGTGTAGACGGTGTTCACCGACCTGTCCATCGCCCGGGCCAGGGTGATCTGCCCGTAGCTGACGCCGTCCTCGTTGCCGGGTTGCCACGGCACGCCGTCCTCGAGCACGGGCCTGCCGTTCGGGTAGCGGATCACCACGTTGTCGTTGCCGTTGTACATCGTGCGCGAGCTGATCCGGTCGCGTCTGCCGTCGCCGTCCTGCACCCCGTCGCGCAGCCCCGCCGCGAGCACGAACGGCTTGAACGTGGAGCCGACCTGCACGTCGCGGCGGGTGGCGTCGTTGACGAACTGCCTGACGTAGTTCGGGCCGCCGTAGACCGCGACGATCCGCCCGGTACCCGGCTCCACGGACGCGGCGGCGACCCGCACGCCGACGTCGGCCGAACGCTCGGCCGGGTCCAGCGACTGGGCGAGCTGGTCCTGCACGGTCCGGTACAGCGCCTCGGTCCTGCCCTTGTCGAACGTGGTGGTGATCGCATAGCCGCCCGCGTCGAGGCGGTCCTCGTCGACCACCTTGTGGTCGAGCAGATAGCGCTTGGCCATCTCCACCAGGTAGCCGTTGACGCCGGCCAGGTTGGCCGCCGGGCGCGGGTCGACGGGTTCGGGGAAGACCATGCCGGCGCGTTGTTCGGGAGCGAGCCACTTCTCCTTGACCATGCCGTCCAGCACGTAGTTCCAGCGCGCGAGCACCCGCCGGCGGCCCGCCTCGGTGCTGTCGCGCACGTCGTTGGCACTGGGCGCGTTCAGCAGCACCGCGAGGTAGGCGCCCTGCTCGACGGTGAGTTGCCCGACGTCGATGCCGTAGTACGCCTGTGCGGCGGCCTCGATCCCGTACGTGCCGCGGCCGAAGTACACGCTGTTGAGATAGCCGGCGAGAATGTCGTCCTTGGAGACGGTGCGATCGAGCTTGACCGAGATGATCGCCTCCTTGAACTTGCGCGCCAGTGTCTGTTCCTGGGTGAGGTATACGTTCTTGACGTACTGCTGGGTGATCGTCGAGCCGCCCTGGAGCCCGCCCCCGCCGCCCGCCGCGTTGCGCAGCAGGGCACGCACGGTGCCGGTGATCGAGACACCGGAGTTGGAGTAGAACGAACGGTCCTCGGCGGCCAGCACCGCGTGCTGCACGTCGATCGGGATCGCGGACAGCGGCACGGTCTGCCGGTTGGTGGCACCGGTGCGGGTGATCTCGGTGCCGTCGCTCCAGTACCAGACGTTGCTCTGTTGCCGGGCCTGGGCGTTGACGGCGTGCGGGACCGGGGTGACCGCGTAGACCAGACCGACGGCGGCGAACAGGCCGGAGAGCACCAGCAGGACGAAGGTGAGCAGGTGCTTGAACGAGGGCAGCCAGCGCCGGAGTCCCTGCCGATTGCTGCGCGGATAGTCGAACAGCCTGCGCCGGGGAGCCGGCCCCTGGACGTCGCCGGGACTGCTCGGGCCGGAGGAGTCGTGCGCCACGCCGCCACCATTTCCTCGGTGCCATTGCCCTGACGGGCCCCTGTCCGGTCAGTCGCGTGTGCCCCGTGGGGCGGTGTGACCGGAGGGATCATCGTCCCGATGATATGGGGGCAATACGTGGAAACGGTTGCAGGGTGGGGCAACGGTGGGCGTGGCGTGGCATAACGGACAGAGTGCGGGTCAGGGCACCACGATGACCGGCGTGCCGACCGGGGCGAAGGCCCACAGGGCGGCGCCGTCCTCCGTGTTGGAGCGGACGCCCGCGCTCTGCTTGGCGGGCGGTGCGGAGGTCCGCGGGCGGGCGGTGCCGCTGGGGGAGGGGGTGGACTTGTTGCCGGTGTCGATCTTGTCCAGCGGGGTGTCGGTGGCCGCGAAACCCAGCGGGATGCCCTGTACCGCCCCGAAGCGCACGGAGTGGGTGATCCGCAGGCCGTCGCTGCCGGGCTGCGCCTCCTCCTTCTTCAGGGTCACCTGGTACGAGCCCGGTTGCGGCTTGACCGGCGCGTTCACGACCCGGTACTCGCGCAGCACGCGCTCGGCCTCGTCGACCAGCCAGACGTGGCTGTCCTTGAGCGAGTAGACGACCCGCTTGCCGGTGCCGGAGTTGGCGGGCACGGGCGGCGGGACGTAGACCGGGGGAGCGGGTGCGCCGGACACGGCGGACGGCGTCGGCGTGCTCGTGCGCGCTATCCCCCGGTTTTCCGGTGCCGAGTTCGCGGCCTGTGCCGCGAGGAATCCGACGCCGACCAGCGCGGCGATGGTGATGCCCGCGACGGCCACGCCCGGGTTGAGCCGCTTCGCCATTGCCTTGGGTCCCTCTTCCGCCGTGTGGTGGCCTCCATGGTGCCGGCAGGTGCCGCCCGCGCGTCGGAGCCGGGTCCATTTTTCGTTCGCCGCCGGGGCCGACGCTCACCGCGGACGCGGAAGGGCGGTTGCCCGGTGCGGGAGTTGTGCCCTTTTGGGCGGGCGCGGTCGGTCGTGGTCGGAGGGCCGGGTGTGGTCGGTAGCCTGGTGCGGTGCTGCTGCTTGCCTTCGACACCGCGACCCCGGCCGTTACGGTCGCCCTCCACGACGATTCCGGCGTACTCGCCGACTCCACCCGGGTCGACGCACGTCGCCAGGGCGAACTGCTCGCGCCCGGCATCGTCGACGTGCTGCGGGCGGCGGGTCGAACCCGCGCCGAGCTCACCGACATCGCGGTCGGGGTGGGCCCCGGGCCGTACACGGGCCTGCGGGTGGGCATCGTGACCGCGCTCGCGCTGGGCGACGCGCTCGGCATCCCCGTGCACGGCGTGTGCACCCTGGACGCGCTCGCGTACGCGGCGGGTCGGGACGGCACGGTCACCGGGCCGTTCGTGGCGGCGACCGACGCGCGGCGCAAGGAGGTCTACTGGGCGCGGTACGACGCGGCGGGTGCGCGCGTGGCGGGCCCGGCGGTGGATCGGGCGGGGGACCTGGGCGAGGAGGTCCGGGGGCTGCCGGCGGTGGGTGCGGGTGCCGCGTTGTACGCCTCGGCGTTCGGTGACGTGCGGTTGCCGGAGCACCCGGATGCGGCGGCGCTGGCGGCGTTCGCCGTGGAACGGCTGGTGGGGGGTGGCGAGTTGCTTGCTCCCGAGCCGTTGTATCTGCGTCGACCCGATGCGCAGGTTCCCGTGGGGTACAAGGTTGTTACGCCCGCTGGGCCGGGGGGACGGGGCTAGCGGGCGGGCTGGTTCGCCTCATGCGCCGGTGGGGCTGGGTTCGCCTCATGCGCCGGCGAGGCTGAGTGGCCTCAAACGCCGGCCGGGCTGATTTGGCCTCAAGCGCCGGCCGGGCTACTTCGCCTCAAGCGCCGGCGAGGCTGGGTGGCCTCAAGCGCCGGCCGGGCTGGTTCGCCTCAAGCGCCGGCGAGGCTGGGTGGCCTCAAGTGCCGGCCGGGCTGGTTCGCCTCAAGCGCCGGCGAGGCTGGGTGGCCTCAAGTGCCGGCCGGGCTGGTTCGCCTCAAGCGCCGGCGGGGCTGAGTGGCCTCAAGTGCCGGCCGGGCTTCTTGGCCTCATGCGCCGGCCGGGCTGCTTCGCCTCAAGCGCCGGCGGGGCTGATTTGGCCTCATGCGCCGGCCGGGCTGGGTTCGCCTCGAGCGCCGGCGAGGCTGGGTGGCCTCAAGCGTCGGTTGGGTTGGGTTGTCGGGTTCGGGTTTTGGTTGGGGTGGGTGGGGTTGAGGGTTTGATGGGGTGGGGTTGGATGCGGTGAGGGCTTGGTTGGGCTGTCGATAGACTTCGGGCATGGAGACCGGGCCTCGGCTGCGGCGGATGCGGTGGTGGGACATCGAGGACGTCATGCGACTCGAGCATGAGCTGTTCGTCGAGGATGCGTGGTCGGCCGGGATGTTCTGGTCCGAGTTGTCCGAGCCCGAGTTGCGCTATTACGTGGTCGCCGAGGACGACGCCGGGGGGCTGGCCGGGTATGCCGGGCTCGCGGTGATCGGGGACGAGGGCGACGTGCAGACGATCGGGGTGCGCCGCGATCGGTGGGGGAAGGGCCTGGGCGCGGTCCTGTTGACCGAGCTGCTCGATCTGGCGGTCGAACGCGGCTGTCGGGACGTACTGCTGGAGGTGCGCGTGGACAACTCCCGCGCACAGGCGCTCTATGAGCGCTTCGGATTCAAGGGGATCGGCGTGCGGCGGGGCTACTACCAGCCCGCCAACGTGGATGCGCTGGTGATGCGCTGCGATCTCCGGGAACGTCGGGAAGGAACGGCCACCGGTGGCTGACGAACCACTCGTCCTGGGCATCGAGACCTCGTGCGACGAGACGGGCATCGGCATCGTGCGCGGCACCACGCTGCTCGCCGACGCGGTTGCCTCCAGCGTCGACGAACACGCCAGGTTCGGCGGTGTCGTACCCGAGGTGGCCAGTCGTGCGCACCTGGAGGCGATGGTGCCGACGGTGCGTCGGGCACTCGCCGACGCCGGCGTCACGATGCACGACATCGACGCGATCGCGGTGACCTCGGGTCCCGGCCTGGCGGGTGCGCTGCTGGTCGGCGTCGCGGCGGCGAAGGGCTACGCGGTCGCGCTGGACAAGCCGCTGTACGGCGTCAACCACCTGGCCTCGCACGTGTGCGTCGACCAGCTGGAGCACGGCAAGCTGCCCGAGCCGTGCATGGCGCTGTTGGTCTCCGGGGGGCACTCCTC
Source organism: Embleya sp. NPDC050493 (assembly GCF_044458105.1). Taxonomy (NCBI): domain Bacteria; kingdom Bacillati; phylum Actinomycetota; class Actinomycetes; order Kitasatosporales; family Streptomycetaceae; genus Embleya; species Embleya sp. NPDC050493. Next base: position 164,424 of record NZ_JBITHP010000016.1, read on the forward strand.
GCTTCTTCTGGTCCCGGACATCACCGCCGACGTGCGGCCGCTCGGGTCGACCATCGACGACGCGGCCGGCGAGGCGTTCGACAAGGTCGCGCGCGTGCTCGGGCTCGGTTTCCCGGGCGGACCGGTGATCGACCGGTGGGCGCGTGAGGGCGACCGCTCGGCGATCGCGTTCCCGCGCGGGCTGACCGGGCCGCGGGACGCACCCTTCGACTTCTCCTTCTCCGGCCTCAAGACCTCGGTCGCGCGCTGGGTCGAGGCCCGGCAGCGGGCCGGCGAGACGGTGCCGGTGGCGGACGTCGCGGCCTCCTTCCAGGAGGCGGTCGTGGACGTGCTGACCCGCAAGGCGATCCGGGCCTGCAAGGAGAACGGCGTCGAGCACCTGATGATGGGCGGCGGCGTCTCCGCCAACTCCCGCCTGCGCGCGCTGGCGCAGGAGCGCTGCGACGCGGCCGGGATCGTCCTGCGGGTGCCGCGACCGGGCCTGTGCACCGACAACGGCGCGATGGTCGCCGCGCTCGGCGCCGAGATGGTCGCCCGGGACCGGGCGCCATCCACGTTGTCCATCCCGGCCGACTCCTCGATGCCGGTCACGGTGTCGCAGGCACTTTCGTAGCGGCGCCGCCGCACACGAGACGTCCGAGCGAACGGAAGAGAGCGGATGGCGATCGCGGCGATGTGGGAGGCCAGGACCGAGGTCGGTCGGGGGGCGGCGCTGGCCGAGTGGGTGCATGCGTCGGCCCTGCCGGCCGTGGTCGGCGCGCCGGGTCTGGAACGGGTCGAGGTATTCGCCGCCACGGACGAACAGGGCGGCGATCGGGTGGTGGTGATCGCGCTGTGGACCGGTTCGCCGGTGCCGCTGCCCGACCCGCCGGCCGCCCTGGTTGCCCGACCGCCGCACGAGTGGAGCTTCGAACGGCTCAGCGTCGGCCCGTGACCGGCGGAGTCGGTCAGGGGCCGGCACCGGCTCCGGGCGCGCTCTGGGTCCGCGCAACACTCGACCCGCATCCGACGAGGAGGCCATTCGCAAGCCGGACGCGGGTCGAGTGCCTTGGCTGATGGCTGCGTGCCGCCGCACGTGCCATTGGCCTTGCCGGGAGTGTGCCCAGCTCATCGGCTGCTCAACAGTCCTTCGACAGTCCCTTGGACAGGGCTTGTCCGGACCGTGACAGGCCGCCGCGGCGCGTAGCGTGGGCCGGATCCGACCAGGCGAGCGAAAGGCCCCGGCGACAGTGGTGCATCGAACGGTACAAAAGCGGCGGCGTGCGGCCCTCGCCCCGATCGGGGTCGGCGTGGCCGGCCTGCTGCTGGTCGCACTGACCGGCTGCGGCGGCTCCGACGACACCGCGTCGGTCAAGGCGAGCGGGCGACCCTCCGACGGCGCGGTCACCGGCCCGGGCCCCGCCAAGCCCACCCCCGCCGCGAAGCCGGACACCCCGGGCGCCGACTCGGCCGTGCTCGCCGCCAAGTGGAATCTGAAGCCGTTCGCGCCGCCGCCCGCACCGCCCGCGGTCAAGCCGATCAAGGCCGGCGGGGCCAAGCCGCCGGTGGTGGAGAAGATTCCCACCCAGGAGAAGATCGTGTTCATCACGATCGACGACGGGGCCGAGAAGGCCCCCGAGTTCCTGGACATGATGCGGGACCTGCGGATCCCGGTGTCGATGTTCCTCAACGACACCTACGTGCGGCAGGACCCGGAATACTTCCGCAAGCTCCAGGCACTGGGTGCCACGGTGCAGAACCACACGCTGTCCCACCCCGACCTCAAGACCCTGAGCGCGGACGCGCAGAAGCATCAGATCTGCGGACAGCAGGACCGGCTCGCCGAGATCTACGGCAAGCGTCCGACGTTGTTCCGCCCGCCCTACGGCAACTGGAACGCGACCACGCAGACGGTGGCCGGCGGCTGCGGCGGAATCGACGCCATCGTGAAGTGGCAGGAGTCGATGCAGATCAACGACATGCAGTACGTCGGGGAGAAGAAGCTGCACCCGGGCGACATCATCCTGGCCCACTTCCGCGGGCCGAGTGAACTCAAGGGCACCACGATGACCGAGATGTTCGGCAACATGCTGCGCAAGATCCAGGCCCAGGGCTACACGATCGCGCGCCTGGAGGACTACATCGGCTAGCCAGGCTTTGTCCGGCGGTCCCGGCGGTCCCGGCGGTCCCGGCGGTCCCGGCGGTCCCGGCGGTCCCGGCGGTCCCGGCGGTCCCGGCGGGGCCGCGGGACGGGCGGAAAGCCGCCCGCCTACCCCGTCGACACCGGTTGCCCGATCAGCATCGTGGGCGCGCCCGCCACCCGGGTCAGCAGCACCGTGGCCGCGTTCGGGCCGGTCGGCCTGACCCGGCGGCGGACCTCCTCCGGCTCGACCGCCGAGCCGCGCTTCTTGACCGTGAGGTTGCCGACCCCGCGCTCGCGCAACAGCGCCTTGAGCCGTTTCAGGTTGAACGGCAGCACGTCGGTGATCTCGTACACGCTCGCGAACTCCGTGCCCACCAGCCGGTCCGAGGTCAGGTAGGCGATCGTCTCGTCCACCAGGTTGCCGTCCACCAACTCGCCGACCTCGGACACCAGGTGCGCCCGGATCACCGCACCGTCCGGCTCGTAGAGGTAACGGCGGATCGGGCCCACCGGCGCCGGGCGGGCCCGGCCCGAGGTCAGCGCCGCGCCGCCGGGTAGCACGGTGGCGCGCAGGGCGGTGTGCGCGAGCCGGCCCCACCACAGCACCGCCTCCTTGACGTCGCCGCGATCGGAGACCCACTCGGCCTCCATGCCCGCGGGCACGATCTCGTGCGGGATGCCCGGCGCGACCTTGGCCGCGCCGCAGGGCACCCGGGCGGCGAGGGTGGTCAGGAACGAGAACGGCGGCGCATAGGCCTCCGGGTCGAAGGTGCGTCCGCGCGCGGTGCGCCGGGCCGGGTCGATCAGGGCCGCGTCGTAGCCGTCGAGGTCCACCTCGGTCACGTCCGCGCACTCGACCGTGAGCAGCCGGGCCAGGCCCAGCGCCTCGGCGTTGGCCCGGGCCACCGCGCAGGTCAGCGGGTCCAGGTCGACCGCGTGTACGGCGATGCCGGCGCGGGCCAGCGCGAGCGCGTCGCCGCCGATGCCGCAGCACAGGTCCACGGCCCGGGCGATGCCGCCGGCCGCGACCAGCCGGGCGGCCCGGTGCTCGGCCACCGAGGTACGGGTGGACTGTTCCAGCCCGTTGGGGGTGAAGTACATCCGCGCCGCGTCCGCGCCGAACTTGGCCCGCCCGCGCTGCCGCAGCCGGGACTGGGTGAGCGCCGCGGCCACCAGCTCGGGCGGGTGTTCCCGACGCAGCCGGGTGGCCAGCGACAACTCGTCGCCGACCGCGTGGTCGGCGAGCAGGTCCAGCAGCGAACGGCCCTCGTCGGTGAGCAGCGCGGTGAAAGCTTCGGTGTGCACGCGGTCATTCTCGCCGAGCGCGTCGGCCCGCCGATTCGACGGCCACCGGTATGAACAATGCGATCCGACGCGCTGAATCTGGCACTCTGGTTGACGGAGTGCTAACCGCCACCTAGTGTCTGTGCTGGCACTCTCCCCATGAGTGTGCCAGTGCGATACGAGCAGGTCCGGCACCCGCGACGACGGATCTGTCCCATCGCCGACAGACATTTTTCCGTGAGATCTCCGAAGGGGGAGGTCGCATCGTGACGACCGCCAACACCAAGGTTGCCATCAAGCCGCTCGAGGACCGCATCGTGGTTCAGACGCTTGAGGCCGAGCAGACCACCGCGTCGGGTCTCGTGATCCCGGACACCGCCAAGGAGAAGCCCCAGGAGGGCGTCGTCCTGGCCGTGGGCCCGGGTCGTTTCGAGGACGGTCAGCGTCTGCCGCTCGACGTGAGCGTCGGTGACACCGTGCTGTACAGCAAGTACGGCGGCACCGAGGTGAAGTACAACGGCGAGGAATACCTCGTTCTCTCGGCCCGCGACGTGCTCGCGATCATCGAGAAGTGACATCGCGCTGACGCGCCGGAACCGGTGACGGTTCGACGACCCCGCCCCGGATCGCCCTGCCCTCGCGGCCGGTGGACCCGGGGCGGAGTCGGTTGTACGACGTCGACTAGCAACCTTTAAGGACGAAGACCCTCATGGCGAAGATCCTCCAGTTCGACGAGAAGGCCCGACGGTCGCTGGAGCGCGGCGTCAACGCGCTGGCCGACACCGTCAAGGTCACGCTCGGCCCGAAGGGCCGCAACGTCGTGATCGACAAGAAGTTCGGTGCCCCGACCATCACCAACGACGGCGTGACGATCGCCCGTGAGGTGGAGCTCGAGGACCCGTACGAGAACCTCGGCGCGCAGCTGGCCAAGGAAGTCGCGACCAAGACCAACGACATCGCGGGTGACGGCACCACCACCGCGACGGTGCTCGCCCAGGCGCTGGTGCGCGAGGGTCTGCGCAACGTGGCCGCCGGTGCGGCCCCGATGGACCTGAAGAAGGGCATCGACCTCGCCGTCGCCGCGGTGTCCGAGCAGCTGCTCAAGACCGCCCGCGCGATCGACGGCAAGGACGACATCGCCGCCGTCGCCGCGCTCTCGGCGCAGGACAAGCAGATCGGCGAGCTGATCGCCGAGGCCATGGACAAGGTCGGCAAGGACGGTGTGATCACCGTCGAGGAGTCCCAGACCATGGGTCTGGAGCTGGAGTTCGCCGAGGGCCTCCAGTTCGACAAGGGCTACCTGTCGCCGTACATGGTCACCGACCAGGAGCGTATGGAGGCCGTCCTCGACGACCCGTACATCCTGATCCACCAGGGCAAGATCTCGGCCATCGCCGAGCTGCTCCCGCTGCTCGAGAAGATCATCCAGGCCGGCGCGTCCAAGCCGCTGCTGATCGTCGCCGAGGACGTCGACGGCGAGGCGCTGTCGACCCTGGTCGTGAACAAGATCCGCGGCACGTTCAACGCCGTCGCGGTCAAGGCCCCGGGCTTCGGCGACCGCCGCAAGGCGATGCTGGAGGACATGGCGATCCTGACCGGCGGTCAGGTCATCGCCCCCGAGGTCGGCCTCAAGCTCGACCAGGTCGGCCTGGAGGTGCTGGGCAGCGCCCGTCGCATCACCATCACCAAGGACGCGACCACCCTGGTGGACGGCGCCGGCGACGCCGCCGCGATCGCCGACCGGGTCAAGCAGATCAAGCGCGAGATCGACGACACCGACTCCGACTGGGACCGCGAGAAGCTCCAGGAGCGCCTCGCGAAGCTGGCCGGCGGCGTGTGCGTGATCCGCGTGGGCGCGGCCACCGAGGTCGAGCTCAAGGAGAAGAAGCACCGTCTCGAGGACGCGGTCTCCGCGACCCGCGCGGCCATCGAGGAGGGCATCGTCGCCGGCGGCGGCACCGCCCTGGTGCACGCCGTCTCCGTGCTCGCCGACAACCTCGGCCAGACCGGCGACATCGCGACCGGCGTCTCGGTCGTGCGCCGCGCCGCGGTCGAGCCGCTGCGCTGGATCGCCGAGAACGCGGGCCTCGAGGGCTACGTGATCGTCAACAAGGTGCAGGAGCTCGGCGTCGGGCACGGCTTCAACGCCGCCACCGGCGAGTACGGCAACCTGGTCGACTCGGGCGTCATCGACCCGGTCAAGGTGACCCGTTCCGCGCTGCAGAACGCCGCGTCGATCGCGTCGCTGCTGCTCACGACCGAGACCCTGGTCGTCGAGAAGCCGGCCGAGGAGGAGCCCGCCGCGCACAGCCACGGCGGCCACGGCCACTCGCACTAGTTTCACCCGCGACACCCCCGACGGGCCCGACCGCTTTCCAGCGGTCGGGCCCGTCGGCCTTTCCGGTGCCGGCCCGATCTGCGAGAGTGCCCGGAGCCGTTGACTGACGGTCCGTCAGAAGCCTGGTCGGGCGACTGTCGTCGAGCACCGTCGGTCGAGCACCATCGAAGGAGAAGCATGGGTACCTACGCGATCACCGGCGCGGCCTCGGGTCTGGGCGCCGCCACCAAGGCCCGGCTGGAGGCGGACGGTCACCGGGTGATCGGCGTCGACCTGCACGACGCCGACGTCGAGGTGGACCTGAGCACCGCCGAGGGCCGCACCGAGGCGATCACGAAGGTCACCGAGCTGTCCGGCGGCGTGCTCGACGGCTTCGTGCCGTTCGCCGGGCTGGCGGCGGCCACCGGGCGCTCGGGCGGCCTGCTGATTGCGGTGAACTACTTCGGCGCGATCGCCCTCCTGGAGGGGCTGCGCCCGCTGCTGGCGGCCGGGACGAACGCGTCCGTCGTGCTGATCAGCTCCAACTCCACGACGGCCCAGCCGAACTGGCCGGTCGAGGTGGCCGAGTTGTGTCTGGCGGGCGACGAGGCGGGCGCGGCGAAGGCCACCGAGGCGTTCGGCGAACTCGCCGCGCTTCAGGCCTACCCGGCGAGCAAGGCCGCGCTCGCGTGGTACGCGCGGACCAGGTGCGCCGAGTACATCGCGGACGGCATCCGGCTGAACGCCATCGCGCCGGGCCTGATCGAGACCCCGATGACGGCCGAGGGGCGCAAGGACCCGCTGACCGCCGAGGGCATGGAGATGTTCCTGAGCACGATCCCGGCCGGCCGGGGCGGCCGACCCGAGGAGATCGCCGCGCTGGTGGCGTTCCTGCTCGGCGGCGAGTCGACGTTCTTCGTCGGCTCGGTGGTCTTCTGCGACGGCGGCACCGACGCGGCGTTCCGGGGCAAGGACTGGCCGAAGGTGTGGGAGATGGACATGTCCGCGTTCGGGTAGCCGACCGGCCGACCGCACCCGGTGACACGTGCGTGACGAAGCTCGGCGGGCGGCCCCCCCCGGGGGGGGGCGCCCGCCGCGGGTGGTGGGGTTGGGGGGGGAGTTTTAGGGTTGACAGCCGCCGCGGGGCGCGGCGGGGCCCCGCGGGGCGG
>NZ_JBITHP010000016.1:171325-230427 GCF_044458105.1 Embleya sp. NPDC050493
GGGTGGACTGCCACTGGCCCCGGTGGGGGCCCCCCCCCCCCCCCCCCCCCCGCGGGCCCCCGGGGCCCCCCCCGCGGGGCGCCCGCCCCCCAGGGGGGCCCCCCCCGCCGAGCTTCGTTCGGTTGCGGCCTTCGATGTCTCAGTGCCTCAGCGCCTCGGTCCCGCGGTGCGCCACGGCTGCCGCCGCCCGCTCCGCGGCGACCCCGTGCCGGCGGTCGCTGTCGAGTTCGACCCGTTCGTCCTCGGTGAGCCCGCCCCATACGCCATACGGCTCGCGCACCTTGAGGGCGTGCGTGGCGCACTGGCGACGGACCGGGCACCGCATGCAGACTTCCTTGGCCGAAGCCTCTCGGGCGACCCTGGCGGCGCCGCGCTCGCCTTCGGGATGGAAGAACAGTGCGCTGTCGACTCCGCGACAGGCTGCCGAGAGCTGCCAGTCCCACAGATCGGCGTTGGGGCCGGGGAGTCGCGAGAAATCAGCCATGACTCGTCCCTCTTGCTTATCGCGTACGAGTTGTCGGTGAGCAGGGTTGCCACCTCGGGTGCAGACCGTGCAGAACAGTCGTGATCAAGCGATCAGAAGTAGGTGCGACTGTGTCACGAATTGATCAGTTCCAATCCTAATTCCCACTTATGCACCTAAAGCAGAAAAAATTACTCACTCTGGTGGCGTATAGGGGCGTAGGGGGGCGTGAGTGGGCGCAAACCGGCGGGATTCGGAGCGAGGACGCCGTGGAATGTGACGGTGGGTGCGCGAGGGATCACCCCTGCGTGTCCTCGGGGTCGGTCGTGTCGTTGTCGTAACGGCGGAGCGGAACTCCCCCCGTAACCCTTTCGAGTGATGCTCGTTGGGGTGGGTGAAGCGGTTGGCGACGAAGGCGGTCGGGGTCGAACCCCGTGCCCCGTCCTTCGGGACCGCCGCAAAGGAAACGGTACGTACAGGCGTGGAGGCTCAACGTGACGCGGATCCACTGCGGAGGCCGGCGATGACGACCGTCCTGGTCTGCGACGATTCCCCGCTGGTCCGGGAGACCCTGCGGCGGGCGGTGGCCACGGTCCCCGGCGTCGAGAGGGTGACGACGGCCACGAGCGGCGAGGAGGTACTGCGGCGCTGGGGCGCGGAGCGGTCCGATCTCGTCCTCATGGACGTGCGGATGCCCGGGCTCGGCGGCGTCGAGGCGGTGCGCCGCCTCCTGGCCGGCGACCCCGGCGCACGGGTGATCATGCTGACGATGGCCGAGGACCTGGACGGTGTGGCCCTCGCGGTCGCCGCCGGGGCTCGGGGATATCTGCACAAGGACGCGTCGCGCGCGGAACTGCGCGCGACCGTCTCCCAGGCGCTCGCCGATCCGACCTGGCGGCTCGCACCCCGGCGACTGCGCTCGCCGGACATGGGCGTGGCGCCGACCCTGACGGCACGTGAGATCCAGGTGCTCGAAGGCATGAGCCACGGGCGCAGCAACGCCGAGATCGGGCGTGAGCTGTTCCTGTCGGAGGACACGGTCAAGACCCACGCACGCCGGCTGTTCAAGAAGCTGGGCGCATCCGACCGGGCCCATGCGGTCGCGCTCGGATTCCGGTGGGGACTCGTGCGATGACGCACGTACGCGAGGACTCCCCCGGCCGTGGTGGCCCGGGGAGTTGCTCCCCGGGTGGGCACGGTCGGTGGGGACTTGTGCGATGACGCGCGTGCCGGCGGGCCCCGACGGGCGAGGGTCCGTGCGGTGATTGCCGTTGCCCGGGGGGCCGGATGAGTCCCCCGGGTCGGCATGGCCGCGATTCGGTCGCCGATCCCTGCATACTGAATGGCATGGGTGGGACCCCCGAGCGAATGCCGGACGAGCCGTACGAAGCACACGCGCAGGCCGACGACGGCATGCGTGCCGTCGTGGTTCGCGCGGTTCGAGGGGACGTGCAGGCGACCGACGAACTGCTCGCGTACGTCCGACCACTGGTGTTGCGCTACTGCCGGGCCCGGCTGGGTCGGGTCTCCGGCGCCGAACACGCGGCGGACGACGCGGCGCAGGAGGTCTGCCTGGCGGTGTTGTCCGCACTGCCGCGCTATCGCGACGAGGGCCGTCCGTTCGAGGCGTTCGTGTTCGGCATCGCGGCACACAAGGTGGTCGACGTGCAGCGCGCCGCGATGCGCGGCGCGGTGCCCACGTGCGATCTGCCCGAGGCGGTGGACGACCATCCGGGCCCCGAGGATCAGGTGGTGCGGCGCAGTGACGCCGCCCACGCCCGGGCCCTGCTCGGTCGGCTGCCCGACAACCTGCGCGAACTGCTCGTGCTGCGGGTCGCCGTCGGGCTCTCCGCCGAGGAGACCGGGCGGGCGATGGGCATGTCGCCCGGTGCGGTGCGAGTCGCGCAGCATCGTGCGCTGACTCGCCTGAGGGCGTTGGCGGGCGAGGAGAAGACCGCGTGAGCGGCGGCGGTGTGCGGCTCGGCGGCCGATCCGGCACCGCCGACCTGGGCCTGCTGCGTCAGGACGACGAACTCGTCGAGCAGTTGCGCAGGCGCCGCCCCACCCCCGCCCAGGACCGGGTCGCTCGGCTGTTCGGCGCGCTGCTCGCCGAGGTCGACGGCACCGCGGCGAACCGCCGTCGGGCGGTGCCCGACCGCTGCTGAGGTGGGCCGGGAATGGCGCGGATGCGGTGGATGGTTGTGCTCAGCATCGGCAAGCGGGCTCGAAGCACCGCGCGGGGCCAGTAGCATGAACCCTCAATCCACCCATCCGCTTGCCGAGAGCGCGTTCCGCCGTACCCGGGGACCCGCCCCCCGTCTTTTCGAGGAGCGGGCCGGCGGGGAGCGGGCCGGCGGAGCGGTCCATCGGAATACCTTCGGAAGGTGTCATGAGTCTCACGGCCGACGGCGTACCCGAGAAGTTCGCGATGCTCGGGCTGACGTACGACGATGTCCTGCTGCTGCCGGGCGCGTCCGACGTCGTGCCGAGCGAGGTGGACACCTCCGCCCGGGTCACCCGCAACATTCGCGTCCGGATCCCGCTGCTGTCCTCCGCGATGGACACCGTGACCGAGGCCCGGATGGCGATCGCCATGGCCCGTCAGGGCGGCGTCGGCGTGCTGCACCGCAACCTCTCGATCGAGGACCAGGCCGCGCAGGCGGACACGGTCAAGCGCTCCGAGGCCGGCATGGTGCTGGACCCGATCACCATCGGCGCGGACGCCACGCTCCAGGAAGTCGACGCGCTGTGCGCGCGGTTCCGGATCAGCGGCGTCCCGGTCACCGACGACAGCGGTCGCCTGCTGGGCATCGTGACCAACCGCGACCTGCGCTTCGAGGTCGACCACTCGCGCCGGGTGCGCGACATCATGACCCCGATGCCGCTGGTCACCGGCAAGGTCGGCACCACCGGCGACCAGGCGATGGAACTGCTGCGCCGGCACAAGGTGGAGAAGCTGCCGCTGATCGACGACGCGGGCAAGCTGCGCGGGCTCATCACGGTCAAGGACTTCGTCAAGAGCGAGCAGTACCCGAACGCGACCAAGGACGCGGACGGCCGGCTCGTGGTCGGCGCCGCGATCGGCACCGGCGACGACAGCTACCGCCGGGCGCAGGCGCTGGTCGAGGCCGGCGTCGACTTCATCGTGGTGGACAGCGCGCACGGCCACTCGCGCAACGTCCTGGAGATGATCGCCAAGGTCAAGGCGAACACCAAGGTCGAGGTGATCGGCGGCAACATCGCCACCCGCGACGGCGCGCAGGCCCTGATCGACGCGGGCGTGGACGGCGTCAAGGTCGGCGTCGGCCCGGGCTCGATCTGCACCACCCGAGTGATCGCGGGCGTGGGCGCGCCGCAGGTCACCGCGATCTACGAGGCGGCCCAGGCGGCCCGCGCGGCGGGTGTGCCGGTGATCGGCGACGGCGGCCTGCAGTACTCCGGCGACATCGCCAAGGCGATCGCGGCCGGCGCCGACACGGTGATGCTCGGCAGCCTGCTCGCGGGCTGCGAGGAGAGCCCCGGCGACCTGATCTTCATCAACGGCAAGCAGTTCAAGTCCTACCGGGGCATGGGCTCGCTCGGCGCGATGCAGTCGCGCGGCCAGGCCAAGTCCTTCTCCAAGGACCGCTACTTCCAGGACGACGTGCTCTCCGAGGACAAGCTGGTCCCCGAGGGCATCGAGGGCCAGGTCCCCTACCGGGGTCCGCTCTCCGCCGTCGCGCACCAGCTGATCGGCGGCCTGCGCGCGTCGATGGGCTACGCCGGCGCCGCCACCGTCGCCGAGCTCCAGGACAAGGGCCGCTTCGTGCGGATCACCTCGGCCGGGCTCAAGGAGTCGCACCCGCACGACATCCACATGACCCAGGAAGCGCCGAACTACCACTCGCGCTAGTCCGGGTGCGATCCGCCGGACCGGGCCGGATCGCACCGCACCCCGAGGGGCTTCGTCCGTACCGCGGGCGGGGCCTCTCGGCGGTTTGCCCGCCCCGTACCCTGGGATACGGGTTTTCCCATCCACCGATTCCAGCAGGAGAGGCGCAACGTGACTGAGGTCGAAATCGGCCGGGGCAAGCGTGGCCGGCGTGCCTATCACTTCGACGACGTCGCCATCGTCCCCAGCCGGCGGACCCGGGACCCCGAAGAGGTCTCGATCGCGTGGCAGATCGACGCGTACAGGTTCGAGTTGCCGTTCCTGACGGCGCCGATGGACAGCGTCGTGTCGCCGCAGACCGCGATCGAGGTCGGTCGCATGGGCGGCCTGGGCGTGCTCAACCTCGAAGGGCTGTGGACGCGCTACGAGGACCCGACGCCGCTGATCGAGGAGATCGGCGCGCTGGACGAGGACGCGGCCACCCGGCGGATGCAGGAGATCTACGCCGAGCCGATCAAGGAGGAACTGATCGGCGCGCGGATCAAGCAGATCCGCGACTCGGGCGTGGTCACCGCCGCCGCGCTGTCGCCGCAGCGCACCGCGCAGTACCACAAGGCCGTGATCGACGCGGGCGTGGACGTGTTCGTGATCCGCGGCACCACGGTCTCGGCCGAGCACGTGTCCGGGCGGGCCGAGCCGCTGAACCTCAAGCAGTTCATCTACGACCTCGACGTGCCGGTGATCGTCGGCGGTTGTGCGACCTACCAGGGCGCCCTGCACCTGATGCGGGCCGGCGCGGCCGGTGTCCTGGTCGGCTTCGGCGGCGGCGCGGCGCACACCACCCGCCGCGTGCTCGGCGTCGCGGTGCCGATGGCGACCGCGGTGGCCGACGTGGCCGAGGCGCGCCGCGACTACCTCGACGAGTCGGGTGGTCGGTACGTGCACGTGGTCGCCGACGGCAGCGTGGGCCGCAGCGGCGACATCGCCAAGGCCGTCGCGTGCGGCGCGGACGCGGTGATGATCGGCTCGGCGCTGGCCCGGGCGAGCGATGCCCCCGGCGCCGGCCACCACTGGGGCTCGGAGGCGCACCACCCCGAGCTGCCGCGTGGTCGGCGGATGAACCTGGGCGCGGTGGGCACGTTGGAGGAGATCCTGCTCGGTCCCTCGCACGTGTCCGACGGCTCGATGAACCTGTTCGGCGCGCTGCGTCGGGCGATGGCCACCACGGGCTACTCGGAGCTGAAGAAGTTCCAGCAGGTCGAGGTCACGGTCTCGCCCGCGCACTGACCGAAGTCGAACGGCCCCGAACACCCTTGGTGTTCGGGGCCGTTCGCGGTTGCGGCGGAGATCCCGGTGGGCCGGCATCGACGCCCGAACGCACTCGGGACGACGGGGCGCGTGGTCCGGCCCACGGGCATTGGGTAGACGGGGGAGGGGCGAGTCGCCCGATCGGTGTGGTCCGGCAGGTGGGGATCGGTTTCGGAGGTGGCTGATGCGGACCACGGCGATGGGACCCGCGGAGCGTACGCGGGCGCTGCGACGGATGGCCGAACGCGAGTCGGACGTGGTCGTGGTGGGCGGCGGCGTGGTCGGTGCGGGTACCGCCCTCGACGCGGCCACGCGCGGCCTCTCGGTGGGCCTGCTGGAGGCGCGCGACTGGGCGTCCGGCACCTCCAGCCGGTCCAGCAAGCTGATCCACGGCGGCCTGCGCTACCTGGAGATGCTCGACTTCGCGCTCGTGCGCGAGGCGTTGCGCGAGCGCGGGCTGCTGCTGCAGACGCTCGCGCCGCACCTGGTCAAGCCGGTGTCGTTCCTGTATCCGCTGCGCGGGCGGGGCTGGGAACGGCCGTACGTCACCGCCGGGGTGACGCTCTACGACGCGATGGCGGCCTCCGCCGGACGCAGCCGCGGGCTGCCCCGGCACCGGCAGCTGACTCGACGTCAGGCGCTGCGCCTGGCCCCGGCGCTGCGCAAGGACTCGCTGGTGGGCGCGGTGCAGTACCACGACGCGCAGATGGACGACGCGCGCTACACGTTGACGCTCGTGCGCACCGCCGCCGGCTACGGCGCGCAGGTGGCCTCGCGCGCCGCGGTGACCGGATTCCTGCGCGAGGGCGAGCGGGTGGTCGGCGTGCACGTGCGCGACATGGAGACCGGCGGCACGTACGACATCCGGGCCGGGCAGGTGGTGAACGCGACCGGGGTGTGGACCGACGAGACGCAGGCGATGGTGGGCGAGCGCGGGCAGTTCCACGTGCGCGCGTCCAAGGGCATCCACCTGGTGGTGCCCAAGGATCGCATCCACTCCTCGACCGGCCTGATCCTGCGCACCGAGAAGAGTGTGCTGTTCGTGATCCCGTGGGGCCGGCACTGGATCGTGGGCACCACGGACACCCGTTGGGACCTGGACAAGGAGCACCCCGCGGCGAGCCGGGCGGACATCGAATACCTGTTGGAGCGCGTGAATCGGGTGCTGGCGGTGCCGCTCACCCGCGAGGACGTCGAGGGTGTGTACGCGGGCCTGCGCCCGCTGCTGGCGGGCGAGTCGGACGCCACGTCGCAACTCTCGCGCGAGCACACCGTGGCACACCCGGTGCCCGGCCTCGTGGTGGTCGCGGGCGGCAAGTACACGACGTATCGGGTGATGGCCTCGGACGCGGTGGACGCGGCCGTACACGGGTTGGACCGCAAGGTCCCGCCGAGTTGCACCGAGACGGTGCCGCTGGCGGGAGCGGAGGGGTATCCCGCGCTGTGGAACGCGCGGGCCTCGATCGCGGCCCGGGCCGGGTTGCACGTGGCCCGGGTGGAGCACCTGCTGAACCGGTACGGGTCGATGATCGAGGAACTGATCGCGCTGATCGCGGACGAGCCGGAGTTGGGCTACCCGCTGGACGGCGCGGACGACTATCTGGCCGCCGAGGTGGTCTACGCGTGCACCCACGAGGGCGCGCTGCACCTGGACGACGTGTTGGATCGACGGACCCGGGTGTCGATCGAGATGTTCGACCGCGGTGCCCGGGCCGCGCGCGCGTGTGCCGCGCTGATGGCCCGGGTGCTCGGGTGGGAGGAGGAGCAGCAGCGACGGGAAGTGCACTACTACCTCAAGCGGATCGAGGTGGAGCGCTCCTCGCAGGAGCAGATGGACGACCACACGGCGGACGCGGTGCGGCTGGGTGCGCAGGACATCGTGCCCGGGTGACGGCGCTGCTCCGGCCGGGAACCGCCCGGCCGGAGTCGGGTCCGACCGCGCTGCGGATCCGGGCGGTCGGGCCCGCCGCGGTTGATCGTCCGGCGGCGTGGGCACCTTCCCGGGCGTCGCCGCGTTCCACCGATACGCCGGCCAGGTGTCTTTCGGCGATGTTCGTCCCCGAACCGGTGGACCCCACCAGCCGCCGGACTGGAGTATGGGAAAGGCAACCACCCGATTGCGCGGCGGGGCCGCGGCTGCATGGGGAGCGAGAGATTTGACCGACCCGGAGGCACCGGAGCGTTTGGTCGCGGGGCGATACCGCCTGGGTGATCAACTGGGCCGGGGCGGGATGGGCACGGTCTGGCGGGCCGTGGACACCATGCTCGACCGCGACGTGGCGGTCAAGGAGATGCGGCTGCCCCGCTTTGTGGACGACGACGACCGCAGCACGCTGAGTGCGCGGATGTTGCGCGAGGCCCGGGCGGCGGCCCGGATCGACCACCCGAACGTGGTGACCATCTTCGACGTGGCCGAGGAGGACGGGCGGCCGTGGATCGTGATGGAGCTGGTCCGCGGTCTCTCGTTGGCCCAGGAGTTGGACAAGGAGGGGCCGATCCCGCCCGAGCAGGTCGCCGAGCTGGGTCTGCGGCTGCTCGCCGCGCTGGAGGCCGCGCACGAGGCCGGTGTGCTGCACCGCGACGTCAAGCCCGCCAACGTGCTGCTCGCCCGCAACGGCCGGGTCGTGCTCACCGACTTCGGGGTCGCCTCGGTCGAGGACAGCGCGACCCTCACCCAGGCCGGCGCGATGGTGGGATCGCCCGAATACCTGGCACCCGAGCAGATCGCCGGCGAGCCGCCCGGACCACAGGCCGACCTGTGGTCGCTGGGCGCCACCCTGTTCGAGGCGGTCGAGGGCCGTCCGGCGTTTCGCCGCAACACGCACGCGGCCACCCTCGCCGCGGTCGCCGCGGGCCGTTTCCCGGAGGTCTTCCTGGCCGGTCCGCTGACCCCGGTGCTCCGGGCGCTGATGGTCAAGGACCCCGCTCGTCGCGCGTCCCCGGAGCACGTGCGCGATCTGCTCGCGGAGGTCGCCGAGGGCGCGCCCACACCGGCCGGCGGCCTGATCGCGGAGCGCTTCGTACCGGACCGCTCCCGGCCCGGCCCGGTCCGTCGGCACGGCGTGCGGGTGTCCGGCCGACCGCAGACGGCGATTCGCTCGCAGACCCCCCGGCCGCCGGGCAAGGTCGGCACCGGCGCCTCGCGGCCGCACCGGGGCAGCCTGCACGAGACCTCGCCCAACGTGCGACTGCCCCGCGAGGGCGGCGTCTTCCGGGCCCGCTACCGGCGCTGGCCGCGCTGGTGGTTCCGGCACTGGACGACCATCCTGACCTCGGTGGGCATCGCCACCGCCGCCGGCGCGCGCTGGCTGGCCGCGTTCGGCAGCTGGACCGGGATGTACACGATCGTGCTGCTCGCGCTCGCGTTGAGCGTGTGGCTGGTGCTGCCGCACCGGCGGATCTCCCGGTCCGTGCCGGTCGCGATGTTGCTCGGAGTGATCGCCGGTGGTGCCCTGGAGGCCGCGAAAATCAATCCGAATCCGATCGTCGTGGGCGCCCTGATCGGCGGCTGCCTGGTGGTCGGCCCGCTCGTGGACAACAAGGTGATACCGCGACTGCGCCGTCGGCGACGCACCGATCTGGGCTTCGCGCTGCCCGTCCCGGAGGGCTGGACCTGCACGGACAGCCCCAGCGGCCTGACGGTGGCCGATCCGGACCGGCTGATCTCGGTGACCGTCACCGTCGACCGGGGCATCGTGATGGCCCCCGAGGAGTCGGTCGCGCACCGCGAGCACGGCAGTATCGGCGGCCGGGAACGGTTGGACGGCGAGGACTACGAACGCCTGCTCCTGCGGGTCACCGACTACCGCGGGCACGAGGCCGCGGAGTGGGAGTACGTCTGGCGCGGACAGGACCTGACCACCTATCACGGCAAGGACCTGGTGGTCCGCACCACGTCCGGCGTGCGCTACTGGCTGACCGTGCGCGGGCGGGACGACCTGTGGGGCACCGCCGGCGCGTACTACGAGCACGCGCGCGGACACCTGTCGATCGCGGGTTGAGTCGCGGGTTGATCCGGGGCGACCCGGGAAGGATCGGGTCGGCACGCGCGTTCGGGCGACCGTCGTCCGGGCCGGCCGCCGACCCCGGGGAGCACGCACCGCACGATCGACACATGCCCTTGTTCCGGGCCGGACCCGGGACTTCCGGATCGTTGGCCCGGACTCCGGTTCGGCGCCGGTGCGTTCGGTCCTCGTCACGGCCCGGAGCGATTTCGCCGGGTGGCCGAACACAATCCCTCGGGCGGAACCTTCGGAGCACGCCGGACGTCCTACACGTGACGCCAATGACGCGCCGACAAGGCGGATCGGGAGATGTCCACGGTCTTGGGGAGGACCACGTGGCACACGACAGCGACACGCACGGTCGCTTGGTGGACGGGCGCTATCGGTTGGGCGAACCGCTCGGTCGGGGCGGGATGGGCACGGTCTGGCTGGCCTTCGACGAGCTGCTGCGCCGGGACGTCGCGGTCAAGGAGGTCCGGATACCGGACGACCTGGACGAGATGGAGACCCAGGGGCGCTGCGAGCGCGCACTGCGCGAGGCCCGCGCGGCGGCCCGGATCACCCACCCGAACGTGGTCACCATCTTCGACGTCGCCGAGGACGACGGGCGCCCGTGGATCGTGATGGAGCTGGTCCGCGCGCCCTCGCTCACCGACGTGCTGGACGAGGGCCGGATGGCCCCGCACGAGGCGGCCGAGGTCGGCCTGGCGGTGCTTGCCGCGCTGCGCGCCGCGCGTGCCGCCGACGTGCTGCACCGGGACGTGAAGCCCAGCAACATCCTGATGGCGCCCGGCGGCCGGATCGTGCTGACC
This sequence comes from Embleya sp. NPDC050493, assembly GCF_044458105.1. Classification (NCBI taxonomy): domain Bacteria; kingdom Bacillati; phylum Actinomycetota; class Actinomycetes; order Kitasatosporales; family Streptomycetaceae; genus Embleya; species Embleya sp. NPDC050493. Next base: position 181,784 of record NZ_JBITHP010000016.1, read on the forward strand.
GACTTCGGCATCGCCACCGTGGCCGGCTCGGTCACCCTCACCGCGACCGGGATGCTGGTCGGGTCGCCCGAATACCTCGCGCCGGAACGTGTGCTCGGCCGTCGGCCCGGGCCCGCCTCGGACCTGTGGTCGCTCGGGGTGACGCTGTATCAGGCCGTGGAGGGCTTCTCGCCGTTCCGGCGCACCGGCGCGATGGACACGCTCACCGCCGTGCTCACCGACGAGCCCGCGCCGCCGCGCCGGTCCGGCGCGTTGTGGCCGGCGATCGAGGGTCTGCTGCGCAAGGACCCGCTGGAGCGCGCCGACGAGGACGAGACCGAACGACTGCTGATGGCGGCTCTGGTCAGCGGCGGTGTGCCGGCCTCCGAGGCGCGGGGTGTGGAGCTGCCGATCCCGCCGGGCACCGCGACGGTGGAGGACCCCGCCGGTGTGCGGGGCGTCACGCACTCGTCCCGGCAGCCCGCGCCGCAGCCGACGCCCACCCCGCAGACGCCGCGGGTGCCGCCGGCGCCGGTGTGGCAGCAGGAGCCGCCGGTGACCCCGGCGCCGCCGTTCGGCGCGGTGAGTCGGGCCGATCCGGACGGGCCGACCGGCGGCTACCCGACGACCGGGGAGCACGCCTACTCGCCCGCCGACGCGCTGCACGGTTCGGCCACCGCCGACGACCGGCCGAACCCGGTGCTGATCGGCGCGGCCGGCGGGTCCGGCGGCTCCGCCGGGTCCTCGGCGCCGAACGCCGCAGCCAGGAAGCGGCGCCGCACCATCGCGCTCGGAGCCATGGTCGTCGCCGCCGTGAGCGCGCTGGCGATCTGGGTGCCGTCCGCGCTGGGTAGGCAGGGCGACGGCGAAACCGGCTCGGACTCGCCCGGGAACGGCGGCGTGTCGCAGGGCGCCTCGGTCGCCCCGAACGCGCCGGGCAGCCAGGGTCGCAGCAACGTCCTGCACACCACCGGGACCTCCGGCGGCGCCGGGCAGAACGACACCGGGACCTCGGGCAACAGCAGCCAGGGCGGTGGATCGACCCGCACCGCGCGGCCGACCCACACCACCGACCCGGGCACGGCCCGCCCGTCCACCACGGCCCCGACCACGTCGCGCCCGCCGACCACCAGCCGGCCGCCGACCACCAGCCGGCCGCCGGTGACCACACGTCCGCCGACCGACGCGTCCAAGGGCGGCAGCGGTGGTGCGCAGAGCGGTGCGCCGCGCAACGAGGGCGGTGCGGGTACCACGAACTGACCCGGGAAAGGCACGTGCGAACCGCCTGTCGGCCGACCCGCCGGCTGTCGTGGGCCGGGTCGGCGCTCCGCCGGCGCGTACCCGGGCGGGCGATCGGCGCCCCCGAGGTTTCGATCCGCCCGCCGCACCCCGGGGCCGTCGCATCTAATGTGACGGGTTCTAGTCTGGAGATGGCCGGCGGGACAGTCGGTTGACGCGGGGAGGGTAAGTGGCACAGACCGGGGGCACGCGCGGCCGGATCGTCGGCGGGCGCTACCGGTTGGGCACCATGCTCGGCCGAGGCGGCATGGGCACGGTGTGGCGTGCCGTCGACGAGATGCTGCACCGAGACGTCGCGATCAAGGAGTTGCGGCTGCCGGACCACCTCGACGACGAGGAGAAGGAGCTCGCCCGCGAGCGCACGCTGCGCGAGGCGCGCGCGGCCGCCCGGATCGGTCACCCCAATGTGATCACCATCCACGACGTGGTCGAGGACGGCGGCATCCCGTGGATCGTGATGGAGCTGGTCGAGGCCCAGTCGCTCGCCGAGATCCTGGAGACCCAGGGCACGCTGACCCCGGCGGATGCCGCCGAACTCGGTCTCAAGGTGCTCGACGCGCTGCTCGCCGCCGACGAGAAGGGCGTGGTGCACCGCGACGTCAAGCCCGCGAACATCCTGGTCACCACGCACGGGCGGGTGGTGCTCACCGACTTCGGCATCGCCACCGCGACCGGCACCGCGACGCTGACCACGACCGGCATGCTGGTCGGCTCGCCGGACTTCCTGGCGCCCGAACGGGCCGAGGGCAGACGTCCGTTGCTCGCCGCCGACCTGTGGTCGCTGGCGGTCGTGCTCTACATGGCGGTGGAGGGCCGGAACCCGTTCCGCCGGGGCACGATGATCAGCACGTTGAACGCGATCCTGACCGACCAGGCCGATCCGCCCCGGCACGCGGGCGCCCTCGAAGCGGTGATCGACGGCTGGCTGATCAAGGACCCGGACCAGCGGATGGGCGCCGAGGAGGGGGCCCGGATCCTGCGCGAGGTGGCCGCCTCCACGCCGTCCCGGCAGTTCGACGCGGTACCGCCGCCGCCCACGCACAGCCTCGGGGCGCCGGAGCAGCCGACCACGCCGGCCGGGGCGTACGACCCGCACCAGCACGCGCAGCCGGGATCCGAGAGCGGCGCGGCCCAGCACCCGGGCGGCAACACCCCTCCCGGCGCGTGGTCGCAGCCGGGGTATTCGCCCGCCGACCCGGGAGCGTCGGCGACCCGCACCTCCTCGATGGCCGGCGCGCCGCCGCATCCGCCGCAGACCCCGCCGGAGCCGTATCGCCCGGTGCCCGAACCGCGTCGCCGCGGCACCGGTCGCGTCGTCGCGGTCGTCGCGCTCGTGGTCGCGCTGATCGTGGGCGGGGTGGTGGTGGGGATCCTGGTCACCAAGGACGACGGCAAGGACGACACGGCCGCGAATCCGACCGCGCCGCAGACGGGCGCGCCGAGCACGCCGGGCCAGTCCTCCGGCCCCACCACGTCCACCGGCGCGTCCGTGGTGCCACCGGCCCAGCCGCCGTCGCCGGGCAGTTCGAGCGGCGGCACGGCCGCGCCGGCCACGCTGCCGGGCTATGTGTGGACCAGGGACCAGATGGGCTTCAGCCTGTTCGTGCCGACCGGCGCCAAGCGTGAGGTGACCGGGGTGGAGAAGGACCAGATCGACTACCGCACCGCCGACGGCAAGGTGCTGATCCGGATCGGCCTGACCAAGGTCGGCGGGAACCCGCTCGCCAACTTCCGCACCAACGAGAAGAACTTCAAGGCCGCCTACTCGACGAGCTACAAGCAGATCCAGCTCGACGACTACGCCGGATATCGGCCGGGCTGGCAGGCGGCCGTCTGGGAGTTCACCTGGACCGGCGACCCGCTCGCCACCGGCACCAAGAAGCCGGCGCACGCGATGGACCTGGGCATCGTCACCGACAGGAACACCGACTACGCGATCTACGTCGCGTCGTACGAGACCGACTGGACCAAGGCTCACGACGCGTTCCAGAACGTCGCGAGCTACTTCCGGCAGAACTGAGCGGTTTCCGGCCGACCGAGCGGTTCGCCGGCGGAGCCGAGCCGGCGATCGGAACCAAGCGGTTTCCGGCCGACCGAACGGCAAGCCGGCGGAACCGAGCCGGCGATCCCGCACGGCGGCGGACGGGACCGACGGATCGACCCGACCGGGTGATCGGCGGAACCGGACGGCCGCCGGCACCCCGCGCGCGGCGCCGCTCGCCGAATCATCGGATCCGGCGGGGTACCGTGCGAATTACCCGACCCACCCGGAGGTACCCGTGAGCCCGCAGTCCCCCGACCCCATCGACGTCGACGTGATCGTGCTCGGTCTCGGCGTCGGCGGTGAGGCCGTCGCCGGCAACCTGGCCGCGGCCGGGCTGGAGGTGGTGGGCATCGAGGACGGCCTGGTCGGCGGCGAGTGTCCGTACTGGGGCTGCATCCCGTCCAAGGCGATGGTGCACGCGGCCGACCTGGCCCGGTTCGAGGCGCGGCCGGACTGGTCGAAGGTCGCCGCGCGGGTGCGCGAGCTCACCGCCGACTGGAACGATCGGGCCGCCGTGGACCGGCTCGTGGACAAGGGCATGACCTTCGTGCGCGGCGCCGGCCGGATCACCGACGTGGACACGGTCGAGGCGACCGACGCCGACGGCGTCGTGCGGCGCTTCCGGGCCCGGCACGCGATCGTGGTCGGCACCGGCACGAAGGCGTTCGTCCCGCCGATCGAGGGCCTGGCGGACACCCCGCTGTGGACCAATCGCGAGGCGATCGAGGCGGCTGCGGCACCGCGCTCGCTCGCGGTGCTCGGCGGCGGCGCGATCGGTCTGGAACTGGCCCAGGTGTTCGTCCGGTTCGGCACGGACGTGACGATCGTGGAGAACGGCGACCGGGTGCTGGCCGTCGAGGATCCCGAATCCTCGGACCTGGCCGCGTGGGCGCTGACCGAGGACGGCGTGCGGATCCACCTGGGGGTGCGGGCCGAGCAGGCCGCGCACGACGGCAGGACCTTCACGCTCTCGCTGTCCGACGGGCGCACGATCGAGGCGGAGAAGCTGCTGGTGGCCACCGGCCGCCGGGTGGACCTGGTCGCCCTCGGCGCCGAGGCGCTCGGCGTCGACCCGCACGCGCACGCGCTGCCGGTGGACGGGCAGTTGCGGGTGCAGCCCGGTGGCGAGCCGCCGGCGGTCTGGGCGGTCGGCGACGTCACCGGACAGGGCGCGTTCACCCACGTGGCGATGTACCAGTCGGCCATCGTGACCAAGGCGATCCTGCACACGACGGGCCGCGGTGCGGCGGGTCCCGACGCGGACCACAGCGCGCTGCCGCGGGTGACGTTCATCGACCCGGAGATCGGCGCGGTGGGCCTGACGGAGCATCAGGCCCGGGCCGCCGGCCTCACCGTGCGGGTCGGCATCGCCGATCTGGCCGCCTCCTCACGCGGGCACATCACCGGCGCGCGGGGTTTCGTGAAGGTGATCGAGGACGTCGACCGGGGTGTGCTCGTCGGTGCGACCGCCGCGGGTCCGGCCGGCGGCGAGATCCTGGGCGCACTCGCGGTGGCCGTGCGCGCGGCGGTCCCGGTCGCCACGCTGCGGGACATGATGTACGCGTATCCGACCTACCACCGCACGATCGAATCGGCGCTGGCGGACCTCGACACGGACTGAGTACGGACCGAGCACGGACCGAGCACGGCGGGGCGGGCGAGGGCTTTCGGCCGGTCGTTCGGGGCGGGTACGCGGATTGTGCCCGCCCTTGCGGCGAGCGGTCCTTGTTACCGGAAAGTAGTGCTGTCTACGCTGGCGCCATGACGGACATCGCAGCGCCCGCGCCCGCAGCAGCAGCACCCATCGACCTGCCGAGCCTGCCCGTCGAGCGGCTCGCCCGGCGCGTGGTGACCGGCCCCGTGCCGACCATGGTGACCACCAGGAGTCCGTTCGACGGATCGCCGATCGCCGAGCTCCCCGAGTCCACGCCGGAGAACGTCACCTCCGCCTTCGCCCGCGCGCGGCTCGCGCAGACCGCGTGGGCCAAACGTTCCGTGCGTGAGCGGACGGCGGTGTTCCTGCGCTTCCACGACAGGGTCCTGGAGCGTCAGTCGGAGATCCTGGACATCATCCAGACCGAGACCGGCAAGGCCCGCAAGCACGCGTTCGAGGAGGTCCTGGACGTCGCGCTGTGCTCGCGGCACTACGGCCGGCGGGCCGTGGGTTATCTGCGCGAGCGCCGTCGCGCCGGGGCGCTGCCGGTGCTGACGAAGGCGATCGAGGTGCGGCACCCCAAGGGCGTGGTCGGCCTGGTCTCGCCGTGGAACTATCCGCTGGCGCTGTCCATCGGCGACGCGATCCCGGCCTTCATCGCGGGCAACGCGGTGGTGATGAAGCCGGACACGCAGACCGCGCTCACCGCGCTGTGGGCTCAGGACGTGCTGATCGAATGCGGCCTGCCCGAGGACCTGTGGCAGATCGTGCTCGGCGACGGCCCGGTGGTCGGCACCGCGGTGGTCGAGGGTGCGGACTACGTCGGCTTCACCGGCTCCACCCGCACGGGCCGCGAGGTGGCCCAACGAGCCGCCGCACGCCTGGTCGGCGCGTCGCTGGAACTGGGCGGCAAGAACGCGATGATCGTGCTGGCGGACGCGGACCTGGACCGGGCCGCGGAGGGCGCGGTGCGCGCGTGCTTCTCCTCGGCCGGCCAACTGTGCATCTCGATCGAGCGGATGTACGTGCACGCCGACATCCACGACGCGTTCCTGGACCGCTTCCTGGCCCGGATCCAGACCATGCGGCTCGCGGCCGGCTACGCGTGGGACACCGACATGGGCTCGCTGGTCTCGCGCCGCCAGTTGCAGGCGGTCACGCGCCACGTGGACGAGGCCCGGGCGGCGGGTGCGCGGGTGCTGATCGGCGGCACCGCGCGACCGGACCTGGGGCCGCTGTTCTACGAGCCGACGGTGCTCGCGGACGTCACACCCGAGATGGCGGTCTGCGCCGAGGAGACGTTCGGCCCCGTGGTGTCGGTGTACCGGTTCACCGAGGAGGAAGAGGTCGTCACCCGCGCGAACGAGACCGCGTACGGGCTCAACGCGAGCGTGTGGACGCGGAACACCCGACACGGCGGCGCGCTCGCGCGGCGGCTGCGTGCGGGCACGGTGAACGTCAACGAGGGCTACGCGGCGGCCTACGGCAGCGCGGGTGCGCCGATGGGTGGCATGGGCGACTCCGGGCTCGGTCGGCGGCACGGCGCCGAGGGCATCATGAAGTTCACCGAGGCACAGACCGTTGCGACCCAGCGGCTGTTGCCGATCGCCGCGCCGTTCGGGATGAGCGACGAACAGTGGGCGCGGTCGCTGACCCTGTCGCTGCGGGTGATGAAGGTGCTTCGGGTGCGGTAGCGCTTCGCTTGGGGTGGGTTTTCGTGCCCACCCGCCCGACCGTCGCGTGAGGTGGGAAGGTTGCGGATTTCGGGCGGGGGTGGGCGGACCGGGGCCCCGTGGCCGGGGGCGGGGGTGCCTGTCCCCTTCGGGGCCGCGGTGGGCGGTCGCTTCGTGCCGGGTGCGGTCGGGGTGTGGGGGCGTGAGGTGCGGCTCGCGGGGCGTGCGGGTGCGGAAGGGTGAATTCCGGGCCGCGAGCGGGGGCGGAGTGGGTGACGCCAAGTCGGGACAAAGTGACATCTATCGACCGGTTAATGATCATCATTTGCGCTAACCGGACGCCTTTGGCTCGGGTTCGCGGTTCGGCGGAACCGCCGATGCGGGGCGGGAATCCCGCTACTCTTGGCGCTGCCGGCGGCAATGGCGTGAAAGATCCGCTTCGCGGTGAATGCTTTGCGGTGAATGAGGCACGTCGGAGTTCGGTGCGTTCGGGGCGATCCACGGATCGGCCCCAAGGCGCGGGGGGGGGGGGGGGGGGGGGGGGGGGGCGCGCGGGGGGCGGGGGCGGGGGGGGGGGGGGGGGGCGGCGCGCGGCCGCGCCCCCGGCCGGGGGGGGCGCGGGGCCCCCCCCCCCCCCCCCCCCCCCCCCCCCCCCCGGCGGGGTTGTGACCGGTTGCTGTCCCCTGCGTCCCGGTCACGACACCAACGCGAGGTCCCACGGCGCACTGGTCGAGCGCGCCTCATCGCGTCGGCGGCCTTGCGTGCCCGGCCCGCGCATCAAGCGGGCCGGCCATCAGTCACAACGACGGCCGACGCGGTGAGGTTACGCCTGCGGGCGGACCCGACCGCGACACAGTTCCAGAAGCGTCAGCGCCACGGTCGTCCCGGGCTTGCCCAACCCCTCGCGGTAGCGGGCGATGACCTCCATCTCGCGGGTCAACTGCACGCGTGCGCCGCCGGACGCGACGCGGATCCGCTGGATCTCCGCGGAGGTGTCCACCCGCTCGGTGATCAGCGCGATGATCCGTCGGTCGAGATCGTCGATGCGGGCCCGGCCGGCGCCGATCACGTCGTCGGGGGTCCGCGGGTTCGTGGTGGTGTCTTCCATCGATGGCCTGCTCTCCGGAGGGGGTCCGTGCTCCGGGGCGCCGAAGGAAAACGCGAAGACGCCCCGGGTACCGGACCCGAGACGTCTTCGTCTGCCTGTGGCTGTACTCGTTCAGGCGGTGACGGTGGCGCCGGGGATCCCGATGCCATAGGTAAAGCTGCGCGTCACGTCGAACGAGGACATGGTGCCAGTATGTCGAACCCGCCGGCGCGGACACCAGCCGGGGTCACCCGCGCGGCGCCGGTAGAATCGGCATCCACCCCTTTTTTTCGCTTCGCCGGAAGGCCCCTCGTGACCTTTGCCAGCCCGGACGGGGGCGGCACCGAGACCGTCCTCGTCGTCGACTTCGGTGCCCAGTACGCCCAGCTCATCGCCCGCCGGGTGCGCGAGGCGCGCGTGTACAGCGAGATCGTGCCGCACAGCATGCCCGTGGCGGACATGCTCGCGAAGCGGCCGGCCGCGATCATCCTGTCCGGCGGCCCCTCCTCGGTGTACGCGGACGAGGCGCCCAGCATCGACCCGGCGCTGTTCGAGGCCGGTGTCCCGGTGCTCGGCATCTGCTACGGCTTCCAGGCCATGGCGCAGGGTCTGGGCGGCGTGGTCGAGAAGACCGGTCTCGCCGAGTTCGGCGCGACGCCGCTGACGGTGACCGGCACGACGAGCACCTTGTTCGACGGGCTGCCCGCCGACCTGTCGGTGTGGATGTCGCACGGCGACTCGGTCTCCGGTGCGCCGGCCGGCTTCGCGGTCACCGCGACCAGCGCGGGCGCGCCGGTCGCCGCGATCGAGAACGACCGGGCGCGGCTGTACGGCGTGCAGTACCACCCCGAGGTGATGCACAGCGAGCACGGCCAGGCGATCCTGGAGCGCTTCCTGAAGGTGGGCGCCGGGCTCGCGGCGAACTGGACGATGGTCAACATCGTCGAGGAGCAGATCGAGCTGATCCGCGAGCAGGTCGGCGACAAGCACGTGATCTGCGGTCTGTCCGGCGGGGTGGACTCCGCGGTCGCCGCGGCGCTGGTGCAGCGCGCGGTCGGGGACAAGCTCACCTGCGTGTTCGTGGACCACGGTCTGCTGCGCAAGGACGAGCCCGAGCAGGTCGAGCGCGACTACGTCGCGGCCACCGGCGTCTCGCTCAAGGTGGTGAACGCGCAGGAGCGGTTCCTGACCGCGCTCGCCGGGGTCACCGACCCCGAGGAGAAGCGCAAGATCATCGGACGCGAGTTCATCCGCGTGTTCGAGCAGGCCGCGGCCGAGGTGGTCGCCGAGGCCGGCGCGCACGGCGAAGAGGTCGAGTTCCTGGTCCAGGGCACGCTGTACCCGGACGTGGTGGAGTCCGGCGGCGGCACCGGCACCGCGAACATCAAGTCGCACCACAACGTCGGCGGACTGCCCGAGGACCTCCAGTTCAAGCTGATCGAGCCGCTGCGCAAGCTGTTCAAGGACGAGGTGCGCGCGGTCGGCGAGCAACTGGGCCTGCCGTCCGAGATCGTCTGGCGCCAGCCGTTCCCGGGCCCGGGGTTGGGCATCCGGATCATCGGCGAGGTCACCGCCGACCGGCTGGAGATCCTGCGCGAGGCGGACGCGATCGCTCGCGAGGAGTTGTCCCGCGCGGGCATGGACCGGGAGATCTGGCAGTGCCCGGTCGTGCTGCTCGCCGACGTGCGCTCGGTGGGTGTGCAGGGTGACGGCCGCACCTACGGCCACCCGATCGTGTTGCGCCCGGTGTCCTCCGAGGACGCCATGACGGCCGACTGGTCGCGCCTGCCCTACGACCTGCTGGCCCGGATCTCCAACCGGATCACCAACGAGGTCCGGGAGATCAACCGGGTCACGCTGGACGTCACCAGCAAGCCCCCGGGCACCATCGAGTGGGAGTAGTCCCACCGACGGACCGCACGTGTTCGCCGCCGGCCCCCGCCCGATCCCGGGCGGGGGCCGGCGGCGTTCGCGGGGTTCGCCGAGACCCTGTCGAGGGGCCGGCGGGACGCCTTGTGCGGCACCGGGGTTGACGCCGCATCAGGTGTTCGGTCGACAAACCGTGCGATCCCTCGACCGGGCCCGTGCGACCCCCCTCGGATGCGGCACAATGTGCCGCTGAACGAGCTCGTTCGTATGTGGTGGTGGGGAGGGCGTGGCGAAGTGGCGCACGGTGTCGGTGTGCACGGACCGGACTGTCATTGCGTGGTCCGGGAGGAATACCGCAGGACCGTCGCCGATTTCGAGACGCTGAGGCGGGCCCTGGCCCGCAAGGAGGGCGTGCCCTCGGCCGTCGCCCACTCCGACGGCGGCGCACGCCAGTGGATCTCCGACGAACTGCGCGGCAAGGCACAGGAGTTGGCCGCCGTACGCCGGGCCCAGGGGCGGGCGTGGCTGCAAGTGCTGGGCGGGCGCGCGCTGATCGTGTTGTGGCTCCTGGTCGCCGTGCTCGTCCTGGTCCAGGCGCTCACCGCGATCGGCGCCGGTTGGACCGGCGCGCGCACCGCCGGGATCGTGGCCGCCGTGGTGGTCGCCGGAGCGCTCAGCGTGGTCGGGTGGGCGGCCCGGGCGAGTGGTGGCGTGTTCGCGCCCGTACGCGGCCTGGACGGCCGCCTGTCCACCTCCAAGGCGGTCGCGGCGCTGTGGATGGTGGCGCTGATGTACTGCTTCGCCTTCCTGGGCATGCGGCTCGCCTCGGCCTCCGGGGACGGCGAGCGGGACCGACTGCTGGATCGACTCGGCAACGTCGCCCTGGACCAGATCACCCTGGTGGCCGCGCCCCTGCTGGCCGCGGTCGCGGTCCGGCGCATCGTCGGCGACAAGGTCGGCCGGCGGGTGCTGCAGAAGCTGCGCGCCGACCAGGCCTCGCTGCGCGACCTGGTCACCGACGACGCGGGCCGGGCCTCCTTCGTGGACGCGCAGTACGTCCTGGTCAACCTGGTCGCGGTGGGCTTCGTGGTGGTCGGTCTGGCCCGCGACCCGGACCGGCTCCCGGACATCCCGGCCACGCTGGTCGCGCTCGCCGTGGTCTCGGTGGTCACCTACCTCGCGGGCAAGCTGGCCGAGAACGACCGCCCGGTGATCCTGTCCGTGGTCCGCGTGCGCTCCCGCGGCGACCTGGACTCCGCCGTCCGCCAGGGCGACGACATCGAGGTGCGCGGGATCAACCTCGCCGCGGGCGGCTCGCACGAGGCGGACCTGCTCGCGCGGGTGGTGGTCAAGTTCGGCGCGGTGCACGTACACGTCCCGCTGATCCCGGCCGACACCGGCTTCGCCAACCCGTCCGACGCGTGCGTGATCGTCCCGGTCCCGGTCGACGTCGAGCCCGGCCGGGTGGAGCTGTGCGTGGTCTCGGCATCCGGTGTGGAGTCGGCGCCCTACGAGATCCAGATCACGGCCTAGCCGTATTCACCGGTCCGGCGGTGCCGGGGGCGTGGGCCGCCGGGATCCGCCGACCGGGCAGGCCCGGTGGCGTGCCGACCGGATGTGGGGGGGGGGGGGGGGGGGGGGGGGGGGGGGGGGGCGCCGCCCCCCCCCCCCCCCCCCCCCCCCCCCCCCCCACATCCGAGGGGTCTCGCCGCTACAACTTCTGCACCGGCGCGTAACGCAGCAGCAGGGTCTTCTCGCCGCCGGCGCCGAAGTCGATCGTGGCCTTGGCCTTGTCGCCGGTCTCGGCCGTGGAGACCACCGTGCCCAGGCCGAACTTGTCGTGGGTGACCCGGTCGCCGGGGGACAGCGCGACGATCGGCCGTTCCTTGATCTGCGCGCCCTTGCCGAAGCCGCCGCGCGAGCCGACGGTCGACTTGGTCGCGGAGAGCGCCTTGGCCGCCGACGGGGACGTGCCGCGCCAGTCGACCAACTTCTCGGGCAACTCGCCCAGGAAGCGCGACGGCGGGTTGTACGACGGCGCGCCCCACGCGCTGCGCATCTTCGCGAGCGTGACGTAGAGCCGCTCACGGGCGCGGGTGATGCCGACATAGGCGAGCCGGCGCTCCTCCTCCAGCTCCTTCGCGTCGCCCAGCGAGCGCATGTGCGGGAAGACGCCGTCCTCCAGGCCGGTCAGGAACACCGTGGGGAACTCCAGGCCCTTGGCGGTGTGCAGGGTCATCAACGTGACCACACCGCCGTCGTCGCCGTCGGTGGGGATCTGGTCGGAGTCCGCCACCAGGGAGACCCGCTCAAGGAAGTCGGCCAGCGTGCCGCCACCGCCCTCCTGGGCCTGGGCCTGTTCGAACTCCAGCGCGACCGCCGCGAGTTCCTGGAGGTTCTCGATCCGGGTCTCGTCCTGCGGATCGCTGGACGCCTGCAACTCGGCCAGGTAGCCGGTCTGTTCCAGGATCGCCTCCAGCACGGTGGCCGGACCCGCGCCGCCGTCCACGACCGCGGTGAGGTCGTCCAACAGCTGGACGAAGCCCTTGACCGCGTTGGCGGAACGCTTGGCCAGGCCCGGCGCGTCCTCCGCGCGACGCAGCGCCTGGGCGAACGGGATCCGGTCGCGGGCGGCGAGCACGTCCAGGCATGCCTCGGCCCGATCGCCGATGCCGCGCTTGGGCACGTTCAGGATCCGTCGCAGCGAGACCGTGTCGTCCGGGTTGGCCAGCAGTCGCAGGTAGGCGAGCACGTCGCGGACCTCGCGGCGCTCGTAGAAGCGCACGCCGCCGACGACCTTGTACGGCAGCCCGACCCGGATGAAGACTTCCTCGAACACTCGGGACTGGGCGTTGGTCCGGTAGAACACCGCGACCTGCCCCGGCTTGGTCTTGCCCGCGTCGGTGAGCCGGTCCACCTCGTCCGCGACGAACTGGGCCTCGTCGTGCTCGTCGTCCGCGACGTAGCCGACGATCGGGGTGCCCGCGCCGGCGTCCGTCCACAGGTTCTTCGCGCGCCGGTTGCTGTTGCGCTCGATCACCGCGTTGGCCGCGCTCAGGATGGTCTGCGTGGAGCGGTAGTTCTGCTCCAGCAGGATGGTCTTGGCGTTCGGGTAGTCGGCCTCGAAGTCGAGGATGTTGCGGATGGTCGCGCCGCGGAACGCGTAGATCGACTGGTCCGCGTCACCCACCACGCACAACTCGGCGGGTTCGATCTCGGCGAGACCGGCCTCGGCCGGGTTGACCAGGTCGCCGTCGATCGTGCGCCGCGGACCGCTGCCCGCCGCGCCGCCGACCAGTTCGCGGACGAGCATGTACTGCGCGTGGTTGGTGTCCTGGTACTCGTCGACCAACACGTGCCGAAAGCGCCGCCGGTAGTGCTCCGCGACGTCGGGGAACGCCTGGAGCAGGTGCACCGTGGTCATGATCAGGTCGTCGAAGTCCAGGGCGTTGGCCTGGCGCAGCCGCTCCTGGTACATCGTGTACGCCTGCGCCAGTATGCGCTCGGTCTCGTTGATCGCCTTCGCGGCGAAGTCCTCGTGATCGATCAGCTCGTTCTTGAGGTTGGAGACCTGCGCGTTGAACTTGCGCGGCGGGAACTTCTTCGGGTCCAGGTCGAGGTCGCGACAGACCATCGCCATCAGCCGCTGCTGATCGGCCGAGTCGTAGATCGAGAACGACGAGCTCATGCCGAGCTTCTTGTACTGCTGCCGCAGGATGCGCACGCACGCCGAGTGGAACGTGGACACCCACATGGCCTTGGTACGCGGGCCGACCAACGCCTCGACCCGCTCGCGCATCTCGGCGGCGGCCTTGTTGGTGAAGGTGATCGCCAGGATCTCGCCGGGATGCGCACCGCGGGCGGCGAGCAGGTGGGCGATCCGGTGGGTCAGCACGCGGGTCTTGCCCGAGCCCGCTCCGGCCACGATGAGCAGCGGGGACCCTTCGTGCACGACCGCGGCGCGTTGTTGCGGGTTCATCCCGTCGAGCAGCCGCGCCGGATCCACGACCGGGCGCGGGGCGCCGTTGCGGTAGTAGGCGTCGCGCGGCTCGGGGGGCGGCGCGTACTGCCCCTCGTACAGGTCGTCCGGATAGTCCTCCGGCAGGCCGTACACGTGGTTGTCGTCCGGCTCGGGCGGCAGCGGGATGTCGTCCGCGGGGCTCGTGGGGGACTTCTTGGCCGCGGTCTCGAAACCGGGCAGGGGGATGTCGTCGAAGAGGCTGCTCATCGTTCCCCGAGTCTAGGTGGGTAACAAGCGAGTCGTGCTCGGCCCTTTGTACGGAGCGGAGATCATTGCGCCGGCGACGGGTTTTCCCGCCGTCGGATCGATCGGACCAAGGGAGTACATCGTGCTGGACGATCGCGACGTGGAGCGGGTCCTGGTGCTGGCCGCGCATCCGGACGACATCGACTACGGGGCGGCGGGGACGGTGGCGACCTGGACCGAGGCCGGCATCGAGGTGAGCTATTGCCTGGTCACCGACGGGGACGCGGGCGGCTTCGACCCGGCGGTGCCGCGATCCGAGATCGGCGGGATCCGGCGGGCCGAGCAGAGCGCGGCGGCGGCGCACGTGGGGGTGCGGCAGCTGTACTGGCTCGGCTACCCGGACGGGCGGCTGGCGGCGACCTTCGAGCTGCGGCGCGACATCACCCGGGTGATCCGGCAGGTGCGCCCGCAGCGCATGGTGATCCCGAGCCCGGAGCGGGACTGGGCCCGGCTCGCGCCCAGTCATCCGGATCACCTGGAGGCGGGCGAGGCGGCGATGCGGGCGATCTATCCGGACGCCCGGAACCCGTTCGCGCACCCCGAGCTGCTGGACGTGGAGGGGCTGAAGGAGTGGACCGTGCCGGAGACGTGGTTGTCGCCGACACCGGCGCCGGACCACGCGGTCGAGGTGAGCGCGGTGTTCGAGCGCAAGATGGCGGCCCTGCTGTCGCACGCGAGTCAGACGAGCCATCTGACCGGGCTGCGTGCGGAGGTCACGACGATGCTCACCCGCAATGCCGAGCGGTTCGGCCTGGGCGCGGGACGGATGGCCGAGGTGTTCCGGGTGGTCGACACCCGTTAGCAGAATGACCGGTTGGCGTCGATCCTGGCGTTGTCCGTGTCCTTGTCCGGGACTACTTGGACAGGTCAAATCAGAACGATCATCAGAAAACTTGCTCAAAATGGACTTTCCGGAATCCGCGCGCTTTTCCCGAGATACACGGAGAAGGAAACGGTGATTTCGGTAAAGTTTTGGCAATGCGGTGGCTGATGATGATGGTCCTGACACGCCTGTGACTAGTGTTCTGCGACAGGCGATCGGCTCGACGTCGGCCACCCGGTCGACACGATCACCTCCGCCGAATTCGGGGACGCGTTCAGGTGACGGTGGGTAACCATCGTCGACGATGCGAAGCCGGAACCGGGGACCCTTGCAGTCCCTGGGGTGAATCGGTGCCTCGGCACCGTAGGGCGCCTTCTTCCGCCCGAACCCGTCAGCTAACCCGGTAGGCGGCCGAGGAAGGAGACTCGCCACCAGTGGCGTCCCAACGTCGACCCGGGCAGCACCGCAAGCCCAAGCCGCGCACCGCCGTGCGTACCGCAGCGACCGTAGTGACGGCCGCCGCGACGATGACCGGCGTGATGACCTTTGCCGGCACCGCGAGCGCGGATCCCGCCGCATCCTTCGAGCAGGTCAAGCAGCAGGTCAACCAGCTGCACAGTGACGTGGTCAAGGTGACCGACGTCGCCAACGGCGTCGAAGATCAGCTGGAAAAGAAGCAGGTCACCGCGAATCAGACGCAGGCCCGCGTCACCGAGGAACAGATCGCGCTGAACGCTCTGCGTGATCAGATCGGTGTCCTGGCGGCGAACCAGTACCGCAGCGGTGGTCTGCCGCCGTCGTTGTCGCTGGCGCTCAGCGGCGACCCCGAGGGTTACCTGCAGAAGTCGCAGATGATGTCCCAGCTCGACGGTCAGCAGGCCGCCAAGCTGAAGCAGATCGCGGCGCAGGCCCGGGTTCTCCAGCAGGACCGCACCGAGGCCTCCTCGCAGCTGGCCGAGCTGGAGAAGCTGCGGACCGAGCTGAACAAGAACAAGACCGAGATCCAGGCCAAGCTCGCCGAGGCCCAGCGGCTGCTGAACACGCTCACCGAGCAGCAGAAGAAGGCAGTCCTCGACTCGGACGAGCACGAGGGCGACACCACGCGCGGCAACGACCGCAGCTCGCGGGACAAGGCGGAGACGCCGCCGGCGACCAACATCCCCGCGTCCGGCCGGGCCGCGGCCGCGATCGCGTTCGCGCGGGCCCAGATCGGCAAGGCGTACGTGTCGGGCGCCGAGGGGCCCAGCTCCTACGACTGCTCGGGGCTGACCCAGGCGTCGTGGAAGGCCGCGGGCGTCAGGCTGTCCCGGACCACCTGGACCCAGGTCAACGACGGTCCGCGCGTCGCCAAGGGTTCGCTCCAGCCGGGCGACCTGGTGTTCTTCTACTCGGACAACCGGCACGTGGGCCTCTACATCGGCGGCGGCAAGATCATCCACGCCCCGCGTCCCGGCAAGACCGTGACCGAGGCGCCGCTCGACTCGATGCCGTTCTACGCGGCGATTCGACCCGGGTAAATCCACCGGTCGCCCGAAAAACCTCGACGGCGCCCTCCCGCGGATTCGTTCCGCGTGGAGGGCGCCGTCGTGTGTACCGGGTGCGGCGTCGCTCGGACCGCCGACCTGCGTCGCTCGCCCGGGCGGTTCGGCTCGGGCCGGCGGTGGGCGGAGTTGTCGGCGGGGTCTCAGGTCCACATGACCGCGATGGCGATGTTCGCCACGGTCAGCAGTCCGATCGCGACGAGCACCTTGGAGGACACCCGGTCCGCGGCGCGGTTGCCCCAGACCAGCAGCAGGATGGCCAGCAGAATGACCAGCTTGGTGCCGATCTTGGCGTTGTCCACGTCCTCGTCCAGACCCGCCTGGACCACGCCGACCAGGGCCAGGCCGGTGACCAGCATGGTCAGCGCGCCGTGCGTCATCGCGGGCACGATCCGCCCGTCGCCGGTGCGCAGCGCGGACATCTGGGTGAGGAAGCCGCCGAGCAGGGACGCGATACCCACGATGTGCAGGACCAGCAGGATCTGCCGCAGAACGTCCACGTCGTACAACTCCTCGTCGACCGTCGCGCGGCACCGGGAAGCCGCGATTGTTGCCCGGCAGCCTAGCCGGCACGGGTCGATTACTCTCCGGCGGGCTATAAGCGATCAACAGTCGCCAAACCGGTCCAAGATCGACTTTCGGGAATCCAGGCGCCTTATCCCTTGATACACGGAGAAGGAAACGGCGAGATTGGTAAAGGTTTGGCAATGCGAAGGTTGGTGGTGATGATCGTGATACTTCTGTGACTAGTGTTCTGCGACAGGCGATCGGCTCGACGTCGGCCACCCGGTCGACACGATCGCCACCGCCGAATTCGGGGACGCATTTCGGTGACAGTGGGTGACCACAGTCATCGTGATGGGAAGCCGGAACCGGGGACCCTCGCAGTCCCTGGGGTGAATCGGTGCCTCGGCACCGTAGGGCGCCTTCTTCCGCCCGAACCCGTCAGCTAACCCGGTAGGCGGCCGAGGAAGGAGACTCGCCACCAGTGGCGTCCCAACGTCGACCCGGGCAGCACCGCAAGCCCAAGCCGCGCACCGCCGTGCGTACCGCAGCGACCGTGGTCACGGCCGCCGCGACGATGACCGGCGTGATGACCTTTGCCGGCACCGCGAGCGCGGATCCCGCGCAGTCGTTCCAGCAGACCAAGGAACGCGTCAACCGGCTGCACAGTGACGTGATCAAGGCCACCGACGCCGCCAACGGCGTCGAGGAGCAGATCACCAAGCAGCAGGGCACCGCGAACCAGACGCAGGCCCGGATCACCGAGGAACAAACCGCGCTGAACGCTCTGCGTGATCAGATCGGTGTCCTGGCGGCGAACCAGTACCGCAGCGGCGGTCTGCCGCCGTCATTGTCGCTGGCGCTCAGCGGCGACCCCGAGGGCTTCCTGCAGAAGTCGCAGATGATGTCCCAGCTCGACGGTCAGCAGGCCGCCAAGCTGAAGCAGATCGCGGCGCAGGCCCGGGTTCTCCAGCAGGACCGCACCGAGGCCTCCTCGCAGCTGGCCGAGCTGGAGAAGCTGCGGACCGAGCTGAACAAGAACAAGACCGAGATCCAGGCCAAGCTCGCCGAGGCCCAGCGGCTGCTGAACACGCTCACCGAGCAGCAGAAGAAGGAAGTGCTCGACTCCGACGAGCACGTGGGCAATACGGGTAACCCGGGTAATGCGGGCAGCACGGACACGACGCGCGCCGGCAACGACCGCAGCTCGCGGGACAAGCCGGACACACCGCCGCCGGCGACCAATGTCCCCGTGTCCGGTCGGGCGGCGGCCGCGGTCGCGTTCGCGAAGGCCCAGATCGGCAAGCCGTACTCGCCCCGGGCCGTGGGCCCCGACTCCTACGACTGCTCCGGGCTGACCCAGGCGTCGTGGAAGGCCGCGAACGTCAGCCTGACCCGGACCACCTGGACCCAGGTCAACGACGGTCCGCGGATCTCCAAGGACGCGCTCCAGCCGGGCGACCTGGTGTTCTACTACCCGGACAACTCGCACGTGGGCATCTACGTCGGCGGCGGGCAGATCGTGCACGCCCCGCGGCCGGGCAAGAACGTGACCTACGCACCGGTGGGCTCGATGCCGTTCTACGCGGCGGTTCGACCCGGTTAGACCCGTCGGTCGCGCGTAGAGACCTCGCCGGCGCCCTCCCCCGGACCCGTTCCGGGGGAGGACGCCGGCGTTTTTCGTGCTCCGCGTGCGCCGGGGTCAGACCAGTCGCCGGTCGGTCGCCCAGCGGGTCAGC
The DNA here is from genome assembly GCF_044458105.1 of Embleya sp. NPDC050493. Lineage (NCBI taxonomy): Bacteria > Bacillati > Actinomycetota > Actinomycetes > Kitasatosporales > Streptomycetaceae > Embleya > Embleya sp. NPDC050493. The sequence goes on from NZ_JBITHP010000016.1 coordinate 200,263, forward strand.
TCGTGCCGGTTGGACAACTGCAACTTGCGTAGTACGGCGGACACATGGGTCTCCACGGTCTTGACCGAGATGACCAGGCGCCGGGCGATCTCCTTGTACGCGTAGCCGCGTGCGATCAGCCGCAGCACCTCGCGCTCGCGCTGGGTGAGTCGATCCAGATCCTCGTCGATCGGTGGCACGTCGGTGGCCGCGAACGCGTCCAGCACGAAGCCCGCCAGGCGCGGCGAGAACACCGCGTCGCCCTCGCCGACCCGGCCGATCGCCCGGATCAGCTCGTCGCCGGTGATCGACTTGGTCACGTAGCCCCGGGCCCCGCCGCGGATCACCCCGATCACGTCCTCGGCGGCGTCCGACACCGACAACGCGAGGAAGCGCACGGCCGGGATCAGCGACGCGCACCGGCGCAGCACCTCGACCCCGCCGCCACCGGGCAGGTGCACGTCCAGGAGCACCACCTCGGGGCGGGTCTCGGTGACCACCGCCACCGCGCTCGCGACGTCGTCGGCCTCGCCGACCACCTCGACCGCCTCGCCGATCTCGGCGCGCACGCCGGTCCGGAACATCCGGTGGTCGTCGACCAGGACCACCCGGGTACGGGCGGCCGTCCCCTCGGGGTACTCCGTGCTGCTCTCGGTGGCGTTCACGTGTTCGTCCTTCCCACAGCGGCCCGGCCGGCGTCGGCGCGGCGCATCTCCAGCTCGACCTCGGTGCCCTCACCGGGTTCGCTGCGGATGTGCGCGGCGCCCCCGTTGCGGCGCATGCGCCCGATCACGGACTCTCGCACACCCAGCCGGTCGGCGGGCACCGTCTCCGGGTCGAAACCGGGTCCGCGGTCGCGCACGAAGACCGTGACCGTGTCCTCGTCGGCCTCGCCGAACACCGCGATCGCCGCTCCGCCCGCGTACTTCGCCGCATTGACCATCGCCTCGCGGGCGGCGGCCACCAGCGCGGCCAGCTTGTCGTCCACCGGGCAATCGCCCACGCACACCACCTCGATCGACACCCCGTGCGCGTCCTCGACCTCGGCCGCGGTCGAGCGCAGCGCGGCGGCGAAGGTGCGGTCCGGCTCCTCGCCGTCGGGGCGGTACAACCACGCGCGCAACTCGCGCTCCTGGGCGCGGGCCAACCGGGCCACCTCGCGCGGGTCCTCGACCTGGCGCTGGATCAGGGTCAGCGTGTGCAGCACCGAGTCGTGCACGTGCGCGGCCACCTCGGCCCGCTCCTGGGCCCGGATCCGGGCCCGGCGCTCGACGCCCAGTTCGCGGGTCTGCCGGAGCAGATACGGGCCGAAGATGACCAGCAGGCCGACCAGGAGCAGCCCGGCCCCGCGCATCGCGGCCAGCGCGTCGCCGATGCCGCCCCGGCCGAACGAGAAGAACACCAGGCCGGCCAGTACCAGCACGGCGCCGACGACGGTGCGCAGCGCGCCGGCCACCCGGCTGCGGCCGTCGAGCGAGAACCACCGGTTGCGCTGCGACTCGTCGGCCTGGCGCCACAAGAGGATCACGCCGGGGCCGGCCACCAGCAGCGGCCAGATCCAGTCGCCGACCTTGGTCCCGCTCGTGGTCGCGCCCACGCCGGTGAGCATGGTCGCCGCGATCAGCACGATGATCATCGCGAGCGCCTGGTGCCGCTCCCGCCCGCGTTCGCGCACGGCCGGGGCCGCCCCGCCCTGCGGTACGAAGACCCAGAACGCCGCGTAGAGCGCGATCCCCATTCCCGCGAAGAAGGCCAGCGCGACGAAGGCGATCCGCAGCAGCAGCACCTCGACGCCGAGGTGTTCGGCGAGGCCGCGCGCGACGCCGCCGGCGAGCCGGTGGGAGGAGGCGCGGCGGAGCCGGGGAGTCGGTGGCGCGGGCCGGACGGGCGCGGCGGGCGGGGGGTAAACGGCGGTCACACGACCGATCGTCACACGCCGGCAAGAGCGTACGCATCAGGGCCCGACCCTGATTCGTCCTCAGGGTCGAACCAGGGGTGCGCCAGGGCGGAGCCCGATGGGAAGCGGGCTCCGCGGGCGCCACGATGGACCCATGAACGACGACACGAAACCCGGTATCTCGGCCGGCGACCGGGCCGGCGGCGCCCCGGGCGGCCCTGCGGGGTCGTCCGCGGCGCCCACGACGACGATTCGCCCCCCACTGCTGCGCAGCACCGAGGACCGGATGGTCTCGGGCGTGTGCGGTGGCCTCGGCGAACACTTCGGCCTCGACCCCGTGATCTTCCGCATCGTGTTCGCGGTGCTCTCGCTCTTCGGCGGGGTGGGCGTACTGGTGTACAGCCTGGGCTGGCTGTTGATCCCGGCCCGCGGGGAGGAGCAGCCGATGTTGCGCCGAATCCTCTCCGGGAAGTTCGACTACGGGGCGTCGGCAGCCACCGTGGTCGCCGTCATGGGGGTCGCCTTGTTCTTCACCTACCTGGACTCGGGCTTCGGCCGGTCCGTCCCGTTGCTGATGATCACCGCCGTGGTGCTGTTCATGGTGTGGTCCGACACGAAGAAGAAGCAGCAGGCCGCCGTCGGCGCGGCCGGGGCCGCGGCGATGGCGGCGGCCCCGGCCCCGGTGGACGTCCGGCCGGACGGCGCGACGGTGCCCGGGCCGCCGATGTGGTGGCAGGTGCCGGGTGCGAGTGCGGGGGCGGCGTCCGGGGGCGAGGATCGGCCCGTGCCGCCACCGGCTCCGCACCGGCCCAGGCGTCCGCGCTCGTACGTGTCCCTGGCCACGCTTTCGGTGGCCACGATGGCGGGCGGTCTGCTGTGGGTGCTCGACCACACCGGCGCCGTGGACGTGACGTTCACCGTCGCGCTCGCGATCCTGCTCGGCATCGTGGGCCTGGGTCTGCTCGCGGGCAGCTGGTTCGGCCGGGCGCGGTTGCTGATCCTGCCCGCGCTCGCCCTCACCGCGATGCTGGCCGCGATCACCGCGATCAGCGTGCCGTTGACCGGTCCGTCGGGCGAGCGCACCTACCGGCCCACCACGGTCGCCGCACTGCCGACCTCGTACCACCTGGGCGTGGGCGCGATGGACATCGACCTGCGCCGGCTCGACCTCGGGCCGGGCGGCAGCGCGACGGTCAAGGCCCGGATCGGCGCCGGACAGATCCAGGTCTGGGTGCCGGACGACGTCACGGTGGTGTTCAAGGGCGGCGTCGACCTCGGTCGGGTGCGCACGCCGACCGGCCGGGACGACGGCTACCGGCCGGAGCGCATCGAGACCACCGCCCCGCGGGTCGGGCCCGGCCGCGGCACGATCACGCTCGACCTGAAGGTCGGCGTCGGCGAGGTCGAGGTGCTGGACGGGGACGACGGGCGGGAGCCTCGATGAGCGCGTCGATCGACACCCCGACGACCCGGCGGACGACCGTGACCCGGATGGAGGGCGAGTCCCGATGAGGCCGAACAGGTACCGCTTCGACCCGATGGCGCTGATCGCGGGCACGGTCTTCGCCGGCATCGCGATCGCCTACCTGCTGCGCGCGTCCGGCACGCTGACGGTGCGCCCCGAGTGGACACTGGCCACCGCGGCGATCGGCGTGGGCCTGGCCGGCCTCGCGGGAGCGCTGTGGGCGATGTTGCCGTCGCGTGGACCCGCGCCGGCGGCGGCGATGGGTCGACCGGCGTCCGCGACCACGTTCGCGCCGACCGCGCCTCACCCGGCCGGGGAGGCCGTGGTCGGGTCGTACCCGGGCGGCGGTGCGGCGGGCGGGGACCGGCCCCGAGCGGGCGCGCCGGGTGCGGGCGAGGACGAAACCCGCCCGGGTGCGTCCAGTGCGGCCGAGGACGAGCCGTACGCGGTCGCGGTGGTCGAGGCCGAGGACGGCGTCGTCGCCGACCCGGTGGTCGAGGCCGACGACATGGTCGAGCCCGACCGGATGGTCGAGGCCGAGGCCCGCGTCGTGCCCGGCCCGGTGGTCGAGGACGAGCGCCCGAAGGACCCGGGGCCGCCGACCGTGGACCTGACCAAGTAGCCGCCGGGCGACGCACGGAGCGGGGGCGGGCCGTCGGCCCGCCCCCGCTCCGTGTCGTGCTCGCTTCAGCCGCGCCCGTGCGGCGTGTGCCACAGCGCCGGGTCCGGCCCCTTGGGCACGATGCCGGTCGGATTGATCCGGTCGTGCGTGACGTAGTAGTGCCGCTTGATGTGGTCGAAGTCGACCGTGTCGCCGAAGCCTTCGGTCTGGAACAGGTCGCGGGCGTAGGCCCACAGGACCGGGTACTCGGTCAGCTTGCGCAGGTTGGTCTTGAAGTGGCCGTGGTAGACCGCGTCGAACCGGACCAGCGTGGTGAACAGCCGGATGTCCGCCTCGGTGATCGTGTCGCCGACCAGGTAGCGCTGCCCGGCCAGCCGCTCCTCCAGCGCGTCCAGACGGGCGAACAGCGCGTCGAACGCGGCCTCGTACGCCTCCTGCGTGGTGGCGAACCCGCAGCGGTACACGCCGTTGTTCACGTCCCGGAACACGTCCGCGTTGATCGCGTCGATCTCGGCGCGCAGCCGCTCCGGATACAGGTCCGGCGCGCCGGCGCGGTGCAGCGAGGTCCAGCGGGTGGAGAGGTCGAGGGTGATCCGCGGGTAGTCGTTGGTGACGACGTGGCCGGAGCGCAGGTCGATGATCGCGGGCACCGTCACCCGGCCGCTGTAGGTCGGGTCACTGGCCCGATAGGCGTCGGCCAGGAACGCCAGACCGGTGACCGGATCGCGCCCGTCGGGGTGATTGGTGAACCGCCACCCGGCCTCGTCCCGGATCGGATCCACGATCGACAACCCGAGCGCCTCCTCCAGCCCGAGCAGACGCCGCACGATCACCGCCCGATGCGCCCACGGACACGCCAACGACACGACGAGCCGATACCGACCGGCCTCCGGCTCGGGTCGCCCGGTGAACCGATTGGCCTGCCGGACGAACTCTCCGCCCTTGCCCGACTCGGCCGTGAACTGCGCATCGGAAGTTGTCATGCGTCCACGGTAGATCGCCGAGCCCCGGATCGGGGGCCTCCGAGCCGACGCCGGCCCGACGCGCCCGCCGTCAGGTCGGGTCCAGGCCGTTCGCCCGGAGCCAGGGGAGGGGGTTGATCGGGGCGCCGCCGCCGGGGCGGACCTCGAAGTGCAGGTGCGGGCCGGTGCTGTTGCCGGTGTCGCCGCTGTAGGCGATCACGTCGCCGGCCTTGACCGGGCCGGAGCGGACCTTGGCCCGGGTCAGGTGGCAGTACCAGGTTTCGGTGCCGTCCTTGCCGGTCAGGATCACCATGTTGCCGTAGGCGGTGTTGAACTGGGTGCGGACCACGCCGTCCATCACCGCGACCACCGGGGTGTTCAGGTCGACCGGGAAGTCGATGCCGGTGTGCGTGTGCGCCCAGCGGGAGCCGGACGAGCCGAAATAGGCGCTGAGGCCGCGCTGAGCGACCGGAAGCACGTACTTGGGCCTGAGGGACTCCCGGCGCTTGCGCTCGACTTCCTGGGCCCGTTGTGTCTCTTCCTGGCGCTCTTGGAGCGAGATCCGGGTCTGCGCCCGGCCGGCGCGCTCGGCGAAGTCCTCGGCGCCGACCTGGAGGTCCATCAACTGCTTGTCCATCGGCGACATCAGCGGCAGGTCCTCGCCGCCCGCCACCGGGTCCGCGTCCTTGGTCTCGGCGCCCGCGGTGTGCAGGCCGCCGACCGCGGCGACGGCCATCGCGGCCGCGCCCATCACCGCGAGCGGTGCGCCGGCGGTCAGCGGGAACGCGCGTTTGCGCTTGATCCGGGTCTTGTCGGCGGTTTCCTTCGGCTTCGCGTCCTTGGCCGGCTTCTCCCGCCGCTCGACCCGCTCGACCCGTACCGGCTCGACCCGTGCGTCGTCCGCCTCGGCCTCGTTGTCGGTCGGGGCCGGCACGCTGTCGTCATGGTCACCGGGATCGAAGGCGGGCTCGACCGGCGCGCGGGTCGCGCCGTCGTCGAACAGGTCCGTCGTCGAGCGGTTGCCGCCGGACCACATGTCGGCGTCGTCGCGTGCCGGCACGGGGGAGAACCAGGTGTCGGATTCCCACGCGGCGGTGTCCGAAGCGGCGTACCACATACCGGTGTTCGAGCCGCCGTCCCAGGACGGGTCGACGTACGGCGTGGCCGGCGCGGTCTGGACCGCGGTGTCGGTGCCCGCCCAGGTCCGGGTCTGCGTGTCGGTGCCGTAGGCGTCGTACGCGCCGCTGTCGGCCACCGCCGCGTAGCCGTACGTGCCGGTCGCGTCGTAGCCGGTGCCGGTGGCGTATTCGCCCGTGACCGCGGTGTGCGCACCGCTGTCGTACCCGTCCGCTCGGCCGTACGCGTCGTAGGCCGGGACCGCGGTGTATCCCGAGGAGTCGTAGGCCGCGGAGTCGTAGCCCGGCGCGTCGTAGCCGACGGGGGCCTGGTTCGAGGAGGCGTAGTCGACGGCGGCGTAGGTCCCGCTCGCGTCGTACCCGTCGTACGTCGGGGTCGGCACGCCCCAACCGCCCGATGAGTCGACCGCCTGGTACCCGGAACCGGTCGCATACGCGTTCGCGTCGTAACCGGCGACCGGTCCGTACCCCTGGTCGTAGCCGCCCTGGATCGAACCGGACGGGCCGTAAGGGGAGTACGCACCCTCGGCGTCCGGGACGTAGCGACCCTGCTGATCCTCGCTCGGATAGCGAACGTCCGTCACCTACGTCGCCTTCGTCTCGGGGGCTGGTCGGAATCGGACTGTAGTGCTCTTGACGTTCACAGGACAATCCTCGCGATAAGAACCGCAGGTCAGGCCGCCGAGCGGGTGACACGATCCGGCACGGCCGAACCCGCTCGGGCGGGCCGCGGATCGGCGCCGCGGTCGGCCGGGGACACCGTTGCGCCCGCCCGATCGGGGTGCCGTCCCGGCGGTGCGGCGCCGGCCGCCGCGTCGGCGCGGACCGGGGCGGGGTCGATCGGGCGCGCGTGCGGGCGGGACTTCCCGGCGCGCGGTCGACCGGGGACCACCTTCGGCAGGCCGTCCCGGCAGCGGGTTACGCTCCGGGCGAGGGCTTCGCTACGTACATGGAGGCAGTGATGGGTGTTCCCGGACCGATCAGGATCGTGGTGGCCAAGCCCGGACTCGACGGGCACGATCGGGGCGTCAAGGTGGTCGCGCGCGCACTGCGCGACGCGGGCTTCGAGGTGGTGTACACCGGCCTGCACCAGACCCCGATCCAGATCGTCGAGACGGCCATCCAGGAGGACGCCGACGCGATCGGCCTGTCGGTGCTCTCCGGCGCGCACATGACGCTCTTCGCGAAGGTCATCGAACTGCTCAAGGAGCGCGAGGCCGAGGACATCCTGGTGTTCGGCGGCGGGATCATCCCGGAGGAGGACGTCCCGGAGCTGAAGCGGATCGGCGTCGCGGCGGTCTTCACCCCCGGCGCGCCGACCACGGACATCGTCGACTGGGTACGCGCACACGTGGCGACCACCGCTGCCTGACCGGGCACTTCACCCGGATCCGGACAACCGGCCGGCTCGTTCTCCCGGCCGGTGCACACGTGTCGGTGCGGGCCCGTACCGTGACCGTCATGCTGGAACGGTGGACCGCAGAACAGGTGCTGGCACTCGCGCCTGACGCCGCGTCACGCAAGGCCGGGAGCAGATTGGCGGTGCCGCGGCCATGGTCGGCCGCGGGCGCCGCGGAGTTCGCCAAAGGGGCAGGCGCGGTGTGGGGCGAGTGCGCCGGAAGCGGCGCGACGCCGTACCGCACGGTGGTCGATCTCGGCGGCCCGGCGTCGCAATGCTCGTGTCCCAGCCGCAAGTTCCCCTGCAAGCACGCACTCGGCCTGATGCTGCTGTGGGCGGCCGACCCCGTGGCCGTGCCGGCCGACGCGACCGCACCCGACTGGGCCGACGCGTGGCTGACCGGGCGCCGGGAGCGCGCCGGGAAGAGCGCGTCGGCCGGGTCCGCACCCGCCGACCCCGCCGCGGCCCGACGACGGGCCGACCAGCGCGCGGCCCAGGTCGCCGAGGGCGCCGAACGGTTGCGCCGCTGGCTGGCCGACCGGGTCCATCAGGGCCTGGCGGGCACCGAGCGCGAGGGATACGCCATGTGGGACGGCATCGCCGAACGCATGGTCGACGCCAAGGCGCCGGGGTTGGCGGCCCGGCTGCGGGCGGCCGGGGCGATACCGGCGTCCGGGGCGGAGGGTTGGCCCGGCCGACTCCTGGAGGACTACGCCGAGTTGTGGCTGCTCCTGCGCGCCCACGAACACGCCGACGACCTGGACCCGTCCCTGGTGGCCGGGTTGCGGGCGCGGATCGGCTGGACCGTGGACGCGGAGGACGTGCTGCGCAGGGCGCGCGATGCGGGCACGGTGGTGCACGACCGGTGGCTGGTGCTGGGCAGCCGGGACAGTACGGACGGCAATCTGACGGAGCGTCGGATCTGGCTGCGCGGCGAGCGGTCCGGTCGACCGGCGCTCGTGCTGGCCTTCGGGCCGCAGGGGCGCGCGCCGCAACTGGCCCTGCCGGTGGGCCGATCGATCGAGGCCGACGCGGCCTTCCACGACGACGCGGTGCCGTTGCGGGCCGCGCTCGGCGAGCGCGCCGGCGCGCCGGTGGCGGGCGCGGAGCCGGCGGGGGTCGGGCCGGAGGAGGCCACCGTGGGCTACGCCGAGGCGCTGCGCAGCGAACCGTGGCTGGAGGCGTGGCCGGTGGTGCTGGCCGACGTGGTCGCCGTGCCGGAGCCGATGGGGTGGCGGATCGCGGGCGCGGACGGGTTCTGGCTGCCGGTGGATCGGGCGCGCACCGGCGAGCAGGCGTTGTGGCGGTTGTCCGCGATGTCCGGAGGCGCGGGGCTGACCGTGTTCGGCGAGTACGGCGCGCGCGGGTTCGTCCCGGTGACCGCGTGGCACGAGGGGCAGGCCGTTCAGCTGTAGTCGGCCGTGCGGCTCGGCCCTGTGCCGCACGCCATGGCGCGAGTCGGGACCGGCCCCGCAGGGCCCGCAAAACCATCACCGGAGTCGGTCGACACCGTCGATCGGCCTGTGCGGAAGGGGAGTTCGGATGCGGGTGGCGGATCCGGTGTGGGACGACCTGGTGTCGGCGGCGTTGGTGGGCACCGGACGGCGGCCGGCCGCGGAGGTGCCCGCGCAGGACGCGCTCGGGGCGCTGGCCGCGCAGGTGGACCGGGCGGACGAGGCGGTGCGGCTGCTCGACCTGGCCGCGATCGTGATGGTGCACCGGCGTGCGGGCCGGCGGGCCCCGGCGGGTGCGCCGCCGGCGCCGTGCGCCGAGCTGGACACGCGGCCGTCGGTGCCGGAACGGGCCCGGGTGCGGCTGCGGATCCTGCTCGAGGGCGACGGCATGGACTTTCTGCCCGAATGGCTCACGCTGGCCCGCGCGGCCGGACTGCGCGCGCCCGAGTCCGAGTTGCCCGCGCTGTTGACGGCGGCGCGCTCGCGGACCGATCTGCGCGAGATCGTGGCCGACCTGGCCGGACCGCGCGGCCGCTGGCTGGCCGGGCTCAACCCGGAGTGGGCGTGGCTGACCCGGGTCGCGGTGCCGGACCCGGACGATCCGATCGAGCTGTGGCGGCACGGACGCTTCGGCGAGCGGCTCGCCGCGTTCGAGGCGCTGCGCACCGGTGACCCGGATGCCGCCCGGGGGCTGCTGGCCCGGGTCTGGAGCGCCGAGCCCGCGGAGGACCGGGCGGTGTGGGTGGCGGCGCTGCGCACCGGGTTGTCGGCGCGGGACGAGCCGTTCCTGGAGGACGCGCTGGACGATCGGGCCAAAGTGGTTCGGGTGGCCGCAGCGCGATTGCTCACCGAACTGCCCGGCTCGGCCTTCGCCGCCCGGATGCGCGAGCGCGCGCTGGCCTGCCTGCGGCCCGGTGGCGCGGGGCGGGTGCTGGTGGTGCCGCCGAGCAGCTGCGATGCGGCGATGCGGCGGGACGGCATCGCGGAGACGTCGCCGACCGGGCGCGAGGACCACTCGTGGTGGCTGGGCGAGATCGTCGCCGCCACGCCGCTCGCGGTGTGGCGGGAGGTGTTCGGGGCCGGCCCCGAGGAGATCGTGGCGCGGGCGCTGCCGCGTCGATTCGCGGAGGACGTCCGGGAGGGGTGGGCCCGTGCCGCGGTGCTGCAACGCGATGTCGACTGGGCCCGGGCGCTGGCCGGGCGCGGCGCGCCCACCCGGCTGCTGACCGTGCTGCCGGCGGCCGAGTGCGCCGAACACGTGGCCCGGCACATTGCCGCGCACGGGTTGTCCGAGGCGCTGCAACTGCTGACCAACTGCCCGCCACCGTGGCCGGCGGTGCTGGGTGACGCGGTCCTGGACGCGCTCGCGAGCGCCGCCGGGAGCGGCGGCTATCCGTGGAGCTTCAGCGGCGCCCGGGACGTGGCCGGCCGCGGCCTGGACCCGGCCGTGGTCGACCGCGTGGAGCAGTTGGCGCAGGGAGAGGGCGAATGGCCGAAGGCCTTCCGCGCCCTGGCCGACACCCTCCACTACCGGGCCACGATGCGCGCGGAACTCCTGGGCGGATGAACGCGAGTGCTCTCGCGCCGACCGGGTCGAATCATTCGTCCGGGTGGACGGTCGGGTGTTCCACACCCGGCGGACCTCGCCGCGAGACGATGAGCGAGTGACCGACGACGCGGAACAGATCGACCCACTGGCGAACATGCGCCTGACCGCCCTACGGATGCTGCGCGACTCGGGCGAGTTTCCCGAGAGCGTGCGGTGGGAGGCATCTCCGGCCGGTCTGGTCATGCAGGCGTCGCCGGATTGGGAGCATGCCCGGATCCTCACGGGTCTGCGCCACCTGCTGGAGCCGTCGCTTCCGGCCGAGATCCTGGTGCTGGAGGGCGTTGCCTTCGTGGTGGGCATCGGCACCGAGCGCACGCCCGACCTCGTCGTCCTCGACCCCCGTAAGAAGGCCGAATTCCGGGACGGGCACGCGACGTCCGCGTCCGGGGTCTGGATGTTCGTCGAGGTGACCTCGGACAGCACGCGCCGTGTCGATCTGCGGGAGAAGCCGAACGAGTATGCGCGGGCCGGGGTGCCGGTGATGCTGATCGTGGATCGGCAAAAGCACGAGGTGATCGTGCACTTCGAGCCGGTCGACGGGCGGTACACGTTCACCGAGCGGGTGCGGGCCGGTGCCCCCGTGCGTCTGCCCGACCCGTTCGAGGCGACGATCGAGAGCGGGTTTCTGCTCGATCACCTGTGAGGTCGGCGGCCTCGAAGGTGTCGGACCCGGGCGGCAGGATGGGGTCTGTTCGGGTTTGTTCGAGCCTTGGGGGAGCGCCGTGACTGTGTCCGCTGAACCGGTTGAGCAGAGTGTGCTTCGGGCCCATGCCGAGGACGCGTTCGCCGACGAACTCGCCGCGCTCGCCGCCACCGACGAGCGGCCCCGGCCACCGCGCTGGAAACTTTCGCCGTGGGCGGTGGCGACCTACCTGCTCGGCGGCACGCTGCCGGACGGGACGGTGATCTCGCCCAAGTACATCGGACCCCGGCGGATCATCGAGGTCGCCGTCACCACCTTGGCCACCGACCGCGCGCTGCTGCTCCTGGGCGTGCCGGGCACGGCCAAGACGTGGGTGTCCGAGCACCTGGCCGCCGCCGTGTGCGGCGACTCCACGCTGCTGGTCCAGGGCACCGCCGGCACCCCCGAGGAGGCCATCCGGTACGGGTGGAACTATGCCCGGCTGCTTGCCCACGGGCCCAGTCGCGCGGCCATGGTGGCCGGTCCGGTGATGCGCGCGATGAGCCACGGACTGGTCGCCCGGGTCGAGGAGTTGACCCGCATCCCGGCCGACGTACAGGACTCGTTGATCACCATCCTGTCCGAAAAGACGCTGCCGGTACCGGAGTTGAACGACGAGGTGCAGGCCGTGCGCGGGTTCAACCTGATCGCCACCGCCAACGACCGCGACCGCGGGGTCAACGACCTGTCCTCCGCGCTGCGCCGCCGATTCAACACCGTGGTGCTCCCGCTGCCGGCGACCGCCGACGCCGAGGTGGACATCGTCAGTCGCCGGGTGGCCCAGCTCGGCTCCTCGCTCGACCTGCCGCCGGTGGCCGCCGCCGAGGCCGAACTGCGGCGCGTGGTCACGGTGTTCCGCGAACTGCGGGCCGGCCTGACCGAGGACGGGCGGACCAAACTGAAGACCCCGTCCGGGACGTTGTCCACCGCGGAGGCGATCTCCGTGGTCACCGGTGGCCTCGCGCTGGCCGCACACTTCGGCGACGGCGTGCTGCGCTCGGCGGACGTGGCCGCGGGCATCCTGGGCGCGGTGGTCAAGGACCCGGCGGCGGACACCCTGGTCTGGCGCGAATACCTGGAGACGGCGGTGCGTCCGCGGGCCGACTGGCAGGACTTCTACCGGGCCTGCCGCGACGCGGACCGGGCCTGATGGCGAACCCGCCGGTCGACCCGCCGATCCTGCTCGGCGTGCGGCACCACGGGCCGGGTTCGGCCCGGGCGGTGGCCGCCGCACTCGCGCAGGTCGAGCCCGACATCGTGTTGATCGAGGGCCCGCCCGAGGCGGACGTGCTGCTGTCCTTCGCCGCCGACCCCGACATGCGCCCGCCCGTCGCACTGCTCGCGCACGCGGCCGACGATCCCGCGCAGGCGGGCTTTTGGCCGTACGCCGACTTCAGCCCCGAGTGGGTGGCGATCCGGTACGCCGGTACACACGGCGTGCCGATCCGCTTCGTCGACCTGCCGGTCGCGGTGTCCTTCACGCTCGACCGGGCCCGCAAGGAGCGCGCCGCGAGCGCCCCGCCCGAGGACGAGGAGGCCGCGCCCGCGCCGCCGCGCGTCGACCCGATCGCCGAACTCGCCCGGCTGGCCGGCCAGGACGACCCGGAGCGCTGGTGGGAGGACGTGATCGAGCACCGGCTGCCCACCGGCGGCGATGCGCTGACCCCGTTCGCGGCGCTCGCCGACGCGATGGCCGCGCTGCGCGAGGACGAACCCGAGCCCGACCCGACCACGGCACCGGGCGTCGAGCCCGACGTCGAGCGGCTGCGCGAGGCACACATGCGCCAGTGCATCCGGTCCGCCCGCCGCGCCGGCCACCGGCGGATCGCCGTGGTGTGCGGCGCCTGGCACCTGCCCGCCCTCTCCCGGCTCCCCTCGGCCGCCGCCGACCGGGCGCTGCTGGCGCCGCACCGGGCCAGGGTCAAGGTCGAGACCACCTGGGTGCCCTGGACGCACCGCCGGCTGGCGCAGAGCTCCGGCTACGGCGCGGGCGTCGCCTCGCCCGGGTGGTACCGACACCTGTACGCGAACACCGACGAACGCGAACTGTTGCCCCGCTGGTTCGTCCGGATCGCCTCGCTGTTGCGCGACGCGGGCCATCCGGTGTCCTCCGCACACGTGATCGAGGCCACCCGGCACGCGAGCGCCCTGGCCGCGCTGCGCGGTCGTCCGCTGGCCGGCCTGGACGAGACGATCGAGGCGGTCCGCGCGGTGATGTGCGACGGCGTCACCGGGCCGCTCGCACTGGTGCACGATGCCCTCGTGGTGGGCGACGTGATCGGCGAGGTGCCCGACACGGTGCCCGCCGTACCGCTCCAGCGCGACCTGTCCCGCGAGCAGCGCCGACTGCGCCTGAAGCCCGAGCCCTCGGCCCGCGAACTCGAACTCGACCTGCGCAAGGAGTCGCACGCCGACCGCAGCCGGCTGCTCAACCGACTCGCACTGCTGGACATCCCGTGGGGTGTGCCGGCCCGGGCCCGGGAGAGCAAGGGCACCTTCCGCGAGACCTGGCGCCTGGACTGGCAGCCCGAGTTGGCCATCCGGGTCGCCGAGGCCGGGGTGTGGGGGACCACCGTGCTCGCCGCCGCCGCGGCACGCACGGCCGATCTGGCGATCCGGGCCGAATCGCTCGCCGACGTCACCGACGTGGCCGAGCGCTGTCTGCGCGCCGACCTGCCCGACGCGCTGCCGCTGATCATGCGGGTCCTGGACCAACGCGCCGCGCTGGACACCGACGTGGGCAAGCTCGCCGAGGCGCTGCCGGGCCTGGTGCGCGCGCTGCGCTACGGCGACGTGCGCGGCACCGACACCTCCGCGCTGGGCACCGTGGTGGCCGGCCTGGCGGTCCGGATCTGCGTCGGGCTGCTGCCGGCCTGCGCGGGCCTGGACGACGACGGCGCCAAGGCGATGCGCCGACACCTGGACGCCGTGCACGCGGCCGTACAACTGCTCGGCGACGAGCAACAGCAGGACTGGTACGCGACCCTGGACCGGCTCGCCGACCGGGAGAATCTGCCCGGCCTGCTCACCGGCCGGGCCACCCGACTGCTGCTCGACCTGGGCCGACTCGACCCGCAGGCGGCCGCTCCGCGCCTGGCCCGAGCACTGACCCGGGGTGTCCCGCACCGCGAATCGGCGGCCTGGATCGAGGGGTTCCTGGCCGGCGGCGGCATGCTGCTCGTGCACGACGAGCGGCTGATGGCCCTGGTCGACGAGTGGATCACCGACACCCCGGCCGATCTGTTCACCGAGATCCTGCCGCTGCTGCGACGCACCTTCGCCACCTTCGCGGCGGCGGAGCGGCGCATGCTCGGTGAGCGGGTGCGCACCCCGGCACACCGCGCCGCCCCGGCCGCGAGCGCCGAGCTGTTCGACGCCGGGCGCGCGGACGCCACGCTGCCGTTGCTGGCCGGGATCCTCGGCCTCGAACGCCGAAAGGTGACCACCCGATGAGCGAGAGCACGGCCGACGAACGCCTGCGCCGCTGGCGTCTGGTCCTCGGCGGCGACGCGGACGGCACCGGCTACGGGCCCACCGGCGACGACATCCGGATCGACCGGGCCCTGGCCGCGCTGTACCGCCCGGAGACCCCGGCCCCGCGCGGCAGCGGACGCGGCAGTGGCCCGCGCGCGGCCGGTCTGGGTGCCTCCGCGCCTTCGGTGGCCCGCTGGCTCGGCGACATCCGCGAGCACTTCCCGGCGGGCGTCGTACAGATCCTCCAGCAGGACGCGATCGAGCGGCTCGACCTGACCCGGCTGCTCCTGGAGCCGGAGATGCTGGCCGCCGTCGAACCCGACGTACACCTGGTCGGTACCCTGCTCGCGCTCAACAAGCTGATGCCCGAGGCCACCAAGGAGGCCGCCCGCGCGGTGGTCCGCACGGTCGTCGACGACCTGGAGCGCCGGGTCGCGCAGCGCACCACGAGCCTGGTCCAGGGCGCGCTGGACCGGGCGACCCGGATCAACCGACCGCGTCACCACGACATCGACTGGAACGCCACGATCAAGGCCAACCTCAAGCACTACCAGGCCGAGCACCGCACGATCGTGCCGGAGCGCCTGGTCGGCTACGGGCGGCAGCGGCACGGGGTGCGGAAGGACGTGATCCTGTGCATCGACCAGTCCGGCTCGATGGCGGCCTCGGTGGTCTACGCGTCGGTCTTCGGCGCGGTGCTGGGCTCGATGCGCTCGCTCGAGACCTCGCTGGTCGTCTTCGACACGAACGTGGTGGACCTGACCGAACGACTGAGCGATCCGGTGGACGTGCTGTTCGGCACCCAGCTCGGCGGCGGCACCGACATCAACCGCGCGCTCGCCTACTGCCAATCGTTGATCACTCGCCCGGCGGAGACGATCGTGGTGCTGATCAGCGACCTGTACGAGGGTGGCGTGCGGGACGAGATGTTGCGCCGCGCGGCGAGCATGCAGGCCGCCGGGACCTCGTTCGTCACCCTGCTGGCCCTCTCCGACGAGGGCGCCCCCGCGTACGACCACACCAACGCCGCGGCACTGGCCGCTCTGGGCAGCCCGGCCTTCGCCTGCACCCCCGACCTGTTCCCGGAGGTGATGGCAGCGGCGATCCAGGGTCTGCCGCTTCCGGTGCCCGAGGTATGAGTCAGGTCAGTGCCGAAGTGTCGAGAACGGGGAGACCGCCGGGGAGGCTCAGTTTCAGACCGATTTCGACCGAGGCGGTAGTGCGGTAGTGCGATTTTCTTCCCAGGTCGACCGGGTCCGAGTATGCGATGGCCTCCCCTTTCTGACGATCGATCAACACATAGACGGGAATGCCCGCACGGGCGTAGGTGCGATATTTCCCCTCACGGTCGATCGATGCGTTGCCGGGTGAGGTCACCTCGCCGACGAGGCGGACCATGCTTACCGGATACCAACCGTCGTGGCTGCTTCGATACGCCTCGTCGCTTTCGCCGGCTCGCCTGTGTTGGACCGCGAAGTCGGGGATGAATGCGCCGGTGACGTGCTTGGAGCCCGCGGGTTCGACGCAGTAACCCATGCCGATGACCGCGAGATCCAGGCCGGCCGTTCGGAGTTGCCAGTGGATCTCGCTCGCCCAAAAGTTGTGTTGCTCATCGGCCGGCGGTGTCACGTGGTAGATCCCCTCGATGTACTCCGCTCGGATGCCCTGCGGCACCGGCAAGGCGGCGATGTACCGCGTCGGATGCGCGAACAGTTCTTCGAGCGAGGCCGACGTGGGCGCCTCTTGGACGAGCGTTGTCATCTCGGCTCCTTCGTCGGAATCGGATTGCACATCCATGGTGACTGTCCGTTCGTTCATACGCGGGGGTTCCGAACAAGTGTGATGATCGGCTGCATGGTGCGGGGGTGGGATCGGCCACATCCACGCTGTCACGGTCCGTTTCGATGTGTTCCCTGTGTCACGGTGGAACAGGCGTAAACGGGCGGATCTCGACGTGCGGCCGGGCCGTGGGCGAGGGTCTCCCGAGGGGCGTGCCCAAGACCCCGTTTCGGACCTAGCACTCCTGCCCGATAACCTGCAAGGCGGATCAGCTACGCGTGCGGACGCCGTCCACCAGAACTGGGGGCGAGCCTGCCGGACCTGCGCGACGACGGACGCGGCTGCGCATGTTCCGCATATCCGATCGCGATCACAAGGACGGACCCGCGTGGACCTGTTCGAGTACCAGGCGAGGGATCTCTTCGCTAAGCACGGTGTGCCGGTTCTGCCCGGTGAAGTCGTCTTCACGCCGGAGGAGGCACGCGCCGCCGCCGAGCGCATGGGCGGCAAGGCCGTCGTCAAGGCGCAGGTGAAGGTCGGTGGCCGCGGCAAGGCCGGTGGCGTGAAGCTGGCCTTCAGCACCGACGAGGTCGTCGAGAAGACCGAGCAGATCCTCGGCCTCGACATCAAGGGCCACATCGTCAAGAAGGTCATGCTGGCCGGTCTGGCCAAGCCGGTGGACGAGTACTACGTCTCGTTCCTGCTCGACCGCACCAACCGCACCTTCCTCGCGATGGCGTCCGTCGAGGGTGGCGTCGAGATCGAGGTCGTCGCGGAGGAGAACCCCGACGCGCTCGCCAAGATCCCGGTCGACGCGATCGAGGGTGTGACCGAGGCCAAGGCCCGCGAGATCGTCGAGGCGGCGAAGTTCCCCGCCGAGCTGCACGACCAGATCGTCGCGACCCTCAAGACGCTGTGGACCGTCTTCGTCGAAGAGGACGCCACGCTCGTCGAGGTCAACCCGCTGATCAAGTCCGAAGAGGGCAAGATCATCGCGCTGGACGGCAAGGTCTCGCTCGACGAGAACGCCGACTTCCGGCACCCCGACCACGAGGCGCTCGAGGACAAGGACGCGGCCGACCCGCTGGAGGCGGCGGCCAAGGCCAAGGGTCTGAACTACGTCAAGCTCGACGGCTCGGTCGGCATCATCGGCAACGGCGCGGGTCTGGTCATGTCCACGCTCGACGTGGTCGCGTACGCCGGGGAGAACCACGGCGGCGTGAAGCCGGCCAACTTCCTCGACATCGGCGGCGGCGCGTCCGCCGAGGTGATGGCGAACGGCCTGGAGATCATCCTGGGCGACGCCGACGTCAAGTCGGTGTTCGTCAACGTCTTCGGCGGCATCACCGCGTGCGACGCGGTCGCGAACGGCATCGTGCAGGCGCTCGAACTGCTGAAGCAGAAGGGCGAGGCGGTCACCAAGCCGCTCGTCGTGCGTCTGGACGGGAACAACGCGGAGCTGGGTCGTCAGATCCTCACCGACGCGAACCACCCGCTGGTCCAGCAGGTGGACACCATGGATGGCGCGGCCGAGCGGGCCGCCGAGCTCGCTGCCGCGAAGTAAGGGAGACCGACCCAACATGGCTATCTTCCTGACCAAGGACAGCAAGGTCATCGTCCAGGGCATGACCGGCTCCGAGGGGATGAAGCACACCCACCGGATGCTCGCCTCCGGGACGAACATCGTCGGTGGCGTGAACCCGCGCAAGGCCGGCACCACGGTCGACGTGGACGGCACCGAGGTACCGGTATTCGGCACCGTGGCGGAGGCCATGGAGGCCACCGGCGCGGACGTCACCGTGGTCTTCGTGCCGCCGAAGTTCACCAAGGACGCCGTGGTCGAGGCCATCGAGGCCGAGATCGGCCTCGCCGTGGTCATCACCGAGGGCGTGCCGGTGCACGACACCGCGCAGTTCTGGGCGCTCGCCGGCGCCAAGGGCAACAAGACCCGGATCATCGGCCCGAACTGTCCCGGCCTGATCACCCCCGGCCAGTCCAACGCGGGCATCATCCCGGCGAGCATCACCAAGCCGGGCCGGATCGGTCTGGTGTCCAAGTCGGGCACGCTGACCTACCAGATGATGTACGAGCTGGCCGACATCGGCTTCTCGACCGCCGTCGGCATCGGTGGCGACCCGATCATCGGCACCACGCACATCGACTGCCTCCAGGCGTTCCAGGACGACCCGGACACCGACGCGATCGTGATGATCGGCGAGATCGGCGGCGACGCCGAGGAGCGTGCCGCGGCCTACATCGCCGAGCACATCACCAAGCCGGTCGTCGGCTACGTCGCGGGCTTCACCGCCCCCGAGGGCAAGACCATGGGCCACGCCGGCGCCATCGTCTCGGGCTCCTCGGGCACCGCGCAGGCCAAGCAGGACGCGCTCGAGGCCGTCGGCGTCAAGGTCGGCAAGACGCCGTCCGAGACGGCGCGCCTGATGCGCGAGATCATGGCGGGCTGACCCACCGGTCACCCGTGACCCACGACGCCCCGCGAGCCGCCTTCCAGGCGGTGCGCGGGGCGTCGTGGTTTCCGGGCGGGTCCGAGCCACACGTCGTCCGGTCAGTGCTGCGGCGCGCGTCGCAGCCCGTTGTCCACGCAGCTCGTGTCCAGGGTGAACCCGGTCTCCGGAGCCAGTAGCGCGGCGGTGCCGCGCGAGGGCGGGGCGGGTGCGAACACCCGGGTCGGGGCCGGATCGGCCGGCCGCCCCGCGGTGGGCACCACGACGTGCAACCGCGGGGTGGTCTGTTCGGCCGCGCCGGCCGGCTCCGGCGTGGGCGACTGCTCGGCGGGGGTCGGCTCCGGCTCCGGCTCCGGCGCCGGAGCCGCGATCGTGGGCGCGGCGGGCTCCGGGGTGTCGGCCTCCGGGGCGGGCGGGGCGGCAGCGGGCGGCCGTGGGGCCGCGAGATCGGCGGGCACGGGCGGCAGCCTGCGGGCCGCCGCGGAGCCGGTGATCGCCGGGACCCGGTAGCCGCCCCGCGAGTCGCGTGAGGTGCCCGGAGCGAGCAGCGGCGGCAGCGAGGCGATCAGCAGCGCGAGGATCGCCGCCGCGACCACCGCGACGAGCAGCGAGGCCCGGGCCCTGCTACCCACCCGGGACGCGTGCGGACCGGGTACGCGGGGTTCGTGGCGGGCCGCGAGGTCACGGGTGATCGTGGTCAGGAAGTCGTGTGCCTCGGGGCAGTTCGGCGACGGGCCGGTCAGCGCGGGCACCAGCTCGGCGAGGTCCTCGTGCGCGTGCAGGAG
This sequence comes from Embleya sp. NPDC050493, assembly GCF_044458105.1. Taxonomy (NCBI): domain Bacteria; kingdom Bacillati; phylum Actinomycetota; class Actinomycetes; order Kitasatosporales; family Streptomycetaceae; genus Embleya; species Embleya sp. NPDC050493. Next base: position 219,971 of record NZ_JBITHP010000016.1, read on the forward strand.
CCGGATCCGGGTGGCCTCGGTGGTCGCCTCCGTCTCGACCGCGACCTGCTCCGGCGACATCCCGTACAGGTGACGCAGCACGAACACCCGCCGACGGTGGCTCGGCACCCGCTGGAGCGCGCGCAGGAGCGCGATGTCCCGGTCGCGATGCGCGTCGTCCTCGGCGTGCGGGACGACCCGGTCGGTGCGGTCCGGATGCGGTACCAGTCGCCAGAGGGCGCGCCGCAGCAGGAACCGGCGACCGAGCGCGAGGTCACCCGCGAGCGTGCGGACATGGGCGGCATCGGCGGGAGTGTTCTCGACGTCCGGCAGGTCCCGCCAGACCCGGGCGAACACGTGCCGGGTCACGTGCGCGGCCCGGGTGGGGCTCGCGGTCAGCAGATATGCGTAGCGCGCGATGTCGGGTGCGATCGCCGCATACAGGGCGTCGAAGCCCGGGGCGCGCTCGTGCGGCTCGGTCCGCTCGTTGTCGATGCCCATGAGGGCGTGAGGTACCCGAGGGTCGATCGATAATGCATATTAACCAACTTCAATCGATCAAATGGGGTGTTCTGTCACGCCTCGTGGTCATATGCGGCTCGGATCGCAGCCGCGTGGGCAGCATGGGGGGCGTGACCGAAACGCCGGAAACCGAGCACGGCCCGTCGGCGCCCTGGACGGTGGCCGGCTCCACTCCGTGGGCGGGCGTCGAGCACCTTTCGGCGCCGCCGCCCGGGTACCTCGGGGAGGCGCTCGGCCGGACACCCGAGACGACTCCGGACCCGACCCCCGAGCCGCTGCCGGAACCGCTCCCCGAGGGGGCGCCGGGCCCGACGCCGGAAACGGCACCGGACGTGGGGCCAAGGCCGCCCGTCGAGCCCGCGCGGGCATCCGGACCGCGGGAGTCGTCGGAAGCCGCCGCGCCGCCCGAAGCCGCCGACCCGCCGACCCCGCCGGACCTGGCGGAGTTGCCCGAGCCCGCCGAGGCCACCGATTCGGCCGAGGCAGACGGGCCCACGGAGGCCCCCGAGCCCACCGAGGCCGTCGACGCCCCCGGGCCCACCGAGGTCCCCGCGTCGCCGCCTCCGCCGCCCCGCCCCCAGGCGCCGCCGCTCGTCGCCCCGCCCAGGCCGGACCGTCCGCCCGGCGCGCTGCCGGTGTCGACCCCCGTGGAGGCCCCCGGCGAGTCCGCGGCGTTCGGAGCGCAACCGTGGGGCCCGCCGCCGCCCGGTCGGCCGCCGAGTGCCGTCCTCCTCGGCCTGCCGGGCGTGGCCGCGGTGGCCGGCTTCGCCCGCCGCCGCCCCGACACCGCCCGGATCGCGCAGGCCCTCGCCCGCGGGGTGGTGTCCGCGCTGCTCGCGGTCGGGGCGGGGCTCGGCACGGTGGGGGTGCTCGTGCTGATCGTGGCCATGTGCGGGGCCACCTCCGGCAGCTTCGATCACCCGCAGGCGCTGCTGCGCGTGATCGGCGGAATCTGGCTCGCGGCGCATCACGTCGGCTTCGAGTTCGTCGAGATCAGCCACACGGCGACCGGCTCGGTCGATCCGATCGTGACCGTCGTACCGCTGCGGCTGGCCCCGCTCGGCCTGACCGTGCCGCTGATCTGGCTGCTGTGTCGGCTGGGCCGCCGGCTTGCGGACGGCCTCGCCGGGACCGCGATCGTGCTGGCGTCCCAGGCGCTGGTGTACACCGGCTTGCTGTACGCGGTCGCCGCCGGCGTGGGTACGCCGAGCGTGCGGCCGGAGTCCGGCACCGTCGCGGTGGCCGCGCTCGGCGTCCTGGCGGCCGGACTGCTGGGCGCGTTCGGGCCCGCGTTGGTGCGGGTGCCGGCCGTGCGGGCCGGCCTGGCCTCGGCCGCCGTGCTCGCGGCGGGCGGCGCGCTCCTGGTGCTCGCGTGCCTGTTCGCGCACGCCGGCCAGGTCCGGATCGCGCTGGCGCTGACCACGCACGACGCGGTCGGCTTCGCGGCGCTGGCCGTGTTGTGCGCCGTGCTGGTGCCCAACGCGATCGTGTGGGCGGTGTCCTATGCGGCCGGCACCGGGTTCGCGCTCGGCGCGGCCACCACGCTCGCGCCCACCGGCAGCACCTTTGGCCCGCTGCCCACGCTGCCCCTGTTCGCCGCGCTGCCCGGCCCCACCACGGTGCCCTCCACCGCGTGGGCGCCCGCGGTGCTTCCGCTGCTCGCAGGCGTCGTGGCCGGCCTTTTCGCGGCCCGCGCCGAACCGCCGCGGGCCTGGCTCGCGGTCACCTCGCACGCTGCCGGGGCGGCCCTGGGCGTCGGCCTGCTCACCCTCGCCTCGACCCGACTGGCCTCCGGCACCGCGGGCCTGGCCAACCTCGCCGAACTGGGCCCGAACGTATGGCGCACCGCCGCCGCGCTGACCGTCGAGATCGCGCTGATCGCCGCCCCGACCGCACTGGTCACGACCTGGTGGCGCGGTCGGGAGAACCCGAAGGCCGCCCCCGCCGAAGCGGAGACGGCCTTCGGAACCGGCGGCCCGTCGTAGACCCGCCGACCAGCCCTGCGAGTCGACGCAGCCGGGTCACGCCCGGGCCGTCCCGGGCGGCGCGGCCCGACCGAGGTTCGCCGGACAGGGCAACCGCCTAGATCGTGCCGTCCACGAGGAAGTGGTAGCGCTCCGGCAGCTTGTCCAGGCAGCGCTGCTCGCCGGTCTTGGTGAGCGCGCTGTCCATGCAGTCGTAGTAGTCCTTGTTGACCGCCTCGAACGTCCACACGCCCAGCACGTAGACCACCGCGATCGCGCCGGTGACCAGGCCCGCGAGCGCGGCGCCGGAGCGGCTGCCCGCCGGTCGGCGCACCCGCGGCCGATGGGCGGGCCCGCCCGGGGCGTGCCCCGGGTGCCGAGCGGTGCCGCCCGGGCCCTCCTCGATCCGCGGCCCGGCCGTGGCCGGCGTCGTCCCGCGCACCGTCCGGATGCCGAGCACCAGGGCGACCACGCCCAGCACCACGCCGAGCACCAGGCCCAGGTCGGACGGCAGGAACAGCGCGAAGAACACCGCCCACACCCCCGACCACAGCGCCAGTCGGCCATTGCGGACCCGGATGTCCTTGGGGTCGGGCTGCTCGCGCGGTTCGCGCGGCGCCCGCTGCGGCCGGTCCTCGCGGCCGTGCCGATCGCCCCCGTTGCCGCCGTCCCCTCGCCCGTTGCCGGGCACGTTCCACGGGGCGGCCGGCGGGCGATCGGGCGTACCCTCCGGCGGCGGGGCGTAGGGATCCCGCTCGTCGGTCTCGTTGCCGGTACTCATCCTCTGCCTGCCCTCGTCGTGCCGGATCGCGGGATTCCCTTCCCAGGATCGTACGTGTGCGGGGTGCACCGTAGCCGGGCGGCGGCGCCGAGGGGCCCCAAGGCCCTGTCCCCGGCCCCGTCCTCGGCATCCCACCCCGCCGGTTCGGTACTGCCTACCCCCTGACGCTATCGTTGCCGACGTACGGGCGCCGCTCCGTGTTCCCGCCTCCTGTCGGGGAACGCCCGCCGGACCCGTGCGAGATCCCGGCGAGAGCCCGAATCCATTTGGTGCCCCTCCCGCCCTTCCCTTCCGGAAAGAGCCGAAAAGCAGTGGCCGTTCACGCCCCGCGCATCCCCGGGCCGGCCCGGCTCGTCGTTCTGGTCTCCGGCTCCGGCACCAACCTCCAGGCCCTGCTCGACGCGTGCGCGGATCCCGCGTACGGCGCGAGGGTGGTGGCCGTGGGCGCCGACCGCGAGCACATCGCGGGGCTGACCCGGGCCGAGCGGGCGGGTGTGCCCACCTTCGTCGAACGCGTCGCCGATCACCCGGACCGGGCGGGCTGGGACGCCGCGCTCGCCGACGCGGTCGCCGCGTACGAACCCGATCTGGTGGTCTCGGCCGGCTTCATGAAGATCCTGGGCCCGCGCTTCCTGGCCCGCTTCGAGGAACGCACCGTCAACACCCACCCCGCACTGCTGCCCTCGTTCCCCGGCGCGCACGGCGTCCGGGACGCGCTCGCGTACGGCGCCAAGGTGACCGGTTGCACGGTCCACCTCGTGGACGCCGGCGTGGACACCGGGCCGATCATCGCTCAGGGCGTCGTCGCGGTCGAGGACGGCGATCACGCCGACGGCGGCGAGGCGTTGCACGAGCGCATCAAGACTGTCGAGCGCACCCTGCTCGTCGAGGTCGTGGGCCGGCTGGCCCGCGAGGGCTACCGCATCGAAGGAAGAAAGGTCCGGATCCCCGCATGACTTCCGCCGCCCCCACCCCCACCGCCGGCACCGAGGACGAGGCACGCCGCCCGATCCGTCGCGCGTTGATCAGCGTGTACGACAAGACCGGTCTGGAGGAACTGGCCCAGGGCCTGCACGCGGCCGGCGTCGAACTGGTCTCCACCGGCTCCACCGCCGCCCGAATCGCCGCCGCGGGCGTGCCCGTGACCAAGGTCGAGGAACTGACCGGCTTCCCGGAGTGCCTGGACGGCCGGGTCAAGACGCTGCACCCGCGCGTGCACGCCGGCATCCTGGCCGACCTGCGCCTGGAGTCGCACCGCGCGCAGCTCGAAGAGCTGGACGTACGGCCGTTCGACCTGGTCGTGGTCAACCTGTACCCGTTCACGCAGACCGTCGAGTCGGGCGCGAGCGCGGACGAGTGCGTCGAGCAGATCGACATCGGCGGCCCCTCGATGGTCCGCGCCGCGGCCAAGAACCACCCCTCCGTCGCGGTGGTGACCAGCCCGGACCGCTACGCCGACGTGCTCGCCGCGCTCGGGGCGGGCGGCTTCGACCTCGCGCAGCGCAAGCGGCTCGCGGGCGAGGCGTTCGGGCACACCGCCGCGTACGACGTCGCGGTCGCCTCCTGGTTCTCGAACGGCTACGCGCCGGCCGACGAGGAGAGCTTCCCGGCCTTCCTCGGCTCGGTCCGCCGCCGGGAGAACGTGCTGCGCTACGGCGAGAACCCGCACCAGGCCGCGGCCCTGTACGTGGACGGCACCGGCGGCCTCGCGGGCGCCGAGCAGTTCCACGGCAAGGAGATGTCCTACAACAACTACATGGACACCGACGCGGCCCGGCGCGCCGCGTACGACCACGAGCAGCCCTGCGTGGCGATCATCAAGCACGCCAACCCGTGCGGGATCGCGATCGGCGAGAACGTCGCCGAGGCGCACCTGAAGGCGCACGCGAGCGACCCGGTGTCCGCCTACGGCGGCGTGATCGCGGTCAACCGGCCGGTGAGCGTGGCGATGGCGGAGCAGGTCGCGGAGATCTTCACCGAGGTGATCGTCGCGCCGGACTACGAGGACGGCGCGGTCGAGGTGCTCGCCCGCAAGAAGAACATCCGGGTGCTGCGCGCCCCCGAGGCGCCGCGCACGCCGGCCGAGTTCCGCCAGATCGACGGCGGGCTGCTGCTGCAGAACACCGACCGCTACCAGGCGCCCGGCGACGACGCGGCGGCCTGGACGCTGGCCACCGGTGAGCCCGCCGACGCCGAGACGCTGCGCGACCTGGTGTTCGCCTGGCGTTCGGTGCGCGCGGTCAAGTCCAACGCGATCCTGCTCGCCTCCGGCGGCGCGACCGTGGGCGTGGGCATGGGCCAGGTCAACCGGGTCGACTCGGCCAAGCTGGCCGTGCAGCGGGCCGGGGAGCGGGCGGCCGGCTCGGTGGCCGCGTCCGACGCGTTCTTCCCGTTCGCCGACGGCCTGGAGGTGCTGATCGCGGGCGGCGTGCGGGCGGTGGTCCAGCCCGGTGGCTCGGTCCGCGACGAACAGGTGGTCGAGGCGGCGCGTGCGGCCGGGATCACCATGTACTTCACCGGTACCCGGCACTTCTTCCACTGAGCAGGTCGCACCGACCGGCCGGAACACACACGAGGCGCGACCCCGGCGGGGTCGCGCCTCGTGCGCTCGGTGTGGGTGCCGCCCACACCTTGCTCCCGCTCAGACCTTGACCACGACCGTCGAGCAGACCTTGTCCGCGAACGTCTGCTTCTTGTCGTCCCACAACGGCCACAACCAGCCGACGTAGCACGCGATCGAGTCCAGGAAGTGTGCTATCTGGCGGACGAAGGCCATCCCGAAGCCGGTGGGCATCCCGTCGCTCTCGCGCAGCACCTTGATCCCGACCGCGCCCTTGCCGATGGTCTGGCCGGTCTTGCCCTGGCGGTAGAGCTGCCAGAGCCCGAAGCCGAGCAGCGCCAGGCCGCCGACGACCATCAGCACGATCGGGCCCGGCCCGCCGTCGTAGGTGGTCGTCTCGGTGCCGTCGAGGTGCTCGGTCACGGTGCTCTCGCTCCCGAACCACAGGAACCCACCGAGCATCGGGATCCCGACCAGTGCCCCGACCAGGCCGTCGAGCAGGGTCGCGCCCACGCGGCGGCCCCAACTCGCGCAGTAGTCGCCGATGTTCGGTGGCGGGCCGTAGCCGTAGGGCTGGCCGTAGCCGGCCTGCGGGCCGGGCTGACCGTACGCCGGTTGACCGTAGGCGGGCTGACCATAGCCCTGGCCCTCGGCGCCATAGCCGGGCGTCGGGCCGTACGGACCCGGAGGTTGGGACATGCGGAACTCTCCCCTGAGAACGCGCGCACACGCGGTACGCGACGCCGATGGCTCCGGGGTCGTCGACGCGCGAGCGCCGTGACGGGCCCGGCGTCGCCCCCACCACCCGGGAGCCTGTTGGAGGCGGCACGTTACACCGGGGCGGTTGGCGCCCGGTAGGTCTTTGTCGGCTCCGGTGATCGGGATCATGCGGTGGGACTTGGCATTCCCGGCGAAAGGTGCGTTGCATGGGAGCATGCAGGATCAGGCGACCCCCGGACCCCAGCCGCAACGCACACCACTCGCGTTGCCGCCCGGGCCCTCGGCGGCCTCCTCCGACCCGCCCACGCTGCCGCCGTTCCCGGCGCTGCACCCGCCCGAGCTGGGCCCACAGAACCAGATCAAGCCCCTCGTCACGCTCACCGGCAGAGGCTTCACCTGGGCGGCCGGGGCGCGCGCCGCGCTCGGCGTGGGCATCCCGTTCGCGATCGTCACCGCGGCCCTGGGCGTCGGCTACGGCACGTTCGCCGCGCTGGGCGGCTACACCGTGCTGTACGCGGCCAAGGAGCCGTATGCGCGCCGGGCGATCACCCTCGCGCTGGTCGGCCTGGGCCTGGCCCTGTCGCTGACCCTGGGCTCGCTCGCGGCCGGCACCGCGCTCCTGTACGTCCCGGTGATCACCCTGGTCGCCGCCGTCGCCACCTTCCTGTGCGGCGCGTTGCAGGTGGACCGCCCGGGCGGCTACATGTTCACCCTGGTCTGCGCGATGGGCGCCTTCCTGCCACACCAACCCGACATGATCCCCGAGCGGGCCGCGCTGGTGCTCGTGGGCGCCGCCGGGGCATGGCTGGTGTCGATGTCCGGCTGGCTGGTGCGTCCGCGCCACCCCGAGCACATGGCGCTCGCGGCCTGCTTCGACGCGCTCGCCGACTTCTTCGCCTCGATCGGCGACCAGCCCAGCGACGCCGCCCGACACCGCGCGTCCGAGACCGTGCACAGCGCGTGGGTGAGCGTGTTGCGCGCCGACACCAAGCGCAATCGGCGCACCGGCGAGGCCCGTCGGTTGCGGGTGTTGTGCCGGCGCGCGCTCGACCTGTTCCAGGCCGCCCAACTGCTCGCCGTCGAGCGCACCCGGCCGCTGCCGCCGGAGATCACGGACACCGTGCGCGCGCTGGCCGGCGCGGTCGGGCAGCCCAAGCTGGTCCCGGTGATGCCCGCGGTACTCGCCGACACCGAGACCGCCGCCGAACGCTACCTGCGCACGGTGCTCCGGGCGGCCGCCGCTGCGGCCGGCCAACCGGCGGTCAAGGAGGGCGAGATCATCCCCGGCCGGCGACCCACCGCCGGCGAGCGCATGCGCGCCGCGTTCGACCGCTCGTCCCTGGTCCCGCCGACCGCGCTGCGCACCGGACTGGGCGTCGGCTCGGCGACGCTGGCCGCCGCGCTGCTGCCGGTGGTGCACCCGGTATGGGTGGCCATCGCGGCCGGCGCCGCGCTCCAGGGCGGCAACGTCGTGCTGGACTTCGGCCGGGTGCTGCAACGGGCGATCGGCACGCTCGTGGGCGTCGCGGTGATCGCGCTGTTCTTCCACGACCTGATGCCCAACCGCTGGCTCGCGGTGATCGCCGTCGCGCTGCTGTTCGGCGCGACGCAGACCGTGATCGCCCGCAATCTGGCCGTGGGCGCCGCGTGCGTGACCCCGGTCGGCCTCTTCCTGGCCGCTACCGGCCAACCCGACGCGCACGTGGGCGACCTGGCCGCCACCCGGCTCATCGACACCGTCCTGGGCCTGGCCGTCGGCCTGACCGCGAGCCTGGTGTTGTGGCCGCGCGCGTCCGCGACCCGATTGCCGCGCCGACTCGGCCGGACCATCCGGGCCGAGTCGATGCTGCTGCGGGCCACGGTCACCGGGCAGATCGTGGACGATCGTGCCTGGGGCAGCACCCGGCGGGCGGCCCGGCGCGAACTGCTCGACCTGTGGAGCGTGTACGAGGCGGCACTGGGCGAGTTCACCGGCCGCCGGCTGGACGTCGAGCGGTTGTGGCCCGCGATCGTGACCGCCCAACGGCTCGGCTATCGACTGATGACCGCACCCGAGACCTACCGCACCGAGCCACCCGAGCCGATTCCCGCCGACGACCTCGACCGGCTGGACGCCTACCTGGCCGAACTGGCCTCCGCCGCCGAGGAGCGGCGCCCCCCGACGCTGCCCGACCAGCCGGATCTGTGGGGGTATCCGGTGCTGCGCCAACACCTGAAACGACTGGGTCGCACCATCGCCCGGGCGAACGAACCACTGCCCGCCCGGCAGCTGCCCGAGTTCGTCCAGCGACGCATTCTGGCCCCGCCCGCCCGGCTCCTGCACGGGGCCCGCCGCGCGACCGACGCGGATACGGGACAATCGCAGCGACCGGCCCCAAACCGCGGACCAGGAGACAGAACTTGAAGGCGCAGATCCTCGACGGCAAGGCCACCGCCACCGCCATCAAAGCCGAACTGGCCGTTCGGGCCGAGGCACTGAAGGCCCGAGGCATCACGCCGGGTCTGGGCACCGTGCTCGTGGGTGACGACCCCGGCAGCCACTCGTACGTGCGCGGCAAGCACCGCGACTGCGCCCAGGTGGGCATCGCCAGCATCCAGCGCAACCTGCCCGCGGACGCGACGCAGGAGCAGGTCGAGGACGTGGTCCGCGAGCTCAACGCGGATCCGGCCTGTACCGGCTACATCGTGCAACTCCCGCTGCCCAGGCACCTGGACGCCAACCGGGTCCTGGAGCTGATGGACCCGGACAAGGACGCCGACGGCCTGCACCCGACGAACCTGGGCCGACTGGTGCTGGGCCAGGAGGCGCCGCTGCCGTGCACCCCGCGCGGCATCGTCGAACTGTTGCGCCGGCACGACATCGAGATCAACGGTGCCGAGGTGTGCGTGATCGGCCGCGGCGTCACCGTCGGCCGCCCGATCGGGCTGCTGCTCACCCGACGCACCGAGAACGCCACGGTGACCCTGTGCCACACCGGCACCAAGGAACTGCCGTTCCACGTGCTCCAGGCGGACGTCGTCGTCGCCGCGGCCGGCGTGCCCGGCCTGATCAGCGCGGACATGGTCAAGCCCGGCGCGGTGCTGCTGGACGTGGGCATCACCCGCACCGAGCAGGGTCTGGTCGGCGACGTGCACCCGGAGGCCTACGAGAAGGCCGCCTGGGTGGCCCCGATGCCCGGCGGGGTGGGCCCGATGACCCGCGCGATGTTGCTCACCAACGTCATCGAGGCCGCCGAGCGGCAGGTCACCAGCCTGTGATCGAACCGCGTCGGACCCTCGCCCCGGGCCGCGCGATCGTGGGTGCCCGCCCGCGACCGGCGGCCGCGGAGTGCGGGTCCGACGCGGTGTCGCTCACGCCCAGCGAGGAGAGGTGGGACCTGTGGCAACCGCTCGGGGGCGGCGCAAGGACGGCAGGAAGAAGGAGCCGGGCACCTACCTGCCCGAGGGTGGTGCCTCGCCGGCCGGACCCGGACCGCTGCGGGAGTGGCCCGCGATGGTGGTCTTCGGCTGCCTGATCGCAGCGCTGCTGACCGCCGCGCTCGACGGCTTCCGGATCGCCGCGATCCTGATCGCGGGCACCTTCCTGGTCGCCGCGATACTGCGGCTGTTCGTATCCGACGTGGGAGTCCTGGCGATTCGCAGCCGGTTCACCGACGTGGGTGTGCTGCTGTTCTTCGGCGCCGCGGTACTGCTCCTGGGGCTGAGCATCCCCGAGCCGCTCGTCGATCTGCCGTGGGTACCCAAGCGCACCGGTTCGACGGGCCTGGGCCTGTAGACCATCCGCGGACCTCGCGGTTCCGCGACTGTGGACGCACGGACCCTGTGGGCGCACGAACCCGCCGGACCCGCGGACGTGGGGGGGGGGGGGGGGGGGGGGGGGCCCGGGCCCCCCCCCGGGGGGGGGTGGGCGGCGCGGGGGGGCGCCGCCCGC
>NZ_JBITHP010000016.1:230437-234431 GCF_044458105.1 Embleya sp. NPDC050493
CCCGCCCCGCTGCGCTCCGCCTCTGCCCCCCCTCCCCCGGGCGCCCCCCCCCCCCCCCGGGCCCGGGGGGGGGGGGGGCGGGGCCCCCCCCCCCCCCCCCCCCCCCCCCACGGCACGTCGGTACAGCCGGCCGAGGGCGACCGCGTCGATCGGGTCCGGCGCGGCGGCATCGGCCGGCACCGATGCGCCCGGGAGGCCGGAGGCGGGTCCGCCGGCCGGCTCGGACGGGTCCGACGCGGACACGTGTCACCCTCCGGAATCGATCGACTCCGATAAGTGATGAACCTACCGGTCGGTTCCGTCGAAACGAAAACGCGGCGGGCGGAAACCGGTTCGGGGCGAACCTCACACCGGTGGTTGGCGGAGCGGCCCCGGGGGCCGGAGTAATGTGGCGGCGAAAAGTATCTCGATGCCGAGCTACCGGCGGACTGCCATCGGCGTCGGATCCCGCCGCAGCAGAGGAGACCCGCGCGCAATGTCCCGTACCCCCGTCAACGTCACCGTCACGGGCGCGGCCGGTCAGATCGGCTATGCGCTGCTGTTCCGCATCGCCTCCGGTCACCTGCTCGGCCCCGACACCCCCGTGCGCCTGCGCCTCCTGGAGATTCCGCAGGCGGTCAAGGCCGCCGAGGGCACCGCGATGGAGCTCGACGACTGTGCGTTCCCGCTGCTCGACGGGATCGACATCTTCGACAACCCGACCGACGGCTTCGCCGGTGCGAACGTGGCCCTGCTGGTCGGCGCCCGCCCGCGGACCAAGGGCATGGAGCGCGGCGACCTGCTGGCCGCCAACGGTGGCATCTTCAAGCCGCAGGGCGAGGCGATCAACGCCGGTGCCGCGGACGACATCAAGGTGCTCGTGGTCGGCAACCCGGCCAACACCAACGCGCTGATCGCGCAGCAGCACGCGCCGGACGTACCGGCCGAGCGCTTCACCGCGATGACCCGCCTGGACCACAACCGCGCGCTGACCCAGCTCGCGAAGAAGACCGGCGTCGCGGTCACCGACATCGCGAAGCTGACCATCTGGGGCAACCACTCGGCCACCCAGTACCCGGACGTCTTCCACGCGCAGATCGCCGGCAAGAACGCCGCCGAGGTGGTCGACGACCAGACCTGGCTCGCGGACACCTTCATCCCGACCGTCGCCAAGCGCGGCGCGGCGATCATCGAGGCGCGCGGCGCCTCCTCGGCGGCGTCCGCGGCCAACGCGGCGATCGACCACGTGCACACCTGGGTCAACGGCACCGCCGACGGCGACTGGACCTCGATGGGTGTCGTCTCGGACGGCTCCTACGGGGTGCCCGAGGGCCTCATCTCGTCCTTCCCGGTCGTCTGTAAGGACGGCAAGTGGGAGATCGTCCAGGGCCTGGACATCAACGAGTTCTCCCGCGGCCGGATCGACGCGTCGGTGCGGGAACTGGCCGAGGAGCGCGACGCGGTGCGCGAGCTGGGCCTGATCTGACCCCGAGCCGGGGCCGGGAACCGCTCGTCGGTTTCGCCGCCCCGGAGGCCGGTCGGTGGTGACCGAGGGCGGGCCGAACGGCCCGCCCTCGGTGTGTTCCGGGAGCCCGCCCGGCACGATCGTGATGCGGGTGCCGAGCACCGGGGGGTTCGTCCCGGAGCCGGTCCGGCAGCGGTGGGCCCGCCGACTTCGTTCGAGGTCGGCGGGCCCGCTTTCACGTCCGGCCCGCGGACGTTCCGCCGCCCGTGTCGACCCAGCCCGGGACGGGCTCGCGGGCCGTGCGCCAGGAGCTGTGGATGTCGGCCGAACCGGTGCGCGACGCCACCACGCCCGCCGTGATCGCGCACGTCGTGTCGACGTCGCCCATGCCCCGGGCCGTTTCCCACAGGGCGTCGTCCAAGGCGTCCAGGTGGTGTGCCGCCGTCCACAGGGCGAAGGGGACCGTGTCGGGAGCGCTGATCCGGGTTCCGTTGCCCAATACGCTCACCGCGTTGCGGACCGAGGAGCCGGCCGGCAGCCGGGCTGCGGTGCGGATGCCGGAGGCCACGTCGCTCTCCGGCGTGTGCCGCGCCACCTCGGTCAGGAACGCGACCGGATCCGGGGCCGGTTCGTCCCGCCCGCGGGTCGCCAGGGCCGCCGCGATCGCCACCGCGACCGCGCCCGCCGCCGCCTCCGGGTGGGCGTGCGTGGTCGCGGCGGAGCGCTCGGCCTCGGCCGCGACGTGGGAGAGGTCCTCGTCCGCATGCCACGCGCCCAGCGGTGCGACCCGCATCGCGGCGCCGTTGCCCCACGAGCCCTGGCCCTCGAATTGACGGCGCGTCACCTCGCGCCACGGCTCGCCCTCGTGGATCGCGCGCAGCACGCCGTGCATCGACGGGCCGTAGCCGCGATGCGGGTCGGCCATGTAGGACGCGGCGAAGTGCGCGGCCAGTGCGTCCTGGTCGACGTCGTCGCACAGGTGCAGGATGCGCAGCACGGACAGCGCCATCGCGGTGTCGTCGGTCCAGTGCCAGAGCTCGGCCTCCGGTGCGATCCGGCGGGCCTGACGCTCGGTCGCCTCGGTGCCCCGATAGAAGAACCATTGTTGGCCGAAGGCGTCGCCGAGGGCGAGGCCATGCAGGGCGCGGGCGGCGTTGGCGACGCGCCGGGTACGGTCCGGACGGCTGGCGTTCATGCGCCTCACCCTGCCGGCCGGGTCCGACCCGGGCCAGGGATTTCCCGGGCACCCGACGTCGTTCGAGCCGCTCGAAGCCGGTCGGACTCGCTCGGATCCGAGGGAAAGTGTCGGATATTGCTCAGTCTTATCTCGATATCAAGAGGCTTGGCATCGAACGACTGGCTAGAATGATCCCATGAAAGACGAGGTCGACCGGCTTGTCGCGGCATGGAAGCGGGAGCGCCCGGACCTCGACGTCGAACCCCTCGAAGTACTGAGCCGGGTCACCCGACTGGCGAGGCATCTGGACCGCGCCCGGCGCACCGCGTTCTCCGCGCGCGACCTCGAACCGTGGGAGTTCGACGTGCTCTCCGCGCTGCGCCGGGACGGCGCGCCGTATCAGCTCTCGCCCGGCCAGTTGCTCACCCAGACGCTGGTGACCTCCGGGACGATGACCAACCGGATCGACCGACTCGCCGCCAAGGGCCTGGTGTTGCGACTTCCCGATCCGGACGACCGGCGCGGCGTACTGGTCCGGTTGACCGACGACGGTCGTGATCGGGTCGACGCGGCGATGGCCGAGCTGCTCGGCCAGGAGCGAGCCATCCTGGCGGGCCTGACGGACGATCAGCAGGCGGCTCTCGCCGGGCTTTTGCGTTCCCTTGTCGCGCCGTTCGACAACCACGCCTGAAACAAACCTCTTTGGCCATTTCGTGACCATGATTCACTCTTGGTGATCAAATGTGTCAAGCACCCGTTGTGTGTCGGGAACGCCTGCCTGTAGACAAGTCCCTGTTGGGAGCGGAACCGCAAGGGTTCGCCTCGGGGAACAGGAGCAGGGCATGAGGTGCAGCACTCGTCCGGTTGGCGGCACGCGTCGGAAGGGGCGCGTGGCATGCGCACGGAGCGACCGACCCACCCCCGCCGAACTCGCCGCACTGACCGGGCACGACTAGCCCCGCCCCTCGGGGGAGGGGGGAACGGCCCCGCTCACGATCCGCGAAGGCGTCTTGGGGAAGTAACGCCGGAGCGGTCGGAAGGCGGCGGCCGAGGAGTGACACCCCGGGGGCGTGGGGGCGGGAAATGCGGGGGGACAGGTGGGGGAATCGCGGACGAGCACAGGGGAAGCGGGAAGGGACGCGGGGGGCGTGGGGCGGGACGCGGGGGACGTGGGGTGGGGAAGCGCGCAGGGGCGGTGAAGCGAGGGGGTCGGGGGGCGAACTCGGGGAGAAGGATGGAGGGGTGGGCCGCGGGGGGGGGGGGGGGGGGGGGGGGGGCACCCCCCCCCCCCCCCCGCCCGGGGGGGGGGGGGGGGGCGGCCCCCCCCCCCCCCCCCCCCCCCCCCGGGGGGCGGGCGGGGGGGGGGGCGCCGC